>JAMCRR010000067.1 GCA_023381565.1 Chloroflexota bacterium
GGTGGAGCTCACCCACGCCCTCGAAAACGCCTTCGACGGCATCCGCAAACAGACCCACCCTATCACGACGCCGCTGATCGATTTATGCCTCGAATCGATCGATATTTTGCGTGCGCTGCGCGACGAAGTAGCCCATGGTGTTGCTACTCAACCGGTAGATGTAACCGGGATGGTAGCCCGCTTTACAGCCCTGATACCGGCAGATACACAGCCGGGTGTCCTCCCGATCGTGCAGCCCAGCGGCAGTAAAAGCATCCCGGCAAACGTCACTCTTGAGGTCCATACGGCTCAATCCGAAATCAAACCCACCCAGGAGCAAAATCTATCAAACCCTGCCGGTGAGTCTATTCTGGACGTCCGGGCAGGCATCTCACCGGCCAGCATCGCTTCTGCCGCGCGGGCGTTCCAGCTAATGCTCGTCCTGCAGGAATGCGGGCAGATCCTGAGCATGCAGCCTAGCCAGGCCGAGATCGAAAGCGCGGCGCCTGTCTTCCACTTCTCGGCTTCCCTGCTGTCGATGAAACCCGCCGAGGAAGTCCGCCGGGAACTGGAGCGCATTTCTGAAATAGAGCGCGTGGTCGTGGAGGCAGCCGTTGAAAATCCAGTTTTTCGACAGGCAGAAAACCTCGAGGCGGACACGCCTGCCCTGGAGGAGCCTCCCCTGCTTGGCGAGTTCCTCGTAAAAAAGGGCGTCATCACGCAATCCCAGCTGGATGCAGCCCTGCAAGAACAAAAGACCAGTCCTTCAACCCCGCCCCCGCTCTTCGGGCAAATCCTGGTGCAGACGGGCGCCGTTACCCAAGAGCGTCTGGATCGAATGATCGCAGAGCTGATCCTGGCGCAAAAGACCGCCCTCCACTCGGCGAAAATCGCCGACCAGGAGCGTTCTTCGAAAGAGCGCCTCGCAGCCGACAAAACCGTCCGCACCAGCGTTGAACGCCTGGATAGTCTGATGAACCTGGTCGGCGAGCTGATCACCGACCGCAACCGCCTCTTCGAGCTGCGCATGGGTTTGGAAACCTTGTACCACGCAGACGAGCGTCTTGGCGCCCTGGCAGATACGATCCTGCACGTGGGGCGGCTCACCGACCAGCTCCAGGAAGAGGTGATGCACATCCGCATGCTGCCCATCGCGAATGTGTTTAATAAATTTCCCCGCATGGTGCGCGACCTGGCGCAAAAGACCGGGAAAGACATCGCCCTGGTAATCCACGGGCAAGAGACCGAGCTGGACCGTTCGGTGATCGAAGAGATCAACGATCCCTTGATCCACATCCTGCGCAATGCCGTAGACCATGGGATCGAGTCATCCGAGATCAGGGCTTCTCTCGGTAAGCCTCCCCGGGGAACCGTTACGCTTTCAGCTCGCCACGAGCAAGGGCATATTGTCATTACCGTCGAGGACGATGGCAAAGGAATTGACGCTGTCCGGTTAAAGGCGAGCGCCGTCAAAAAGGGGCTGATCAGCGAGGCGGAAGCGGCTTTGCTAACCGACGAGCAGGCAACCGACCTTATTTTCCTCTCGGGGCTTTCCACCTCCGATAAGGTGACCGATATTTCTGGGCGGGGCGTGGGCATGGATATCGTGCGTAACAATATCGAGCGCTTGAACGGCTCGATCATCGTTGAGACTCACCCCGGTCGGGGAACTACCTTTAAAGTATTGCTGCCGCTCACGCTCGCCATTGTGCCTACGCTGCTTGTCCGTGTGGGGATGATCACCTTCGCCATACCCCTGGTGCTCGTCAGTGAGACCCTGCGCCTGGGGCGGGGAGATATCCAGACTGTGCGCGGAAAACCTGTCACATTGCTGCGCGACCAGATCCTGACCCTGGTGAACATGGCGGAAATTTACGCACTCCCGGACGGGACCAGCAATAAGGGATTTTCGTTTGTAGTAGTGGTTAGCTCTTCGAAGACGCAGGTCGGCCTGGTTGTGGACGAGCTGGTAGGAGAGCAAGATGTCGTGGTGAAATCATTTGGCGAGCTGGTCGGAGATGTGCCGGGGTTGTCCAGTGCAGCCATCCTTGGCGATGGTCAGGTAGCTCTGATCATCGATTTACCGGGTCTCTACAAATTGGCCGGCTTACACTAGCATATTTGGAGCGAATAATTACACTTTATGGATACCATCAACGTTAACCTGGGAGAGATCGCCGTCAGCCGTAAGCCATCCGATATATTGATTGCTTACGGCCTGGGATCGTGCCTGGGTATTGGTATCTACGATCCGGACCACCGGGTAGGCGGGCTGCTCCACGCCGTTTTACCCCAAAAATTGAATGGAAATGACCCATTCTCTCCAAAATATGTGGATACGGGCATCTTGAACCTGATCGACCAGATGGTGAAATCCGGCGCTTCAACCGCCAACCTCATCATTCGCATGGCCGGCGGGGCGAACATGCTGGCCGTGGCGGAGCTTGCCAAAACCTTCGACATTGGGTCGCGCAACATCAACTCTGCCAGGAAAACATTCGAGCAGCTAAATTTACATCTGGCCGCAGAAGACGTGGGAGGGAATATCGGCCGAACGGTGAAGCTATATCTTAGTAACGGGCGGATGACTGTGAGGAGCATCGGCAGCCCGGAACACGATCTAGAGATATCCGGTACAGGAGGTTTGCTGCATGGCAAAAATTTTGATCGTTGATGACGCCGAATTTTTAAGGGTACGAATCTCGAAAATGCTGACCGCAGATGGGTATGAGGTCATCGAGGCTGAGAACGGAGCCAAAGCCGTCTCTACGTATCAGGCGTCCCATCCAGACCTGGTTCTGATGGACGTAACCATGCCAGAGATGGATGGCCTGACGGCCCTAAAGCATATCCGGGCTTTCGATCCCAAAGCGCGCGTGGTCATGCTGACCGCACTGGGCCAGGAATCGGTTGTCCTCGAAGCCATCAAATCGGGAGCGCGCGATTTCGTCGTCAAACCCTTCGAGCGCGAGCGTGTTCTCGGCGCGATCAGCAAGCTGCTGGTTTGAGCGCCGATGGCAGCGCCTGTCTCCCCATCGGCAGCGAGCACCGGCGGCCTGGCTCCCATCCGGGTCCTGGTGGTAGACGACTCTGCCTTCATGCGTTTCACCATTGCCAAACACCTGGCTGCTGCGAGCCGCCTGCAAGTGGTTGCCACAGCGCGTGATGGAGGGGAGGCTCTGGAAATGATCCCCCGGTGCCAGCCAGATGTGGTGACATTGGATGTGGAAATGCCTGGCTTAGACGGCTTATCCACCCTGCGCGAGATTATGAGGCGCTTTCCCATGCCGGTCGTTATGCTGAGCAGCCTGACAACCGATGGCGCGGTCGAAACCGTGCAGGCGCTGACCTGGGGAGCGGTGGATTTCGTGCCCAAGCCGACCAATAAAGCCGATATCGGGCTGGTGATGGACGAGGTAATCGGTAAAGTTCTGCATGCCGCGCATGCAAACGTGAAAAACCTAGCTGGCCCTGCAGCCCTTGAAATCTGGCCTCCTTCCGCTTCGACCAAAACCTCCAGGCGTTTACGCCCCCACGACCGCGTGGTAGTGATTGGCTCGTCCACCGGTGGCCCGCGCGCGCTGAACACGCTGATTCCTGCGCTGGCGCCAGATCTGCCGGCAGCATTCATCATCGTCCAACACATGCCCACCGGATTCACTCATTCGCTGGCCGAGCGGCTGGATTCAATTTCGAAGATCAGGGTCAAGGAAGCCCAACCGGGAGACCGGTTGGAGGCCGGCATGGCGCTGGTAGCCCCCGGAGGCTTTCACCTGACGGTGGAGCAAAGCGGGCAGGTGCTACTCAACCAGAACCCACCGGTCCACGGTGTGCGGCCGGCGGTTGACGTTACGCTGGCATCGATCGTGCAGCACTTCGGCGGGTCGACAATTGGTGTAATCCTGACCGGGATGGGAAATGACGGCACGAATGGGGCAGCTCTCATCCATAGCAGCGGCGGGAAGGTGATCGCCGAGCATGAATCGACGTGCGTTGTTTGGGGCATGCCACGCAGCGTAGTTGAAGCCGGCCTCGCCGATTTCATTTCCCCACTTCACGAAATTGCGGCGCACCTTGACGAAGAGGTGCGTACGCCGACGATTTCCAGTCTCCGCATGGGGTAGGCATGGATACCGAAATCTACGAGCAGGTAAAGTCTTCTGTCCGGAATTTGCTGCAGATTGATCTGACAGCCTATAAAGAGGAGCAAATGCGGCGGCGGCTCGATTCCTGGCTCTCGCGCTCGGGTTACGCCAGCTGGGAGAAATATTTCTTGCATGCTCGCGAAAACTCTGATGAACAAAGGCGGTTTCGCGATTATCTGACTATTAATGTCTCTGAGTTCTTTCGCGATCAAGAAAGCTGGGTAAAGCTGCGGACTGCAATCCTCCCCGCTCTGCTCGCCTCCGTACCGAAAACCCGGGGTCCCCAAGGCGGCTTGCGCATCTGGAGCGCCGGCTGCTCGATTGGACCGGAACCCTATTCGCTGGCAATCTTGCTGGATGAGATTGCTCCCGGCCGCAACCATTACCTGCTGGCCACCGACCTGGACCGCAGCGCGCTGCAGCGAGCCAGGTCTCGCGGCCCGTATAGCGCCATGGATATCCGCAACGTTTCGTTCCAGCAGCGCCTCAATTATTTCGATTCGGGAGGACCTCCATTTTATGTCAGCGAGCGCATCTCCCAACGGGTCCAATTCCGCGAGCACAACATGCTTGCCGACCCATTCGTGCCCGGTTTTGACCTGATTGTTTGCCGCAATGTCATCATTTACTTCACTGGCGAGGCTAAAGACGCTCTCTACCGCAAATTCCTGGCTGCAATTCGCCCGGGTGGCGTGCTCTTTTTAGGCGCTACGGAAATCATTCCCCGCCCGCAAGAAATCGGTTTTCAAAATCACGGTGTTTCCTTTTATTCTCGACCCAGCCGGATGCTATCATGAGCGACGAGATCGATCAAATCCTTCAGCAAATCGGAGAGTTGCCTCCCCTGCCGCAGGCGGCGCAAAAAGCGCTCGCCTTGATCCGCGACCCCAAATCCAGCATGGGTCAGGTGGCGCGTGTCCTGTCGATGGACCAGGTGATGACCAGCCTGGTCCTCCGGTGGGTCAATTCGGCTTATTACGGGCTCCCCAATCCGGTTTCCACGGTCCAGCAGGCGATCATGTACCTGGGCCAGAATACGGTGCAAAGCTTGATTCTGGCCGCTTCAGTGGCCAATATGCTTTACCGCCCTTTGCCCGGTTACGACCTCGCACGCGGTGATCTGTGGAGGCACGCGATCGGAGTGGCGAACGGCGCGCGCCTGATCCTCTCCAATATCGATCCCAAATCAGCTGAAGAGGCATACCACGCCGGGCTGCTGTGCGATATCGGTAAGCTTGCCCTGGAAGTCTTATTAAGAAATACAGATACTGAGGATCCCCAATTTCAAGATCGCCACTTCAGTGAGCTGGAAGCCTCTCTGTGCGGGTATGACCACGCCTACCTGGGAGGCGAAATGGCTCGCCGTTGGAATCTTCCCACACCGCTGGTGACCGCTATCTCCTTCCATCACAAGCCCAGCCAGGCCGGAGAATCCATTCGCCTGGCCTCGGCTGTGCACGTCGCCGACGCAGCCATGATGATATTTGGTATCGGCATCGGACGCGATGGTTTGAGGTACCCTTGCGACCCGGTCGCCTTCGAGATGCTGGGGATCCGGGAAGCGCAGTTAGAAGATCTGTTCGACCGCATGTCCAATGTTGTGCATGCAGCCGAAGAATTGTTCGGCATGATCCAGGCCTAAAGCCGTTGCCTGGTATGCTCATCGGGAGGGAACGCTGATGAATGTGAAATTCTTAAATCCGTTCGTCGAAGCAGCTACGGAGGTCTTGAAAGCCGAGGCCCAGGCGACGGTCGACCGCGGTATGTTATCGCTGCAGAAATCGATGCTGACAACGGATGACATTACCGTCCTGATCAACCTGGTCGGGCAGCTCCAGGGGGTGGTCCTGTATGGCATGGCGAAAGCGACCGGCATCGCTTTGGTATCGCGCATGCTCGACCAGCCTTTCCAGGAAATGGACCTCCTGGCGCAGAGCGGAGTGGCTGAGCTGGGGAACGTCATTTCGGGGAGAGCCACAATCAAACTGGCGGATGCAGGCTTAAACACCACCATCTCCCCACCGACCTTGATCACCGGCAACGGCATCCAGATTTCGACCCTGGACTTCCAGCGCATTGTTGTCCCGCTGCGAACCGAAATGGGTGAGATCACGGTCCACCTGGCAGTACGTGAAAACAATCAAGAGTTCCTGCCAGGCAGTACCGTTCGACTGATTGAAGGCGCCACCACTTCACCCCGCGCCGAATGAGGGCTTTCTCCGGAAGGTAAATCGATATTGGATTGATGGAAGGACGGATGAATGAATGTGAAATACATGGCTCCCTTTGTGAGCTCAGCCTTTGAGGTTTTGAAATTAGAAGCAGGCATCTCTGCAAACCGGGGCGAGCTGATCCTCGAAAAATGCCCTTACCAGACGGAGGACATAACGGTCGTCATCGCTCTGGTGGGGAGGATCACAGGGAACGTATTCTACAGCATGACTTACGATGTGGGCTTATCTCTGGTATCGAGAATGATGGGTGAAAAAGTAATGGAGCTGGATAACCTGGCCCAAAGCGGAATTGCCGAGCTGGGTAACGTCATCACCGGTAAAGCCAGCGTGCTGCTCTCGGAAGCCGGGTTTGAAGCCACGATTTCTCCCCCCACTTTGCTCGTTGGCCGCGGAGCCGCGATTTCGACCCTCGATTTCCCGCGCCTGGTCGTCCCCATGGAAACAGAATGCGGAAGGATCTGCATTCACCTGGCTCTAAGAGAGAACCCCATGTCATATGAAAAAACCAACCAGATCCCGATCCCGTCCCGTCCGGGGATCAGATAAAAAGAATCCAGGGAGAACAAATGGAAACCCAGGTGGTTGTATTCGAAGTAGCGAATGAGCATTTTGGCGTGGATATTGCCGCCATCGAGGGCATTCTCAACCTCCAGCCGATTACTCAGCTTCCCCACGCTCCTGAATTTATCGAAGGAGTGACGAATTTGCGCGGATCCATCGTTCCGATTATCGACCTGCGCAAACGCTTCGGCCTCGAGCAGACGCCTCCCACCCGCGAGACGCGTATCGTGGTCGCCTTCCTGGATCAAATCAAAGCCGGCATGATCGTCGATTCGGTTGCGCGCGTCATGCGCATTTCTGACGAGTTGATCGAACCTACACCCCCTATGGTGGCAACCATCGACTCGGCGTACATCCAGGGGATCGCGAAACTGGATGGACAGCTCATCATCATCCTGGACTTGAAGAAAGTTCTCGACCGGTCAGAAAAAGAAGCTCTGCCAAAGTTGCCTGTAAATTAGAGAATAGAAGAGGTGGTGATGGAAAACACCAGTAACTTCCCTATGTTTTCACAACTCAACCGGTTGAGCGTAGGCGCCAAAATGATCATCGGTTTCATGGCCCTACTGGCGTTGCTGCTGGCTGTTGGGGGGGGCACCCTCTATTATCTGGCGAGAGTGGATACAACCGTTGTTTCTCTGGCGAGCGCACAGGCAGCAGGCACGCCCCTGGAGTCGGCAGGGCTGAATAGCGGACTGCAAGCAGCCGGCGATATGCTTCATTTGATGCGTAAAATATTATCGTTGGGGCTGGTGGTGGGGACGATCCTTTGCGGGATCATGTGCCTGTCTCTCCCCCGCTGGATCATCAAGCCCTTGCAGCAGGTTACCGATGCCTCCCAAAAGGTCGCCGAGGGAGACCTGAAGAGCCTGGCTTCCGAGATGGGGATGTTGGCCCGCGGCGATCTCACAGGACAGTTCAAAATTGCGAGCCAGCCCCTGGATGAAATATCACAAGACGAAATCGGCCGGTTGACCCTGGCTTTCAATACCATCCTCAGCCGGCTTAAAGAGACCGGGCAGTCTTTCAGCCGTATGACCGCCTCGCTGAACAACGTGCTGAACCGGGTGAACACCGATGCTGATGGATTGACTTATACATCCGAGCAGCTTTCTGCGGCTGCCGCCCAGGCCGGGCAAGCCACCACCCAGATCACGCTGAACATCCAGCAAGTGGCTCGCGGCGCAGCCGAGCAATCGGGGAGCATCACCCAGACCAATGATTCCGTCGACCGTATGACGGAAGCTATCCAGGATATCTCGCGCGGCGTCGGCGAACAGGATGCCGCCGTTAAAAAGACCGTCTCGCTCACCAACCGCATGACCACCGCCCTTCAGCAGGTTGCCGAGAGCGCCCAGACTGTAGCCTCTCTCTCAAAAGATGCCACCTTTTCCGCCCACAGCGGGGCGGGCATCGTCCAGGAAACCGTCCAGGGGATGGAACGCATTCGGGCAAAAGTCCAACTTTCCACTCTAAAAGTTCACGAGATGGGAGAACGCACCACCCGTATCGGCGATATCTTGAATACGATCGACGACATCTCCAGCCAGACGAACTTACTGGCCCTGAACGCAGCGATCGAGACGGCCCGCGCCCAAACCCAGGCGACTGCCCTGACCGAGGCGGTACTCAACCGTCAAATGATCGCCCAGGCTCAGCTCATCAATCAAATTCTGTGCGAGAGAAACCTGAATTTCTCCACCGATTTCTGGTCAGACCTGGCCCGGCGGGCCGGCCTGGATACGATCTGCATCACAGATCGCGACGGCGTGATCGTCTATGCAGAAGATCCAAGGCTCGTAGGATGGAAGTTCCCCGACGACCCCAAAGCCCAGACATACCCGTTCATGAAGCTGCTGCGCCAGAGCGATGGGGTGGTTTGCCAGCCTTCTCAGCGGCGGGGGGTCGACAACCAGGTGTATAAATACGTGGGGGTATCTCGAGGCGATCAGCCGGGAATCGTTCAGGTAGGGTTTAAATCAGACAGCCTGGCGCAGTTCGAGATGAAACTAGGCGGTTTCGCCGTGGTTGCCGATGAGGTGCGACGCCTGGCCGAACGTGCCAGCGAGGCCACCAAGGAAATCGGCGGTCTGGTGAAGACCATTCAAAAGGCGGTCGAGGCTGCCGTGCTTGCCATGGAAGCCGGAGCGCAAGAGGTCGAAGTGGGCTCTCAGCGCAGCAGCCAGGCCGGGCAAGCGCTTACCGAAATCCTCCAGGCCACGGAAGAGGTGAACCAGCAGGCACGGCAAACCTCATCGGCAGCCGGCGAAATGAGCGCCTCAGCCCGCGAGCTGATCCAGGCTATGGATTCGGTGGCGAAAGTCGTCCAGCAGAATCTGGCAGCCGCCAGGGTGCTGCAAGCCGATTCGGCCGAAGTCACGCGGGCGCTGGAGGAGATCGCCAGCATCAGTCAGGAGAACTGCGCGGCCGCAGAGCAGGTGTCGGCTTCCACCGAGGAAGTCAACGCCGAGGTTGAGGAAGTCGCCGGGTCGTCTCGGGCGCTGGCAGAGATGGCGCAGGCCCTGAAGCAAACCCTGGCACAGTTTGTGCTGAAGTCTGATCTCCTACCGGCATTGGAGGATCCTCAGTTTTGACGTATTTACTAGGACGCAGACGAGCGCGGATTGACGCGGAATGGTGACTAAATACGCGCGACGATCCGCGTTTTCAGCGCTCGTCCGCGTCCTTCGATCTTATGGCACGATGCCGGCGCAGGCGACCGAATCCTGGGGGAAAACTGCCTGCGAGGATTTCCACGGGCGGTTATCCAGCAGAAGCTCGCATTGAATCTTCCCGGTTTGGGAGGGGTTCCCGGCGGTTAAATAAACCTGTGTGCCGCTGGGATTGTCGCTCTCCCTTTTCCAGGGCGCCATCACCTGTTGGGCATCGGTCACCTTTGCGGTGGCATCCCGGTAGGTGATGGCGGCAAACCCGCCGTCGGCCCCCACCCGGAAAGTGACCCGGTGGCTGCCAGCAGGAGGTTTAAATGCGCCCAGCAGGATGAAAAGACCCCCTATTGCGGCGATCAAAATGACAATCAGGGTGATCTGCCATACCAGAGAAAAACGCTGTTTCGAAGCGGGCATAGGATCTCGAGATATGGTTAGTGTTGGGAAATCAAGGCGAAACAACTCCTCCATTATAACTTAGCTTGCCATTGTGGACACAAATCCTGAACACGATTTATAATACGGTAATATTGAAGGCTTATAATTTAGAGGGGAGGTTTAATATGCAGCTACACCTAGGACAAGAAGCACCGGATTTTGTACTCCCCAACCATCTGGGAGGGGATGTGCACCTGAACGACCTGAGGGGCATGAATGTGGTTCTGGCTTTCTTCCCTCAGGCCTGGACACCTATATGAACGAGTCAAATCCCGTCTTATGAAGCTGAACAGGCTAAGTTTGCGGGATTAAATACCCAGGTTCTGGGTATCAGCATTGATCATATTCCTTGCCTGGTTGCCTGGGCAGAGAGCCTGGGCGGAATCAATTACCCCCTGCTCAGCGATTTCTGGCCTCATGGGGCAGTAGCGCAGAAGTACGGAATCCTGCGCCCAGAGGGGTACACCGAGCGGGCGATATTTATTATCGATAAATCAGGCTTGATTCGTTATATCGACATTCACGAATTTAACGAGCAGCCCGACAACGACGTCTTGTTTGCCGAGCTGGAGCGCCTCGAACCAGAGGCCGCCTATCGGCAGAAAACCATGCCGGGCATCCAGCCGGTTGAGCTGCCGCACGGGGGAATCGTGATGTACTGCACCCCCTGGTGCCCGGACTGCAAGGAAGCCCGGCGCTGGTTCCAGGAATGCAACCTGCCGTTCACCGAAGTGGACATCACCAAAAATGCGTGGGCATCCGAGCAGGTGCGAATCTGGGGCAGGGGAAAGACGATCACCCCCACGTTTGATATCGATGGGACCATCGTCGTTAACTTCGACATGCAAAAGCTTTCGCAGATTCTGAAAATTTAATCTTTCAAGCATAGATCGATAAAAGGTTTTGCCTCTATACGAGCGCAAAACCTTTTTTGATTCTGAGATCATTCTGACCGGCAGCAATGGATACGAAACGGATCTATGGATGAGGATCCCTCCATCAAGGTAATGAAAGGATCGGGCCCACAGAAATTGCCTGCGCCCCTGAACACCCTCCCCTCGCATCAATGCCTCATCACGCAGACCCTTTTACGCATGAGTAATTTTCATCAACTCTGTTGCTAACCCTCAATTTCCCTTGACAAAACCAGAATCCTTCGCTATCATTGTGCGAATTATTTTTGGGACACTGTCTCATAATACGGGACATCCGGAGCCACTATGCCTGTCGAACAGGTCCATTCCATCCACCGAGCCTTTGCCTTACTCGACTGCTTCACCCAGGAGACACCAGAGCTGGGGGTGCGCAAGATCGCCCGCCAGGTTCACCTCTCCAGCAGCACCGCCGGCCGGCTCCTGGCGGCGCTCAAAGAGGAAGGCGTCCTCAGCCAGAATTCTGCGACCCGGGCTTATTCCCTCGGTCCCCGCCTCCTGGTTTGGGCCGGGATTTATTCCAGCACGCTGGATATCCGCTCCAAGGCGCTCACCTTCCTCCAGGAGCTGTACAAGGAGACACAGGAGACGATCAGCCTGTACCTGCTCGACGGCAACGACCGGGTGTGCGTAGAGCGTCTGGAAAGCTCGCAGAATGTGCGCATCGTGGCGCGCATCGGTCGGCGCCTGCCGCTTTACGCCGGCTCGGCCGGTAAGGTCCTGCTGGCGTTCTTGCCACCCGCCCGCCAGGAAGAGTACCTGCAAACCATCCAGATGACGCCCTTGACCGCCAAAACGATCTCGAATCCGGATGGGCTGCGCAGGGAGCTGGCAAAGATCCGCGGCGAGGGCTACGCCGTCAGCCACGGCGAATGGATATTAGAGGCTTCGGGGGTTTCCGCGCCGATCTTCGATCACCAGGGAGAAGTAGCTGCCGCCATCACCATCTCGGGTCCGGGCCAGCGTTTCGATGAGGCGACCGTCGCCCGGTACGTAGCCAAAATCTTACCGGTTGCGGCGCAGATCTCGCAAGCCATCGGTTATCTGCCCAACCACATTATCCATAAAAAGGAAAAACAGCCATGATCATCGAAGAAAAGATTGCCGCTGAGCTGCCGGAGTGGCGCCAACGGGTCAGCCATCTCATCAAGCACCACGGCAACCAAAAAGTCTGCGACGTGACCGTCGAACAGCTCTACGCAGGCATCCGCGGGGTGCAGATCCAGGTGAGCGATATTTCCTATGTCGAACCCTATCAAGGCATCCTGCTGCGCGGGTATTCCATCCCAGAAATCCTGGAGCTACTGCCTAAAGCCCCCGGCTCCGAGATTCCCCTGGCCGGCGGGCTGTACTACCTGCTGATGGTCGACCGGCTGCCTTCCCTGGGGGAGGCGCAGGCTGTCGAGGCAGAGTGGAAAAAACGGGCCACCATCCCCGGCTACGTTGTCGATGTGCTGCGCGCCCTGCCGTCCTCCACCCACCCCATGACGATGTTCTCCCAGGCCATCCTGGCCTTGCAAAGTGAATCCGTCTTCACCCGGCAGTATTCCAACGGGCTGGTCAAAGAAGACTATTGGAAGCCAACTCTGGAGGACAGCCTCAACCTGACCGCCAAGCTTCCCGGACTGGCCGCCTGCATCTACAACCTGAAGTACCGGGATGGAATTTGCCTGGAGTCCGACCCCGACGTGGATTGGGGGGCCAGCTTTGCCCAATTGATCGGCAAAGGGAACGATTGGGAGTATCGGGAGCTTATGCGATTGTACATGATCCTTCACTCGGACCACGAGGGCGGAAATGTCTCGGCTCACACGGCGCACCTGGTGAACTCAGCACTCTCTGACATCTATTACGCCAGCTCCGCGGCGATTAACGGGCTTGCCGGGCCGCTGCACGGCGTGGCCAACCAGGAATGCATCCGCTGGCTGCAAGACCTGCGCCGGAATTTCGACGCCTTCCCCACCCGCGAGCAGTTGGAAAGCTATGCCTGGGAGACGCTGAAATCCGGGCAGGTGATTCCCGGCTACGGACACGCCGTGCTGCGCGTGACCGACCCACGCTTCACCGCTTTGCTTGAGTTTGGCAAAAAGTATCTTCAAGACGACGAGCTTTTCCGCCTGGTCAACATGGTCTACGAGGTGCTCCCGGAGGTCCTTTCACAGTATGGGAAGGTGAAAAATCCCTGGCCGAACGTCGATGCCGTCAGCGGCTCGCTGCAGGTCCACTACGGGTTGACCCAATTCGATTTTCACACCGTTTTGTTCGGAGTCAGTCGCATCCTGGGGCTAACCACGCACGCCGTTTGGGCGCGGGCACTGGGCAAACCCATCGAGCGCCCCAAATCGCTCACCACGCGCATGCTGGAGGAAATGGTCGAGACAGTGCGTGTACCCGTGGCGATGGAATCGGAGGTTGGCGCTTCATAGCAGCCCATAGACCGAACATCCAGGTTGCAGAGTGCACTCCTTCTGCACAATAGCGGATGCCGGGGGATCGGGTGAGATAGCCGCGACCTCGGTGTAGCAGGCCAATTAATCCCAAAGCGGATGGCTGCCCAGGCATCCGCCTCTGCCATTGGCTTTGCTATGCCGTGAGGGCTGGTACAATTAAGGCTGCACTCTGAACCATTTTACTGCACAGCGTCTATCCATGCTCATCTTTTTATCCAAATTCCTTCCCCTTTTCGTCTACCCGGTTGGGCTGGCGTGCGTGCTCATTGCGCTGGCCCTGCTCCTGCGGCAGAAGCCCCGCTGGAGGAATGCCCTGCTCGTTCTGGCGCTGGCGGTGGTCTGGCTGGGAGGGAATCGTTGGGTGGCCGTCAGTCTGGTGCGCTCGCTGGAATGGCGCTACATGCCCCTCCAAACAGGCGTTCACGCTGAAGCAATCGTCGTGTTGGGCGGCGCCACCGAGCCTGCCGATTTTCCTCGCCCCTCCGTGGAAGTCAACAGCGCCGGCGACCGGGTGATTTATGCCGCCCGCCTCTACAAACAGGGCCTTGCGCCTTATCTCTTACTCAGCGGCGGGGCCATCCCCTCTCTGGAACCGCGCAGCAGCACGCCTGCCCAGGAAATGGCCGACCTGTTGGAGCTGATGGGGGTGCCGCGCAGCGCCCTCTGGCTGCAGAACGATTCGCGCAACACCGCCGAAGACGCTCTGTATAGCAGCCGCATTCTGTCTGAGAAAGGCATCCATCGCATCTTGCTGGTTACCTCCGCACAGCATATGCCGCGAGCTGTGGGGCTTTTCCAGAACCAGGGCCTGGAAGTGATCCCTGCCCCAACCGATTACACCGTTACCCAGGCAGATTGGGTGAACCTCATCCACGCCCCCCTGCCCACACAGCTCATCAACCTGGTGCCATCTGCTTCCAATCTGAAGGCAACTTCAGGGGCAATGAAAGAATACATCGGAATGCTGTTCTACCGTTTAACCGGTATAGGAGATTGACACATGCAACCAGGCTCGCTTACCCCCTTTCTCGCCCCGCAAGGCGTAGCCGTCATCGGCGCCTCGCACGACCCCACCAAGCTGGGCTACGGCCTGGCGCGCAACCTGGTGCAGAGCGGTTACACGGGTGGGGTGCATTTCGTCAACCCGCGTCGCGGCAGCCTGCTTGGGCATCCCGTTTACGCCAGTGTTGCTGAGGCGCCTGACCCAGTGGACCTGGCGGTGATCCTGACACCTCCACCCACGGTTCCTCAGGCTCTTGAGGAATGCGGCCAACGAGGGATCCGCGCGGCGATCATCGCCTCGGGCGGCTTTCGCGAGGTTGGCTCCGAAGGCGCTGCGTTGGAAGCCCGCTGTGTAGAAATCGCCCGGCGGTACGGCATGCGCATCGTTGGTCCCAACTGTATCGGCGTGATCGATACGCACTTTCCACTGGATACCACTTTCCTGCAGCCTCCCGGCCCGGCGCGCGGCGAGATCGCCTTCCTCTCCCATTCGGGCGCCATCTGCGCGGCAGTCATCGATTGGCTGCGCGGCCAGGGGTTGGGTCTCTCATCGCTGGTCAGCCTGGGCAATCAGGCAGACGTGAACGAAACCGATATGCTCGCCGAGGTGGCTGCCGACCCGGATACTCGCGTGATCACGCTCTACCTGGAAGGTATCAGCCAGGGGCGCCATTTCGTCGAGGAAGCTCGGCGCATTACCCGCCAGAAACCAATCCTGGCACTGAAAGTAGGCCGCTTCGAAAGTGGCCGGCGGGCTGCCGCCTCGCATACCGGCGCGCTGGCCGGCAGCGAGTCGGGGTTCGACGCCGCCTTCCTGCAATCCGGGGTGATCCGCGCCGGCACGATCGAGGAGATGTTTCTGTGGGCGCGCGCCCTGGCCTGGTGCCCGCTGCCTCACGGTACCCATGTGGCTGTGCTCACCAATGCCGGCGGCCCCGGCGTGGCAGCTTCCGACGCACTGGAGCAGCAAGGGCTGCAACTGGCTTCTCTTTCAGCTGAGACGATCTCTACCCTTCAGGAGATCCTTCCGCCGGCAGCCAGCCTGCATAACCCCATCGACATGCTCGCCTCCGCCTCTCCCGAGCAGTACGCCCGCTGCCTGAAAGCCCTGCTCGAAGATCCCGGTGTGGACAGCATCCTGGTGATCGCCCCGCCGCCGCCCATGTTCTCCGCCGGTGGGGTGGCCAAGGCGATCATACCGGTCATCCAGGCCGGCGAGAAGCCGGTTATCGTCACGCTGATGGGCGACCGGCTTGTTCAGGAGGGCGTCGAGTTCCTGCGCGCCGCCCGCATTCCCGAATACCGTTTCCCTGAGGCGGCTGCCTCCGCTCTGGCCGTCCTGGCCCGCCGTGCGCAAGACCTGGACTGCCCCGAGGAGGCCCTGCTTTGTTCCACAGACGTGGATATCCCCCGGGTAAAATCTATCCTGAGCAACTGCCGGCCGGGTGAGTTTCTCTCGCAGGAAGCCGCTCTGGGATTAATGGAAGCTTACGGCATTCCTACCCTGCAATTGCGCCTGGCTGCCACTCCTGAAGAAGCCGCCCGGCTCGCCATCCAGGAGGGCTTTCCTGTTGCGCTCAAGGTGGCCTCGCCCGACATTCTGCACAAATCCGACGTCGGTGGGGTGCTGCTGGATCTCGGTGATGCAGCCGCTGTATCCCAGGGATTCGACGCAGTGATCCGGGCTGCGCGAGAGAGGCGGCCGGAGGCGCGAATTGAAGGCGTGCTCGTCCAGCGCATGCTCACATCCGGGCAGGACGTCATCGCCGGTGTCGTCTCCGACCCACAGTTCGGTCCCGTGGCCATGTTCGGCTCGGGAGGTGTGGAGGTTGAAGGATTGCACGACGTGGCCTTCGCCCTGGCGCCGCTCTACCCGCGCGATGCCGAGCGCCTGCTGGATAAGACCTGGGCCGGGCGCAAGCTGCAGGGCTATCGCAATCTGCCTCCTGCCGACCGGACTGCCACGCGCCTCGCCCTGGCGCACCTGGCGCAGCTCGCCGCCGACTTTCCCGAACTGGCCGAGATCGAGATCAACCCCCTGCGCGTGCTGCCCGAGGGCCAGGGCGCCTTCGCCCTGGACGTGCGCGCTCGATTGAAAAAATAAGATGGAATCGATTCGTGAGCTTTACCGTATCGGCGCCGGCCCGTCCAGCAGCCATACTATGGCGCCGCGCCGCGCCGCTGAAATCTTCCTTAAACGTACCCCGCAGGCGGCGACCTACCGTGTGACGCTGTTCAGCAGCCTGGCAGCCACCGGCAAGGGCCACCTCACCGACCGCGCCCTTTCCGACACTTTTGGCAGCCGCCCTTTAGAGATCGTCTGGTCTCCCGAGCGGCAGCTCCCCCTCCACCCCAACGGGATGCAGTTCGAAGCCCTGGACGCCGGCGGGGCGGTCCTGGATACCTGGCAGGTGTACAGCCTGGGCGGCGGAGCGCTGGGGGATGCTTCAGGAGCAGAGATTTCGCATCCAGACAGTATCTACCCCATCACGAACATGGACGCTATCCTCACCCACTGCGATGAAAGCGGGTCGTCATTGTGGGAATATGTTGCCGGGGTCGAAGGCGAGCAGATCTGGCCCTATCTGACTGATATCTGGGCTGCCATGCAGGCAGCCATCGAGCGCGGGATTCATGCTCAGGGCGTGCTCCCCGGCGGTTTGGGCCTGAGGCGCAAAGCCTGGGTCTTCCTGCGCCGGACATCCACTTCCGGGCCGTATTTTAAGTTCCCAGCCCTGCTCTCGGCTTATGCCCTGGCTGTGTCGGAAGAAAATGCCGCCGGGGGCGTCATCGTCACCGCGCCCACCTGCGGCTCGAGTGGGGTGCTGCCGGGTGTGCTGCGCTTCGTCCAGGAAATGTTCCAATGCGACCAGGCAGACGTCTTGCGCGGTCTGGCGACCGCCGGGCTGATCGGTAATTTGATCAAGGAGAATGCCTCGATCTCGGGAGCTGAGGTGGGCTGCCAGGGAGAGATCGGCACGGCTTGCGCCATGGCCGCCGGGGCCGCCGCCCAGATGCTGGGTGGGACCGTGCGCCAGATCGAATATGCAGCCGAAATGGGTCTCGAGCACCATCTGGGGCTGACTTGCGACCCGGTGGGCGGTCTGGTGCAGATCCCTTGCATCGAACGCAACGCCTTTGCGGCCACCCGGGCGCTCACCTGCGCCGAGTACGCCCTCTTCTCCGACGGCACGCACCGCATCCCCTTCGACGATGTGGTTACGGTAATGCGCGAGACCGGCAAGGATATGCTCTCTCGCTACCGCGAGACGGCCATGGGCGGGCTGGCCGCAGCCTACCACCGCAGGGTAAAACCGGCCGGCTAAATTTCAATGATCCTAGTTCCCACCTCAACCTCGCTTATCGGCGGGGTGGGGATGGGGTGAAATGCGCCGGAGATCAAGTCGTCCGAATGTGGTAATCCCCCTCGACCACCCACTTATAGGTGGTCAGCTCGCGCGGTCCCATCGGGCCGCGGGCGTGCAGCCGCTGTGTGGAGACTGCCGCTTCGGCGCCCAGCCCGAGCTGTGCGCCATCCGTGAAGCGCGTGCTGGCGTTCACATACACCACCGCCGAATCGACTTCCGACGTGAAGCGGCGCGCATTTTCAACATCTTGCGTCAAGATGCCATCTGAGTGCCCGGTGCTGTGCAGGGTGATGTGCTCCACGGCTTCATCCAGGTTCTCCACCACTTTGATCCCCAGGACCAGCGAAAGCCATTCCGTGTCGAAGTCCTCCGGCCCGGCAGGCTGCACGTGGCCGGTTCGATCCTGCTGGACGTACGGCAATGCATTGGCATGCGCCCGGAACGAGACACCGTCTCCCTTCAGCGCCTCCACCAGGCGGGGGAGGAAAACACTGGCGATGGAGCGGTGCACGAGCAAAGTATCCAGGGCGTTGCACACCGTCGGGCGTTGAATTTTGGCATTCCGCAGCACCGGTAGGGCAGCTTCAAGGTCGGCGCTGGCATCGACGTACAGGTGGCAGATACCGATACCTCCCGTAATCACCGGGATTTTGCTGGTCTCGCGACAGAAACGGTGCAGCGCCGCCCCACCGCGGGGGATAATCAGGTCGACGTATTCGTATAAGCCTAATAGCTCAGCCACGCGAGCGCGATCGGGGTCTGCGATGAGCTGCACGGCGTCGGCCGGCAGTCCGCTCTCTTCCAGCGCCTTGCGCAAGGTCTCCAGCAGGGCTTTGTTGCTCTCCAGGGTCTCGCTGCCGCCGCGCAGGATGGCGCTGTTGCCGGTTTTCACTGCCAGCCCGGCTACATCGACGGTGACGTTGGGACGAGCCTCGTAGATCACCCCCAGCACGCCGATCGGTACGCGCTGCTTGCGCACACGCAGCCCGTTCGGCAAAATGCCCTGATCAAAGGTCTCACCCACCGGGTCAGGGAGAGCCGCCACGCCGCGCAGGTCGGTAATCGTCCCCTGCAGCCTAGACTCGTTCAGCGTCAAACGGTCGAGCAACGCCGAAGAAAGCCCAACCTCTCTGGCAGCTTCCACGTCAAATGCATTGGCAGCTAAAATGTGCGCCCGGTCAGCCCACAGCTCGGCAGCCATCCGCTCCAGAGACGCGTTTTTCTCAGCAGTCGTCTCCCGGGCCAGCTTGCGTGCAGCCGCTCTTGCCCTCTTACCCATTTCTTCCAGCATCACTTGACCCTCCGCCATCACAGCAGCACCATATTGTTGCGGTGGATGAGCTCATCTCCGTAGGTATAGCCCAACAGCTTTTCGATCTCGCTCGATTGGCGCCCGCACAGAACGGCCATATCTTTTGACCCGTAGCTGGCCATGCCGATGGCGATGGGCTTGCCCGACGGCGCCGTCACCCTGAGGGTATCGCCCCGTTCAAAGCTCCCCTGCACGCCGGGCACACCCACCGGCAGCAGGCTGCTGCCCTGCGCCAGTGCGTGAGCCGCCCCGGCGTCCACACCAAGCGTGCCCGCCGGGCGCTTGCCAGCCAGGATGAAGCGCTTGCGGTTCTCGAGCGCCGTGACGACCGGCATCAGGCATGTACCCAGTTTTTCACCGCCGGCAATGCGGATCAATACGTCCGGCTCGCTGCCGTGCGCGATCACCACGGTCGTGCCGGCGCGGCGCGCCAGGTCGGCGGCCTGCAGCTTGGTGACCATCCCGCCGGTGCCCAGCCCCGTACCGGAGGCGCCCGCCGCATGCCAGAGCGCCTCAGGGATCTCGGGTGAGGTCACCTCGGGGATCAGCTCGGCGCGCTCGTCCAGGCGCGGGTCGTGGGTAAACAGCCCGGTCTGGTCGGTGAGCAGGACGAGCAGGTCGGCCTCCACCAGGGTCGCCACAAGCGCCGAGAGGTTGTCATTATCCCCAAAGCGGATCTCTTCTGTGGCAAGCGTGTCGTTCTCATTAATAATCGGGAGAACATTTTGCGCCAGCAGGGCTTCCAGGGTGCTGCGGGCATTCAGGTATCTCCTGCGATCCTCCAGGTCTGCCCGCGTAAGCAGCACCTGGGCGACCGTCTCTCCGTAAATGCGGAAAAACTGCTCGTAGTAGCCCATCAGGCGGGGTTGCCCGACAGCCGCCAGCATCTGTTTGGCAGGGACAAAGTCAGGCAGCTCGGGGAAATGCAGCGCCTCGCGCCCGGCGGCGATGGCCCCCGAAGAGACCAGGATCACCTGGCTGCCCTGGGCGTGTAGTGCGGCGAGCTGGCGCGCCAGGTCGACCATGTGGGGCGGCGAGAGGTTCGGCGTCCCGGCGGTCAGGGTGGAGCTGCCCAGTTTAACAACGATGCGTTGGTATGCCATAATAGATTCACCCACTGGCGGGGGATCATCCCCCCTGAGATTTCAACGATCATACGGGAGAGAGGGCGATCTGTCAAGAGATCGTTCGATTGTCAGACAGGTTTTCAGCTTGAAAAGCCAGCAGCAAAACAGCTACAACCACAGCGACAATCATCCCATTCACACCATTTGGCATTTTTCATCACTCTTTTTATCCACTAATCTTCGTCATGATTATATCCATTATGCCGTTTACCGATATCGGCTTATCCGGCTTATAATCTTCTACACAAATGAGAATTCCCGCTAAAGTTCGCTACTTCAACAAGCGCGTCATCAACCGGCTGACCATCAAGATCGCCCACCTTTCCTGGGGGCCTTTCTGCATCATCTCCCATGGTGGACGCCGCACCGGTAGATCGTATGAGACCCCGATTATGGCATTCCCGATGGACGAAGGGTTTGTGATCGCCATGACCTACGGACCGGACACGGACTGGTACCGCAATATCCGCCGTTCAGGAAATTGCATAATCCATTGGCACAGAAAGATCTATAAGATCAACAAAATTGAGCTGCTGGACGTAAAGATTGCCCGTACCTATCTTCCTGGCCTGGTAAAGACTGCCCTGCAAGTGGCGGGTGTGCAGGATTTCGTCAAATTAGTCAGCCTTCCAGAAATCACTGACCTGAACTGATTTGACCCATCAGTAAACAGCTGATTTGAGTGCCCCAGAGCGCCATTTGCTCAGGAGAAACAGGCAGATCCTTTTCCAGCCACCATACAATCGCTCCCAGACTGGCGCTCGAAATCGAACGCAGGAGCATCTCAGGGGGAGGCAGTCCAGGCGCGGATGGGATTGCGTTCTCAGGCAGGGCATGCCGGAGCCGTTTTTCGACATATTGACGGATCCGTTCCCCAAACTGCGGGTACCCCTTCGGCCCGAGCATGACCCGGTAGAAATCAGCATGGCCACGCAGGTGCTCCAGCAACCGGACCAGGCCGGCTGGAGGCTCATCCGGGCGATCTGGGCTGGCTTCTCCCTGGGAGTGATCGAGCAATTCATAAATGCTATCCATGTACTCATCCAACAAAGCGTACTTGTCGATGTAATGGCGGTAGAACGTTGCCCGGTTGACCATGGCGTGTTCGCAGATATCGCGGATGGTAACGGATTCAAATCCTTTCTGGATGGTCAGCTCTATTAATGCTATGTGGAGCATTTTCCGCGTTCGCCGGACACGCAGGTCATCCTTATGGTTGGAATTTTGCGCCAATTTGCCGCCTCCTGTCGCTTATGCGTCAAATCCATGTGGATTGATGATTGACGCCTTCTATACGCCTGGGTAAACTCACGTTAATCAACAGCGATTAACTTATGCAACACTTGATGCATATTTTATCATGATACGCAGATCGTAGGAGGTTCTGATGATTTTGATCACCGGCGCAAGCGGGACTGTCGGCAGGGAGCTCGCCCAACAGCTATTAGAAACCGGGCGGCCTATCCGTGTCTTGACCCGCGATGCCCAAAAATTATCCACTCTTAAAGGTCGGGTAGATATTGCCGAGGGCGATTTAAGCCAACCGGAGACCCTCTATGCTGCCCTCCGAGGCATCGACCGTTTGTTCCTGGTTACATCCAGCACCCAACAGGATGCTTACGTCCTGCAAGCGGGAAAAGAAGCCGGCGTACGGCATATTGTAAAGCTGTCCACTTTTGAAGCGGTAGATCCAAAAATGGCCGAACATGTCCAATGGCATCGCGAGCGCGAGGAATTGATCCGCTTCTCCGGGTTGGCATGGACATTCTTGCGCCCGACCATGTTTATGTCAGCTGCACTCGATTGGGCCAAGACTATCCGGGAGGAGGGCGTTTTCTATTTCCCCGGCGGAGAAGGGAGGGTGCCGGCAATCGATCCATGGGATATCGCAGCCGTTGCCGCGGTAGCTTTGACGAAACCAGGGCACGAGGGCCAGGCTTACGCATTGACCGGGCCTCAGAACCTGAGCTTTGGCGAGATGGCGCAGGTTCTTACCCGGGTATTAGAGAAACCCATTCGTTACGAGAATATCTCCGACGAAACCGCCGTGGAGGGGATGCGTAAAGCCGGGCTGCCGGAATACGTCGTGGAGGGCCTCGTCGGCACCTTTGCGGTCCTTCGATCCGGTCGCCTGAGCTACACTACAAACGACGTGGCAAGGATCACCGGACGGACCCCACGCACTTTCGAGGCGTGGTGCCGCGTGCATAAGACCGCGTTCTTGTAGGGCAAATTTGATATTGCCCAGGACAATAAGCGATATTCCCCAGTGAGCGAAAGCAGACACCTGCCCCGAATGCACACTTGACCTGGGTGTAAGCGCCAGGGGGCGCCGGGGAGCGTGCGCTACAGATATCTTGTAGGACACGCTCCCTGGCACCCCCGCCAGGGCAAATGTCAGCTTGTCCAAGGGCAAGTTTGTATATTGCCCTACAAGTGAAAATATCCATCCAGCATCGCCGGATCGTAGCCGCGCGGGAAATATGACCCGCTGTTGCGTTCCTGGATATAATCGCCGAAATATTTGCCGGCAGCGATGCGCTGCAGCATCTCCACCAGGTGATCCACCTCAGCGGTGGTGTTATAGCAGCCGAAGCTCGCCCGCACCAGCCCGGGCAGGTTGCGCCGGTCGTTGCTCAGCACTTCGTCCTTGAACTTCCGATAAACCTCCCCCTCCACCTGCAGCAGATGAAGAATGTAAGGATGGGCGCAAAAGCACCCATCGCGCACCCCGATCCCCCCTTCGAACGCCAGGACTGCGGCAACTTTGGCATGCGGGACGCCTGCAACGTCAAACGAGATCACCCCCAGCCGGTCGTCCAGGTCCTGAGGGTCCGCCGAGCCGTAGACACGCACCCCTGGCAAAGGAGCGAGTTTTTCCAGGGCGTAAGCCGTCAACTCCCGCTCGTGGGCTTCAACCACTTCCATCCCTACCCCGCTCAGCACCTCCAGGCTGGCAGCCAGCGCCACCGCTCCGATCACATTGGGGCTGCCGGCTTCGTCTCGCTCGGGTGGCTCCGCCCAGTGGACTTCGTCCACGGTGACGACCTCGATCGTGCCCCCGCCCCGGTAATCCGGAGGCAGGTTGGCGAAAAATGCTTTGGGACCCACCAGGGCTCCAGCACCATAGGGGGCATAGATCTTGTGCCCCGAGAGAGCCACGAAATCCAAATGCTGCGACGTTCCATGGGGCCCCATATCCACCACCCGGTGCGGAGCAAGCTGGGCCGCATCCACCAGGATCAGCGCCCCAGCCTGGTGGGCCATCTCGGCGATCTGGTGCACGGGAGGCACGAAACCGGTCACGTTAGAAGCCCCGGTCACGGCCACCAGCCTGATCTTCCCGGAATGCTCCTTCAGGCGTTTTTCCATCTCGGCCAGATCGAGCCTGCCCTGAGGGTCCACACCCACATGCACCACATGCGCCTTGTTCCGCCAGGGTAAATCGTCGGAATGATGCTCCATCAAAGTGGTAATCACCACATCGCCGGACTTCCAATCGATCACGTTCGCCAGGGTATTGATCGCCTCAGTGGTGTTCTTACCGAAGATGACCACGTCCTTTTGCGGGTCAGCACCTACGAAGCGCGCCGCAACCTCGTGAGCGTGCTCGTACGCCCGGCTGGATATCAGAGATTTCCAGCCCGCACCGCGGTGCACGCTCGAATACCACGGCAACAGATTGCTCACCGTATCCTGGACCTGGCGCAGGGAAGGGGTGCTGGCAGCGTTATCCAGGTAGGTATAGGTACGCATGCTGCCGTCCAATAGAGGAACTTGCCGGTCGATGCCCACAATATTTCCGCGCAGGGTTTCGATTTTGCTCAGGTACGTTGCAGTTTGGTCTGTCACGAAAACTTTCCTCCCAGGGTCAGAGTATCGAAAACAGGTGAGATTTGGCCTGCATCGGGGCCAGTATGCCCCGTCAGGCCGCTGCGGACGTTGTTCATCACGGCTTCGGAGACGCGCTCGGCCGAACGGGCAATCTGGCTTTGCACAATCTTTACCGCCAGGTCGTCATCTCGTTTGAGCAGCGCTTTGGCCAGCGCCAGATGCTCGTCGCGCATCTCCTCGGCGCTGTCTTTCAAATCCAGGCCGAGGTGAAAGACGCGAGTCAGCTCATCCAGCAGCTTCGAGAGGGTCTCTGCCAAGCGCTGGTTGCCGCTCAAGGCGGCGATGGCGGTGTGGAAATCGGCGTTCAGGCTGAGGAAGCGGGTGTAATCTTCCCAGTCGTTGTAGCGATAAGTAAAATCCGCCAGAGTTAAGATGCGGCGCAACTGCTCTTCGGTGCCGCGCAGAGCAGCCAGACGCACGGCTGCCGACTCGAGGATGCTGCGCAGCTCGAAAAGCTCGCGAATACCGGAATAGGTCACCGGGCTGACGATATAACCCGAACGCGGTACCGGCGTAAGCAGCCCTTCGTGCGCAAGGCGCTGCAGGGCTTCGCGCACCGGGGTCATACCGGTCTGGTACTGCTCGGTAAGCTGGGATTGGACGATCTGCGATCCCGGAACGAGCCGGCAGGTCAGGATATCTCTGCGTATATTCTCGTAAGCCTGATTAGATAGTTTCATTTGTTTATATTCATCCATTAAATATTACTGATATATTAGTAGTATACCATTTTTCAGGACAGACGGTAGAATATTTTGGGATGGTACAATAGTTTCTCATCCTGGATTTGGAGTTGATCATGGCATATGATTACGATCTGATACTGCACGGTGGGACAATCTACGACGGCGGCGGAGTGGCTCCCTTTACCGGCGATGTGGCTGTGGTTGGTCAGAAGATCGCCGCGGTGGGCCGCCTGGACGGCGCCTCCGCCCGCCAGGTGGTCGACGTCTCCGGCCTGGCTGTTGCGCCCGGTTTCATCAATATCATGAGCTGGGCGCCGATCACCCTGATTATCGACGGCAAATCGCAGTCCGATATCCGCCAGGGCATCACCCTGGAGGTCTTCGGTGAGGGCTGGTCCGAAGGCCCGCTCACCGATGAAATGCGCCTCGAAGTTCTGGCGCAGCAGGGCGATCTGAAGTACGAGGTCCCCTGGACCAGCCTGGGCGATTACCTGGAATATCTCGAAAAACGGGGCGTCTCCACCAACTTCGCCTCCTTCGTCGGGGCGGATACCGTGCGCATCTATGCCCTGGATCACGAGAACCGCGCACCCACAAAAACCGAGCTGGACCTGATGAAGCGCCTGGTGCGCCAATCCATGGAAGAAGGCGCCATGGGCATGAGCACCGCCCTCATCTACGCCCCCGGCTGCTACGCCTCCACCGAGGAGATCATCGAGCTGGCCAAAGTGGTTTCCGAGTACGACGGCATTTATATCTCCCACTTGCGCAGCGAGGGGAACAGCTTCCTGGAGGGTGTGGATGAGCTGCTGCGCATCGCACGCGAAGCCAACATTCGCTCTGAAATCTATCACCTCAAAGCCATGGGCGAGAAGAACTGGCCCAAGATGGAGGCGGTCCTGCAGAAAGTCGAGGAAGCCCGCGCTCAAGGGCTGCGCATCACCGCCGACATGTACACCTACACCGCCGGCGCCACCGGCCTGGGGGCCACCATGCCGCGCTGGGTGGAAGAGGGCGGTCACAACGCCTGGGTCAACCGGCTGAAAGACCCCGCCATTCGCGAGCGGTTGCGCGTGGAGATGACTACCCCCACCGATGCCTGGGAAAATGTCTACCTGATGGCTAAGGGCGGCGAGAATATCATCCTGAGCGAGCTCAAGACGCCCCAACTTAAGCCTCTGATCGGCAAAACCCTGGCCGAGGCTGCCCGGGCACGCGGGAAATCCGAGATCGACACCATCTTTGACCTGATCGTGGAAGATAACAGCGGCGTGGGGATCGTTTATTTCATCATGTCCGAAGAGAATATCCGCAAGCAGCTCCAGCGTTCCTGGGTCTGCCTGGGCTCCGATTCTCCCTCGCAGGCGCCAGAAGGGATTTTCCTCAAATCGGGAGCGCATCCGCGTGCTTACGGCACCTTCGCCCGTTTCCTGGGCAAATATGTGCGCGATGAGCAAGTCGTCCCACTGGAGGAGGCAGTGCGTAAAATCACCTCGCTGCCGGCCAATACTCTCAAAGTAGCCGATCGCGGCTGGCTGAAGCCCGGCTATTTTGCCGATATTGCCGTCTTCGATCCGGCCAGGGTTCAGGATCACGCCACCTATGCGCAGCCGCAGCAGTACGCCAGCGGCATGGTACACGTTTTCGTCAACGGTCAACAGGTGCTGCAAGATGGCGAGCACACAGGCGCCACCCCCGGCCAGATTGTGCGCGGGCCCGGTTGGAAACGTAAACCGCAGAATTCTCGATAAATTGAAGAGAACGATGGATCCGATACCCAATCAACCTCTCTCCCCTTCAAAGAATGAACGTCCCCGCCTCAACGACCTGGGGTTATCTCTGGGTTTGCTTGAGCCGGGCCCCCTGAATGCTATTACCGACGTCGCCGGCGTTAAGGTTGGGCACACTACCATTCATCCCCCCGAAAATAGACCTGTGGCGGCGTGCACGGGGGTATCGGTCATCCTTCCGCACGAGAATAACCCCTATCAGCAAAAAGTGATCGCCGCAACCCACACCATCAACGGGCACAGCAAGACCACCGGTCTGGAGCAGGTGCGCGAGATGGGCGTCCTGGAAACGCCCATCGCCCTGACGAATACCCTGTGCGTGGGCCGCGCCTGGGATGCCCTGGTCACCTGGACGCTGGCTCAGAACGAAGATATCGGCCGCACCGGCATCAGCTTGAACCCGGTGGTGGGTGAATGCAATGACATGGTGTTAAACGACCTGCGCGCCAGGCACGTCCGCGAAGAGCACGTGCTGCAGGCACTCGGCGAGGCCCGCTCAGGCGAAGTGGAGGAAGGCGCGGTGGGCGCCGGGACGGGTATGATCTGCTACGGATTCAAAGGCGGGATTGGCACATCCTCCCGCAAGGTGGGTGATATTACCCTTGGCGCTCTCGTGTTGGCAAATTTCGGGTCCCGGTCGCAGCTGACTATCGGCGGCGTTCCCGTCGGAAGGGAGCTGCTGGATTGGCCCACTCCGCGAGACCAGGTGGATGGATCGGTGATCATCGTGATCGCCACCGACGCCCCTCTTTCAGCGCGCCAGCTCGGCCGCATCGCCCGGCGCACCGGGCTGGGTCTGGCTCGCACAGGTTCCACAGCCGGCAACACCAGCGGCGATGTGGCCATCGCATTCTCCACCGCTCAGCTTATCCCGCAATATCCGCAGGGCAACCGGCTTCCCATCGAATGCCTGGTCGAAACAGAAATGAATCCCCTTTTCCAGGCGACGATCGAAGCCACGGAAGAAGCTGTGGTCAACGCATTGCTGCAAGCCACAACCACCACCGGTCGGGAAGGGCGCACCATTTACGCGCTGCCGGTCGACCGCCTGGTCGAGCTGATGCAGCGCTACGGGCACCACCAGGCTCACCTGCCCTTTTCATAATCGAGGAAATACCATGGATCATTACATTTGTCCAAACTGCCACCGCAAGTATCCGATCAAGGAAAACCACTGGGAATGCAAATGCGGCTCCATTCTGGAGTTAGAGCCGACGCCCGTCTTCGATCCGCAGAAGATCCGACGTGACGAAAACAGCCTCTGGCGCTACGCGGCCACCCTGCCGGTGGATGCCCCCGAGAATGTCGTTACCATGGGCGAGGGTTGGACGCCCCTGGAACCGATGGTGCAAAATGAGCCCGAGCTGCTGGTGAAGCTCGAGTATAACAACCCGACCGGTTCATATAAAGACCGCGGAGTGACCGTGTTGGTCTCCAAGTTGAAAGAGGAGGGGGTAAAGGAGGTTGTAGAAGATTCATCCGGCAATGCCGGGGCTGCCCTGGCAGCCTATGCAGCGCGGGCGCGCATCCTCTGCCATATCTACGTCCCTGCCTCGCATTCCACGGGTAAGATGAGGCAGATTGCCGCCTACGGCGCCGATCTGGTGCCGGTGCAAGGCTCGCGCAAAGACACCTCGCTGGCTGCGATCGAAGCCGCACGCAAGAGCTACTACGCCTCGCACGCCCATAGCCCTCTGTTTGTCGAAGGCTGCAAGACCATGGCATACGAGCTGTGGGAGCAAATGGACGGCCAGGTGCCCGGGATCGTCTTTACCCCCCTGGGTCAGGGCTCGATCTTGCTCGGCCTCTACAAGGGTTTCAAAGAGCTGTACGATGCCGGTTACGCCGACCGGGTACCGCGTTTGGTCGGCGTGCAGGCGCAAGCCTGCGCCCCCCTGGCGAATGCCTTTCAAGCCGGCGCGGACCATGCCTTGCCGGTGGAAGTGGGCGAGACCAGCGCCGAGGGCATCAAGATTGCCGACCCCGTGCGCGGGAAGGAGCTCCTTGCAGCCATGCGCGACTCGCAGGGCGACTGCCTGGCCGTCTCCGAAGAGGAGATTGCCCTCGCAAAAACCGATCTGGCCCACAACGGCTTTTATGTCGAAGCCACCTCCGCTGTGACCCTGGCGGGATACCGGCAGATGCTCTCCATTGGCCCTATACCCAGCCCTGCTGTTTTAATTCTCACCGGTTCAGGGTTAAAATCTGGGTAGAATGATTTTCTCATCCAATATTCACCCAAATCCTATTGAATTCTACATTGACGGAAAATCCGTCATCCTGTAGATTTACATAGAATTTTCCACCTAAGGAGCGTCAAATACGGGAGGCCCACAAAAAACAAGACAGGGTCAGCACCTGCTGGCCAGGGACGAATGGCTGAACTTGAGCCAGGCTGCACAAATGCTGGGGGTTCATCCAAGCACCGTTCGCCAATGGTCGGATCAAGGCCGTCTGCCGGTCTACCGCACCCAGGGAGGGCACCGGCGCTACCTGCGCAGCGAGGTTACCCTGTGGAAACAGACGCAAGATGGTATCGAGACCATTGATACCGAGGGCATGGTTGAAAATGCCATCGGTCACCTGCGCATCCAGATCGACCACGGCCACCTGGATACCGAAACCTGGTACCGCAAGCTCGACGCCGAAGCGCGCGAGCAGTACCGTATCAGCGGTCGCCTCATCTCTGAGGAGCTGTTTTCACCGGTAAACGGCCCTCAACCGAGCGCCTGGTCAATCGGTCACGATTACGCTTCTCAGGGCAAGCGCAACCACCTGACGCGTGCCGAAACCGTCCAGGCGTATTTATTCTTCCGAAACGCGCTGCTGGATTCTCTCATGCAGACCTTTGAAGAAGCCCGCATCCATTCTTCGGCTGCCTGGGCAGCCATGCTACACAAAACCCTCCTCTATACCGACCAAATCCTCCTATCCATCCTGGATAATTATGGAGGTAGCTGACCCGATGGCCAAACACCCGCCTTCTACCCGGTTTTCCCCGACCTTTTGGACCCAACGCTGGATACCGGTTATCCTGGCGATATTAGCACTGGCATTAATCGCAACGGTGGTAATCGTTCTCCTGGCCATGCTGGGCTTGATGCCCGGCGCATGAGTTTCACTTACGTTACTCTTCTGGAGGTCCGATGAACTTTGTCTCGCTCATCTCAACCCTGATCACGTTCGTCTTTATCATCGCCCTGCTCAGGCGATATGCCAGAAAAGGGGGCACCTATCTCCTGGTTTGGTCGGTTGGATTCCTGTTTTATGGCCTGGGTACGTTATCTGAAGTCATCCTATCGCAGACCTTCAGCGGAACGATGCTCAAAATCTGGTATCTGAGCGGAGCCATGCTGACTGCAGCCTGGCTTGGGCAGGGAACCATTTTCTTGCTGGTGCGCCGGGGCAGCCTGGCGCGCATTCTGGCGGTCGTGTTGGGGATCGTCTCGCTGATCTCGATCGCCCTGCTTTTTGCTGCTCCTCTCACCTCGGCCGCTGCAGCCTACCAAACGAACCAGCCGATCTCCAGCCAATATCAGGCTATTCTCACCCGCAGCACGGGGATCATCGTGCTGACAATTTTGCTGAACATCTATGGCACCATTGCGCTGGTGGGCGGGGCGATTTTCTCGGGTTATCTTTTCTGGCGAAAGAGAGTGCTGCTCAACCGGGTGGTCGGTAATATCTTGATCGCCGCGGGAGCGCTTGCGCCAGCCATGGCGGGCTCGTTCATCAAAGCCGGGTTGGTGGATATGCTCTACATCAGCGAGCTGGTTGGCGTCCTGGTCATGTACCTGGGTTTCTTGCAGGCTACAGCAAGCGCAGCGCCCAAAACCGCCATCTCACAGCCCTCCGATTAGATATTGGATTCCTCCATCCGGTCTTGCAGACGCAGCTTCCGTTTGATGAACCAACCTGAGGCGATCAAAATCATGAGTGAAGCCGCCAGCGAAAAGTAGGTATAGCCCGCCAGTACCTCGCTGAGGAAGCGGGCAGAATAATACCCGACGATGACCAATGTACCGGTGCGCAGAAACTCAGCCGCAAACAAAGTAGGCAGCCAGCGTTTCCAGGGCACGCGCGCCAGCCCGGTGGCTACCATCGCCGGCATAACGAGCCCGCTGGACACTTTTGCCAGAGTCATGATCCAAGAAGACCGGTCGATGACAATCGTCCGCAAGATTTCCACTCGATCGAGGGGCATTTTCAACCAGCGGCTCGAGTGTAACAACCACTCGACCTTCCCCGCTCTCCCCAGGGTGTACCAGAGCATATCCACAGCCAGGTTCCCAAAGCTGATGGATAGAAAAACCCATTCCAGGCGCACGATTCCGGCCGCGGCCGCCGTAGCCCCCAACAGGGTAGCTACGGGTCCCTGAAGCACAGAGAAAACCATCAAGAAGAGATAATCCCAACCCCCCATTTGGGGCAGCGTGCCGCTATAGAGCATGGACCCTAAAAGATGGATCCCATTCTGGAGAATGTAAATCAACGACCCCTCATTCATAACCGAACATGTCGACCCCCTGTCATTTTATTCAAGAAGCATGACAATCTGGTGAAAGAATGAATTGACTCCCTACGCATAATCTCATATACTGTTATCGTTACCGGTATCTCTCTCCAGCGCACATTTCCGCCCTTGCCTACATTCAACTCTCGCCCTTCGTTCTTCTGGATGTGCGATTTGTGCAGTCAGCGTCATCTGTAGAATTAAACCGCCAAAGGAGCTATCATGACCGGGAGGGAAATCGTTCAACCCTGTGATTTGATTGTCGATGGGTGCATGGTCCTTCTCCCCGACCTGCAGGTTGTTGAAGATCATAGTATTGCCATCATTGGGGATTCGATCGCGGCGATTGGGCCGCGGGATGAGATCAAGAAAGCTTACCACCCGGTCTCTGTGATCGATGGGCAGGGTAAGCTTGCCATGCCGGGGTTTATCGACGCGCACACGCATCTGGCGCAGCAGCTTTTACGGGGCGGGGTAGTGGATGAGCCGCCCATCGTCTGGCAGCGCATCCTGGTGCCATTCGAGAACCGGCTGACCTTTGACAACCTGTACCACGGCGCACGGCTGGCTTGCGTGCAGATGGCAAAAGCCGGAATCACCTGCTTTGCCGATTCGGGCACCGGCGATATGGAGCCAATCATCCGGGCAGCCATCGAAACCGGTATGCGCGCCAATATCGCCCGCATGAGCCGTGATTACGGCTCGTTTATTCCCGACCGGTTCAAAGATACTCCGCGGGTTGTGGTGCGTAAGACCGAAGAGCTGTATAAGGCGTACCACGGCGGCGCCAACGACCGCATCCACATCGCTTTTTCCGCCACCAGCCTGCAAACCACCAGCCCCGAGTTCCTTGAGCTGGTGGCTGGGGCTGCCAGGCAATACGGCACGATCCTGCACATTCACCTGGCCGAACACCTGAAAGAGGTCGAGCAATGCCTGACGCAGTTTGGCCTGCGCCCGGTCGAATACCTGGCCGCACACGGCGCACTGGGCCCGAACCTGCTCGGCGCTCACGCCGTTCAGCTCGCCGACCGCGAAATCGCCATGCTCGCCGAGCACGAGGCCAAGGTGGTGCACTGCCCGGCTTCGAACCTGGGCAGCCACGGCTTCCCAAAAACTCCCACCCTGCTCGCTCTGGGGGTAATCGTGGGTATGGGCACCGACGGGGCCAGCGCCATCGACCTGGATATGTTTCCCTTGATGCGACTGCTGAAGTCTGCCGTCAACGCCCGCTTCGGCCTGCCAACCTTCGACCCCTTCACCCTGCCCCTCACCGATTTGTATCGAATGCCGACCATTAACAGCGCAGCCGCCCTGCAGCTGCAGGATATCGCCGGCAGCCTGGAGGCAGGCATGAAGGCCGACATCGTCCTTCTGCGCTGGATGGAGCCGCAGTTCTACCCCGCTCAGCGCGTCTTCCCCACCCTGGTGATGGTCGCCAACGCTCGCGATGTGAACGATGTGATCATCGATGGCCAGGTCATCGTCAAGAACCGCCAGCACCAGCTGGTGGATGAGAAAGAAGTCATGCGGCGCGCCAGGGAACAGATGGATTCGATCCTGAAACGCCCTTAAGCATAAGCAGAGGAGTGTCGAATGGCTGATTTTGATTTGATCATCCGGGGGGTGCGCCTCCTGCAGCCGGACTTTTCGGTTCTAGATGCAGCTGCGGTCTGCATCCAGAAGGACCGCATCGCCCGCATCGAAGGCGACCCGGTTACAGCAGCGGGCTTGCACGCGAAAACTGAGCTGGATGGGCGCCGCAAGCTGGCTATGCCCGGTCTGGTAGACGCTCACACGCACGCCGCCCAACAGCTGCTGCGCGGCAGCGTCACCGACGAGATGCCCATGATCTGGGCACGCATCCTGGTGCCGTTCGAGAGCAACCTGGCACCGGAAGACGTCTATGCCGGGGCGCGGCTGTTCTGCGTGGAAAACCTGAAAGCCGGCATCACCGCCTTTGCCGACGCCGGCGGACCCCACATGGAAGCTGTGGCCCAGGCGGTGGTGGAGACCGGCCTGCGCGCCGCCATCACCCGTTCGACAATGGATGCCGGCGATTTCATCCCGGCTTCCATGAAAGAACCGGTGGCTCAGGCAATTTCTCATACGGAGGACCTTTACAAGGCGTACCACAACGCCGGCGATGGCCGGGTGCAGATCTGGTTCGGACTGCGCCAGTTGATGAGCGCCACGCCTGAGCTGGTCGAGGCTGTGGCGAAGCGCTCGCAAGAGCTGCAAACGGGGGTACACATCCACCTGGCCGAGCACCTCGACGAAGTCAGCCATTGCCTGCGGAACTACGGCAAGCGCCCGGCTGAATGGCTAGATACGTTCGGCATCCTCACCCCCAATTTGCTTGCTGCCCATTCCGTGCGCCTCTCCGATAAGGAGGTCAAGCTGGTCAGCGAACGCGGGGTAAACGTGGTGCATTGCCCGCGCTCGAACCTGGGAAACCACGGTTTCAGCAAGACGCCCCTGCTGATGGCTCTGGGCGCCAACATTGGCCTGGGCACCGACGGCGCCTCGGGAAACCGTCTCGACCTGTTCGAGCAGATGCGCCTGCTCAAATCGGCTATGCACGCACGCTTCGGTATCGAGATCAACGACCCGTTGGTGATGCCCGCGCTGGATACGCTGCGCATGGCTACCCTGGGCGGCGCCCGGGCGATGATGCTGGGAGATGAAATCGGCACGCTCGAATCCGGCAAGAAGGCCGACATCATCCTGATCAATCTGGATGCGCCTCATCTCTCGCCGACCGCCCACCTGCCTAAGACGATTGTGGCGGCGGCCGGTCCGGCGGACGTGAGCGACGCCATCGTCGACGGGCAGCTGCTGATGAAAGACCGGCAGTTGCTGCACCTGGATGAGGCAGAGATCCGCCACCAAGCCGGCGAGGCGCTGCGCAAGGTGGCGCGAAAAGCCGGCCTGCCCCTGCCCATTCCAGATCTGTAGCCCCACCCCTGATGGGCGGTCGACCCGGGCGGCCACAAGGACTTCCCCTGCCGAAATAACTTCGAAAGGAATAACCTATGACCTTTGAGCGCATGCAAATCGAAGACTGGTTCGACGAATACCAATACAAAGTGGATTGCAACATCGGCGAGAGCGGCATGAAGGCTCACAGCCTGGATGAGCTTGGGATCGACCTGGGCGGCATCCCCCTGCGCTACGGTCACCACCGCGGTTTGCCCGAGCTACGCGAGCAGATCGCCTCCGGCTATCCCGGCCTGAGCGTTGCCAACATCGGCGTAACCATCGGGGCGGCCGAGGCCATTTTCGCCATCGCCGCAGCCCTGGTCGGACCCGGCGACAACGTGGTCGTCGAGCACCCCAACTTTCCCTCACTCTACATGGCGCCCGCCTCGCTCGAACGCGATGTCAGGCTGCTGCGCACCACTTTCGATGACCAGTTTCGCCTCGACCTGGACGAGCTCCAGGGCCAGATCACGCCGCGCACGCGCCTGGTGATGCTCTGCCGGCCAAACAACCCCACCGGGGCGGTCATCACCACTGCCGAGCTCGAGAAGGTTGCCGAAATCATCGAAGCCAGCCAGGCTTACCTGCTCATGGACGAAACCTATTACGAGCTTTCATTCGATGAGCCGCCCGTCCCCGCTGCTTGCCTGAGCAAGCGCTTTATCAGTGTGACCACCATGTCCAAGGCTTACGGGGTACCGGGAATCCGTATCGGGTGGCTGGCCGGCGACCCCGCCATAGTCGACATGGTACGCCTCGTACGCGAGCAGATCACCATCTGCAACCCTATCCTGAGCGAAATGGTAGCTCTCGAAGTGCTCAAAAAGAAAGATGCGATTCTGCCTGAGGCGCGCCACCTCCTGACTCAAAACCTGGCCCGGGTGAACCTCTGGTTCCAGGGGCGTACCGACCTGTCGTGGGTACCACCGCGCGCCGGAGTGGTCGGCTTCCCCCGCCTGAATGGGGCAGCCTCCTCCGAGAAGCTGTGCCGTCTGCTCGTCGACAAGTACCACACCTTTACCGTCCCCGGCTACGTTTTCCAGATGCCCGAGTATTTCCGCATCGGCTTCGGAGTTCCCCTCCAGGAGCTGGAAGAGGGCTTACGGCGGTTAGATAAAGCTCTCCAAGAAATAGAGATAATATAATCACCACTTGAATTAGAATTCATATATCGATATAATAACATTGCAATCCCTCTAATCCAATTTTAACCTCACAAAGTGGGGGCAGGCGATGGCTCGCGTTACCCGTCAGTCTTTCGATCCCTTGTATTTCCAGATCGAAAAGGAGATCTTGAACGAGATCAAGCTAGGGAACATGCAGTCCGGGGACCGCTTACCCAGCGAAAAGGAGATCGCCATACGCTACGCGGTCTCACGCATCACCGCCCGGCGCGTGCTGGAAGATCTCGTCCAGCAGGGAATTGCGTATGCACAGCAAGGGAAGGGGACATTCGTTGCCCTGCCGCGCATTCGCGAGATCTCGGGGTTCTTGAGCTTTTCGCACGACATGCGCATCCGCGGGCTAAACCCATCTTCGAAGGTACTGGAATTCTGCGAGGTGATCCCGGAGCCGCTGGTGCAGAAAAAGCTCCAGCTTCAGCCCGGAGAAAAAGCCTATCTGCTGAAGCGCTTGCGTCTGGCGAACGATGAGCCGGTCGTCCTCGAAACCACCCACCTCCCCATGAGGCTTTATCCAGGATTGATCCAAGTCGATTTCTCGGACAACTCCCTATACTCGATCTTACAAGAGCGCTACGGCATCTACCCTGCCTGGGCTGACGCCGAGCTGATCGCCACCTCAGCCACGCCTGAAGAAGCCGCCCTGTTGGGAATGCAGATCGGCGCACCCGTGCTCAGCGCCGAACGTCTCACGTATACCCGCACCTTTACCGTTATCGAGGCCGTCCACTCCGTTAATGGTGATCGTTTCTCCTTTTAT
>JAMCRR010000011.1 GCA_023381565.1 Chloroflexota bacterium
GGCAGGTCATCACGCATTGTCCGATACGTTCGATCAGCCGCTTGGGCAAATCTTCTTTGGTAGGCGTGAACAGCAGCACACTGATCCCCGGCCGTCCATCCGGGGTATCTTCTATTTCACCCTCAATCCCGGCCTCGCACCGGCAGCCGATCACCGACGTGGCAAAACCGGTCATTTTGCCGGCTGCTTCCAACGCCCATTTACGATTCTTGGCCGTGATGATCACCCGCGCGCCCCACATCTTGAAGGCTTCAGCATAGGTATCTTCGATTTCTACACCATTGATCTCGAGTGCCATATTGCCGTCCTGATTCAGGTAGGGTCTTCTCGAAATAGTATTCCAACCAGCCTGTAGCTTCGACAACCTGCCCGACGATCCCACGCTCAGGCGCTACAGGCCACCACTTCGTGCCGAGGGAGGTAGTGCTCCAATTGGACAGGGTAGTTCTCGAAGCGCACCGTGTAATACTTATCGAAATATTCCTGGATTTTCGCCTCGATGTCTGGATCGTAAGATGGGTTTACATAGAAAGTGCGCCCGAAGACCTCTTCTCGTATATGGCCGTCTTCGACCAATACTTCCCCGCCTTTGATCACGTAACGCGGAGAGGAAAACATCTTCTCTTTATCTTCGTCTTTATCGTAGATAGTGATGTCCGCATCGGCGCCAACCCCCAGGTGGCCTTTATGATCGAGTCCAAGCAGGCGAGCCGGGGCAGCGCGGGTGATGATAGCGATTTCGCCCAGCGAGTATTCCCGATCAAGATCTGGTAAGGCAGTTTCGGCCAGCGCCTTCTGGTTGACCTTCTGCATCATCTCCTTGCGGAATTCGCGGTCCATCAGCAAGCGGATGATACGCGGGTACATCATAAAAGAAGCGCCATTGGGGTGGTCGGTCGTCAAAGCAATCCGCCACGGGTCCTGCATCATCAAGAACCATTCCAACCCGATGGCCCACTGGGTGGTATGGACGTAGCTCTTGTCCTTATATTCGATCGGAACGATTCCGCAGCCCTCTTCGTTCTCTACGTCCACGTTGACCCATTTCCGACCGGTGACCTGGTGCAGGAGGTAGCCTAAGGGGCCATCGCCGGTCATAGATGTGGTGTCGCCGAACATGACCTGCCCCACGTCTACGCTCAAGTTGGGGTGGGAATTTACGTACTCCACCAGGTCGGCGGTCTTCGAATGGAACAGCCCCCCGGGTTCCCCCCCGTAGCTGTGGAATTGGAGATGGGTAAGGTGCCCACGTCTGCCTTCTAACGCTTTCATCGTGTCCAGGGTGGTTTCCCAATTGCCGGCCACGCCCAGGTTGTTGCAGTGGATATGCACCCGGTGGGGCAAACCGAGATCCAGGCTGGCGTCTGCCAGGCTTTGAATGATCTGGCGTGGCGTGACGCCAAAGCCGGTTACCTCGTCGTCGATCGAATGGGCATTCCCCAGGAACTTCCACAGCTCCACGCCGCCCGGGTTCACCAGCTTGATCGCGTAGGCTTTGGTCGCCTGGAGTAGCCAGGCTGCGAAGTCACGCACTTGCTGCTTTTCGCCCGCGGCAATGCGCTGCATGATGAACTCGTTATTGCCCATCAAGACGAAGAAGCCCTTGTCGATCATTGGGGTATCGTTCAGCTCCTCGTGGGCGTGACGGGCAGCCAAGGGAGGTACGGCGGCGTCGAAGGCGGTCGTATAACCCATTACGGCATACCGGTAACCAGTCGCAAAAGTCGAGGGCACACTCCCCCCCGTGCCCGAGCGGGTAATGGGAGTTCGCGGCAGCATGTTACCCCGGTGATCCTCCGGCCGCATCTTGCGGGCCACGTTTACTTTTGGCCCTGCGATGTGGCAATGCATATCGACGCCTCCGGGCATGACCACCATGCCGGCTGCATCGATCGTCTGCCCTCCCGGCCCTGGGTCTTCGGCGGTGATCGCCCCATCTTTCATATAAATATCTCGCACTTCGCCGTAAATTCCGTTTTGTGGATCGTAGATCTCGCCGTTAATGATCCTGGTCATGGCTTCATCTCCTTTACCCTGGCCAGCAGCCGGCTGAGGATTTCTTCGTCCGAGGGGTAAGGCGTCGGCAGCACTTTGCTCAAGTGGAGCGGAACGTTATCCATCCGGTAAGCCGTCCCTTCGACGCCAATGCCTGCGGTCGCAGCCATGAACACTACCCGGGCGATGCGGGTCGTCTCGCTGTCGTGCGTGTCGATGGCAACCACCGGAACGTCAGCTAAACGCCGTCGCGCTGAATTCGGCAGGCTGGCCACCGGGTCCGACGCCACAGACAGGACGGCATCGGCCTCGCCCCGGCGGAGCACGTCAACCATGGTGAATTCCCCGGGATTGAAGCGTGGGCACCCCCGGCTGAAGTTCACCCCGAATGGATAGCCGGTCTGCCAGGCCAGCACGTTATCGACCCCGGTAACGTTGCCGTGCCCACGCATAGGCATGAGAGCGAACTTGGTCGTCCGGTTCAAGTCGCGCACCAGCAGAAATGCGGCGGTCAAATTCATGTGTTTCCCCCGGCTCTGGGTCAAACCCTGGCCGACGAAAAGCACGCCGAACCGGCAGCTTTTCATGCGCCCGGCCAGGTCGACCAATTGCTCCAAAGTGACCCCTGTATCCGCCAGGCTGCTTTCCTCGACTTTTTGGCCCTGGACCAGCGCGCGCAGCGCCCAGAGCAATTCAAAGTCTTTGCCTGGCCTGACCGTCAACTGGATATCGGCAGCCCGCGAGCTGGGAGACGGTCTTACGTCCACCAGGACGACGGTGCGATCTTTACGTCCGTTCGGCGTGAACATTCCTCTAGAGGTGACCGCATAGCGCGTCATGTGCCGGGGATGCGACTCGGCCGGGTTGGAGCCCCAATAGATCACCAGGTTGGCCCGGTTTTTAACCTCGCCCAAGGTGCAGGTCGGCTCCCCAACTCCCTGGACGGCCATGCCTGAAGGGCCATGGCAGACCGAGGTGCAACAGTCGATGCACCCGCCGAGAACTTCGGCCAGGGCAACGGCTTGGCGCTGCGCCTCACACGACGTGCTGCTCAATCCATAGATGATCGGGTAATGGGACCGTGCCAGGAGACTGGCGGCGGCATCTATCCCTTCTTCCAGGCTGGCAGCCTGTCCATCGATGCGCACAGCCGGAAGATCCGTGGGTTTGCCGTGATCCAGGAACCAGGCCTTGCCCAGGACGCAGGCGTTCTTGGCTTGCGTGATGCGGCCATCTTCGACAGTAACGTCGATATCGTCGCACACACAGCCGCAAAAGGCGCAGACAACATGCTCATATAGCATAGGACACTCCTTGTTCCTCGACCAATAAAATCAGGCTGATAAAACCTCCAGCTCGATCTCAAATCCTTTGGAATCCGGCATGCCAGAGGCGTGCGTCTCCCCGCCGACCAACTGATTGGCGGCTGGGCCGAAAGCCAGGAATGCCAGTCCTTCCGGCAGGTCCGCAGAGCGGCATTTGACCGTAGCTGTGCCGTAAATTGTCTTCAGCCTGACCATGTCATCGTCGTGTAATCCGAAGCGTTGCATATCCGCCGGGCTGAATTGCACCACGTTAGTAGCAGTTTGATATTCCTCCAGGTGCTTGCCACTCGATATGCCCACCCCCTGGTGGGTCGTACGCCCGGTGATGAGGATCAGTTTCCTTTCACTCATTGATTTCTCCTCTTAGCCCCTCAGCCTCATCGACCAGTCGCGAGAAGCAACCATTCCGTGTGTCGCCATCGGCCAACACGGTGCAAACGGGTTTTCCACGGGCGATGCGCTCGCCTGGGTGGGGCACGTCTCGAATCCCACGCGTCAACCAGGATTGCGTATCGAGCGCTCTGGAATCTTTGCCGGCGTAAAGGATTGCCTTGCCGAAGGTACGCTTTGCCGGCCAACCAATATCAGGGAGGGAAAAATCTGGTAGCTCACCCTGGAGAACTGCGCGCATGTGCAGATCGAAAATGGGCAGTCCATAGGCCCGCTCAATTAGCTCCATTGAAGCGGAATAGCGGGGATTGATTTCGGTCGGGCAAACCTGGCCATCGGTCAAAATAAAATCCATCCCGTTTACGCCTACCAGCCCAAACTCTAGGGTGAGTAGCGATGCAATTCGCTGTACCTGATCCAGGACTTCTGGGGCATTAGCCAGCCCAGCGTCCATAGGCAAAATGTTACCACAATAACAGAAGCCGCGCCCACCGAATTCGGTCCGGCCCACAAGTTGTTCAGTCAAGCCGATCACGACGGCTTTCTGGCCGTTAGCCACGAACGAGGCCGAACAGGCCACCCCGGGCACGTATTCCTGGAGCATGAAACCGCGCTTGATGCGTTGGCCGTTTCGCCAAAATGTTATGTGCTGCCCCCCGCCCCCGCGCACCGGTTTAACCAGCCATTTTCGCCGCGAGTCAGGGGAGCCGGCTTCGCCCGAATAAAGCGTTGCGGGAGTTCTGAACCCTTCCTTTTCGAGAACAGAAAACAGTATAGGCCAATGGCGCACCCGCGCCAAAACCTCAGGGGGATTGCCAAACACCTTGCGGCGCCGGGCAAAATCGCCCACCACCTGCGGGTGATTTTCCAGGTTGGCGGTATAAGCGACGGCGTCGAAAGTCAGGCTCTGGCTGGCCTTAAATAATCCCTGGGCGCTGAAAGGGAGCCGGAAATCTCGCCTCACCGAATGACACTCGCACAAGGCTTCCAAATCCACATCCCCAAAAGCGTCCAGGGCAGCGACCTGGTAATTGCTGCCAACCGCCGATGCGGCCATCGCCCGCGCGCTCACACCAATAATCAGTATTTTCACGCCAGGTATTTATTGCGTAAAGCCTCGACTCCTTTGATGTAAAGATGATCCAACGAAGTGCCCTTTGCCTCGCGTATCTCCATCACGTCAACCATCTCCTGGTAGGCGCCTCCCACCAGCCCATCGGCGATGAGCGCCGCTCCTTGAGCCGCCTCCTTGGCCACGCTGGCGAATCCTTCCACCTGGCGCACCGGGCCGTACCCTTGCAAACGACGAGTGAGCTCCCGGCGAATTTCCGCATAACGGCACAACCGACCCGAGAGCAAAATCTCCCTCGGATTGGGCGCCACCACCATTTCCACAGCCACGCTCTTGCAAACGCCTTCCAGCAGCGCTTCGTAGGCAATGCGCGCTCGCCCATCGTGTTGCGCCAGCTCGATGAGCGCCTCAGGCGAGAGTTCCGGCTGGCCGGCAATATAAGCCGCCCCGCCTGAAAACAGGAGCTCTTTGGGGAAGCGGCCTAACAGGTAAGCCAATTCTCCGTCCATGCTGCCCAGCGAGTAGAAACCCGGCCCGCCCACCGTTCCTCCCAGGCCATCCACCACTTTGCCGGCGGATACCGCCATTACCGCAGTGTAGGCCCCGCCTACCTCGGCCAGGACAAAGGAGGTCTCCTCAAAGCGCAGGCTGTACCTCCGGGCCTGGTCGTAGATACCGAGCGCCAGGCAGCAAAGTTTGTCTGCTGTGCCCATGTCGATCTTATTAGCCTTGCGGTATTCCGGAACACTGGGTAAATGAATCACCCCTGGAATGAACAGGAAAGGCAGCCCGCTTTCTTTCATTAGCGGAATCATTTTGCCCATCCCCCCTAACACCGAGATCCCGCCTCGTTCCCGTTCATCCACCAGAGTGAAGAGAAAGCGTTCCTGGTCTCCAAACTGCTCGATGGGCACGAGCGGGAGGCCATAACCGGAAGGGGCCACGATCAGGTCCAGGTCTCCGGCTGATTGGATAAGATCGACTAGCTTTCGAGGATCAGCAGCGAATTCCGTCGTCGGCAAAGTAGTGTCCAGGAATACATTGCCATCCTCCAGGCCGCAGATATCGAAACTCACCGTGCCAGGATCGATCCCAATGACTCTGGTCATCGTTCACCTCGTTTCTTTGGTAGATTTGGTTTCAGGCCAGTTCCTTGGCAATTTGGTAGACGCCTTCTGTATCCAGTATCAGGTCGTTTCTCTCGAATAATTTGGCAATGCAGGCTTTATGCACTTTCATTTTTGGATTGCCAATGGCGAGCGCTCCTAATACGTGCTTGCCCTCACGCTCGGCAAAATCATCCGCCGGTTTGACCCCTTCTATCCCCAACGGCTCAGTCAGGTTGAAATCGATCAGCCATTGCAGCTTTTCTTTCGACGCCCACTGAGATAGGCCAAGCACTTGCAGACCGGCCGGCCCGGCTGCAACCGCGATCTCAGCTTTCCCCAATAAATCTTCCAGCCTGGAAAGATCGAGCACATCTTCCACGTGCAGGCTTCCATTGCCCGTTGTTTCGGAACTGTGAACAGCTTCAGCCGCTTTACGCGCGCTCGCCAGCGTCTTCTGGGAAAGCTCGGAATTGTAGCGGCTGCCCAGCAATTGGGGCGGGATCGAAATGAGCTGCACCTGGCAACCTTCGCGAGCCAACAGAGAAGCCGCCCGCAGCCCGACCGGCCCGGGGCCAATCACCAAAGCCGTTTTCCCACGCAGATCGGTCTGGCGCACCAACTTCGCGATGGCCGTAGAGGCAGTGGTATTGCACCCATTGCTATCAAGCATCAGGGAGATCTTGAATGGACCGAAAAACGTGCGTTGGGCTTCTGCCAGGATCTGTTCGCCCAGTTCAACGTCCGAGCCGCCGATCCAGCCAGCCAGGTTTTTTAGGTCGGGGATGCCACGCGTAAAGAAGGCGCTCAGGATTAAAGGGCGTACATCTGCCACGGTCACACCGCCATAACTCAACACATCATCGGCCCCTGAGTCGTGAGCCACAATGCAGTCGAAAGTGCTGGCAAATTTGTCGCCATCCAATTGGATAAGTAGCTTTTTCATAATCGCCTTCCTTTGACCTGCATTCCCCCGTGATGGGGTTTACTCCTGCACTTCATTCGCCCGGATCCTTATCGGGTTTATTTTCTGCCGAACATGGATTCTCTGATCACGTCCGGGGCCGACTTCCCCGCGCGAAAAGTTCGCCCGCTGTTCAAGTTATTGATGGTCACTTGCGAAGGGCAAAAGACCAGGGGATCCATGTTATAGAAACTCCCATAGCGCTTGAAGATCTCGAGGAAAGGCTTGCCAAAGTCTGGCGACGCCGATAATGGCATTTTCTCGATCATGGCTTCGATTTCTTCATCATCGGCGCGCACTGTATAATGGACTCGCCCGCCGTAAAGCACACAATCATTTGACAGCGCGCTGGCAAGGTCTTCATCGGTGACCACGGTTGCGATCGGGCAGGCGCCAAAGCCGTGCAAGACCTTGCGGACATCGAATCCCAGGTAGAGCATCTTGTGCATACCCGTGGCTACCACTCTCGCTGAAAGTTGTACGGAGCCTCCCAAACAGGAAGCTGGCGCGACGATGAGCGTCAGGTCGGCTGGATTAACCTGGCATTTTGAGGCGATATATTCAGCCACCTCGTCTCCTGGAAGCTGGCGCGTCTCCAGGAGGATCACTGCCGAGCGGGAGTGGTCCGCGTAATCCAGCTTTTTGAATACCGGCTCGACCCTTGCCAGCGCCCTGGCCGGTCCGGAGCCGATAGCGAAAAAATCACCCACTCGGATTCCCCAGCCGGCATACTGCGAAGCCATGCATCCGATTTCTGGTTGGTCCACAGCCACACTGACGCCGGGCAGCCAATAATCCCCAAAATCCAATGGCAGAAAATTGACCTCCCCCATTCCACCCAGGCTGACTTCGGCTGCATATTTACCCGCCAGCAGCCCACCGGGAGCGTGAAGCCCCAGATCGATAACCCGCGCTCCATTTGTTAGATGAGACACCTGGATGGCCAATTGCTCGGCGCGGGCGGCCATGGCATCGGCAATCTCATAAGCTTTCCGGTTGATACTGATCATATTCTTCCACCTGATCGAGTTCTCAGGATTGCCCGTACATTATCTCTTCCGTTTAGAATAGCGGGCGCTCACATGCGAGATTGATAGGCGCATCCCGCTGGATTCACGGGATGCGCCCGTTTGTCTCAATGTGTATCCTTCGCCAGTAGCTAGACTGCCACGTTCCACTCGCACAGGCCCTTCTCGCCAGCATCAATGCCCTTCGTCATCGGTGTATTGCGCTTGAGCAGGGTGGTGGTAGCGCAATCTTTACAAGTACGGGCCGGTGACGCCGGGCTGCCCGGGTCGAGGGCGATGATATTGGTCATGACCGTTGCGGTAACGCACTCGGTGGTCAGGAAGCACGGATAGTCAGCCAGGCTCATCAGAGCTGCGAAGCGTTGAGTGATCGCGCACGCCGGATAGGTGTAGCGCTGGGGATTCATGATGACCGGGTTCTCCGTTACCGGGGTGAGGTCAACCGGAATGCCCTTGATCTTAGCGCCGCCGCCCTTTGGCTCGATCTCAAGGATACCTTCGCCGCGCTTGAGGATATCGATGAAGTCGGCATTGTGCAGCTCGTCGGCTTCACCACGGGTCGGGTTCATGGCCGCATAGTTGTGGAAGCGCTTGTTGAACAGGTCGATCACCATCGGTACCGTGAAGGCATCCAACCACAGGATATAGGCCACAGTGCAGGCGCCTGCGCCGGTAGCAACACTCAGAACGTCCCATTGGCTCTTATACGCCTTCATGTCCAGGCCCTTGCGCAGGGTATTCTCGTAGGCCTTGGTGACTGC
>JAMCRR010000183.1 GCA_023381565.1 Chloroflexota bacterium
GATTATGATCGATTACTCCCGCTCGCCCATCTCCTCCGGGCAGCTAACCTTGACGGTTGATGTGACGATCGTCTACCAGATCCAATAAAACCTCGCTCCGATCCCGGTACCCTTTAACCAGGATCCCAGACTCAGAACATAAAGAACCCCAGAGCAAACTGGGGTTCTTTATGTTGTACCGAACGCCGGCCATATTCTTCCGTGCTGCGTGGCTTTATACAGGTGGTGTCTGCGGGGGGCGAACCAGCGGTTCGGGATGAACGGTGATATCGGCCCTGGGAGCCAGATCATGGATGCGCGCCTCGATCACCTCGGTCAGGGCATGCGCGTCCTTGAGGGGTTGTTCATCATCCAGATATACATGGACATCAATGAACAAGCTCGGCCCCGAAGGGCGCACGCGCACATGATGGCAATCGGTCACCCCGGGGATGCTGTCAACCACGAGGCGTATCTTTTCCGCCAACCCATCAGGGGCTTTGTCCAACAGGCCTTGCACCGAGCGGTAGCCCAACTGCATGCTGACGTAGACCACGATCATAGCGACCCCCAAGGCGGCCACGGCGTCAGCTTTGGCCAGAAAGCCCAGGTTGGGGAAGAACCCGCTCAGGCGAATGCCGATCAGGCCGACGATCACTACGGAGGACGACCAGATATCGGTGCTGAAGTGCAAGGCGTCGGCTTCCAAAGCCTGGCTATTATGGCGGCGCGCTGCCCGGTAGAGGATGCGCGAGCGGGAGTAATCGATCATAATCGAGGTGCCCATCACGATAAATGCCCAGATGGAGGCATCGACCTCCACTGATTTGAAAAACAGCCGCTGGATCGATTCGTAAATAATCCAGACGCAGGTCACGAGCAGCAAGACCGTCTCGAACAAAGCGGAGAGGTTCTCGATCTTTCCGTGCCCATAGTGATGATCTTGATCGGCGGGTTTCCCTGAAGCGCGCACTGCAAACAAGGTGACCAGAGCTGCCACTAAATCCAGCGTCGAATGCAGCGCTTCAGCCAAAATACCCAGACTGTTGGTCATCAACCCGACGATCAATTTGAAGGATGTCAATGCGATTGCCGCGACCACTGAGCTGAGAGCGGCCTGGCGTTTTTCTTTATCTGCTGTTTGCGCTAATGAACTGCTCATTCATCAATCCTGAAATAAAGTATTGTGATCCAACCGGAGTATATAAATACCGAATAGCCAACTATGGCATAAATCCTATGGGGTCGGGAGTTCACGGGAGCCGAGGAGAAAGGCCTGCAAAAAACTGACGATCTTCCGGGTCCATCCGGGTAAGCTGGGCAGGATCTAAGAAGGTATAAATCCGTTGGGTAAAAAGTTCCATCCAAACAAATTGGCGAGAAATCAGTACCAGGTTTCGGTTGCGGGTGATCGTGGCCGACATTTCGAGATCGGTTCTGGCAATAAGAGCTTCCTGATTGTCTACCACCACCACCAGATCGCGCGTCAGGTCCTGCAGCTCGCTTTCGATCGGCGAGTGGTAAGCTGTACGCCCGCAGCTTAACTGCCCTTCGCCGGTCAGCAGGGCGCTGATGGAGACGCTGCGAACGCAGGCATCTTCGATATCGCCCCGCAATGCATCCAGGTCGGCATCTGCAAGGACGAGCAGCACCTCCTGAGAGGCTCCCTGGATCATTTTTGCCGCGTAGGATAGCACCGAAGGACGCCCGCTGATCGACCAAATGTAGTTTTCGTTGCTGGAGGTGTAAAGCTCCTGCAATCCCAAACGCAGGTCGTGGATGAGCTGGTGGTTTTCCTGTTCATACCGATCAAGGAGCACATCGGGAGGCAAAGGACGGTAAAGGGTAGCCCGGTGCTCGATGGTTTTAAGCACGATGCCGCGCGCATCCAGGCGTCCCAGGGCTTCATAAACCATCGAACGTGGCACACCCGCCGCTTTGCTTAACTGGTATCCCGTTGAGGGGCTTTGCCGCACCAGAGCCAGATATACTTTTGCTTCGTACTCCGTAAAGCTGATTCTCAGAAGTTTCTTTAGAAAATCATCATCCATAGTAATCCTAAATATAACTAACCGCAAGATTATAAACTACTACTTGAATGAAGTCAATTTATCTCGCGTTTAAACAGGCAGTGGGCGCTTCCCCTGATCGCGCCCACTGCCCGACGAATGATCGCCATGGGGTTTTCCCCTGACCCACCCACAGCCCGGTGTTGTTCAGTCCACCCCATTATTCTCTCTCGAGTTGATATGTTTATACCGTATTTCGAGGGCAAAAGAAATAGGCAGTGGTTTAGATGAAATAGACATTTGTACTGATTCTTCCCTTCTAAGCCTGTCAGTCACAATTTACATAGGATTCTGGTATACAATATTGATAGAGAGTGCAAATGCACAATCCTATTCGTGTGTCAATTCTAGACGACCATCAAAGCATTGTGGATGGCTACTGCTACAGGTTGAGTGGGGTTCCGGATATCGAGATTGCCGGCACGCTATCCTTTGGTTCAGAATTAGAACCTTACCTCGAGCAGAACACCTCCGACGTGCTTATATTGGATGTGAATGTGCCCACATCCGTAGATAACCCCAACCCTTACCCCATTTTGCACCTGGTGCCGAAGCTGCTGCAGCGCTACCCAGATCTGGCAGTCCTGGTGATCTCGATGCACAACCAGCGCACGTTGATCCAGGCCATGATGGATGCGGGCGCCAGCGGCTATATCGTCAAAGATGACCGTGAATCGATCTGGCAGCTGGGATCGATCGTTCGCTCGGTAGCCAACGGCGGGGTTTATTTCAGTCAGCAAGCCCACCAACAGCTCATGCGCAGGCATTCCCCCGCGAGCGAACCCCTGGAACTGCTCACGCCTCGCCAGTTGGAAGCCCTGTCGCTGTGTGCAGCTTATCCTGGATGCACAACAGGTGAGCTTGCCGTCAAAATGGGGGTGGAAAACTCCACTGTCCGCAATCTGCTTTCTTCTACCTACGTACGCCTGAACGTCAACAACCGCGCCGCCGCGATTGCCAAAGCCCGCCAGCTGGGTCTGGTCACATCGAATTCTACTGCCTCCGTAGATTAATCCCAGTCTGATCGCTGTTCGCAGTTGCCGGTTTGTCTGCTGAGGCTGCGCCAAATAGAATCTCCATTGTATCGTTACAATTCCTTTCAGATCTGTTTCACATTATCGGGTGTGCTATAATGTGAGCGTTTCATTATCGATATCTTCCTTTAACATACCGACCGCGACTCTCGCTCCAGCCCACCCCGATGACTCGTCTCCACTCCATGTTCATACGAGTTCAGAATGAACATGTACTTCCACTCTGGGTGAGCCGTATTCTCTTGGTATATACCTACGCGCTGATCTTCCGGACGCCGTACCCGGGTTTCGAGTTCAATCCTAGTAATGGCCAAATTTTGGGTTTTTTTAACCTACAGCCGCCAGAAAATTCCCTGCAAGTCGGCGACCGTCTGATCCAGATCGGGACCATCAATTTCGAGGGTGCACAGCTTCACAAGCACCAGGCACTATTTGATTCGCTGGCGCCAGGCGACACGCTGCACCTGACCATCGAGCGGAACGGCAAGCAGCTAACCGTCCCCTGGATCATGCCGGCCCTGAGCTCTGGTGAGGTGCGCAACCGGATCATCAATTACTGGCTGCTCGGGTATATCTTTTGGGGTTTCGGCACTGCCACCCTCCTGTTTCTGAGGCCAAAAGACACGCGTTGGCGGTTGTTAATTGCCTTCAACTATTTGACGGCCATCTGGCTGGTCATTGGGAATTCCTCTCCCTGGGGGTCGTGGAACAGCGCTATCCTGTTTCGCATGATCGTCTGGATCAGCCTGCCGGTTTACCTGCACCTGCATTGGGTTTTTCCGGTACCTTTGGGACGGCTCCCCACCCGGCTCACCCAGAGTGGGTATGCACTGGGAGCCGCACTGGCAGTGATCCAATGGTTCGAATGGATCCCAAACAACCTGTTCTATATGGGTTTTGCTTTTACGGCAGTAGGCTTGATCGTGCTCATGGCGGCTCATTTTATCAGGCAGCCTGGCGAACGTCGCACCATGGCGCTCCTATTCGCAGCAGCCGTATTGATCATGCTGCCCCTCGCAGTTTTGAGCATGAGCCAATTCTGGACCATACCCTGGATTTTGGGCAGCTATGCGATTGCCGCATTCCCGGCGCTGCCGGGCATTTATTTCTACGTGGTCTACCGCAGGCAATTGGGAGGGTTGGAGCTGCGCGCAAACCGGGTCATCTCTTTGTATGCCTTCCTGATTTCGATAGCAACGGCGACCATTCTGCTCCTCTCCTATTTGAGCATCCACTACAACTTTTCCAGGTCAACTTTTATCGTTGGATTGGCCTTCCCTCTCCTGGCTGCCTGCCTGAGCGCTCTGCTATTCCCACTCTTCGAACGCTGGACCGACCGGCATATATTAGGGATGCCCGTGCCGCCAACCCAGCTCCTGGCGACCTATGCCGCGCGCATCTCCACCAGCCTGGACGCCCAACACCTTACTCAGCTTTTACGCGATGCCATCCTTCCCAGCCTGATGGTCCGCCAATCTGCCTTGCTGCGGTTCGATGAAGGCGGGCGCGCATATTTCCTCTATACCGAGGAGGTCGACCCATCCTTTATCCCGGATGAGACCTCCATCGAAATCCTGTGGCAGCAAGCCGGCATATACCAGAGAGATACGGTTGGGTCAAATGGACACTCCCCATGCAGTTGGGTACGGCTGGCGCTGCCGCTGCGGGTGGGCAACCAGCGCATCGGGCTTTGGCTGCTTGGGCGGCGCGACCCAGACGACTATTACGCCCAGGTGGAGATCCCTACCCTGCAGGCGTTAGCCGACCAGACGGCGGTTGCGCTGCTCAACCTGGCCCAGGCAGAGCGCCTGATTCACCTCTACCAGGTGGATATCGACCGGCAGGAGGCGGAGCGCTTGCAGCTCGCCCTCGAGCTGCACGATGGGGTTCTGAACCAGCTGGCAATCCTGGCTCTCGCGGCAAACGACCACAGCGAGCCTTTCGAGGCAGCCTACAAATTAGCCACGGCTCACATCCGTGAGGTCATCAGCGGCCTGCGCCCCACCATGCTCAACTACGGGCTGCGCACTGCATTGGACGAGCTTGCCGATGAAGCGCCTGCCCGGTTGGGAGACGATCTCGTCATCGAGGTGGATTTACCTCCCAGCGAGGTGCGCTACCCTCCTCAGACCGAGCTGCACCTGTACCGCATCGTGCAGGAGGCCTGCAAGAACGCCTTGCAGCATTCACACGCGAAAACGATCAGCATTTCTGGGACTCTCGAGCCGGACTGCTTCGACCTCACCGTGATCGACGATGGGGTCGGGTTTGCCAGCCAAGGCCATTTAGAGCTGGACGCCCTGCTGGAACGCAAGCACTTCGGGCTGGCCGGGATGATCGAACGCGCGAATCTGATCGGGGCGCAGATGGAAATCAACTCACTGCCCGGTCTTGGCACGCGCGTGCGTGTGTATAAAGAGAATCACCTCAAAGCCAACTAATCGCCAGAAAATCTGCCGCCTGTTTGCCCGTTGAGATACTCCCGGCTCTCCCCATCCCTGGAAGAAGCCATCCAGATCGGGAGCAGGACTAACCGGAAAGTCTCGACCGATAAAGTCGATGAGTCGAGGGTTAAATCACGCAGACCTTCAAATTGACTGCCTTCGATCTTCTGGCGGATGCGCTTCAGGGCGATCTGGCGAGCGCTCAAGGAAGCCTGAGCCGCGGCGATCTGGTATGTCTCGGCAGGCCAATCTGCCAGATAGCGGGGTTCGTAAGGAACCAGCGCCCCTAGATCATAGCCGGAGATTTCTTCCGGGCAGATTGTTTTCCACCGGGGAGAAGCCGGCGCCAGGATATCTTGCTGGTCGCCTAGCTCGAGGCCAGCCTCGGGAACCCACTGCCTGTTTTTCCGGCGCAGCGCCTTCCACGCCACCTGCCCACCGACAAAAAATGACCAGGCAGGCAAATAGAGACCCTGCAGGATCGCGTTGGAACAGCCCAGGCCTTCCAGCACCAGATGGGCAAGCTCACGCGAAATGGACATGGAGAGGATGGCGGCCGGGGGGATCAAGCGGCGGGTCTCCTGACGTTTGATCACGTAAACCGACTGGCAGTAGGGGCAGGTCAGGCTGAGCGCGTCGGGTGCCAGCCAGAAGGAAGCTCCGCAGCTAGGGCAGTCGAGGGCGGGGCTATCCACGAGCTGGGCGCCGGCGCCGGAGTGCCCGCGCTGCGTGGCCAGCGCCAGCAGAAAATCTTCTTCGCCACTGACGGCCTGCTCGGCAACCGCATCGCGCTGGCGGGTGGCGCAGTACTCGCAGGTCAGGCTGGTTCCATCGGGGGTGTACGTCATGCGACCACCACATTGGGGGCAGGTAAAGCGCTGCAGATCGCCCGGGGCGGGGGCAGGGATAGCAATTGGGGGCAGGTGGTCGGGATCTACGATCTGGGTAGGGTCCAATCGCCCATCCAGGATCGACAACTTTCGCCGGGCACGGAAGTTGAAGGGGTCTTCAGCCAGGATTTCCTCCAGGAAGCGGCGCTGTTGGGCGGGTTCGTCGCTGATCTCGCTCAACCAGTACCAGGCTTCCATCTGCTGTCCCGGCTCGGCTTCCAGGGTCAGCATCCAGTTCAGATAGAAACGGGCTTCGCTTTTATCGCCCGCTTTGGCTGCTGCGATCCCGCGTACCAGCAAATCCTGCGCGCCTTCAGACATGGTTTGCTCCATGACATTATTTGGATCGGATATCTGCGGAAATTTTACCAGATTCAATCGCGACTTTAGCCTTTTCCGATTAAAATAGAATTAACCAACCGCCAGACAGGGGTGGGAGATGTTATCAGGTGGGGTGGAATTCTATGTACGGGATACGCAATCCGAAGCTGCACAAGTATTTCCAGAAGGCTGCCTGCTTGCTGGGGCTGCTTTTAGCGATGGCTGCCTGCGAGGCGGATAATCCTCCAATTGTCACGAGCCAACCGCTTCCCTTTCCTCAGACCATCTCTCCGGTTTCCCCTTCCCCGATTCCACCCGGGCTGGAGAAGATCCAGCATTTTGTCTTCATCATGCAGGAAAATCGCAGCTTCGACTCTTATTTCGGGACCTATCCTGGGGCAGATGGCATTCCACCGGATATCTGCCTCGCAGACCCATACGGTGGAAGCTGCATTGCGCCCTATCATGATACAAGCCTGATCAACCGGGGCGGGCCGCACGGCTGGACCAACGCCTGGGCGGACATCAACAACGGCAAAATGGACGGTTTCCTGGAGTGGTCTTATAAAGCGCGCAGCGCCTCAGGGGCAGCGCCTTGCCGGGCGCCATTTGTCAATTGCCTGCCAGGACACGACCCACGCGATGTGATGGGCTACCACGATTACCACGAAATCCCCAACTACTGGAACTACGCCCGCCTGTATGTGCTCCAAGACCGCCTGTTCGAATCGGTGGCTTCATACACGCTGCCGGCCCACCTGTATATGCTGGCGGCGCAGAGCGGCGGTTATGTAGGCTATCGCCAGCGCATTCCGACAAGCTTTACCTTCCCCGAGATCACCGAGTTGCTCACGAGTGGTGAGATCGATTGGAAATATTACGTAACCTCCGGGACTGCCCCCGACGAAGACAATGGAGAGGTGGTCGGAGCGGTTGGGAAACAACAGCAGCACCCCTACCTGTTCTCATTGTGGAACCCCCTGCCGAAGTTCCCTAAAGTAATGAACGACCCCCTCCAGCACAGTCGCATGGTGGACACGGCCCAGTTCTACGTCGATGCCCGCAGCGGCACGCTGCCCCAGGTGAGCTGGGTGATTCCCTCGACGGAGGTGAGCGAGCACCCGCCGGTCAACATCCAGACCGGCATGGCTTACGTAACCGGGCTGGTCAACGCGGTGATGGAAAGCCCCAATTGGAACTCGACGGCGATTTTCATCGCCTGGGATGACTGGGGCGGGTTTTACGACCATGTGACACCGCCCAAGGTGGATGAATATGGCTATGGCATCCGTGTGCCCGGTCTGGTGATCAGTCCCTACGCTCGGCAGGGGCTTATCGATCACACCACGTATTCATTTGAATCGTGGCTGCGGTTGGTGGAGGAGCGCTTCAGCGTCAAATCGATGACGGCGCGGGATGCCAACGCCAACGACATGCGCGCGGCCTTCGATTTCACGCAAAAGCCCCGACCGCCGGTGCTGCTGGAGGCTACGGAGAAGGGGTCGCCTTACCCGCAGCCGCTGCAAGTCATCCCGTAGGGAGCGATGGGCTGCGCAGGTAACTGGACGGTGGGTGCGGGCTATGATACAATACCGGGCGCTGGCCCCCATCGTCTAGTGGCCCAGGACGCGGCCCTCTCAAGGCCAAAACAGGGGTTCGAGTCCCCTTGGGGGCACTACAACTGCCGTGATCATCCACGGCCTTTTTATTCCCTCAAGCCACCTGCGGCAGGGATGCGAGTCCCCTTGGGGGCACCATAACCGCCGTGATCATCCACGGCTTTTTTAATTCCCTCAAGCCACCTGCGGCAGGGATGCGAGTCCCCTTGGGGGCACCATAACCGCCGTGATCATCCACGGCTTTTTTAATTCTCTCCAGCACCC
>JAMCRR010000048.1 GCA_023381565.1 Chloroflexota bacterium
GCCAAGCCTTCACCGCGCCGGGCGGCTCGCAGCGACACACTTCTTTTTGGAAAAGCCATCCACAGCAACGAGCCAAGCCTTCACCGCGCCGGGCGGCTCGCAGCGACACACTTCTTTTTAAAGAAACCAACCAAAGCAACGGGCCAAGCCTTCACCGCGCCGGTCGGCTGGCAGCGACACACTTCTTCTTTGAGAAGCCATCTACTACAACAGACTAACCCTTCACCGCGCCGGTCAGTCCACGCACGAAGTACTTCTGCAGAGCCACGAAGAAGATCAATATGGGGATGACCATCATGCCCACACCGGCGGCCACCCCGCGGAAATCCGAGCTGAACATGCCCTGCAGCGACATCAGACCCACCGTGAGTGTCTTGTGGTCCATGGTTTGCAGCATCAGCGAAGGCCACAGGAAGTCGTTCCACTGGTTGACGAAGGTAATGATCGCCACCGTGGCCAGCGAAGGCCTCACCACCGGCAGCAAGATGCTCCACCAGATGCGCAGCTCGCCGGCGCCGTCTACCCGCCCGGCGTCGATCAGGTCGGCGGGCACCGCCTTGAAAGCCTGCCGCAGCAGGAAGATATTGAAGATGCTCGCCAGGCTGGGGAAGATCAAGGCCGAGATGTTGTTATAGTAGCCGAAGACTTTGACCGCCAGAATGTAGCTGGGGATGTAGGTGAGCTGCACCGGGACGATGTAGGTAGCCAGCAGGAAATAGAAGATCGAGTCGCGGCCTTTGAATTTCATCTTGGCAAACGGGTAAGCAGCCAGCGAGGTGATCAGCACGTTGCCCACCACCGTAATACCGGCCACGAGGATGCTGTTCAGGAAGAAGCTAGCTACCGGCAGGTTGTTCCACACCCGGATGTAGTTGGCAAAGGTCGGGTCGTGAGGAATGAACTGCGGAGGCACCGAATAAATCACGTCGTTCGGCCCCTTGAAAGAGGTCAGGAACATCCACAGGAACGGCATGATCATCCCGAGGGCGATGACAATCAGCACCGCATACCAGAAGACGTTGCTCAAGAAGCGCTTGCGCAGAGCGACTGCGTGGGAACGCCTGGCGGCAACCATATAAGCGAGTTCCATTATTCCGCCTCCGAGCCGCGTTCGAGCAGGCGAAGATTGAAGATCGAAAACGCCAGGGTGATGACCAGCAGCACCATGGCCACGGCAGCTGCCCTGCCGGCGTGCTGCAGCCGGAAAGCTTCTCTCCATAGGAGAAAGACCATGGTCACACCGCTGTTCATGATCCCGCCGAGCTGGCCGAAGAGCACGAAGATCTCGTTGTAGACTTCGATGGCAGCCAGGGACGAGATCACCGTTACCACCACAATCTGAGGCCGCAAACCGGGCAGGCTCACGTGCAGGTGTTTCTGGAAGCTGTTGCAGCCGTCGATTTGCGCCGCGTCGTACAGCTCCTCCGAAATATTCTGCAGCCCGGCCAGGAAGACCATCATGTAGTAGCCCACCCCCATCCAGATGGTCAGCAGCATGGCAATGGGCAGGGTAAAGCCCGGCTCCGCCAGCCACTGCACCGGCTCTTTGATCAATCCCACCCAGATGAGCACCCCGTTGAGCAGCCCGCCCTGGGCGTCGAACAGCCAGCGCCAGATAATGCCCACGGCGATGCTCCCGCTGATGGCCGGGATATAGTACAGCCCACGGAACAGGTTGATCCCGGGCAGCTTGCGGTTGACCATGATGGCCAGAATGATCGACAGGACAATTACAATCGGCGTGGCAAGCAGGTAGATAAAGGAATTTTTGAGCGCCTGCCAGAAGACGTCGTCGTGAAGGAGGTACTGGTAGTTCTGCAGCCCGACCCAAACCGGCTTGGTGATGATGTCGTAGTCGGTGAAGCTGTAGTACACCACGGCCACGATGGGGAACAGCACGAAGACGCCGATGACCAGCATGGCGGGGGTGATGAACATGTATGGCGTCAGAGACAGTTTTTTATTCATATCATGCCCATTTTTTTGTAGTCCGCCCCCTTGTGGGGCGACCTGGCCAGCCACGAGGGCGACCCTATCCGGCCACAAGGGCCTGGACTACAAAGGCGTTTCTTGTAGGGGCGCAATTGAATCGCGCCCCTACGGTGATTTAATGATACTGTTTGGGCTATTGTAGCAGCGCGTTAGCCTTCTGGACGGCATCCGTCAGCGCTTGCTGGGCAGGGACGTTGTTGAACAGGGCAGACTGCACGGCCTGCAGGACAATCTCGTTCACATCGGCCGGCTGCGGGATCTCGGGCATGATGTCAGCCTGAACGGAGATCAGGTCCTTGGCCATAGGGCGCACCATTTCTTCGATGGCCACTGGGGTGGAGGCGAAGAAAGGATCTGCGTAGGAAGCCGGTGTGGAGGGGAAGATGGTGGCAAGCTTGGAGAACTCAAGCTGGCTTTGGGCATTGGTGAAGAACACGGCCAGCGCCAGAGAGGCTTTGGGGAACTTGGTATCGGCCTTCACCGACATAGCCATGGAGGTGGGGGCGGTAGCGCCGGACTTGCCCACCGGCAGCATGGCGATGTCCAGGTAGCCGTACAGTCCAGGATTGTTGGCGCGCACATCACGGATCAACTGCGGCCCGGTCTGGTAAAAGGCGGCATGACCGGAGGTGAAGAGCTCGAGACCCACGCGGTCGTCGGTAGTGACCAGTGCCGTGCGGTCGACAAGCCCCTTCTTGACCATATCCACGTACATCTGCAGCCAGGTAACTGCTTCGGGGGAGTCAAATGTGAAGCTCTTGCCATCGTCGCTCATGACCTTGACGCCGCCCTGGTAAGCCATGTCGCGCAGCAGGTCGGTCACGGTCAGGCGGATATCGCACAGAGTGCCGGTCTTCTGCTTGATGGTCGCGCACAGCGCGGGAAGCTCGTCGTAATTCTTGGGGAAGTCAGAGACTTTCAACTCGGTCTTGTCGTAGACCTGTTTGTTGATCAGTTCGATAGCGACAGCCTGGTACCAAGGCACCTGGTAACTCTTGCCGCCCACCAGCTGCAGGTTAAACAGCCCGGGGTAGTAGCTGTCGATCACTTCTTTGGGCAGGTTGTCGGTCATGGAGAGCAGCAGGCCTTTGGCGGCGAACTCACGCACCCAGCCCTCGGTATCGGAGAGGTTGGCCACGTCGGGGGCGGTCCCAGCAGCCATGGCGTTGCGGTAATCCTGCAGGAAGGTAGCCTGGTGGTCTTCCCAATTTACTTTCACGCCCGGGTAGGTCTGCTCGAAGCGGGTAATCGTGCTCTTAATATAATCGTCGAACCAGGGCGAGAGGTAGAAGGTCCACAGGGAGATCTCGGCATTTGGTTCGACGCCGGGAATCACCGCCTCGGGGTTGGGGCCGGGGGTTGGTGTGACGACGACCTGCTCTTTGACGATCTGGGTTTGCTGGACAACGACCGTCTGGACCACGGGGGCCGAGGTGGGCAACACCGGGGCAGCAGTGGGCTGGACGGCAGCCGGCGCGCATGCAGCCAGGATCATGCTCGCCAGGATCATTAGGGAAAACAGCTTTGTGCGCATTTTATCTTCTCCTGAAACGTTCTTTTGATGGGTAATGAACGAAACACGCAAATCAACGGTTGGAAAAACGAAATCCTTGCTCAATTATTCCTTCTCTTGCTTTCACCTCCTTTGGGGCCAGATCCAAATGATTTTTTCAAAGATGGGTGGAGTTTTGGCTTTTATCTATCCCTGTCTATTCTGTGTCCATCTGTGGCTCCGCTTTTCAACTTACGCGTCGCAAGCGCTCGGCGATGTCCTGGGCGAAGCGAGCGATATGCTCCTGTACGAAGGTCGCTGCGTCCATGTCGGGCTTATCGATCAATGGGGTCAGGTCCATGGCGAAAGACAGCTCCTGGGTGGTATCGACCCCATGCGATTCGAAGTAGGTGGCGTTGGCACGCCGGCGACCCATGGTAGCCAGGTCGTAGCGCTTGCCGCCGCTGATCTGCGAATCGTAGACACCCAGCAGCGCGGCCTGCAGGTTCTCCTGGTGGCTCAGGTCGAAAGGAACCTTGTCGGTGTCCACCAGCCAATCCAGGCTGCGCCAGACCTCGCACCCATAGAGCTTCTGCGGGCGGTCTGCCGGCGGGAGCAGGCGCAGGGCGGAGATGACCCGCAGAGCGGCGGCCACGTGAGTATCGTGCTTGTCGGCCAGGTTGTGCGTGTACACGAACTTCGGGCGGGCGGCCTTCAGCAGGTTCACCAGATCTTCAACCGGCTGGGGGTTGGCGGCGTCTTTTACGACCTTGCTGGGGTAATCCAGTAAAATCTGGGCGGCGTACTCGCCCACCACGGCGGCTTTCTTCTGCTCCTTGATGCGCACCTGGCGCATCTCTTCATCCGAGTAATTTTTATAGAGGGCATCACGGGGCGAGCCGCGACCGTCGGTCATCACCACACCGGTAAACCACAGGTCTCCTTGCTGGAAGCACTGCAGGATGGCTTTAGCCGCCATAATCTCGATATCGTCATGGTGGGCGCTAATGGCCATGTGCGTGGTGCGCCCGAGCGCCTGTTCTTCAGGCAGGCCATCGGGAACAAAAATCTCGGCGCTATCCAGGTGAAATTTCATCTCCATACCTTTCTTTCAATCTCTCGCCGGCAGGCTGGCAGCCGCCACCGCCTGCCCGACCCGGCGGCTTTTCTCGTCGGGCAACCGGACGTTGAGGCGCCCTGCCAGCTCGGGGAACTCGATCTCCAGCACATTCCTGGCTTCTTCTAAGATCAGCGACCCGCCTTTACCGGAGGTGCAGCGGCCCAGGAGCAGCACATGGCGAATGTCGTAAAAATCGGCGTAGTGAGCCAGGCCATAGCCCAGGTAAATACCCATGCTACGCCAGATCTGTTCGGCGCCCTCGTGCCCGGCCTCCAGCTTTTCCTGGACGAAAGCCAGCCGCTCGGCGTCGGTCAGCCCGGCGGGGATGTGGATGCCGGCTTTGGGCGCCAGCCGGAAGACGCACTGCTGCGAGTAATACTGCGAGCCGCAGCCAGCATCGCCCGACCATTCATCCACAGGCGCCTCCGAGCTGTAATCGACCGGCGCAAACGCCAGCTCGTTCAACCAGCCCAGGATGCGCCCATTCATGGCGATGTACCCTGCCGCCTCGCTGGAGCCCATGGCTAACCCGAGCACGCCGTTATCCTCCAGCGACATCGAGCCTGCCAGGGCGGCCACATCGCCGTCGTTGATCACTACCAGGGGGACATTAAGCTCCTTGCGAATGCGCAGGAACAGGTCCTGGATTTCGGAGAAGCGCTCCGCGGGGATGCCGCGGAACAGGGAAGCCACCATGGGCCGGTTCTGGATATAGATGCCCGCCGAGCTGCCCCCGATGGCGTCCAGGCGCTCCATTTTCGCAGCTGCGGCCTTCAAGGCGGCCATGATTTCGTTGTAGTGATAGGCAGGGTCGGTTTGTTTGCGCGGCTCCCAGATCACCTCTTCGCTGTAGATCACCTTGCCGTCCACCAGGGCGCTGGCCTTGCGATCGGAGGCGCCCAGGTCGAAGCCGATACGGCAGCCATCCAGGTGGCGTCCCAACAGCTCTCCCTCTTCGACCGTGCTCGGGACCTCTTCAGCGAGGCAACTCAGCACCTCGAATGGGCGTTCGTAGACCTGCTGGCTCATGAATCGGCTATCGAACTCGCGCCGGCCTCCAGTGCGGTAAAGGGAGCGGAGGTAACCAGCGACGGCAGGCGAACCCCCAACGTAGATCTTATACCCTCCGCGCTGCCAGAGCAGGAACTTGACCAGCCGTTCGGCGTAAATCCGGTTGGCTTCCGCCCGAGGATGGCCATCAGGGAAAATGCAGGTCTCATAGCGAGAGATTTTGCCGGCTTCACGCTCCAATCCGATCACCAGCGGCTGCCCATCAGAGGCCGTTTCCTGGGCAAAGTGGCGGTTTGCCAACGCCGCGGGTAAGAAGCCCGCATCCAGGGGGGGAGTGATTTTCGGTGCAACCAGGGTAAAGGTTCCTATCATGGGTGAGATGCTCCGCAGGCTGGCGGTCTAAGGGTTCAGGACCGGCTCTCTTTTGAAAAGCAGGGCGTAGTTCGTGGCCAGCATAGCCGAGGCGCCTAAGATGATGCCATTGCTGCCCAGCTCGCCAATCTGGATCTGGGTGTTCTTGACCAGGCCGGGGAGGGACATCTCGGCTGCAGCATCTTTCACCGCATCCAGCCAGTCTTCCCCGAAGCGCGCCATATCTCCCGAAACGACGATCTTGTGGATATTGAGGATACCCACCAGGCTGGAGATGGCCAGGCCGAAATAGCGCCCGGTCTCGAGGACCTCCTGCCGGGCCAGCTCATCCCCGCAGACGAACGCCTCCTCGATCGCATCCAGGGTGATCTCTTTCGCCGAGCGTGGCAGGCCATCCGAGGGGTGCTGGCTTGCCAGGCTGCGCAGGCGGTTGACCAGGGCCTGAGCGCTGGCGACGGTCTCCAGGCAGCCGTGCTTCCCACAGCGGCAGGGCAAGCCGCCTTCTGGGACCACAACGATGTGCCCGATCTCGCCGGCGCTGCCGCCGTCACCGTAGTAGAGAGCGCCGTTGATGATAATCCCGGCGCCGATGCCGTGCCGGGCATTGATCACCACCAGATTGTCGTCCGTCCGATGATCCTTCCCATAGGTATATTCGCCGATGGCAGCCGCCTGGCTATCGTTGACCACGTAGACCGGCAGGCGGTAGCGCTGCCTCAGCAGGTCCTCCAGGGGCAGGTTTTTCCAATTCAAGTTGACGGCGTTAAGCACCACACCCTGGCTCGTATTGACCAGGCCAGGCGTCCCTACGCCGATGCCCTGGATAGGCTGCTCGGCGTTCTCGATCAACCGGTCGAGGATCTCGTAGACCAGCTTGAGAGCCTCGTCGCCGTCGCGGTCGTTGACCGGCAACGAAACCATCTGTCGAATCTTACCGCGCAGGTTGACCACCGCGCCACGGAATTGGTTCTGCGCCAGGTCCAGGCCGATCAACCAGCGCGAGTCTTCGACCAGGCTGAGCAAGATAGGGTTCTTACCGCCAATGGAGACGCCGACGCCGACTTCCTGCACCAGGTCTTCGTCGAGCAGGTCGGATATGATATCTGAGACAGTTGTAGGAGTCAGCCCGGTGATACGAGCGATTTCGGCGCGGCTGATGCTATCGTGGTCGAACAGGTGCTTGAAGACCAGCGAACGGTTATGCTCTTTAAGGTATTCACGGGTGGCTTTTTTAATGCGCGGCATAATGACTCGGAGGGCAACCTGAGTTTAGAAGGGAAGGGGATGGAACCGGTTAGTAACTCCAATGAACTTACGAAGTTATTATAGCAAGGAATGAAACAAGAGTCAATCCCCCAATATCAAATATTATCAAAATATTGTAATCCCACTTTTTCCGTGGAATGCAAATGCGATCAGCGCTTGGGTAGGTTCAACCGGGGGCTAGAGCGCAGGTTTGGTTGAGGTGCATGAGACAATTCCGCATACCCTGGTGCGGTATGCCCCGGAACCCAACAGTGCACGGTGCATTGTTGGGTTCCGGCAGCGCCGATTAGCGCACGATTGCGTTTATTAACACCGGGTAGATGAAAATCGCCTCAAGACAACCTACGGCGCAGCCTGAAACTGCAGCCGGAAGATACCTCTCCCGTTCGTGCCGGCGTACAGCACCGAGGAATCCTTGGGATCCAGCGCCAGGTTGAACACGTCGGTATTTCCCAGGTCCATGACCACGTGCAGCCAGGAGTTGCCGCCATCGGTGGTGCGGAAGACCGAGTTATCATATCCGTTGCCCGTCCCGGCGTACAACGTCTCCGAGTGAGCCGGATCAGCCGCCAGCGCGAAGACTACCGCGCCCTCCAGACCGTTATCGGCGCGCGTCCAGGTGACGCCGCCATCGGCGCTCTTCACTACTCCCTTGCCATCTGTCCCGGCAAAAAGGGTATCCGGAGAGAGGCGGGTAAAAGCCAGCGAGAGCACACTCGTTCCCGTGTAGGCTGTGGGCGACCAGCTCTTGGCACTATCGGCGCTCTTGTAGACCCCGCTGCCGGTGGCTGCATACATCACGGCAGGATCCGCCGGGTCTGCCGCCAGGGCATTCACCCAGCCTGCCGGGAGCCCCGCGCTCGCGAGGGCCCACAACCCGCCGCCATCACTGGTTTTGTAGACTCCAGACGAGGTGGCCGCGTACAGCGTGCCCGGCGCCGAGGCGTCAGCCAGCAAATCCATCACTATCGAGTTCGTCAGCGTACTGAGGCTTTTCATGGTCGCATCCGTTGCCTCTGCAGAGCTTTGCGGAGAGGAGGGGATATCGGCAAGTTTCACTGCCGGCTGATCCGAAGATGAAAGACTCGAAATACCCAGGCTCTGTTTGCTCCAGGTCGCCCCATAATCCAGGCTCTTATACACCCCTCCACTGATCGACGAATCGCCGCCCACCCCGGCATAGAGGGTGGAGGCTGATTCGGGATCGACCAGCAATTTGTTTATCTTGACCTGGTCAATCCAGCTCCCCGTGTTGCTCCACGTCACCTGCGAGCCTTCGATCGCGCCTATCGGTACCCCGCTCATATTCGTCCCGGCAAATAATTTCGCCGGAGATCCCGGGTCAATCGCCAGGGA
>JAMCRR010000200.1 GCA_023381565.1 Chloroflexota bacterium
ATCTTATACAGGTATTTCCGCCTTTCATTGATCGTCATGGGGTCCGTTTCGGACATGGTTAGCTCCGGTAACATTTTCTTTTGAGCTAACCATCTTACTCCAGTAACATTTTAAGTGAACTAACGCGGCCCTCTTGTATTTCCAAAAATATCGTGGTAATATCATCAAGACGAGAGTTTGGGTGCCCCCCTCACCCAAATTCTCGTTCATTTTTAATGCCAATTATCTGGACGAATTGTTTGAAACGGCGATCTGGCCTTGCCCGCAAGATACTGTTTCAAATTGGATGGTCGTATGGTTGATCCCATATTCCGATAACAAGCGTTGTTTCACATCCGCCATGGTGGGACCCATATCAGCAGGAGCATCTTTTTCAACAACCACATGCGCGCTGAGAGCGATATGCCCCGAGCAGATGTTCCATACGTGTAAATCGTGCACCTCACATATGCCCGGTACGCTCGAGATTGTGGTGCTAATTTTACCGAGAGATAACCCTTCAGGTACCCCTTCGATCAAAATGTGCAGCGATCCCCGCAGCACCCTGCCCGAGCTGACCATGATCAATCCCCCGATCAGAACACTCGTCAGCGGGTCAACCCACAGCCATCCCGTACTCCAGATGATCCCTGCGGCAGCGATGACCCCGATCGAGGCGATCGCATCGGTCAGGACGTGCAGGAAAGCGCTCTCTACGTTTAGATCCTTCGAGCGAACTTGTTGATGCCGGTGCAGATCACTTCCACCCCTCAAAATTAAAGCCACGCTCACGTTGACCAACAGTCCGAGCACTGCGATCAGCAGCATCTCCAGGGTCTTGACCGGCGCTGGCGATAACCAACGTTGATAAGCCTCATAAAAAATACCTAACGAGATCACGCCCAAGGTCAGCCCGTTGGCTAAAGCCGCAAGAACCTCTAGCCGGTGGTAGCCGTACGTGTGGCGGTCATCTGCTGGCAGAGCCGAGAGGTGGATAGCCAGGTAGCTAAGCCCGAGTGCGAAAATGTCCATGAAGACATGGGCGGAATCGGATAGCAAAGCCAGGCTGCCCGTCCACAAACCCCCCAGGGCTTCGACGATTAATATGACCAGTGTAAGGGAAATCGAGAATATAAACCGCTTTTCAACCGTTTGCGAGTCATGAGGCTGCATAAGGCTAAACCGGTAAACCTTCCATAATTCTTAAGTATAACTCCGATTTAATCGACACTCAAAGAGGGTTGTTGGTCAATATTCTGTTCAAATAAGCGGAGGCGTTTTCACCAAACCTTTCTTATAGATGGCCTGACCACGAGTGACGAATATCCCTCCGGTCCGGGTGTATTATCACTTGTACTGATCTATGTACGTTGTAAACTTATAGTACTTGGTACATTTTTCACATATCTGCTAAAATATATACTATAAAATCTTATCGGGGAGGTGCAGTCGAGATATATCATGTTCTGGTTATGCGTCCATCCAACTTTATATCTATCCGCTCACTAAGGGAAGGGAGTGTTTATGATCACTGTCAGACAGTTATTAGCTGAGAAAGGGAATCAAGTCTGGGCTGTTTCGCCCGACAGTACGCTTCTGGAAGCCCTCAAAGAGATGGAAAGTAAAGACGTTGGCGCGCTTCTGGTCATTGAATCGGGCAAACTGGTCGGCATATTTTCTGAACGTGATTTTGCCAGGAAAGTGTCGGAATCCAGGCAGCTGTCACTGGATACTCCTGTCAAAGATATCATGACCCCCCTGGTTTATTATGTAAGGCCAGAACAGACCCTGGAAGAATGCATGGGCGTAATGACCGCCAAGCGCATCCGGCACCTTCCTGTAATGTCTGAACAGGGCCTGAGTGGTGTCATCTCCATCGGAGATGTGGTAAAAGAGATCATTTCCGACCAGGAATCAATGATCCGTGGGCTTGAGAACTATATCGTTGGTCGAGAGTACATCCACTGATACTGCCAGATTATAATGCCAGCCCCTTCTCTCACAAGGGGCTGGTTCGGTTTTCCCCGCAGTAGTGCCTTCAAACATTTTTAGTCATCATGTCAGGTTGAACAATTTTCTCAGCTGCTTCGATCAGATTCATGGAGGGCGCGTGTTGATCTTCGAAACGCATGAGCGTTGGGATGAAGAAGACGGTGACCCCCATGATCGTGCAAACGACTCCTCCGGCAATATACCAAAGCTGTAACCCAAAGTGATCGGCCACTGGGCCTGCGGCCAGCATGCCTATGGGTTGGATCGCGCTGGCTCCGCTGATGATCAGGCTCAAGACCCTGCCTTGCATCTCCGGAGACACCTTCGCCTGGATCATCGCCATGATGGGTCCATTTGAAAACGGATTCATCAATCCGGTAAAAAACACGCCAAACAACCCCAGCCAGAACGCCGGCGCCGGCGCTATCCCGACGAGACTGACCCCAATTCCCATGCCAACCAAAGCGATCGTTGCAGTGAGCATGCGTCTCTTGAATCCTCCCCAGGCGCTCAAGATCAGAGCGCCAGCCACGATCCCGATTCCCCAGGCCGAGTCTACCCAACCGATCTCTGTGACGCCGCCGCCAAAATGCTTGGTAACAAGCAGAGGAATCAACGCAAAGGCGGGGTTGAGCAGGAAATTAAGCAAGGTGGCAATTATGATGATCGCAGTCAAACCCGGCCAGGCGGATACATATCTCAAACCCATCCACACATCTTTGAACAAAGCTGTAACGACAGACCGAGCCACCCGTGATACGGCTGTTCTCGCCGGCTGAGGGATGGCGATGAAGAAAAGTACGCCCACAGCCAAACCAGCGGTAATGATATCGATCGATAACACCCCGTATAACGGTAATACCCCTAACAATAAGGCGCCAAAGGGGGGAGAAGCAATGTTTAACAAGCCTGCGACCACCTGGTTCATGCCTGCCACCCGGGATAAATGCTTCTCCGGAACCATCAACGAAGTTGAGGCCTGCATCGCCGGAAAGTGGAATATCCCGGCGGACGAGCGGAAGAACATCATGGCATAGATATGCCATACCTGAATAGTATTGGACCAAAAAAGGTAAATCATTCCCAGGACGGCCAGAGCGATCAAGCTGTCGGCGGTAATCATTACGATGCGGCGGTTCCAGCGGTCAACCAGTGCCCCGGCAAAGGGACCCAGGAGAACCCCGGGTAAGATGACGACCAGGGTCGCAGTGGTCAGAACCGTGGCAGATCCAGTTTTTTGCGTGAGCCACCAGACGAGGGCAAACTGCACTACCTGGCTGCCAAAAAGAGACAACACCTGACCGATCCAGAATGCAAGAAAGGGCGTTTTCCAACGATTGTTGTCCATATCAATGATATCAATGGGGGTTCTAACAACGCCCGGCGGTTGCAAACAAATTTTGACTATGCTTTACTCAAGAAAGAGTTCGACGTGTTCACCATCTTTATCATCATACACGTCGATAACCTGGCCGACCTCGCCGGCCTGGATAAATTGAGCAATTTGATCCAGGTCTATTTCCTCTGCATGGGGAGAAAACCTTGCTCCCATTTTTATGCCTGCTGAGATGAGGCTAACCGGCAAGCGTACATTCACGCGCGATTTGCCTGTCTCACTGTCGGTAACGCGCACACGGAACCAGTGAGGACCCTTCTCGCCACCTCCAAATTCCCCTCCTGGTGTCTGGTCAGGACCTCGTGAACCCGCTTTCTGCATTTCCAGGGCCTCGAGCAATTGGGCGCCCTCCTCAGCAGAAATTTTCCCTTCCTGGATCATCTTGAGTATTTTGATGCGTTCTTCTGAGCTAATCATTCTTCTGCCTCCGGATCTCTGACGCTCAGGCTTCCAGACCCTGCAATAAGCGCTTGGCTTGCTCGCTGGTGATCTTCCCCTGGTCCAGGTCATCCAATATCCGCCGCCGCTCTTCCGCAGACAATTTCACCTGCCCCTCCTCTTTGCCGGGCTCGTATCCCAGGGCACGGATCACCTCGTACAGGCGGTTGCGAATGGTTGGATAAGACAGGTTCAGCTCATCTTCCATCCGGTTAAAGCGCCCTTCGCAACGCACAAACGTGAGGACGAACTGCACCTGCTCCGGTGTGAGCTGAGCGAATGGCCCACTGGCGCCGATAAAATTCCCCTGGATGATGGTATCGCACCGATCGCAGTGCAGGCTGGTAATGGTCAACAGAGATCCGCAAACCGGGCATTTACTCAGCAATGGGTTCATAGAGTCTCTCCCTGGTAACAGGCGGATTCTGACGGCGAGCCGGCGCCAGCTCTCAAGCGCAGCCCTTCAGAGATTAACCAATCTGCAATCGCCAGACGTAATCTCGATGGAGGTCTGGAAATCTCAGCTCGAACCAAAGATGCCAGCCGGATTTGGGCAGCTTCCCGCATCTTTTCTTCACGACTGTATAGATAGATGAGTTCAATCAGGTTTATATTCATGTCAATTTCTTTGAATACAAAATTTATTTTCCTACAACATATTTATTATTCTATAAAGATTTTATCTTATTAAATCAATATTGTCAAGTAGGAAATTAATAATATGTAAGTTGATGGTGAGATTATCTAAATCCTCGCCATCAACCTTCACCCCACTCACTCACCAATACCCAGGCGCCTTTTCGGTCGTCGACGTCCTTGGGCGATCTGTCGTAATAAATCTCAAAAATTTGTCCGGTGTTTACTCTGACCTGAAAGAAGAAACGTCCCACCCCCCCACGACCCCGCTGGGCAGCCACTTCGGCGTGCTGGGGCTGCATATTGCGCCTCATCCGGCCTCGGCGTTGGTAATCTACCCATGAGGCGAGCATCTCGGATACCCGGAACACCTTCCCCTCCCAGATAATCGAATCCGGGCAGTTGGGTGTCTTCTCCAGCAATGTCGGCCGGTCAAAGGCAACTTCGATTGGCTCATCGATGAAGCGGACGGGCTTATGGGTCATTGGCAGGCACCCTTGAAGGCACACCCTGAACAGGTTCTACCTTCTTCGGAGCGGGGGAAATCCTCCTCGCGAGCTGCGTTCTTTTCTGGGTCAACCAGCATCGCCAGCATCTGCCGGGCGCTTTCTTGAATATATGATTGGGTCACTATCAGCGAATCAACGTTGATGCGGTGAGGTACTTCCTCTCCGGTAAAGAGATTGCATTCCCAAAAATACATTTCATCGACCGGCCTTTTCCAGCGCTGCTGTGCGCGCAAGGCGTATATTCCCAGTTGAATCCTGGTTTCATCTGAGCGCCTCTCTTTGCCGGTCTTCCAATCGACGATCTCAACCTCGCGATGGGTGTCCAGCCAGGCGAGGTCGAGCTGTACCCAGACTTTAAGGTTTCCGATCAAAAAGAAATCTAAATTTTCGATAGAGAGCAGCTTTGCCGGTTCTGTTCCAGTCAAACGCTGGTACGGCCGGGAGAGATACAGGCCTCTCAGGCAGGCTTCGGCATGCGCGCAGGCTTGCGAAAACGCATCCTCATCCAGGGGCTCATCATAGTAATGGGCCTGCAAACCCGGAAAATCTTTGGGGTTATACAAGAATTTCTTACGTTTTGAATCCTCCCACTGCGACCTCAATTTCTGCAGCAAGTGGTGTCTCGCCGGTTCTTGAGAGATCGGGGATTTCTGGCCCGTGCTGCGCAATACCTGAGCTGCCTCTTCATGGACAACTTTTCCGACCCACATCGGGATGGATGCCAGGTTCTTCATTATGTAAAGAGAACGAGTTCGCGTATCGCAGTCGGGAGCCCATCCTCCCCAGCTTCCGTAATAATGGAAATAATACATACGGCGGCAGGCTTTAAACTGGTCGTCTCTGGATTTCGACCAACTAAAATCGTTGGTATATGTTTTCATCTGCCTGACATTATTTAGGAATTACCAGGGTTTGTAGCATGTCCCTCCCCAGTTTCGTGACGGCAAACGACACCGGCATAAGCTGGGAAGGTGTCTTTCCGTTGCTGAGGTATTCAACCTCCAGAATTCCGAAATTCTCCAATACATGTAGCACCATCGCCTCAATCGAACTATGCAGAGCGATTGTCGAAAAGTCTGAGTAGGCAGATATCCAGGTCAGTCCAGTCTCCTGGATCAGTTCATCGGCAAAAGGTTGGAAAGGCATCGGGATTTCAGGAGGTATTTCGAGCAGCTGCTTCAACGTCACTTTCTTAAAATTGGCGGGCAAGGTTTCGCCCATGCCGCTGAAAGGGTATGCGCACAGCCAATCTACACGCGCCCACCAGGTAGCCAGAAGATACCAGACCTGCAATGGAGGGATGATCGCCAAGTACTTTTCCCCTTCGGCAGTCAAGCGGATTTGCCGGTTGGGACCACCGTCCAGGAGAGCTCCCGCATCGGCGAGAATGTGCAGGAATGACAGGGGCCAGATATCATCCTCGCTGCGCATCCGGAATGATTGACCGCCCAGGTCAATGTCCAGCGCCGGAGGATGAATGAAATCTTGAGTGATCTCGCGTATCGCCTTCAATGGAAAATTCCCCAGGCTTTGGGTGCCTATTACCCGGTGAACCTTAATATACGTGAGAAGGGTCAGCATATCCCGCCGGAGGGGTAAAGCCTCCATCTCCGCGGAGATGCTCGCGTTGTTACGTACCCGCTGTATCCATTCCTGCAAATCCATAGTCACGTTCCCTAAAATAACCTTGCTTGTTGGGGCAACTTTTTTCCATTGATTAAAATATATGGAGCTGCCCGATTAGCGATGATTCCCAACGCCTGCAGGTCACCCAATCCCAGGAGCTTGTGCTTGCGCCTGGCTATCACGATCGCCCGCGCTCCCTTCGGTCCGATACCCGGAATGCGCAGGAGCTCCTCCTGGCCGGCATGGTTGATCTCAATGGGCGCCTCGCGGAGGTGGTCGCGCGCCCACGCCTGCTTGGGATCCGTTTCCAGCGGCAGGTTGCCGGACGAAGTAAACGGCAGGTCTTCTAAATCGAAATTGTAATCCCGCAGTAAGAATGATGCCTGGTACAGGCGGTGCTGTCGCCAGGGGTTGATTGCCGGATGGTTCTCGAGCGGCGTATCGGGGACGGGGGAGAACCCCGAGAAATAGGCTCGCGCCAGGTGCGCCTGCCGGGTCAGCCGCTGCGTGGTGCTGAGCAGCTCCAGATCGTTCTCTCCCACACCGCCGACGACAAACTGGGTGGTCGTCGAAGGCCAGCGCCCATTCCACCCCAGGCGCGGCTGCTGCGTGCGCCGGATCTCATCTACCCACTGAAGTGGCTGCAGCAGCTCGTCGAAAAAAGTCTTATGCGGCGCAAGCTGCTCCAGACGGGTGGGATTGGGGGCTTCCAGGTTGATCGAAACCCGGTCGGCAAGCTGCATGGCGCGTTCGACCTGAGCATGCTCCGCGCCCGGCATAATCTTCAAGTGGAGGTAGCCTCGGAAACCCAGCTTAAAACGCAAAATCTCCGCAGTGGCAATCAAGCGGTCCTGAGTACGCATGCCGCCGCCTGCCACGCCGGAGCTGAGGAACAAGCCTTCGACGATACCTGCCCGGAACAGCTGCATAAAGCCCTGCGCCATCTCATCGGGCTTGAAAGTGGTGCGGTGAAAATCCCTTCCGGCGCGAAACGAGCAATAATTACAATCTCGCTCGCAGGCAGAAGTCAGCAGTGTTTTAAGCAATGTGATGCGCTTACCTCCAGGAAGGACCGCCCGGTGGACCGGGAGATCTTTCTGAGATAGCGCCGGCGCCGGGCAACCGTACGTTGGCGGAGCCGGCTCGCCACAGGTATGTTCGATCTGGCCAAGAGCCGGCAGCGCGCATGGTTCTGCCGGCCCCGGATGCAGCTCTTCAGCCGGCTCATAGCGCATATATTGGTCGACAAGTGACAGCTTCTCAACCAAATCCAAGGTCAGCACTCCCCTCTTTTCGAAACCATCTGGTTTCTTCCCCCATTATACCTAGATATTTTCAGGAACATATTCCTCTGAACCAGCCGGAGGGAGGTTCAGTTATCTGGGATCACTTGCTCTAAGACTAACCTTCTCACATCGATCAAGCTGCCGGGGATTGGAACGACTTCCTCAACCGGCAGGCGGGGACCCGCACGCAGGTATTCCTCCGCACCCATCCCGGGCAGCCAGACCGGTATGGCGCGCCCCAGCACCCAATCGCGCAGGGTACGCTCGTCCAGGCCCAGCGGCTGGAGGATCGTGCTGGCGGCCCGCAGCAGCAGCGTGCGGTAGCGGACATAGTCGAGGGCGGCCGTGGCCGGCGGATCGGGCAGGTCCCAGGCCTGCACACCGGGCTCGCCGCGCAGGTAGAGAAAGCGCACGCGCTGCCCCGGGCGCAGGCGCTTCCCTACTT
>JAMCRR010000157.1 GCA_023381565.1 Chloroflexota bacterium
GGTATACAGCTCGGCTTTGCTTCCGAAGTGCCAGTAGATTGCCCCGCGCGTGACCCCGGCTGCTCGGGCCACATCTCCCAGGGTTGTCGCGCTGTATCCCTTCTGACTGAAGACCGATAAGGCGGATTTCAGCAGGAGGTCACGGGTTTCTGCAGCTTCTTCCTTGGTTCTTCGCATCGTTTCACCTCGATGTATACATACTATCATGAATGTATATAAATGTCAAGAGGCAATTTGGGGATTGAATCCTGTAAAATTATACTTATAATATATATAATATCTGAATAATTCCTGCTTATTGGGAAACCTCAGATGTTCCTGTGGCGCTGCATCGATCGGCGCCCGGCCTACAATCACCAGCAGTTAGATCTTTAATTCCAAAAGGAGGTTTGAGCATGTTATCTACCTTAGAGGTAATTCCTACCATCCCTGCGCACGATCTCCAACGCGCACGCAGGTTTTATGCGGATAAACTCGGCCTCGTGCCCACCCGAGAAGCGCCGGATGGTCTGATGTATGAATGCAAAAACTCCGGGTTCCTGCTGTATGAAACCCAGTATGCCGGAACAGCCCGAAACACCGCCATGTCGTGGGCCACTGATAACCTCGATCGTGAGATGCGCGACCTGCGCGCCAAAGGGGTGATTTTCGAAGAATACGATTTACCCGGGTTGAAGACCATCAACGGGGTGGCAACGATGGGTAAGGATAAAGGCGCCTGGTTTAAGGACAGCGAAGGGAATATCCTGGCACTCACCCAGATGAGCAGATAACCGGTAGAAGATCCAACGACTGCCCGGTTCCTTTGTGCCCTTCCGAGATATGGGCGTAACAAAGAAGACCGGGGAGCTCTTTTTATTGGCGAATATTATTAAACCTGGAACCGGTCGTTGAAGCGCGAAGCTCGGGCGCTGATCAGGCGCCCTAGCCCGATCAGGAGCAGAAGCAAGACCAGCAGCAGTGCTGCGGCGCTGTACGCCAGCTGGTGCGCCTGAGAGAACGGCTGGTTGATGTATGTCCACACAACATAGGTCAGGTAGCCGATCGGCTGGTGGATCAGCTGCGCCGTCGGCAGGCTGTTCGACCAGCCCGCGGTGTAAATCAGCGGCGCCGTCTCCCCCATCGCAATCGCCTCAGCGACCACCAGCCCGGTCATGATATTTGGCAAAGCCATGGGCAGCAGGACGCGGCGGATGGTCAGGGAGGGCGGCAGCCCCAGCGCAGTGCCTCCTTCCCGCAGGTTGGTCGGCACCTGGCGCAGGGCGGCCTCAGTGCTGCGCATGATGTAGGGGATCACCATGATCGTCAGGGCAATTCCGCCTGCCAGCGCCGAGAAACTCCAGCCGAACTTTACCACGAATACCAGGTAGATGACGTAACCGACGATGATCGACGGCACGCCGGCCAGCGTCTCGGAGCCAAAACGCAGGATTTGAGCCAGCCGTTGAGAGCCGAACTCTGCCAGGTAGATGCCCCCTAACACGCCGATCGGAGCGGCCATAATCAGCAGCAGCGCCATCAGCATCAGGGTGCCGGTCCAGGCGTTCAGCAGGCCGCCGGCAACACCCGAGGTCGGCGTGAAAAGCAGCTCCGGCGACCAGGAGCCTGCGCTCTGTGCCAGGATGCCCACGATGATATCGATCGCCGGCAGCACAACCAGCGCCAGAGCCACTCCGAAAAGGCTCCACATGACGATATCGAGAATTCGCCGTCTCATCACACACCTCGACCGATTGGCAGGCTGGTTGAGGATACCCGGCGCACCATCAGCCGCGCCAGGATGTTGGTTGCCAGCGTGATCAGCATCAGAATGAGGCCGGCTTCAGCCAGTGCCGAGACCGCCAGCCCTGTGGGGTCCGATTCGGCGCTGTCCAATAGAGCGACGATCGTGGCGGCAATTGTCGAAACCGGGCTGTAGATGTTCTGCGGTAGGAAGTTCGCCCCGTTGCCGCTGACAATCAGCACCGCCATGGTCTCACCCAGGGCGCGCCCCCAGCCGAGGATGGATGCGCCGACGATGCCGCTGAAGACCCACGGCAGGCTCACCAGGCGCACGCTCTCCCAGGAGGTCAGACCCAGTGCCACGGCGCCTTCGCGCGGCAGCACCGGCACTTGCGAGAGCAGGTCGCGGGTGGTCGAGGCCACGATAGGGATGATCATCACCGCCAGAATGAGCCCGGCGGTGAGCAACCCCAGGCCCGATCCCACCGGGGGTCCCAGCCAGGGGATGATCGCGCCCAGGCGGGCCAAAATTGGGTAAATGTGGCCGGCCAGAAACGGTCCCAAAACGATCAGCCCCCACAGCCCGTAGACGACGCTCGGGATGCCGGCGAGCAGCTCCAGGAAAAAGGATAGGGTGCGGCGCAGAGGCGGCGGCACCTTTTCAACCAGGATCAAGGCTGACCCGACTGCAATCGGGACCCCGATGACGAAAGCGATGATTGATGTGAGCAGCGTGCCGATGATGATCGGCAGGGCGCCGTAGCTTGCGCCGGTCGGCGCCTGGATGCCGTTGTGCGTGACCGTAGCGCTGCTGTAGAAATTGCCGAAGTTCCAGCTCTGATGATAGAGAAAGCCTAAGCCATTGAAGAGGATCGAAGGCAGCGCGCTGACCAGCAGGACGGCGGCGATGAACAACACGGCGGCCGTTGGGATGATTGCGCCGGCTAAACCCAGAAAACGCAAGACGCGATCGAGGATGCCAAATTCTTCGCCAGCTTCTACCGGGATATCCTTGCGGCCTGGAGTCGATAATTTCTCTAAATGTGTTGCCATAAACTCCTTTTATTTCTTCGTCGAATCGCTGAGTCGTCACTTCGCTGATTCGTTTCTTCGACAGGCATTTTGGTGTGATTACAGAACAACCGTACCCTGCGATTTCGTCTCTTCGCTTCGTATGGGTGCGTTCAAAAGCGAACCCACCCTACATGCCGATTTGCCGATTCTCTGATTCGTCACTGTATCTGCGCGATCTGTGCCTGGCTCAAAGGCGCCACCGTGTCGGGCAGCGGCAGGAAGTGGACTGTATCCAGGAAACTCGGGGCGTTGCCGCCCTTGGGTGAGATGGCCCACAGCAGAACGGTGCGCATGGCTGCGGCGACTTGCGCGTCTGATTGTTGGGTCTGCACGGCCACGTATTCGTAGTTGATGATCGGGTAAGAATCCGCGCCCGGCGCAAAAATCAGCGAGACGCGCTCATCCTTGGGTGTCTTGGGTACCATAGCGGCTGCCGCAGCCGAGATGTTCGCCTGGGTCGGCATCACGAAGCTGCCGGCCTGATTTTTCAAAGCTGCCGTGCCCAGGCCCTTGCTCGTCACCTCATTCAGAAAGCTGATGCCTACATAGCCGATGCTGTAAGGGGTTTGTGCGAGCGTCTGCACCACACCCGGGTTGCCTTCGGCGCCCAGCTCGCCCTGCACAGCGGGCCAACTGACCGAGGTGTTGTACCCGATGCTGCTGTTCCACGCCGAATCGCTGAAGGAAAGATATTGGGTGAATATGAACGTGTCTCCGCTGCCATCCGTGCGGTGGACCGGGATGATTTTTTCGTGGGGCAGGTTCGCGTTCGGGTTGGCCGCTTTGATAGCCGGGTCATCCCAATATTGAATATTGCCCTGATAGATCCCGGCCAGGATCGGCCCGCTCAGGTTCAATGGGGTCGTGATTCCGGGCAGGTTGTAGTTGATTTGCTGAGCCGAGATTGCCAGTGGGATGTTAATGATGCCTGTGGCCTTGCTCAACTGCGAGTCGCTCATATAGGCGTCGGTGGCGCCGAATTGCACGACCCCTGAGACGGCCTGCGATATGCCGGTTCCGCTGCCCGTGCTGGCGGTTTGGATGGTGATATTGGGATAGGTCTGGTGGATCACCGGCGCCCAGGCGCTGAACAGCGGATACAGCAGCGAAGATCCGGTTTCGAGCAGGGTGACCGGACTGGCGGGATTGCCTTGCCCGCCGGTCACGGGCACCGAGGTCGATCCTGCGGCGGGCTGTGTCTCCGTGGGGGTTTGCGTTGTGCTCGTGGGAGCGCAGCCTGCCAGCAGTGTAGCCAGCAAAGTGGCAATAATTAACATACCGGTCCATAAGGATCGTTTTGAATACATACTGTCTTCTCCTTGTGAAATGCTTTTTCTCTCTACTTGTGCGCCCGAAAGCTTGCGTCCTGTCTCTACCCCATGCGCCCGGTGAGGAAGTCTTCGGTGACCTTGTTCCTGGCGTTGACGAAGATCTCGGTGGCGGTGTTGGCTTCGACGACCCGGCCTTCGTACAGGAAGACGATGTAGTCGCTGATGCGCGCCGCCTGCTGCACGTTGTGTGTGACCATCACAATGCTCACCCGGCTCTTCAGTGCCACCAGAAGGTCTTCCACCCGCTGGGTCGAGACCGGATCGAGCGAGGAGGTCGGCTCGTCGAGCAAGATCACCTCGGGCCGCACGGCCAGCGTGCGCGCCAGGCAAAGCAGCTGCTGCTGCCCGCCGGAAAGGCCGAAAGGCGATTCGCTTAGCTTGTCCTTGACAGCCTCCCATAACCCCACTTCTGTGAGCTGCCGTTCGACTTCATCATGCACTTCCCCGCGCGGGACGATGTGGTGGGCGCGCAACCCGATGGCGATATTCTCCTCGATGGACTGCGGGAACGGGTTTGGGCGCTGGAAGAGCATGCCGATCCTGCGCCTCACATCTCGCACATCGCGCACGTCCCGGTAGATATCCATTCCGTCCAGCTCCACGCGCCCTTCGACGTGAAAGCCCGGTACCAGCTCGTTAAGCCGGTTCAAGGTCCGCAGCAGGGTGGTTTTGCCGCAGCCGGTCGGCCCGATGAGAGCGGTAATGCGCTGGTCGATGAATCTGGCGTTGATGCCGTGCAAAATCTCTCGTTCGCCGAAACGCACGCGCAGATCGGTGAGCTGGACTTTGGATACCCCCTGATCGAGCATCGCCTGCTGGGTATTTAAATAATTTTGGCTCTCGATCGGTGGAGGGGTCCGATGAGAGCCATTCCGGCGATCTACTGTTTTGTCGTCTGGTCTTGGGAAAGGTAATCTTTCTATTTCCCATTCTGTGCTTAACAAATTCATGGTTTCAGTGACCTTTACCATTAATCAACCAATTTATACAAACTATTACGATCATAAATATACTCTAATAATGTTAACGGGCGTTGAAGGAAGCGTTAACAATTATTTATCAGATTGTTATGCTGTCCAGACGATCTGGGTGTTCCTTGTATTGACTTTATGCTCCTCTGGCGTGATCGTTCATCGCATTTCTTCAGGCACAACCGATTGGACATCCAATTTTTGCGGCGCATTCCGAATCCCGATGAAGACGCCCGTGAGCACCAAAGCGGCGCCACCCAGAAGGATAGGGCTGAGCGTTTCGTGGGCTAACCAGGTGGATGCCAGAAGGGTGACGAAAGGCAACAGAACGAACTGATATGAGGTGGTCGAGACGGACCAGCGTTTGAGGATATACAGGAACAGGATGAAAACGACGCACGAGCCGATGAGGATCAGGAAGATTAACGCAGTCCATGTAGCGGCTTTCGCAGGCAGGACCTGATTTTCATGCCAGACGAAGGACATCAGGAAAAGGATCGCAGCGCCGGTAGCCATTCCGACCGCATTCGTCGTGATGGGATGACTTTTGGGGAAGCTTTTTGCGATCACACCAGCCTCCGCGAAACTGGCGGCGCCCAGTATGATTGCCAGCAGTGAGCTAAAAGGAACGCTTGCGCCTAGCTGCTGCATAAACACCAACCCAATGCCTGCCGCGGCAAGGAGAGCGCCAATTAATGAGTGCCAGCGAAAATTCTCCTGATGGTGGGTGATGGCGAAGAGCAGCGTGAACAACGGCACGAGCGCCATGATCACCTGGGTCATGCCTGGCTGGACCTTCTCCAGCCCATAGTACAGAAAGGCGTAGCTGGCGCCGAAATTCAATGCCCCGAACAATATCGCGCCCTGAAACGCCCGCCCTTGAGGAAGAGGCAGTTTGAGAATGAATACCAGAAGAAACAAAAGCATTGATGCTGGGGCAAAACGCAGGGTTGCCCCCCAAAAAGGAGGCAGCTCAAGGACTATGAAATGGACTCCAATGGCATTAAACCCTCCGAATAACACCGACAAGGCAAAAGCAGCTATCGGCCAATGATCCCGGTACATCGTTTTCATGTCCATCCTCCCTCCTTACATCCCCCTTACCCGCTCCAAAAATCTGGCCATTTCATACAGAGACCTAAGGAGCTGGAAATTTATAGATATTATAGATACATATTAGCATATATTAACTCATTAACGCTCGGAACTCAAGGGATAATCGTGTCATGCCGCCAGACGTAGAGGCGACCCTTGTGGCCCCCAAGAGTGGTAGGCGCAACGCCAACCCCTGCCCTGGTGAATCCCACTGCAAGTTATAGAAATCTGCTGTAAAATACCTTATAGAGAAGAATACGATCTTGACATTCTTCTCGATATAGGGTGGTGAAGATTGCGTCGCAAAGATCGCTCGCAATGACACGAAGATGAATGGGGAGTACGCGAGACAAACGAATGGGAAGTACAGCGGGGAAAACATGGTAGCAAATTCTGACGGAAGAACAAATAGCCGGGCATTCAATAACCACGAGGCTTTATTTGCATATTGAGGCAACCTTTTTCTGCATGCAGAAAGGATGAGCTATGGATTTCAGATGGACGGAAGAACAGGAGCTGCTGGCTCAAAGCCTGGCGGAGCTTCTCCAGCGCGAAGCTCCCGAAAGCCTGATGGCCGAGCTGGACGAACAGAAGGAGTTCCCCTACAACTCCTGGCAGGCCCTCGCCGATAACGGGATTCTCGGCCTGGGCATCCCGGAGGAGTACGGTGGCACGCCTGCCGATATTCTCACCCTGACGCTGGCTTGCGAGATCCTGGGGAAATATGCCTTCCCCCTGGGGATCATCTACTCATTGGGCATCATCACCATCCGCGACATCCTGCAATTTGGCTCCGACGCCATCAAAGCCGAGGTCCTGAGCGGCTTTGTGCGCGGTGACCTTCCCGTGGCGCTGGGGATCACCGAGCCGCAAGCCGGTTCGGATGCCGCCGCGCTGAAAACCACGGCCGAGTTCGATGGCGATGATGTGGTCTTCAACGGGCAGAAGATGTACAGTACACTGGCTGAGATCTCCAGGTACATCCTGCTTATGACGCGCGACCCGAGCAAAGAAAACCCCTACCAATCCATCTCCATGTGGCTGGTACCCGCCGATACGCCCGGCCTCCGCTTCAACCGCCTGTCTAAGGTGGGCTGGTGGACCGTACCGACCTACGAGGTCTTCATCGACAACGCTCGCGTGCCGCGCAAGAACCTCGTCGGGCAGCTCAACTATGGCTGGCCGCAGCTGATGGCCAACTTCGAGATCGAGCGCCTGGCGCTGTGTGCCGCCTCGGTGGGCGCCGCCGAAGGCGCCTACGAAGACGCCGCGGCCTACGCCAACCGGCGCTCGCAGTTCGGGCAGCCCATCGGCAGCTTCCAGGCTGTCCAGCATAAGATCACCGATATGGCCATCAAGATCGAGAACATGCGCAATTACATCTACAAGATCGCCTGGATGATGGATAACGAATTGCCTGTGCGCCACGAGCATGCCATGTGCAAGCTGTACGTAGCGCAGGCCGCCTTCGAGGTTACCGACGACGCCATGCAGCTCCTGGGCGGGTTGGGCTACATGACCACCCAGCGCGTCCAGCGCTTGTGGCGCGACGTGCGCCTGATGCGCATTGGTGGCGGCACGGACGAGATTATGTACAACATCGCCGGGCCGCAGCTGCTCAAAAAGGCGCGTAAATAGTAGGGGCGCAATTGATCGCTAAGCGGCCCCTACCCGAGGAGACCCGATGAAGATTGTGGTGTGCTATAAGCT
>JAMCRR010000105.1 GCA_023381565.1 Chloroflexota bacterium
GCTGCCCGAGGCGCAAGGCACGCCCCTAGCGTTGGCGGTCGTGCTCGAAAGCAATGACCCAGGGCTGGCCGGAGATATCGGAAATATATTACTTTCACCTTCTCATTAATAAACCACCCGGATAAATAAGCGCTTACCCACCTGGAGTACACCTGGATGAGGAAAGGGTTTCCTTGGATCTTCAATTATTTCACCATCTAACCTAATGCCTTTTTGTTCAATTCTTCGACGTATTTCACTTTTACTCAATGGAACTCCAGCATCTACTAAGACATCAAGAATCGTTAGGTCTTTATTTGTTAGGTGGTAGATTGGCATTTCCTCCGGCGCTTCTTTCCTCTGGAACATGCGTGTGAAAGCCTGCTCGGCACTTTCTGCGTCACTTTCGCCGTAAAAGTTCGAAACAATCTCGCGCGCCAGCTTCATTTTGGCATCGCGCGGGTGCAAGGTGCCTGCTTTCATCGCTGCTTCAAGCTCGTCAATCTGCGCCGGGGTCCAGCGCGTGACCAGGCGGAAGAACGAACCCATGGCAAAATCGGGTAGGCTCATCACCTTCCCGTACATATCTTCAGCGTTGGTGTTGAGCGGGATGTGGTTACCCAGCGATTTGCTCATGCGAACTACGCCATCAGTCCCCGGTAAGATCCCCAGGATAATGGCGATATTGGGCTTTTCGCCCAGGAAGGTCATGATCTTGCGCGCTGCGGTGACGATATTAAAGAGCTGGTCGGTACCGCCAACCTGAACGTCGGCGCGCATCGAGTAGGCATCGTACCCCTGCATTAAGGAATAGAAGGTCTCATGCAAGTACACCGGGTCTCCCTTTTCCCAACGCAGCTTGAAGTTTTCCCGCGTGAGGAACTGCTGGATGGTAAAGTTGGAGGCCAGCTCGATGAGTTGCGCGAAGGTCAGCTTCGACAGCCATTCGCCGTTATAGCGAATGATGGTTTTCTGGGGGTCAAGGATTTTGTAAGCCTGCTGAGCGTAGGTGCGCGCGTTCATATCGACCTGTGCGGGCGTAAGCTGCGGGCGCAGGACATCTTTATCCGACGGGTCACCGATCAGAGAAGTATAGCTGCCGATGAGGAAGGTCACTTCATGCCCCAGCTCTTGAAACTGGCGCAGCTTGCGCATGGTCACTGTATGCCCCAGGTGCAGATCGGTGGTGCGTGGGTCGTATCCGCAATACACCCTGAGCGGTCTTTTCTCATTCTTCGCTTCGATCAGCCGCTGGCGCAGTTCTGCGGTCATCGCCTCGCGCAGCGTGTCGTCACCGTATTCGGTGCCTTGCATCAGGTAGTTGACCTGCTCATCTATATTCATGATTGCCTCCGATGATCTCAATCAAAACGCGCCCTCTGCGGTGAGGGCGCGTCCAATCACCACAGAAGTCTGGGAAATTATAAATAATAATATCCGTAGGTGGTGATCATGTTCACAACGAGATTATAACATTATTAAATCGTACGATGGTATAAATTTTCCAACGCAGCGCGGGTCGTTTCGAAATGGAAGCGGTAGCCCAGTGCTTGCAGGCGCTCAGGAATCACCCGCTGCCCTTCGAGAACCATCACGCTCATCTCTCCCAAGAGCAGCCTGAGAGCGAAAGACGGAACTGCCAGCCAGTAAGGCCGCCGCAGAAGGCGCGCCAGGATCCTTCCGAAGTGCTCATTGGTGATAGCTTCAGGCGCCGCCAGGTTATACGCCCCGTTCGCCTCGGGATGAGCAAGTAAATATCGAATCGCGTCAACCTCGTCCTTCGGATGGATCCAGGGGAACCACTGCGCCCCACTGCCTAAAGGCCCCCCCACAAACAAGCGAATGGGGAGGGCCATCTGTCGCAAGGCCGTTTGCTCAGGGGAGATAACCACCCCAGAGCGGATGACCACCCGGCGCACTCCCAGGTCCTCGGCGGGTTGAGTGGCAGCCTCCCACTGCACACAAATCCTGGACAGGAAGTCGTTCCCTGGACCGTCCTTTTCAGTGACGATTCGGCTCCCGGTCAGTCCATAATAGCCGACTGCCGAGGCCTGTACCAGCACGCGCGGCCGCCTTGGTGTATTCTGGATTGCTTCCAAAATCGCAAGGCCCGAATTCACCCGGCTGGCGAGCATGCGTTTCTTGCGCTCAGCGGTCCATCGGGCTGAACCCAGATTTTCACCGGTCAGGTTAACAATTACATCTGCCTTCTTGACCAGGCTTCCCCACCCCTGGGCGGTGCGAGCATCCCACTCCACCCCCTGAACGCCATCCGGCAGCCGGGCCTTTAGCGGGTTCCGGCTGAGCACCCAGACGGTGGCTCCATCGGCGATCAGGCTTTTGGCTAGCAGGTTGCCGATAAAACCCGATCCTCCGGCCAAAATGACTTTCAATGCCTCATCGCTCATGATTTTCTCCCTTTATTCATCCCTTCGATCAGGTGTTGGACGGCCCCCAGGCGAAGCTCATCCAGTGCCAGGATCGTCATCGCCAGATTATCCAGGGTATGGAAGAAGCTCTCCATCGATTGCAGCCTCTGCTGGTAGAAACCCGCCATTTCTGCCCGAGAGGGATCTGCAAAACTAGTTTGGACCATGCTCAAGCTTTCTGTCACGGTGCGGATGGCATGATCGAACTCCGTTTTTTCCCGCTCCTTCAAGATGCCGCGTACGATCTTCCAAAAATCCACCTCAGCCAGATAATAATCTTTGCGGTCGCCCAGGCGAATCTGGCGGTGGACCATCCCCAATCGCTCGAGCGATCTATGGTGTCCTCTATCCGTCCCCTTGGAGACACCCACCTGTTTGCCGATATTTTCTAGCGAAAGCGATACCGGAGAAAGATAGAGGACACCATAGATCGCTCCCATGGCTTTCGGGAACCCCCAAAACTGGCTGATCTGGCTCATCCCTTCGATAAAATATTGGCGAACTTTTTCTAAATCCTGTGTCATAATTACTAATTCCACATCATTTAGTATGAACTAAATGTATTATATAGAATATTATTTAGATTTACAATACCAATTTCACCCTTTTCGCCCCTCTATTTCTAGTAAATTAGTCGGTAGTATAATTCAGCCATTAGGTATTTGAATGGATGCTCCGGTACTCGTTCTCAATGCTAATTTCGAGCCGATACACGTCTGTGATATTCGCCGGGCCATCGGGTTGATCATGACCGATAAAGCCTCCATGGTTCTCAACGGGCGCGGTGAGATTAAGACCGTATCGCGCAGCTATCCCCTTCCGTCGGTCATTCGCCTGGAAAAAATGATCATACGCCCCCGCTCCCGGATCAAGCTGACCCGGCGTGAGGTTTTTCGCCGCGATAATTACACCTGCCAATACTGCGGCCGGCATTCCCTGGACCTGACCATCGACCATGTCATTCCCAGGCACCTGGGGGGAAAACATACCTGGACGAATGTTGTGGCAGCCTGTTCTCAGTGCAACCACCGTAAGGGCGGCAGGACCCTCGAAGAAGCCAAGATGCACCTGCTGCGCACGCCTAAAGAACCCCCTGCATCTGCCTTTTACGTATTCGGGCGTCACCTGGCCGAAAACGCCGAGTGGGAGCCCTTTATCCTCGGCTGGTAAACCTCATGCGAGGTCAAAGGTCATAAAATCTTCCATAAGGGTCACATTCCCAGGGAAGACAGCTTTAGCCTCATCTACTAATTGAGAAGCGCCTTGCGGATTGTAGTGCACCAGATAGAGCGCTTCAACGCATGCCCGGCTGGCGATGTCCCCCGCTTGTGTGGCAGATGAATGACCTGGAGTGGCACCGGTTGCTTCGTGAACCAGAATCTGGGCACGATCTGCCAGGCGCACCACAGCCTCGCAAGGCTCCGTGTCGCAAGAATACGCCAGAGTCTGCCCCGATCTACTAGCTTCGATTCTCAACCCGAGGGTGGGGATTAGGTGTTTCACAGGTGAGGTATAGATGCACAACCCGTTTCTCTCGATCACCGGCGCCATTTCGTCATCAGGGATGCAATGGAAGGATACTGGGAAAAACTCAGGCCATCTCTGCCAGTTATAAAGATCCATCATCCCCTTCACGCGCTCAAGCGTGTAATCGAGGGCATAGACATTCAATGGACGGCGCCGACCCAGCAGCCACAGATCCATCAACAAAAGAGGCACGCCGGATACGTGGTCCGGGTGAAAATGGGTCAAAATCAGGTCGGTGAGATTTTCCATGGGCACGCCTGCCTTGCGCAGGCGTAGGAGCGGCGCGTTCGCACAGTCGACCAAGACCGCCTGGCTTTCTTGAGAGATCACCAGGTGGGTGTTTTCGTGGTTTTCATCCGGCACGGAGTAGGATGACCCCAGAAAAGTAATCTTGATCATTTTAGTGTTCGGTTACATTTTCCGGCTGCTCGGGTTCTTCCTGCGGTGGCGTCTCGGGAACTGCCGGGCGCCCGCGATGGCGCAAATACAGGCTGGCAGCCGCGGCGACGGCCACCACCCCCGCCAGAACCTGGTTGATGTCGAGCCCGGCGACCGGAGATTGATCTAGTCGCAGAAATTCCAGGAAGAAGCGTACAGTAGGGTAGGTGACCAGGTAGATGAGGAAAAGGTCTCCGGTTCTGAGTTTCGAGGCGTAGCGCCGCCCGATCCAAAGCAAGAAGGCCATATTCAACACATCTAATATCGATTCGTACAGGAACAAGGGCTGGTAATAAGCATAGTTCTGGAAACCGGGCAGGCGATGCGCCGGATCGATATAGATCGCCCAGGGGAGATTGCTCGGTGCTCCGTACAGCTCCTGGTTGAAAAAGTTGCCCCACCTGCCGATTCCCTGAGCTAAGGCCAGCCCCGGCACAACCATGTCCGCCCAGAGTTTGAAGTCGGTATGATGAGCGCGGGCGTAGAGGTAGACCGCCAGCCCTCCCCCGGCGACCGCTCCAGGGATGCCCAGCCCCCCATTCCAGATCGCGATGGCTTCCAGGGGATGAGTCAGGTAATATTCTGTGGTGATGCCAACCGCGACCATAGAGGCCGGCGGGGTCAGGATGTGCCAGATCCGGGCGCCCACGATCCCCGCCACCAGGACCCAGGGAAGCACATCCCACACGAACTCGGGGTTTTCGCCTCTACGCTTTGCTTCGCGAAACGTCAACCACGCGGCTGCCAGGACCCCGATCATAATCAGAATCCCATAAAAATGGACAGTATAGGGACCAAAAGGGGTAGGAATTATAAAACCATCTGGAGGCATTGATTAAACCTTTCTAACTATTTTGTCTCATGGTTGACCGGCAGAGTATCTGTTTGAGCTCGTTTCCGCGCCTGGCTGCGAACGTGGAATATCCGCTGCAGAGCCGTCAGGTTTGCCAGGGCGGCAATGATCCAAATTCCATACTGGGGATAATTTAATACGAGGGCAGGCGCCAATACCAGATATCTCTCGACCCGGGTCAGAATGCCGACGTTGCATTCGAAGCCCAAACTCTCAGAGCGGGCTTTCACGTAAGAGACCAGCACCGACCCTGCCGCAGCCAGATATACAAAGAAGCTTGCCGGATAGTCCCCAATTCTTAAGAAATAAATCAGGAGCCCGGCGTAGATCACCAGCTCGGAATAGCGGTCTGTCACCGAATCCACAAATGCACCAAACTTGCTGGGTTCCCCACGTAAACGTGCCATCGTTCCATCCAATGCATCGATGGGACCCATGATTAATACCAGGATGCCTCCCCAGGTAATTTGGCCCATCGCCAGAAGGAGCGCACCCGCAGTATTTCCCGCCAATCCCAATAGGGTGACGGTATTCGGCATTAAACCCAGATGGTTTAGAAAACCAGCAATTGGATCAAGGATACCTTTGAAACGAACTCTCAAGAGCTCGGTAAATGTCCTATGCTTTTTTTGTGCGGCTTGTTCCACTTTTTTAAAGACCTCGACACCTCAAAATTTCGAATTAACCGGCTCTCCTGAGCAGTTTTAAATGCTATCTCACCCGGTCGAAACTGTCAAGCGAACCGGTAAACAAAGTCTTGATTTACTCGATTTCGTCCTCAGATTCGCGGTCGATCAACACCTCACGTTCCTTCCCGCCTCCTTGAGAAGGTCCAATCACGCCGAGGTCTTCCAACTCGTCGATCAAGCGAGCTGCCCGCGGATACCCTACACGCAGCCGGCGCTGCAAGAGCGAGGCGCTGGCGCGCTGCGTCCCGCGCACGATCTCGATAGCCTGCTGGATCAGCGCATCCGGGCTGTTTTCCTCCTGGCTCATCATCTCCTCCCAGGGGGCAGCCTTCCCCGCGGCTTCCTGGGGAGACATCTTCTGCCAGAAGGTGATGATGCGCTCGACTTCCTGATCGGTAATCATCACTCCCTGAGATCGCACCGGCGAACCGGCTTCGGGGCTGAGGAAAAGCATATCACCCCGACCCAGAAGCGTTTCTGCGCCGGTGGTATCCAGGATAACCCGCGAGTCCACCGATGATGCCACAGTGAATGCGATGCGTGCCGGGAAATTCGCCTTGATCAGCCCGGTAACGACATCTGTACTCGGCCGCTGCGTGGCAATGACCAGGTGAATGCCCGTAGCGCGAGCTAACTGCGCTAACCGTACCAGGCTGTGCTCTGTCTGATCTGGAGAAGACATCATCAGGTCGGCCAGCTCATCGATGATCAAGACAATGCGTGGTAAACCGGGCTGTTTTCTCTTCTCCATCTTGCGGTTGTAGGCCTCGATGTCCCGTGCATGGACATTTTCGAGCAAGCGGTAACGATGGTCCATCTCAGCAATTGCCCATCGCAGGACAGCCAGGATGCGCTCCAGCTCCGTCTCAACCTTTCCATATAAATGCGGAAGACCATTGAAGCGGACCAACTCGACCATTTTAGGATCGATCATCACCAAACGCAGGTCCTCAGGTGTATTGTTCATCACCATGCACGCCGTCAGAGCTTCAATGCACACAGACTTGCCCGAGCCGGTCGTTCCGGCGATCAGCAAATGGGGCATACGCGACAGGTCAGCCACCAGCGGTCGGCCTGAGACATCGCGGCCCAACGCAACCGCTAGCGCCGAGCCGGTCTTATAGAAAACATCGCTTTCCAGGATGGGGCGTAAGCGAACCACACTGGAGCGAGTGTTCGGTACCTCGATCCCTACAAACGAACGCCCCGGTACAGGGGCCTCGATGCGCAGCCGTTCGACTGAGAGCGCCAACGCCAGATCACGCGACAGGGCAGAGATTTGCGAGACTCTGATCTTCTGGCGGACCAACGCTCCATCGGGGCCTGGTTTTTCCAGGAAGCCCGGTTCCAGAGCGAATTGCGTCACCGTCGGACCAACTCGGAAACCTACCACTTTCCCCGGAATACCGAACTCAGCCAGGGTCTTTTCGATCAAGCCGGCCGTCAGGTTGATGTGGCGCTCGTCGGGGCGGTTGTTTTGCTCGCCGATCAATAGGTTTAGCGGCGGCAGTCTCTCCGACCTCTGCGGAATGGCAATATCGACGTCTTTTTCTTCAGCAGGCAGGCGAAACGATTTTCTGAATTCAGCCGGGAGGGCGGCAGGCTTCGCTCGTTTTGCCGGGACTGGCACGGATGGTTCTGCCGGAGAAAGCCGCTCCCCGGAAGTTGGCGCGGAGGGAACCGCCCTGGGTTCAACCGCAGAGGGAAACGGCAGCCCGCCGGATTGAACTTCCGTTTCGTTTCCTGCATACTTCTCCGCCCATCGCGTAACCGATTCGAACAAGCCCAGGCCAATCGCCGCGAAAAAAACAAAGAGGACACCCAACAAGATGGTCCTCTCCGGCATCGAAAGCCCGATGATCCCGAGAATCTCTGTCAATCCCCACCCGATAATGCCTCCATCCAGGCCGGCTTCTGCTCGGTCTAACAAACCGCCGCCGGCAGCCGAAAGCCAGGCCACCAGGGTGAGCGCGCTG
>JAMCRR010000128.1:0-4082 GCA_023381565.1 Chloroflexota bacterium
GATTTCTTTACCACCTGAAAACCGCGCACCAGGAGGGCATCACCGATGAGTGAGTGGTGACAGCGCCAGGGGACGGCTTCTGCACACATAATGGTGGTTCTCTTTTCGCATCCTATGTTGACCAATCGCTCCAGATTTTCTTCGAATTCGATGGTTTGCATATAATCCGCATACCCTCGGAATGAGGAATTCTTCCAAGCGGTATTGATTGATGCGGGACTCGTCCGGCGGCGACCACGCTGTAGCCTTCATAACGATGCAGGCGCCAGTCCGGTAAAGCGGTGATCGAAGCTTGCCATCAGCGCAACAGCACCGCCGTACGCCACATGCCGCCCCGGAAGGCGGCCCAATTCTTCCGCTCCCTCACTTAGCGGAAACTAAGGGTTTAAGCAGTCGAGACGAATTGGCCAGGATGCCGATATCGGGCAGCGATTGAGCGGCTGCTGCAAGGATGGGTGGGAGGATCCCGACCGCCGCCAACGACAATCCAATCAGGTTATAAACTGCCGTAAAAGCAATGTTGGTCTTGACCACCCGCATTGTCCGCCGGGCAATCCGGAAGGCTTCGGGCACGAGCCGCCAATCCTCGCGCATCAGGGCCAGGTGCGCCGCTTCCACAGCCACGTCGCTCCCCGCCGCTCCCATCGCGATGCCGACGTCCGCCTGGGCCAGCGCCGGGGCATCATTGACCCCATCTCCGACCATGACCACCGCATGCCCCTGTGCCTGATACTCCTTGACGATGGCTATTTTTTGTTCGGGCAGCAGGTTGGCCCGGTAGCTCACTCCCAATCGTCCGGCCAACTCGGCGGCCGTGCGTTCATTGTCGCCGGTCAGCAATTCTATCTGGTGGATTCCCAGCTTCCGAACCTCGGCCAACGCCTGGGGGACCTCGGGACGGATGGTATCCGCTGCCGCCAGGATACCGGCTACCTTTCCATCCCGGATGACCCATAATAGCGTCTTTCCCTGCGCCTCCAGGGTTTCCGCTGCCGGATGAGTGACCCTTTCGGGGAGCATCCGGCGGCTGCCCACCTGAATGGTATTCCCATCGAGCTTTGCGCTCACTCCCTGGCCGGGGATCGCTTCGAAGGATTCGGGTTGGAGCAGGCGGATCCCCTGCTGCCGCGCCGCTTCGCGAACCGCCTCCGCCAGGGGATGCTCGGAATAGCGCTCGGCGGAAGCCGCCAGGGTAAGCAGGTCTTCTTTCGCCACCCCATCGAGTGGGACGACGTCCTTGATTTCCGGCTGTCCAAGGGTCAGGGTACCGGTTTTATCGACCAGGAGCACGTCCGCACGCGCCAGGGTTTCCAGGTATTTGCCGCCCTTGATCAGCAGCCCGCGTTTGGCGCCGGCGCCAATGGAGGCCAGCATGGCGATAGGTGTCGCCAGGGCGAAGGAGCACGAGCAGGCCACCACCAGGACGGCAGCCGTGGCGAGTGGGTCGCGGCGCAGCAAGAAGGTTAGTGCGGCGATCCCCGCCACCACCGGCAGGTAATAGGCCGAGAATTTGTCCGCCACCCGCTGGACGTCGGCGCGGTGGGCTTCGGCTTCTTCGACCATCTGGATCACCCGGCCAAAGGTGGTATCCCGGCCGGTCGCCTTGGTGCGCACCCGCAGGCTGCCCAACTGTGCCAGGGAAGCCGCGTAGACCCTGGAGCCTGCCGCCACTTCGACCGGCATGGACTCGCCGGTGATGGCTGCCTGGTCGATGGTGGCCTGCCCGGAGAGCACTTCGCCGTCCACCGGGACCTTCTCGCCGGGGCGAACGACCACCGTCTCGCCCAGGCGGACTTCGGCTACCGGGACTTCGATCTCGGTTCCCTCGCGCTCCACCCGCGCGGTTTGAGGGGCCATCGCCGTCAGGTCTTTGACCGCCCGGCGGGCGCGCTCGGTGGTGAAGCGTTCGGCGTAATTTCCAACCCGCATGAAAAACACCACCACCGCGGCGGTGGCCCACTGGCCGACCACCAGCGCGGCCAAGGCGCCGATGCTCATCAGGGTGTGCGAGATGACCTGCCGCTTGAGCGTGGCGCGGATGACGTTCAAAAATACCGGGTATCCACCCGCGAGAACGATCGCCAGCCCGACGTACCAGGGTACGCGTTCAGTAATCTGCTCGAACAGGCCCAGCCATTCGCCGGCGACAACGATGAATAGCACCGCGCCGAAGACGACCCCGAACAGGGTCAGGACCGGACGGGTGAAGTCAGCCAGGGTAGCGACGGCATTTCCCTTGGGCGGTTGGGAAAGATCAGGCGCATCGGGGACTGAATATCCGGCCCCTTCCACCGCCTTGCGAATGGCGGGGAGGGTAATCTGGGCCGGATCGGCTTTTAGGACCGCCTTCTCGGAGGTCAGATAGACCTGGACGGAATCGACGCCGGGTAAGCCGGCCAGGGCGTGCTCGACGTGCAGCACGCATTCCGCGCAGTCCATCCCCTTGACCGGAATCTCGAGCGTTTGTAAATTCGCCATCATATTCCCTCAAATTTTGAGATGTTATAGCGGGTGCATTCGTAGACGCCTTTGGCGACATCCGCCAGCAGTTCGTCGGCGAGCAAGAGCAACTGTCCAACGCGTGGATCGCTCAGATCATAGCGAACAAACCGGCCTTGCTGTGTGGCTGTGACCAGCCCGCAATCACGCAGGCAGCCCAGGTGATTGGAGGCGTTCGACTGGCTCAAGCCGGTCCGGGCTACGATTTCGGACACCGTCAATGGTCCCTCGCGAAGCGTCTCCAAGATGGATAGCCGAGAAGGGTCCGAAAAGCCACGGAAGAGTTTGGCTTTCAGGTCGGTCGCTTCCCGCGCTGTATTATGCCTTTGGGTAATTGCCAGCATAGTTCTCCATGGATATATTATCATATCAGCATACAATGATATTAACTCGATCCGTCCGGGGTGTCAAGATGTCGTGCGGAATCAGAGCACGGAGAGGTTCGAGCGCGTCTTTGTCCCGGGCGTCCTGATCGTCACCGTTCTGGTGGTCTTCGTTCCGAGGCTTGGCCAGATTGGTCACCGGCGTTCTCTTCGGCGCCGGCATTGTAGGGTTCGGGTTCCCGTCCAGGGCTATTCTGCAAGGATATTCGAGAAGCTGCTGCCATGCGCACCGTTCTACTCGTCTCCGCAATCTTCAAGGAAACGAGCACCTGGCAATAAGGGCTTGCTGACAAGACCATCGGAATGCTGTAGGCGCTTATATGAGTAGGCAAATTGGCCTATTCGGGGGACGTGTTTGTTGCCTGGTTTGGGCACCGCTTTTCCACTCTTTTGGGTCTTATGCCGCTGTGCTATAGTACAAGGTGTGTTCTTATATGAACCATTTCGTGTCAAGGAGGTCAAGCTATGGTCAAAGATCCTGTTTGCGGCATGGAGATCGAGCCCCAATCAGCGTTTGCCTCTCGGGAGCATATGGGGCAGGTATATTACTTTTGCTCGGAAAACTGCCTCAGCCAATTCGATAAAAACCCGCACCAATTTGCCGTGCGGGATCAGGAATCCCTGGCCGGATCCATCACCACCGGCTTCAATCCCGACCTTGACCTGGCTCAGGTTGAGCTGCCCATTGTGGGCCTAAAGAAGGATGGGCGTCCCGGCGCCGGGCTGATCCGGATGGCTTTCGAAAAGCAGCCAGGTGTTGATAAGGTCGCCATCAACCCCATCGAAGGGGTGGCCATCGTTCGATACGATCCAAAGGAAATCAAGTTTCTGGATCTGGTCAAGGTGGTAAAGAAATCGGGCTATCAGGTCGGCGGCGCGCAAAAGCGAATTGGCATCGAGAACCTGCACTGCGCGTCCTGCGTGCAATTCATCGAAAATGAGCTCGAGGCTACCCCAGGCGTTCTCGACGCCAACGTCAACATTGCCACGCAGGAAGCGACCATCGAATATCTTCCCGAGCAAACCTCTCTACCCAGATTAAATGCGGCGATCGAGAGCTGGGGGTACAAGACCCGTACGGCCGCAAGCGAGCTGCCCACCGATTCGCAGGAGACTGCTCACGAAAAAGAATATCGCAGCCTGATGAACAAATTCTGGTTGGCGGCGGTCGTTTCGATTCCGGTGCTGCTCACCGCCTAT
>JAMCRR010000128.1:4155-7863 GCA_023381565.1 Chloroflexota bacterium
AGCGGCGCCTGGGCCGCCTTGAAGCACCGTTCTGCAAACATGAACACGCTCATTTCATTGGGTACCGGAGCGGCCTGGCTCTATTCTATGGTTGCGATTACCTTTCCGGGAATCTTTCCCGAAGGCACCTCGGAACCTTTCTTCGACGTCGTTGCCGTGGTGACTGCCCTGGTCGTATTGGGGCAGGCACTGGAAATTCGGGCCAAAGGGCGCACCAGCGAGGCCATCAAGAAGCTAATGGGCTTGCAGGCGAAAACGGCTCGCGTCATTCGGGACGGGCAAGAAGTCGACATTCCGGTCGAAGAAGTGCTCGTTGGAGACATCATCCAGGTGCGCCCGGGCGAGAAGATACCGGTGGACGGCGTCATTTTGGAGGGCAGCTCGGCAGTGGACGAATCGATGTTGACCGGGGAAAGTCTGCCGGTGTCCAAAAAGACGGGGGACGAAGTGATCGGAGCGACGCTCAACAAGACCGGAGCATTCAAGTTCCGCGCCACCAAGGTTGGTAAAGACACGGCGCTGGCACAGATCGTCAAGATGGTTCAGGACGCGCAGAATAGCAAAGCTCCCATTGCGCGCCTGGCGGACACGATTTCCGGGTATTTTGTCCCCGTCGTGATGATCCTGGCCGTCGTTACCTTCGTAATCTGGTTCGATTTTGGTCCCGTTCCGCAGCTCGTTTATGGATTGGTGACCGCCGTGTCTGTGTTGATCATCGCCTGCCCGTGCGCACTGGGCCTGGCGACCCCCATGAGCCTGATGGTCGGGATTGGCAAGGGCGCGGAGAACGGCATCTTGATCCGTTCCGGTGAGGCCTTACAGACGGCTCAATCCGTTCAAACCGTTGTGCTGGATAAAACCGGCACGATCACGAAAGGTAAGCCGGAACTTACAGATCTCGTTGGCTTTGGAGAGTTTTCGGCAGATGGTGGAAGCGGTCAGCTCTTGAAACTCGCGGCAGCAGTTGAAACGGTGAGCGAACACCCGCTGGCCGAGGCGATCGTCGAAGGCGCCAAAGCAAAGGGACTGTCTTTGAGTAAGCCCGAGGCTTTCGATGCCATTCCCGGGCACGGCGTGATCGCTGCCGTGGATGGCCGGCAAGTGGCGCTCGGCAACCTCAAGATGATGAAACGCCAGAATATAAATCTAGGCGACCTGGAAGCGAAGGCCGAAACACTGGCCAATGATGGCAAGACTCCCATGTTTGTAGCGGTGGATGGCCAGGCTGCCGGCATCATCGCCGTGGCTGATACCGTCAAAGAGGACTCGAAAGAATCCATTGATGCCCTCCATAATATGGGAATCGAGGTGGTCATGATCACCGGGGATAACCGCCGCACGGCGGAAGCCATTGCCCGCCAGGTTGGGGTGGATCGAGTTCTGGCCGAAGTTCTACCGGAGGATAAAGCCCACAACATTCACCTGCTCCAGGCTGAAGGCAAGCGTAAGTCCCGCGCCGACCGTGGAAGATATTTAAATAACGGCGCGGGAAAAGTTGCCATGGTCGGTGATGGGATCAATGACGCACCTGCTCTGGCTCAGGCGGACGTTGGCCTGGCGATTGGCACCGGAACGGACGTGGCCATCGAAGCCTCAGACATCACCCTCATCAAGGGCAGCCTGAAAGGCGTGGTCACCGCCATCGAAGTCAGCCGGGCAACGATGCGCAATATCAAGCAAAACCTGGTGGGCGCTTTCATCTACAACACGTTGGGGATTCCCATTGCGATGGGGGCCTTGTTCCCCTTCTTTGGCCTGCTGCTTAGCCCATTACTCGGAGGCGCGGCCATGGCTTTCTCTTCAGTGACGGTCGTCAGCAACGCCAACCGACTGCGCAGCTTCCGGCCCAAATTTAGCGCGAGGTAAGGTATCTATGAAGATCGACGTTCTTTACTTTGAAGATTGCCCCTCATGGAAAACGGCTTGTGCCAACCTGGAAGTCGCAGCGCAACTCGAAGGCGTTCAACTCGCGGTTGACCTGATCGAGGTGAAAACCGATCAAGAAGCTTCTAAGCTCAAGTTCCTGGGTTCGCCATCCTTCCAGTTGAACGGTCAGGATCTTTGGCCGGAGAATCGCGAAACCTATTCCCTGAGCTGCCGGGTGTACAAAACTCCCGAGGGGCTAAAAGGCTGGCCAACCATCGAGATGTTCCGCCAGAAATTGCAAACCTATACTTCAAAATTGTAGGGACGAGGGAAGAAAATTATGACGACCATTCAGATTATAGTGACTCTCGGAGGGATTGCCCTCAGTGGTTTCATCGCCTGGTTCTTCTGGCTGGCTCCCAAGGGTCAAACCCGGATTTTGGCAGGGAAGGGCGGGGTTCAGGAAGTTGCCATCACGGTGAAAGGAGGATATACACCGGACATCATCGTAGTCAAAGCAGGGCAGCCGTTGCGAATGCGTTTTACCCGCCAGGAGAGTTCCAGTTGTTCTGAAACCGTGCTTTTTCCCGACTTCAACCGGAGTGCCAAACTGCCGGAAGGCGAAGAAGTCGTAGTGGAATTCACTCCAGACAAATCGGGCGAGTTTGGTTTCCAGTGCCAGATGGGCATGTTACGTGGCAAACTGATCGTTGAGTAAACGTGAAGAAAACAAACCGGCAAACCCTGCGTGAAGCCAAAAGGAAAAAACAATTGCGGCAGAGCACGCTCCTTTATAGTGGTGTGGGGCTGGCGATTATCGTCGTGATTGTGGTCATCCTGCTTTCCACAAACAAAGCGCCCAAATCCAGTGGGGTAATGGGTGACGAAGTCGCGATTCCATCGAGCGCTCATGTCCCTACTGACACCCCGCCTGGCCCGTATAACTCAAACCCTCCCGCAGGCGGCGCTCATTATGCCACGGATTTCCCCGCCAAATTCTATCAAGAGAGTGATCTTGCCACTCTTCCCAAATATCCTCAAGGGTACCTGGTGCATAGTCTTGAGCATGGTTATGTGATCTTCTGGTATAACTGTCAGGCTCCAAATACGGACTGTTCTACTTTGAAGCAGACCATTCAAAAGGTGATGGATGAAACGGGCAATACCAAACTGATCGCCTTCCCATGGTCCGACATGAATATTCCCCTGGCAATGACCTCCTGGGGGCGAATCCTCAAATTCTCGAATCCTGATCCTGTGATCATGAAGCAGTTTGTCGAAAGGAACCGCTATAAAGCTCCAGAACCAGATGCTCCCTGAGCTCTTCGGTGGCAAGGAATCCACCCCTCCAGACGCCAGATTGATGAGCAAAAATGCTTAGCCCGATCGGCGACAAATTGCTCTATGGCGTGAGCTACGGATCCAATATACTTAAAGAAATTTCGGGCCAGAAGGTCAGTCCATTCACTCCTACACTACTGACCTTGCCCATTATGATGGTTTAGGCACATAATAAATGATTTCTGCTCCGGCCATCTTTTCTACTGAGATATATTTGTATGGCGACACAATCCCAATCAGTAATTTCCCACAAAAGATCGTTCGCAATTGCCGCCAACCGATTCGTTTATTGGTTCAGCCGTAAATGGATGTTAATCTTCAGCATCATCCTGGTGCTTTATGTAATCTTGCCATTCGCGGCGCCTTTGTTGATGGAGATCGGATGGGTCAGCCTTGGGTTGGGCATTTACCATATTTACTCTTACCTTTGCCATCAACTACCTGAGCGATCCATTTTCCTGTTTGGCCCCAAAATGTCCTACTCGTTGAGTGAAATACAGG
>JAMCRR010000154.1 GCA_023381565.1 Chloroflexota bacterium
GGGTCTCACCCAGAATCGAAGCGCCGGCAACTGTCGCCGAGACAGTCAAATCTTTGTCGACCGGGTTGGAGAAGGTCAAAACCCTGTCGTCAGCCTGGTAATCCACCAATGCAGAACCCTTAAGATTGAGAGACAGCGGCAGGCTGAGAAAGCCCACCTTGGTAGTTGTGTCGAGCTTGTAATCCGTAGCCGTCAGGGTAGCTTTTCCGGTTTGATCAAACGAATAGAGGATGGTCCCGGAGGTGTCCTTCACGGTGACATTTTTATCCGGCAGGATGTCCGTGGGGATATATGAGATTATATAGGTAGCCACATCCTTCATCTCCCAGGTGCCTACCAGGCAGGCGGCGCCAACCTGAGGAGGTTGTGTGGGTGCTGGAGTCGGAGTCGGTATGGGTGTGTTGGTGGGAACGGGAGTAAAGGTTGGCGTGGGAGGCGTCAGGCCAGGGAAGGGAAGCGAGCAAGCTGTCAGCAAGAGTACTAATGACAACGCAACCAGGGAAATGCGGTCGAGTTTGTTTTTCATTAAATAAATTCCTTTCCGCAGGTTATCCGGTACCGAACTGCCGGTCACCGGCATCTCCCAGTCCGGGAAGGATATAACCGTGTTCGTTCAGGCGCTCATCGATTGCAGCCAGGTGGATGGGGACGTCAGGATGGTGCTGGTGCAGGTTTTGGATGCCTTCGGGTGCTCCAATCAGACCGACGAATTTGATCTTACGCACCCCCCACGCCTTGAGGATGTCCACTGTGGCAACGGCCGAACCGCCTGTGGCGAGCATGGGGTCCAGAATCAAGCAAACGGAAACAGTCGGCTCGACGGGAAGTTTATTGTAGTACTGCACGGGTTTGAGAGTGCGTTCGTCCCGGTAAAGGCCGATATGCCAGACTTCAGCGGAGGGCATCAGCTCCCAAAAGCCTTCCACCATCCCCAGGCCGGCGCGCAGGATTGGCACCAGGCCGATCTTCTCCAACAGATCGCCACCTTGCGCCTTGCCGAGAGGCGTTTGGACCTCAATCGGGCGGATGAGCAGATCGGAAGTGGATTCATAAGCCAGCAGGGCCGCCATCTCGCGCACCAGCTCGCGGAATTTCTTGGGTTCCGTGGTTGTGCTGCGCAAACGCGCCAGTTTGTGCGCAACCAGAGGATGGGTGGATGGGAATACGTTCTGCATGGCGTGCCTCCGAGACCTGAAATGTGGTTATTATAGCCGTTTCCCATGGAATTGGAGACTTTAAATCCGTGTATAATCAACCCCATGAACGATCAGCCAAACCGCCTGGTAAACCCGGAGCCGCGCCCCGATGACCGCCTGGACCAGGCTTTACGGCCGAGGCGCCTCACCGAATTGATCGGCCAGGACCAGGTTAAAGAGAATCTATCGATCTTGATTGCGGCCGCGCGCCAGCGCAGCGAACCCCTTGACCATGTGCTGTTCTACGGACCGCCGGGGTTGGGCAAGACCACCCTGGCGCACGTCCTTTCCAATGAGATGGGTGTTAACATCAAGATTTCCTCCGGTCCGGCAATCGAACGCGCCGGAGACCTGGCCGCGATCCTGACCAACCTGCACGCCGGGGACATCCTATTCATCGACGAAATCCACCGCCTGGGCCGGGCTGTGGAAGAGGTGCTTTACCCGGCGATGGAAGACTTCGCCCTGGATATCATCATCGGTAAAGGGCCTTCGGCGCGCTCGATCCGTCTGAAACTGCCGCGTTTCACGGTGATCGGGGCAACCACCCGCCTGGCGTTATTGACTTCCCCTCTCCGAGCGCGATTTGGAGCCGTCTACCGGCTGGATTTCTACGACCAACGGGCGATGCAAGAAATCGTCGCCCGCGGAGCCGGATTATTGAACATCGGCGCGGATCATGGCGGAGTTCAAGAGATCGCCCGGCGAGCACGGGGCACACCCCGGGTGGGTTTGCGACTGTTACGGAGGGTGAGAGATTACGCCCAGGTACGCGCAGATGGGTACATCTCCTCCACGGTCGCCGAAGAAGCGCTCAACTTGCTGAATGTCGATCCGCTGGGCCTGGACGACGTGGACCGGCGGGTTCTGTTCACCATCATCGAGAAATACAATGGGGGACCGGTAGGGTTGAACACCATTGCGGCTTCGATCAGCGAAGAACCGGATACGATCATGGACGTGGTGGAGCCGTACCTGCTTCAGCTCGGTTTTCTGGACCGCACACCGCAGGGACGTATTGCTACTTCCCGTGCATACCAGCATTTGGGGATGGTCACCCCCGAAAACCAGCAACAACAGCGTTTGTTATAGGGGATGAAGACCTCGGATTTTGATTACTTCCTCCCGCCGGAGAAGATCGCTCAGACACCGGTCGAGCCGCGGCATGCTTCGCGGTTGATGGTCTTGCGCCGGAACCAGGACAGCCTGGAGCACTCCCATTTTTGGGAGATCGGGCGCTATCTGAACCCGGGCGACTTGCTGGTGGTGAATGAGACGCGCGTGATCCCTGCCCGGCTGTATGCCCGCAAACTGCCCGGAGGCGGCAAGGTTGAGCTATTGCTGCTGAAACGCATGGAGGAATGTGTCTGGGAGGTTCTGGTGGGGGGGAAAGGCTTGCACGCCGGGCGCAAACTCGAGCTGCCTGATGGACCTCAGGCGATGGTGGAGACTGTCCTGGATGGCGCCAGGCGAGTGGTGCGCTTCGAGGAGCCGGTGGAGCCATTCCTGGAACACCTCGGGCAGGTCCCGCTACCGCCGTATATCCATACTCCTCTGGCAGACCCGGAGCGTTACCAGACCGTGTATGCGCGCCGGGCTGGATCAGCAGCAGCGCCAACTGCCGGCTTGCATTTTACCCCCGAGCTGATGGGAAGCCTCCAGGAGCAGGGCATACGCATCGCCCGTGTTACGCTTCACGTCGGGCTGGATACTTTCGCGCCGGTAACCGAGGAGATGCCCGAGGCCCATAAGATCCACACCGAGTGGTGCGAGGTGAGTGATGAGACCGCCGGGGCGGTCAATGCAGCCCGACAGGCAGGCAATCGTGTGGTTGCCGTGGGGACGACCTGCGTGCGCACGTTAGAGACGGCAGCGCGTGCGGCTGCCCCAGGACAGGCGATTGGCGCATTCAGCGGGCAGACCGATCTGTTTATATTGCCCGGTTATCATTTTCGCATTGTGGATGCGCTGATCACCAATTTCCACCTACCACGCTCGACCTTGCTGATGCTCGTCAGCGCATTTGCCGGCAGAGAACGCATTCTGGCGGCCTATCAGACCGCCGTCGATACAGGTTACCGATTTTATTCGTTTGGCGATGCCATGTTGATTCTTTAAGATTCTTATGGAGCAGAGCAGCTTAAATCCCGATCTCGAACAGCGCATCATTTCCTGCAGGCTTTGCCCGCGCCTGGTGGCGTGGAGAGAAGAGGTAGCGCGTAAAAAGCGCCGGGCGTACGCTAAATGGGAATATTGGGGCAAGCCGATCCCCGGCTTTGGCGATCCTCAGGCGCGCGTCTTGGTGGTAGGCTTGGCGCCTGGCGCTCATGGCGCCAACCGGACCGGGCGTATCTTTACCGGCGACGATTCGGGTGATTTCCTCTTCCGGGCATTACATCGAGCAGAGTTTGCCAACCAGCCTCATTCGACTCACCGTGAAGATGGCCTGCGCTTAAGCGATATCTACATCTCTGCAGTCTGCCGTTGCGTTCCACCGGATAATAAGCCCACCCCGATTGAGCTGGCTAACTGCCGGCCTTTCCTCGTCGAGGAAATTGGTTATCTGACCCGCCTGGAAGGGATTGTTGCCTTGGGACGGATTGCCCTGGATGGTGTGCTGAAAATTTATCGAGATCGAGGAATTCCCTTGCCGCCGGTAGTGTTTGCTCACGGCGCAGTCTATTCTTTGGGAAGCGGGCTTCCCTGGCTGATCACTTCCTATCACCCCAGCCGGCAAAACACGCAAACCGGGCGTCTGACCGAGGTGATGTTTGACCAGATCTGGAGCAAGGTTAACGAACTGCTTACCCCTCGGTAGCTGAATCCTTGACCTGCTTCCAGGCGAAATAGACGGCTCCCCGGAATGATTCCCAGGTGCCGGGACGCCGTTCTTCCCAATACTCGTGCGCCTCGGTTTCGACCACCTCCCAGGGTTTGGACATTAAGATTTCATTCAATGCCAGGTCGTAGCCCAGACGGTACGCAGGCATATAATCGCCATACCTTGCGTTTTTATCTTCAACTTTTTGAGAAAAATGGTTTTGAAACTGAGCCTCGAAGTCGTCGAAACTGCGAGGCTCAACCAGGTTGGTCATCGATATTAATTATAGTAACAGGGCGGAATTCCTCCCCAATACAGGACCTGATGGAAAGTAGCCTCATCAATTTGGACAAGGGGAACCGGTTTGAACTCGGCGAAATGAACGGCTACTCTGGATTGATTGTTCATCTTCGGAGGATAAATCTCATCCTGGCTTAGAGAGGTCAAATATTCCAATAACTCTTTCAATGTCATTTTGCAATATGGCTTACCCACTAGATTTCTCCATCAAGCTTAGATTTCTGTAAACCCCAAGAATAACAATGCCTGAATTATAAAAATCGGGCCGGGAAACCCTGGATTCCCCAAACGGGTTACCCTTTTGCGGGCAACTATACAATACCTACGATACCCTCGTCATTCAATACGGGACTCTCCTAAAAGATGGGTAGGAATATCCCTACCTGAGCGAACTGGAAGCGAACCTGCTTGCCGGACAACGCCTGGCAGGATACAATCGAAGAAAATCGAAACCCAAAAATGAAAACAAAACCCTGGATCATCGGAATCGCTCTGACTGTAGTGCTTTTGGGAGTAGGGCCGTTCTTAGTGCCCGTACCCCCTCCGGAGGGCACCACCGCGGCAGAGAACCTATCTGACCCGGACAGCCAATTTGTGGAAGTAGGCGGCCTCAAAGTCCATCTGAAGAGCGCCGGAACGGGTCAAACCGCCCTGATCTTGCTGCATGGATTTGGAGCCAGCCTGTTTTCGTGGCGGGAGGTGATGCTCCCCTTATCCGCAGAATTTCAGGTGTTGGCATACGACCGGCCTGGTTTTGGCCTCACCGAACGGCCGAAGCGGAGTGCCTGGACTGGGGTAAACCCCTACAGCCTGGAAGCCCAGGCAGACCTGGCAGTTCAATTGATGGATCGCTTCGGAATCAACCAGGCCATCCTGGTTGGGCACTCTGCCGGAGGCACGGTGGCGATGTACACGGCGCTGAAATACCCTCGAAGAGTACAGGCGCTGATCCTGGTCGATCCGGCAGTCTATCCGAGCGGAGGCCTGCCTGGAGTGGCCCGGCCGCTGTTTTCACTACCGCAGATCGATCACCTTGGTCCTCTGCTGGTGCGCTCGATTGCCAGCCGCGGGGAGGATATCCTGGACAACGCCTGGCACGACCCCGGAATGATCACGCCCGAGATCGTGGCGGGCTACCGCAAACCGCTCCAGGTCGATGGATGGGATGTGGGACTGTGGGAATTTACGCGAGCGGCCAGTTACCCAAACCTGGAGCCGCGTTTTAACGAATTGAAAATGCCTGTGGTGGTGATCAGCGGCGATGACGACCGCATCGTGCCTCTGGAGCAAAGCACGCGCCTGGCACAGGCGCTGCCGGACTCACGCCTGGCCGTGATCCCTGAATGCGGGCACCTTCCCCAGGAGGAGCAGCCGGCGGCTTTCCTGGAGGTGGTGAGGGGGTTTTTTATGGAAATTGGGATTTTATGAAGCTGCCTTGCAAAGACGGTTTTTATCGAGTATAGTAATTTAAATCAAAACTCAATACCGATCAAAAGAAAATTATCTCCATGGGAAATATAGTCAATACTTTTATCCAGAAACCACTTTTTTCGTCACCAATTCCTCAAGGGTGTGAGATCATTGTTGGTGATGCCTATACCGTTTTAAAGGAGTATCCCGATAGATCATTCCGATCTTGTGTAACAAGTCCCCCTTATTGGGGATTACGCGATTATGGTATCCCTAATCAAATCGGAGCAGAATCCAATTTAGCCGATTATATACAAAATTTAGTTGCGATTTTTAAGGAAGTTCGTAGAGTTATAACTGATGATGGAAGTCTTTGGTTGAATATTGGTGATTCTTATACGAGCGGCAATAGAACCTGGAGAGATATTGATAGAAAAAATCCAGCCAGGGCTATGGAATATCGTCCACCAACACCTCCCGGACTTAAACCTAAAGATTTAATTGGAGTTCCATGGAGAGTTGCATTTGCTCTGCAAGTAGATGGCTGGTACTTACGCTCAGATATCATCTGGGAGAAACCAAATTGCCAACCAGAATCTGTAAAAGACCGTCCAACAAAATGCCATGAATATATTTTCTTGTTAACCAAATCTGAGAAATATTATTACGACTATAAATCGATTATGGAGCCTGCCAATGGTTCAAACCGAAAAAAGAGGAACAGGCGTTCTGTATGGGCAATAAACACCGAACCTTTTCTCGATGCACATTTTGCTACTTTTCCACCAAAATTAATTGAACCATGCATATTGGCTGGGACAGAAAAGGGAGATAAAGTATTAGATCCATTTTTTGGATCAGGTACACTTGGCGAAGTGTGCGAATGTAAAAACCGCAATTTTGTTGGAATCGAATTGAATGAGGATTATGCAAGAATTGCAAGAAAAAGACTCGGATGGGAGTAAAAATACATGGAGACCAACAACGACGAATTGCCAATACTACCCCCAGACTTACAAATTTCTTTTTATAACAAGTTAAAAACTCTTAGGCAATACTTATTGCGGGAAGGATTAAGTAATGCAATATCTAAAATTAACCTAAAACTAATCAATAACCAGTTAGATGATTTTGTTTCTTCTGATTCACTGAAAAGGGTTGCAGAATTTGGATTACGTGGAGAGGTATTCTTTTCTGTTCCTTGTATACTTGAGGCAAATCCAAGGTTATTAGGATATTATCGTCTTTTACTTGGCTTCTCCCAGAAGGAATTCTACAACAAACTTACATTCGCACACTTCAAGCGACTCGAAGAAAAGGGTGAAATACCAGAGGCAATTAAGGTTGAAATTCCAAAATTATGCACCAGCCTGGTCAAAAGTGGAGAAATTCTTGTAAATAACATTGATGATCTATCTGATGCAACTGTAAATGAACTTCAATTATTAACGTTAGGACCTCAATTACGAGGCGGACAAAATACAAAATTGGGACAAGATGCTACTCGACAAGTATATGAATTGATTTCTAGGGCAGTTGCGAAGTACATCAAAAGTATAAATAAAAATGCAATCGTGATTGAAAATGATTCTGGACGAAGTGTTTTGATTGAGTTTTTCAGTGATCCCGATGTTCGAATAACGCAATTATTAGAAAATGATTTTCGAAGGCCACTTGTTTCAATTGAGATTAAAGGGGGAACCGACTACTCCAACATTCATAATAGGTTGGGCGAGGCAGAAAAAAGCCATCAAAACGCGAAGGCGAATGGCTTTTTTGAATTTTGGACGATTATTCGTGTAGACCTCGATCTAAATCATGCAAAGAAAGAATCCCCTACTACCAGTTATTTTTTTAATCTTGACCGAATTGAAGATAGAAATTCTCCCGACTCGAAGCAATTTCATGCCATTCTGAACTCGATATTGGGAATACGTAATTAACTCATCGCCCTTAAAAATACTCGAGATTTCGATGATCTCGAGTATTTTTATAATGATATCCTTGTTTGTTATCTTTTTAACACACTCCACCCGGCATAAACGGCCGAGTCGCCAAGCTCTGCTTCGATGCGCACGAGCTGGTTGTACTTGGCCACGCGGTCCGAGCGAGCCGGGGCGCCGGTTTTGATCTGGCCCATATTGAGCGCCACGGCCAGGTCGGCAATCGTGGCATCCTCGGTCTCGCCGGAACGGTGCGAGGTGACTGCCCGCCACCCGCTACGGTGGCAGGTTTCTACAGCCTCAATCGTTTCGGTCAAGGTGCCAATCTGGTTGAGCTTGACCAGCAGGGCGTTGCAGGCTTTCTCGCGGATCGCCCGGCGGACGCGCTCGGGGTTGGTCACCAGCAGGTCGTCGCCAACAATCTGGATCTGAGAGCCGAGCTCGGCGGTAATCATCTTCCAACCTTCCCAATCATCCTGGGCCAGGCCATCTTCGATCGAGACGATCGGGTACTGCTCCACCCAGTTCTTCCAGAAAGCCACCATCTGCTCGCTGGTGAGCTGCTTGCCCTCTTTCCGCAGGTTGTAGCGGCGGGTATCTTCGTCGAAGAGCTCCGAAGCCGCCGGGTCTAAAGCAATGGCGATCTGGGCGTCGGCGTCTTTCCCGGCTTTATATCCGGCTTTGGCGATAGCCTCCAGAATGACCTCCACTGCCTCGGAGTTGGCTTTGAGCGCCGGGGCGTAACCGCCTTCATCGCCAACCAGGGTGGTGTACCCGCGGGATTTGAGCACGCCCTTCAGCGCCTGATAGATCTCGGAACCCCAGCGCAGTCCTTCGGTGAAAGTGGGCGCCCCCAGAGGCATGATCATAAACTCCTGGGCGTCGGTAGACTGCCAGTTGGTATGCGTGCCGCCGTTTAGGATATTCATCATCGGTACGGGAAGGAGGTGAGCGTATACCCCACCGATATACCGGTAAAGGGGAATTTCCAGAGAGTTGGCGGCAGCCTTGGCGATAGCCAGGCTGGCTCCCAACATGGCGTTGGCGCCCAGCTTCGATTTATTGGGTGTACCGTCGAGATCGATCATGGCATGATCGATATCCATCTGCTCGACGGCGTCCCACCCCACCAGTGCTTCGGCGATCTCGGTGTTTACGTTCTCGACGGCTTTCTGAACGCCCTTGCCGTTATAGCGAGATTTATCGCCATCACGCAGCTCGAGCGCTTCGTGAATACCCGTGGAGGCGCCGGAAGGAACGGCTGCCCGACCCCACGAACCGTCTTCCAGAATAACCTCAACTTCAACCGTAGGGTTACCCCGCGAATCCAGGATTTCAATAGCGGTTAATGAATCGATTGTTGTTTCCATCTTCTTTCCCTCATTAAGGATTAGGAATTGCCGGTCTCTTGAAAGCTATCCATTCAAGGATGAATAAGTATACCCTCTTTTGTGCAAGATTTCACTTTTGGACCGCCTCTGAAACGAAACTGGCCGATTTTTCGGTTATTTGAACCCCCGAGCGCTCGCACACAGCGCGCATGAATGCCACGAACAAAGGGTGCGGCCGGTTCGGCCGGGAGAGGAACTCGGGATGGAATTGAGTCCCCAGCATGAAAGGATGGTTGCGCAGCTCGGCAATCTCAACCAGGCGTTTATCGGGTGAGACGCCGCTGAAACACATCCCCTTTTCTTCGAGCACCTGGCGGTAGCTGTTATTGAACTCGAAGCGGTGGCGGTGGCGTTCTTGCACTAACGGTACACTGTAGGCGTCTCCGGCATGTGTTCCCGGCAAGAGCTGGCAGGGATACAGCCCCAGGCGCATCGTCCCTCCCATATCGGCAATGTCGCGCTGTTCGGGCATCAGGTCGATGACAGGGTGGGGGGTGGAGCGATCGAACTCGGTGGAATTTACCTCGTCGTTCTGCAGGACTTCGCGTGCAAAATCGATCACCATCAGCTGCATTCCCAGACAAAGGCCCAGGTACGGTACCTGGTTCTTGCGTGCGAAATGGGCAGCCTGGATCTTTCCCTCGATGCCCCGGCTGCCGAAACCTCCGGGGACAACGATGCCGTCTACCTCCTCAAGAACGTCCCAGCCCTTGCCCTTTTCCAGCTCAGCCGAGTGCACCCATTTCAGGTCGACCTCCACCCCCAACTGGAGGGCGGCATGGTTGAGCGCCTCGCGCACGCTGATATAGGCATCGTGCAGCTCAACATACTTGCCGACCAGGGCCACCTTAACCGGAGGTTTATCGCGGCGCACTTCTTCGATCAGGTGCTCCCAACCGGTCCAATCCGGCTTTTGCCGCGGCTCGAGGCCCAGGCGTTTGACCAGATAATCGCCAACCCCGGCTTCCTCCAGGAGCAGGGGCACCTGGTATTGGATGGGAGTTGTGACCATGGGGACGACGGCCTTCTTTTCGACGTCGCAGAAGAGGGCGATCTTCTCTCGCAGGCTGTCGTCGATGGGATAATCTGAGCGGGCGACGATCATATCCGGCGAGATGCCGATCGAACGCAGCTCGCGCACCGAGTGCTGGGTGGGTTTGGTCTTGAGCTCATCCGTGGCGCCGATATAGGGCAGCCAGGTGACGTGGATATAAAAAGTGTTCTCACGCCCCACATCGCCGCGGATCTGGCGCAGCGATTCGAGGAACGGCAGGCTTTCGATATCACCGACGGTGCCGCCAACTTCTACCAGGACCACCTCAGCTCCGGTGAGCTTCGATACGCTGGCGATGCGGCGCTTGATCTCGTTGGTAATGTGGGGAATCACCTGGATGGTACCGCCCAGGTAATCGCCGCGGCGTTCCTTGCCAATCACCTCGGCATACACCTGACCGGTTGTCACGTTGCACGCCCGGTTCAAGCGAATATCGATAAACCGTTCATAGTGACCCAGGTCGAGGTCGGTTTCGGCGCCATCATCCAAGACGAATACTTCCCCATGCTGGTATGGGCTCATCGTGCCCGGGTCCACATTAATATACGGATCAAGCTTCTGCACAATCACTTGAAAGCCCCGCTCTTTAAGCAGCCGACCGATGGCCGCTGCCGTGACACCCTTCCCAACTGAAGAGACGACGCCACCGGTGAAGAATAAATATTTGGTTGCCATGCGCAAGCCTCCTATTTAACAAAGAAGCGGGGAGGGCCGTTGATTGGCGCCTCCCCACCTGGAAGTTACCTGAATGATTAATTGAAGTGATAACCGCTTTTTCATTCCAATAATTTCTATCCGTTCACTGTCGATAAGTTTACCATAATCGATGAGCTTTTGCAAAAAAACCCGTTTTCGAGAAACGGGTTTTTAAGGTCATAATTGGGTGTGTCTGGTTAGGAAGTGCGTACTTTATGTTCCAGTGTGCGTGAAAGCAGGTCTTCCTGCTCTTTGGAAACGGATTTTCCGCGTTTCCCTTTCTCAGCCTGTTCTTTCTTTTTTTCTTTTGCCCGTTCCATGGCTTCTCGAAGGGCAATTTCCATGGCGGTAGGCTCAGATTCTACGGGTTGAGACCCTTCACCACCCTGGGCAGCGCCGTTTTTATTCTCCTCGCCGGCTGCGCCTTCTCCCCTGGAGGATTTGCGGCGTCGGGTGGGTTTTGTACGCTGGGCAGTCTCGATGAGTTTAGCCGGCTCGGTTTCTTTAACCGGTTCTTCCTGCAGCGCTTTTAGGCTGAGTTTGATTTGTTTCTTGCGGCGATTCACATCCAGGACCTGGGCTTCCACCTCGTCGCCTTCTTTTACTACATCAGAAGGGGTGCGCACGTAGCCGTGAGCCATTTCGCTGATATGGATCAGTCCGGGTCGCTCGGCGCCGATTTCGACAAACGCGCCGAACTTTTCGAGGCGGGTGACTTTGCCTTTCACCACCATCCCCTTTTTAAGATCACGCCATTCAAGATCGAGCGGTTTAATCATCGTAAGCTCGATACGATCTTCTTTGACCTTCTTCACCCAGAGCTCGACCGATTGGCCGACCTGTAACACATCCTCGACGCGCTTCACGGGTTGGTCGGGTGAGGCAGGTTGAATTTGTGAAATATGAAGCACCCCGGGGAGGTGTAACCCAATGTCTACGATCGCACCGGCAATGGTCATTTTCGTCACCGTACCAGTAAGATGCATCTTGGGTTTGATTTCTTTCAAACGGTCTTCGACCGTAACCGCGCTCGATTCCATAGCGTTACTCTCCCAGTATATATTTGAAGCGAATGACGATTATACCTTGCAGCGGATAAACTGTCAATTTAATTCAACTTCGCTGATTTCTCCTCGGATGGTCATATTGCGAAACGCCAGCATCCCAAAGAAGAATGGCAGCCAGAAGGTGATTCCACGGTAAGCCAGGGTCACCACAGCGGCGGCTTCCAGGGGGATGCTGAGCGAGTTCAATGAAAGCGTAAGCACCCCCTCGACCACACCGATGCCTTGCGGTGTAGGAGAGACGATCAGAAATAGATAAGCCATGCTGAACCCGGCGATGAGCGTGCCGGCTGTAAAAGTAATATTAAAAGATAGGAAGATCAATAAGAGCACCGAGATCAATAATGCTTTATTGCTCAAAGCCAGCGCCACGGGTGCGATCAAGGCTTTGGGCTTGTGGCGCAGCATGCGCACTCCCTCGGAGGCGTCTTTGGCAAAGGTGTGCGCCCGATCTTCGGAGAGATATTGGCGGCGGATGAAGGGATGCAGGACACGGTTGACCAGGCGCACCATCCAGGCCAGGACGCTGCCCATTTCGTTCTCGGAGCGTGTTCCCAGGTAGAGTAAGGCCGTAATCACACCGGCGATGGCAATCAAGATCAATGAAGCGATAATCTCGGGCCATTTCAAATTGTTGCGTTGGAAGAGCACGAAGAAACCCACTGCCAGGACCAATAAGAAGCCGAGGTAGTCGAACAATACGTAAAGCGCTCCGGCGACCGTGGCTCGGGCTGAGGAATAACCCTGCCTGCGCGCATCGGCGATTAAGACTGCCAGGCCGCTCATCCCACCCACAGGAGCGACCACACTGAAGAAATTGGCCGCCGCAGCAACCCGCAGCAGGCGACGGCGTCGATCTTCCAGCCCGAGGATGTGGTAGATTGAACGATATGAAGCGCCAACATTCGCCAACCACGCCGCTTCGACAACGGCAGCCAGGAGTAAGAAACGCCAGTCTCCTCGTTCTAAGGTCAGGGCAATCTCCTGGACTTCGGTGAAACGGGTGATGAAGAAAATGATGGTGAGCAGGACAGCCAGAGCGATGATGAATTTGCGCATTGAAAAGACGATTCTCGGAAGTACAAGCCTTACTGGATCCTACTTTCAGCCAGGGTCACCTGGAGTTTGATCTTGTCCTGGCCACGCCAAACGACCAGCTCGATCTTATCTCCGGGAGAGTAGTTGAAGAGGGCATTAATATAGGGATGAGAGTCATCCAGGGTCACCGTACCAATTTGGGCGATGATATCTCCACGACGCAAGCCGCCTTCGGCTGCGGGACTTTGGGTATCGACGGAGCCCACATAAACTCCCCATTCGACCGGAAGGTTATAAGCTGCGGCGATATTGGGGGTGATCCACTGCCACTGGATCCCAAGATATGGTCGGGATACATACCCCTTGGCGATGATTTGATCGGATACGGCGCGGGCTATGTTGGCAGGGATGGCGAACCCCAGCCCTTCAGCCACGTCGCCGCTGGTTCCACTGCTGCGCACGATCAGTGTGTTGATGCCGATAACCTGCCCCGCCAGGTTTACCAGCGGGCCGCCCGAGTTGCCGTGGTTGATCGCCGCGTCGGTTTGGATCATACCCTCCAACTGGTATCCTTCACCGGTATCCAGGCTGCGCCCGGTAGCGCTCACGACCCCGGCTGTGACAGTGTTCTTGAAATCTCCCAAGGGGGAACCGATGGCGATCACGGATTCACCGGGTTTCAGGTTGTCCGAGTTCCCCAACACAGCCACCGCCGGTACATCTTTGACGCCTTCGGCAAGCAGCACTGCCAGGTCTGAGAACTGGTCGGTCCCCACCACTTTTGCTGAAAGGGTGGTGCCGTCGGCAAGAACTACTTCCACTTTTTGGGCGCCGGAAATGACATGGTTGTTGGTCAGGACATAACCTTTCTCTGAGATGATCACCCCGCTGCCGGTGGATTGCCCCCCGGGCGCTACGCCAAAGAGGGTGGTTTGATCTGGCAGCGTACTTACGACGGTCACGACTGCCGGACCGGTCTCATCCACTGCCTGCGTGATGGCGGTGTTAATGTCGACTGTGGTGACCTGCTGGGTCGGCGCTCGAACTGGCGCAGCAGAAGCGGGAGCCAGGGGGGTGGCTCCTGGGTGGAGGGACGAACGCATTGCCGTGTATACCGCCAACCCTCCGGAGAGAACGCCGGCCAGAGCGGAAACCCCGGCAACCAGAAGGATAAAAAACACGTAAACGATGCGTTTTGTGGATAACATTCAAGATCTCCTCATCTTTTTCTCCGGCCTCCCATTCCGCCGGAAAGAGTGATGAAATAGAGTAGCTGCAGCACGGCTGTCGCCAGAGCGACAACGTAGGTCAGCGCTGCAGCGTTCAACACAGTGTTTACGCCGCGTAGCTCGTTTTCGTCCACGATCAGCCCGGATTGAAATAGCAGGCGGCGCGCCCGGGCAGAGGCATCCAGCTCAACCGGCAGGGTGGCCAGAGCGAATAAAACGCCGAAAGAAAATGCCAGTATGCCCAGCCAGGTCAGACCGGTGCTGTGGATCAGCAAGCCAACCATGATGAAGATCCAGCCGAGTGTGGAGCCTGCATTGACTGCCGGAACCATCACCGTGCGCAGCCGAAGGGGAAAGAATCCCTCCTGATCTTGCAGGGCGTGGCCTAGCTCATGAGCAACAATTGCCTGGGCTGCAACTGAAGCGCTGTAGGCTACATCTTCTGAAAGGCGCAAGACTTTCCCCCGCGGGTCGTAATGGTCGCTGAGGGCTCTCGAAATTCCCTCCAGGCGCAAATCGTACAAGTTGGCAGTCTCCATCAGGCGTTGGGCTGCCTGGACCCCGGTCATCCGGTTGCGTGCCCGGACACGGCTCCAGGTCCGGTAGGCGTAGTTGACATACCATTGGGCCAGCACGGTCAGGAAGAAGGCCGGTAGCATGAACATCAAGTAGTTCAGGTTGAAGGATGGGTAGACGCCCATCAGAACCTCCTTGAAGCCAAGTTCATCTGGTTATGCCTGCCAGGACTTCGATGGCTTTCTCGAGTTGAGGGTCTTTTCCAGCCTGGAGGTCTTCTTCGGTGAGCTGAACTTCGACATCGGGTTTGAGACCGATCTCGTGGATTTGATGCCTGTCGGGAGTCAGCCAGCGGGCGATGGTTACTCGCACAGCGCCTTCCTGATTGTCCAACTCGAGCCAATTCTGAACAGAGCCTTTGCCATACGTCACGGCGCCGACCAGCTTGCCTCGCCCCGTATCCTGGATAGCGCCGGCGACGATCTCGGATGCTGAAGCCGTGCCTTCATTCACCAGAACCACCAGGGGGATGTCAATCGCCAGCCCGCCGGGTTGCGCCTCATAAGTCTGCTCTCTGCCGTTTCCATACTCCTCGTAGAGAAGCACCCCTTGATCGATGAACTCGGAAGCCACCTGGATCGACGTGGAAAGGTATCCACCGCCGTTATTGCGCAGGTCGAAGATGATCCCGGTGGGTTTTTGAGCCATGATCTCCTCCAGAGCCTGATGCAGCTCATCACCGCTGGTTTCTCCGAAGGTGAAAAATTGAATGTAGGCGATCTTGCCATCGAGCATTTCGCTCGCCAGGGAGGGCACTGTGATCTTCCCGCGGGTGACGGGGACATCGAAGGGTTCGGTCGCTCCTTCTCGCAGGATGGTCAGCAGCACGGTGCTCCCGGCGGGCCCTATCACATAAGTGATGACGACCTGGCCATCCATGCCGGTCATATCTTTGCCATCCACAGCCAGGATTTGGTCCCCGGGTTTCAACCCTGCTTCTTCCGCCGGCGATCCGGGCATGGGGCTGATGATCGTCAGGTACTCCCCGGTTGAATCCACCCAGGCGCCGATACCTTCGTAACCTCCCTCCATCGAGAGGGTCGCCTGGAGATACTCTTCCGGGCTCATATACGAGGTATGTTGGTCTCCCAGTGCTTCGAGCATGCCCTGGATCGCGCCGCGCATGATTGCTTCGTCATCTATAGGTTGGTCGACATATTGGTCGTGAACGATTTGCCAGGCCTGCCAGAATGGTTGGAAGAGCTGCTGTAGCTCTCCTGGCGTGGCTGTGTCTCCCGCGCTGGAAGGCGTCGCGGTGGGGAAAGGGGTTGGTGAGACAGGTCCGGCCTGGGTGGGAGATTGGATCTCGTATGCAGGGGCGTGGCTGGCAGACAGGCCGCGGATCGGGAACAACCAGCCGGTGATGACGCCGCCGGAATAGGATCCTGCGATTAATACGAGGGCCAGCAGGCTACCGATGATGATGCGCAGCGTTTTGGATTGCATCGATGTCTCCAGAGAAACGATATTGATTTGTTGGTCTTCCCGTCGGATCCTGCAAGATCGAGGGTATCATGCCAGGATTAAAAAATGATGAGAAACGTTTTTGGCAAGTCTGGGAACGGCGCAGCCAGGTCGCTCACTCCTTCCCGGGGGTTGGGGGACCCGATCCCTCGCGTTTTTGCTCGGGTTCATCGGTGTTTCGTAAGTCTGCCACACGCTTCGATAGTTCTTCAAGAGCGGTATCCTCCTTCTGCCACGGTTGGCTGATGTGGAATGAGGAACGCTGCGGGGCGCCATATCGGCTGGGATTTTTACGGCGCTGGTAGAGGCTCCACAGCATGGCGTTCACCGCCAGGAACATGGGGACGATCAAACAAATCGCCAGGATGATTTTTTCAGTTGCAGTCATCAGAGTCTACAATAAACTGATTGATATCGAATAAAACCAGCGTGAGGTTAAAGAAATCGAGTGAGAAGACTCAGGGTAAGATGGTGGGAAGGTTTTTAATCGAAGCGATAGAATGCACGGCTGACGGGTGAGCTTCGCCGGTGCCTACCAGCACTGTGGTGAAACCCATCTGCCGCGCGGTGGCTATATTGCGCGGAGAATCGTCGATGAGCACGCAGTGATGAGGGTCAGGCTCTCCGGCTGCCTGCAGGGCTATCTGGAAGGCTTCAGCCTGCGGTTTGCAGGAAGGAGCCAGGTTGTAGATATCCACCACATCGTTGAAGCAATCCTGCACCTGCAGGGCAGAGAGTACCCTGCGTGCGTGGCGTTGGTCGGCATTGGTGAAAATGATCTTTTGCTGGGGGTACTGTTCCAGGACCAGGCGCAACTCCGCATCAGGCAGCAAGCACTCCTCGACAGGCACATCGTGGACGAAAGCCAGGTAATCTGCCGGATCGATCTGATAGGTCGCCTGTAAGCCGCGCATCGTCGTGCCGTAAGTCTCAAATAAATTCCTGCGCAGCGCAGGGATGGCCTCCCGCGGGATTTTCAGCCTTTCGTCCATATAGAGATCAATCCGTTTACGGATCATCTCCCATAAACCGCTGGAGGGAGGATACAGCGTATCATCTAAGTCGACGAAAAAGGTAGTCAGCGCCATATTGTGAGTATACCTGAGAATCAGCCCCTGGGGTGTATGGGACGGTATAATTACCGTTGAGAAAGCCTTATGCCCATCCAAATCTTACCGGACGAAGTAGCCTCCCAAATCGCCGCAGGCGAGGTGATTGAGCGCCCCGCTTCTGTTGTTAAGGAGTTGGTGGAAAACGCGCTGGATGCCGGAGCGCGGCAGATTACTATCTACGTTGAAGGAGCCGGCAAGCATCTGGTGGAAGTTGCCGACGATGGGGTGGGGATCCCATCTGAAGAGCTGAAGCTGGCGGTCGCCCGTCACGCCACCAGCAAACTGGCGAGTGCGCACGACCTCTTCGAGATCAAGACCCTGGGCTTCCGCGGTGAAGCCCTGGCGTCGATCGGGTCTGTCTCCAGGATGACGCTTATTTCACGGCAGGTGGATGAGCCGGTGGGAGCGCGATTGGTGGTTGAAGCCGGCAAGGTGAGCTTGACCGAACCTGCAGGTGCGCCGGTAGGCACGGCGATCAGGGTTGAGGATTTATTTTTCAACGTTCCGGCGCGATTGAAATTTCTCAAGCAAGATATCACCGAACGCCAGCAAATCGATGCCCTGGTCACACGGTATGCCCTGGCATACCCCCAGGTGCGCTTCCAGCTCACGCAAGATGGCAAGCATACCCTCCAGACGAGCGGCAATGGGGACCGCAGGCAAGTGCTGGCAGCCCTGTATGGGGTAGATGTGGCCAAACAAATGCTAGAAGTGCTGGCGGAAGAAGAAAATTTACGCCTGACGGGTTTCATCAGCCCTCTTATGCTCACGCGGTCGAACCGAAAAGAAATCACCCTATTCATCAATGGTCGTTGGGTCCAGGATATTTCGTTAACGACCGCCTTGCTGCAGGCATACCACACCCTGCTGATGGTCGGGCGCTATCCAATGGCAGCGATTTTCCTGGAGCTACCTCCGGGAGAGGTGGATGTGAACGTCCATCCTGCCAAGGCGGAGGTGCGCTTCCGCAGCCCCGACCGGATTTTCTCCGGGGTTCAACGGGCTGTGCGAAGAGCGTTGCTTGCCTATACCCCGATCCCGCAGATCGTCTCACCGGCGACCTGGTCGATGCGGGCGCCCGCCGGGCAAATCGACCCCGCCTGGGAGATGGCTGCCGGCGATAGGGTTGCCGCTCCCGACCCTGCCGGAGATGCGCTTAGCGGAGCACATCAAGACCAGCCCTCCTTCACAGGAGGAACGCTCCCCCTGCTGCGACTGGTTGGACAGGTTGGCGCAACGTATCTGGTGGCTGAAGGCCCGGATGGCCTGTACTTAATCGACCAGCATGCCGCTCACGAGCGGGTGTTATTCGAAAAAATGATGGCGCAACGCTCGCTCTCTATCCCGGCGCAGAGCCTGCTGGAGCCGGCAGTCGTGCAAATCTCACCATCCGGCGCCCGCCTGCTGGAAAACCAGCTTTCGATCTTGAATTCCCTCGGGTTCCACGTCGAGTCGTTTGGGCAGAACACGTTCCTCGTCCGGGCGATCCCCGCACTGCTCATGGGGGCAGACCCGGCGTCGGCGCTGCGCGTTCTGGTGGAGGATTTCGAAGAGGATGAGAGCCCTCTTCAGGCGGAAATCGAAGCCAGATTGATCGCCAGGGTGTGCAAACGAGCGGCGGTTAAAGCCGGTCAGGCTCTGTCGGCGGAAGAGCAGGAAGCACTGGTGCGCAACCTTGAAGCCTGCCAATCTCCACGCACCTGCCCCCACGGTCGACCTACCATGATCCACCTCTCGGTGGATTTGCTGGAGCGCCAGTTCGGGCGGCGAGGGGCACGCTAAATTGCATCAAATTTCTGAGGAGGGTCATCGTGCAGATTGTCAGTGATTCAGGATTGGATCTATCGCCCGGACAATTGGAAGGATTAAATATCCACATCGTCCCCTTATCCGTTACTATCGACGGAAAAAGTTACCGCAGCGGAATCGATCTCCAATCCGAAGAGTTTTACCAGCTCTTAGAGGCTACCGATAACTTTCCCAACACCTCGCAGCCATCGGCGGGCGATTTTGCCGCTTTATACCAGAAGCTGGCAGAAGATGATCCGGAGATCCTCTCCATCCATATTTCCTCCGGGTTGAGTGGGACGATCCAATCGGCCCAGACCGGGGCGAAGCTGGTTCCTCAAGCCAGGATTACTTTTTTCGACACCAAGACGCTCTCCTGCCCGATGGGATGGCAAGTCGAAGCGGCTGCTCGGGGGGCAAAAGCCGGATGGACTCTGGATCAGATCCTGGCAGCGGTGGAACGGATTCGGACCATAACGGATGGGATGTTTACGCTCTCAACGCTAAAATACCTGATCCATGGAGGTCGCATCAGCCACCTGAAAGGGTTGATTGCTTCGCTGCTCAGCATCAAACCGGTTATAGGCGTGGAGAAAACCGGAGGAACGTATGTTTCTTTGGGCCAGGAGATCACGTTGAAGCGCGCCCTGCACAAAATTGTGGCGGTTATTGAAGGGCAGTACCCTCCCGGCACCCCCATGCGGTTTCAACTTTTGCACGGGAATAACCCGGCTGCGGTGGAGATCCTACACGATCGGCTGTTGGAACTATTTCCCTGCACCTTCCTGCCAACCACTGCAGTAGGGCCGGCCCTGGGCGCTCACACCGGTCCTGGGTTAGTCGGGCTAGCGCTTGCTCCTGCTGCAGCTTTTCCGAACATCCCTTGAGAGGTCAGGACTGCCGCAGGGGCAGATAAATGGTGAAGATGCTGCCTTCTCCCATTTTGCTCGCTACCTCGATGCGCCCGCCGTGACTGGCCAGGATGTGCTGGCAAATCGAGAGGCCCAATCCAGTACCCCCAGATACTTTTTCAATCCCTCGCGCCCGATAGAATTTTTCAAAGACGTGGGGCAGGGCTTCTTCGGGAATACCCACTCCGGTATCTCGGAAAGACACGGCAAGTTCGTTCTCCGAGACCTCAGCCGTGACTTCGATCTCACCGCCAGAACGGTTGTATTTGATCGCATTGCTAAGCAGGTTCAAGACGACCTGCTTCAACCGGTCGCGGTCAGCCTCTAACACCGGCAAGTTCGCGGGAAGATGGATCAGCAATTTTACCTGGCTTTCGTTTGCTCGGTGTTCGAGGACACTGCGGCACTCGCTGAGCAGCGTCGGCAAGTCGAAGAAGGTGGCGTGGAATGCCACCCTCCCGGATTCCAGGCGCGCCAGATCCAGGAAAGATGAAGCCATTTCGTTCAAACGCTGGGTCTCGATATAAATAGTAGATGCCAGGCTGAAGCGCTGCTGATCGGAAATCTCCGGGCGCTGCAGCAAATAGGCTGCCGTGCCGACTGAGGCCAGCGGGGTGCGGATCTCGTGGACGAGCTCGGAGATCAGGTCGGACTGCTGGAAAAGACGTGTATTCTGGATGGCGACTGCGGCTTGAGTGCTCAGAACATTCAATATATCTTCATCCGCCTCGGTATATTCCCCGGTTTTTTTATTCAACACCTCTAACACGCCGACCACTTTGTCTTTGGTGATCATGGGGACGGCGATCAGCGATGTGGTCGGAAAGTTGGTGGTTTTTTCGACGTTGGCGAAAAACCGGGGGTCTTTGTGCACGTCGGCAACAGAGGCAATCTTCCGGTTGAGAATCACCCATCCGGCGATGCTCCCTTCCAGCGGGACATTGATCCCCCGCAAGGTAGGTTCTTCCATATTGGTAGTAATTTGGAAATACAGCTGCCGGGTGGCTTCATCATACAGCAAGATGGAAGCAGCCTGTGATTCACTGAGCTCCACTGAAACGTTGATAATGCGCTTCAAGAGCACGTCCAGCTCCAGGGTGGATGCCAGATCACGGGAGATGTCGATCAAGCGCTGGTAGTAATGCAGCTGGTTTTCGTACGATGTGTGGTTATCCATGGTTTACAGTACCGCTTCAGCCAAACTGGGAATAACCCAGGCTAAATCCTGGGGGAGGATGAGATCGGCGTAGTGATCCAGATGGGTTGGGGTAAGGTTGTTGATGATCAGCCGCGCTCCGGATTCCAGAGCCAGGCGGGGTAAGTCGGCTGCCGGAAGCACCTCCAGCGATGAACCGCTGACGAGCATCAGGTCGCAGCTCTGCGCAAATCCTACGGCCTCCTGCCAGATGTCTGGGGGGAGCATCTCGTCGAATAAGATAATATCAGGTTTGAGCACCCTCTGGCAGGTAGGGCAGTGAGGGATGGCACCCTCCGAAATAAATGGAACGACGAAGGGTTCCGCCTCAAAAGAGCGGCGGCAGTGCAGGCACGTTAGGGTTCTCAGCGAGCCGTGCAGCTCGAGCACGTGGGCTGCGCCGGCTTTTTGATGCAGGCTATCGATATTTTGGGTGATGACGGCTTTCAGATAGCCGGCTTGCTCGAGTCGTGCCAGCGCCAGGTGAGCGGGGTTCGGTTGGGCATTCCAGATATTGGCGTGCAGGGAACGAATCCAGCCGTAAAATCGCTCCGGGTTGCGCCGGAAGACGGATAAAGCAGCGACCTGCATGGGATCATCGCGGGTCCACAACCCGGAGGCCTTCGAGCGGAAGTCCGGAATTCCTGAGGGAGTGGAAAAACCTGCGCCGGTAAGTGCGACGGCTTTGCGGGCAGAGCGGAGCAAATTTGCAGCTTGCTCGATAGCCGCCCTATCCTGAGCTACCTGTCTCATGATTTTCGAGCGTTTTTTAAGATGGTGTCAGTCAATTTTCCAAACTGTTGGAGATTGACGCTCATGCTTTCGGATTGCATCAAGATCAAAGGAGTGCAGTGGATGCTGGCCTGGAAGGCCAGCTCGGGGATCGGGGTTAGCACAGCGATAAGGGGTGATCCAAGCTGCTCCTGAACCTGCGACCAGGTTGGCAGGAGGTCCGTGCGCATCCGGTTGTTTAACACCAGGGAGATTGGCTTCGCTTTTCCAAATCCTTTTTCTGCTAAATCCTCGATGAGAGCTTTGGTGCGGGTGATCGTCGTCGGATGGGGATCGAGGACGACCACGGCCTGATCGGCAAAGCCCAGCAGTTCCTCGGAGCAGGGGAAGGGGTTAGTGCCAAAATCAACCACAACCAGCGAACTCAGGAAATTGAGCTGGTGCAGAATGGTTTCCAGGTGCTGCCTGGCGGTAGTGATTTCGCATTCGTCGGGGTGGATCGAGGACAGCAAAAGGCGGATCCCTGAGGCGTTCGCGACAAGCTCATTATTGACCATTTCAGGGGTGATATCCAGAGGTTTGAACTGGAGAAACCCGCGCAGGCCAGGAGGATTTACATAGCCAAGCTCCAGGCCCCAAACGCCCGCTCCCGGGCGAAATTCGGCAGCGATAACGTTGTCCTTGGTAACCTGGCTCAGATTGACTGCCAGGTTAAGTGCCACAGTAGAAGCCCCCACGCCGCCCTTAGCGGATAAGACTGCAACCATTTGTCCGCGCGGGGCTGAAGGTGTGGCAATGCGCATTTTCAATACCCTGGACAACAAAGCCTTAATGTGCGCACTGAGCTCTGCCGGGTGGGTGGGTTTGGTCAGATAATCATCTGCTCCGACCTCGAAGCCCGTGATCTTATCCTCGACCTGTCCTTTGGCCGAAAACATGACGATCAGGATATTGGCGGTAAGTGCATCTGCACGCAGCTGGCGAGTTACCTCATAGCCGTCGATATCCGGCATCATGATATCAAGCAAAATCAAAGCCGGCAGCTCGGTGTGTGCCATCTGAATGGCCTGTGCCCCCGAGTTAGCCGCCACAATCTGGTACCCCTGGCGCTGGAGCATCATCCCGACCAGGCGTAAAGTCTCAAGGTCATCGTCGACGATCATGATTTTTTCTGCCATGTGCTCCCTCGCGCAAGCCTTAGATCCAGAGGATGATATTTTTCAGTCTAGCACAAAGGCCGTTTCACGGCAAGTATTTATTTGAGAATTCATTCACATTTTACATGTCCACGGGGTCGTAATGCTATAATCCTCAGCATGGACCTGCAAGCGCTTGCCGAAATTCTGGAGTTGAAATGCGGCGTGACGAAATCCAGCGTGCTCCTGGCAGGTGTATCGGGTGGGCCAGACAGCCTGTGTTTGCTGGATGCGCTTCACCGCCTGGGATATGCGGTGATCGCCGCCCATTTCAACCATCATTTACGCCCGGAGGCAGATGAAGACGCCCGGCGTGTAGCCGAAATGGCCGAAGAGCGAGGCCTGCGTTCCACCCTCGGAGAAGGCGATGTGGCTGCCCTGGCCGAGGACAGTGCCATGTCGGTGGAGGAGGCCGCCCGGGTGAAACGCTACGAATTCCTCTTCGAGCAAGCCAGGCGGGTTAATGCCCAGGCAGTAGTCGTCGGGCATACGGCAGACGACCAGGTGGAGACGGTTCTCATGCACCTGCTGCGCGGCGCTGGCCTGGCGGGCCTCAAAGGGATGACCTATACCAGTCTGAACCCGGAATGGGACGCCTCCATTCCGCTGGTTCGACCTTTGCTGGGCATCTGGCGAGAGGAAACCGAGGCTTACTGCGCCGAGTTCAGTCTGCAGCCGGTGACCGACGCCAGCAACCGGGATACCACCTATTTCCGTAACCGTTTGCGTCACGAGCTGATCCCATTCCTGCAAAGCTACAACCCACGCATCCGTACGGCGATCTGGCGCACATCGTTTTCCTTGGCGGGTGATTTTGACACCGTGCAACAGGTCAGTCGTCAAGCCCTCGCTAACTGCCTGCAGCAACAAAGTAAAGGATATCTGGCTCTGGATCTTCCCAATTTGAAAGGATTATCTCCAGGGGTACAGAGAGGCGTACTGCGCCTGGCAATAACCCGGCTGCGCCCGCAAATTCGCGACGTCGATTATTTATCCATCGATAGAGCATTGGATTTCATCGCCCGCCCGCCGCTCAGCGGCCGCACGGACCTGCTGGGAGGCTTATCTCTGATCGCAGAAACCGACCGCCTTTATCTTGTCGATAGTGATGCCCGGCTGCCTGAAACTGGTTGGTTAAAAATTGACCTGCTTACCCCCGCCCGCCTGGAAGGACCTGGGAAGGTCATCATTGCCGATGACTGGGCGCTGATCGCAGAATGGGTAGATGCAGGTGATCGTTGCCTGATTGACCTGGCGCGAAAGGCTTCCCCATACGAAGCCTGGTTGGAAGGCGAGAGAGAGCTGTTCCCGTTGGTCGTGCGCCGAAGGGCGCCGGGAGACCGCTTTCAGCCTCTGGGTATGGACGGCAAGTGGGTGAAGCTCTCCGATTTCTTTATGAATGTCAAACTGCCGCGAAGGGCGCGCGATCGCTGGCCGCTGGTGTGCGCTCAGGATCAGATCGTCTGGATCCCAAGGTACCGCCCTGCGCACGCTATGCGCATCACTGCAGCCACCCGAAAGGCGCTTTACCTGCGCCTGGAGAGACGGACTTCCGATAAAGGATAACCGCAGGCCGGTCATGCTGCCCGCGGTTATTTTATTTCATTATTATCTGATGGTTTAGTGTCAGCCGGCGGGAGCCTCCACCCGAGCGGCAAGCTGGCGCAGCTTCAGGCTGATCTCGCGCCATTGGATCTTCGATATCCCCAATTTCTGGCGGATCTTCTCCGGCTCGACACCTGCCTGCCAGTCGATCAACGCGCTGGTCCAGCGGCACATATCAAATGACAGGTGCTTCTGCAAGCCGGAAGCTTCGCCTAAATCCTCCAGCAGGTATTCCAGCCGGCGAGGCGACCAGGGAAAAATGCGGTCGGTCACATCGTACTGGCTGGCATATTCGCGGTACGCCTCCACCCACGATTCCAGAAGCTCGATTTTTCTTTCTTTGTACCGGCTGCGCGGAGTGGTATACCGGATGAAGAGGAAAGGTCCAGAAGGGCTATCCAGGTCGAGATGGTTTGGCGTAATTGCCAGGCATTCGCCCTTCTTGATTCCAGTTTGCAGCAAGAGCAGCAGGAGCGTATAAGGGCGTGCGTCGGGTTTTTTCGCCTGGCGCAGGCGGTTGGCAGCCTCCAGGACGGATTGAATTTCAGCAGGAGTGAGCACTTCGGGGAGTGGGCTGATCACCGAATGCTGCAGCACTTTTTCTGCCGGGTCCACGACCAGGACTCCGCCTTTGTGCAGCCAGCGGAAGAACGATTTCAGCGACGTGATGCGGCGGGCCAGGCTTTTCGGGCTGCAGGGCACACCGCGCCCGGTCTGCAGCCAGGTTAAGAAGTGGTTCAGATCGAGGGTGGTGATAGCTCCCACCGTCCGATCGGGCGGGAGGTATGAAGCCAGGAGTTGGATATCGGCGACGAAGGCTTTAATGGTGTGCCGCGAGCGACCCTGGTCTTCGAGGAAATACACCCAGGCGTTGACTGCTGGGATGAGAGGGGTTTGCGGCGTCAGGTGCGCGGGTGCGATTGAGGGGTCAGCGGTCGGCATAGGTGCATCTCCTGAGGAACTAAACTCTTGCGTATAGCCTGATTATAATGAGTGTATCCGAAAAATGAGGTTATGTCAATTCAAGATTAATTGTCCATTGATTAACTTGATTATTTGATAAGTTTTTGTTATAATCATTGATTGCTTCTTAAGCCCTTTCCTCCTCTTTGTATTAAGGGAGCGAAAGGGGATAAATCTCTATTTTAATTTAGCCATGTTGGATATGAATTACCAGGAGAAAACAATGGCTTCTGCTTTACCTCTAAAGTCATACGCACGTATCCCTGTTACTTTGCAACTCCCAAAATTGATTGAGGTCCAATTAGAATCCTTTGAACGATTGAAGAAAGAAGGATTATCGGACCTATTTCACGAAATATCCCCGATCGAGTCGTATAACAAGGGGATGAAACTGTATTTCCCCAGCCGTGGTCCGGAATCGCAGCAGTGGGGATTAACCTACTGGTTTGGCGAGCCGAAGCACTCGATTGAGGAATGCGTCGAGCGCGATCTAACCTACGCCAGCCCCTTGAACGTCTCGGTTCTGCTGGCCGGGCCAGATATTCCCGAACCGATCAAGCAAGATATCTTCCTCGGCGATTTCCCTGAAATGACTGAGAAGGGCACCTTTATCGTTAATGGTACTGAGCGGGTAGTCGTATCACAGCTCATTCGCTCACCGGGAGTGTATTTTGAAGCACCCATCGACCGCACGACCGGTCGACCGTTGGCGATGGCCAAGCTGATACCCGACCGGGGCGCCTGGATGGAGTTCGAAACTCGCAAGAACGATTACATCATCCTGAAATTCAACCGCAAACGCACTGTCCCGATCACAGTCTTCTTGCGCGCCCTGGCTGCCGTCGACGATGGGATTCCCGACTCACCCTTAAAGAACGGCACGGATGAGGAGATTTTATCCCTCTTCCAGGATATTGATAATAACCCGGACCGCATGTTCATTGCTTCCTCGCTCCACCAGGAGCCTCAGTGGGAACTCACTGGCGGCATTACCGTTGCTGAAGCAGCCCTGCTTGAGTTTTTCAAACGCATGCGTCCCGGCGACCCAGCTACCCTGGAGAATGCCCGCCAGTTCCTGGAAGAGCAGCTCTTCGACCAGCGCCACTATGACCTTGAGCGAGTAGGTCGTTACAAGCTAAACCAGAAACTCGATCTATCAGAGTACATCCCCATCCAGCATCGGACTGTCACCAAGTGGGATATCATCCGCCTGGTGCGGCGCATGATCATGATCAACAATGGGACCGAAATGCCCGACGACATCGATCACCTGGGCAACCGCCGGGTGAAGACCGTCGGCGAGCTGATCCAAAACAAACTGCGCATCGGTTTGCGGCGCATGGAGCGGGTCATCAAGGAACGCATGTCCATCCGCGACCAGGATCAAATTTCTCCGGTCAGCCTGATCAACATCCGTCCGGTTGTCGCTGCGCTGCGCGAGTTCTTTGGCTCCAGCCAGCTATCGCAGTTCATGGACCAGACCAACCCCTTGGCGGAGCTGCGTCATAAACGCACGCTTTCTGCATTGGGGCCAGGCGGCTTACGCCGTGAACGCGCCGGCTTCGACGTGCGCGATGTGCACCATTCTCACTACGGGCGCATTTGCCCGGTTGAGACCCCTGAGGGTCCGAACATCGGATTGATCGGGCGCCTGGCTTCTTTCGCTCGTGTGAATGAGTATGGTTTCATCGAAACACCCTACCGCCGGGTGATAAAAGCGATGTCTTTCAACGACCCCCGCCTGGTTGGCAGGTTGCTGCGCGAGGATCTGGGGGACGGAAAAGACGGCAAAGTCATCGCCAAAAAGGGCGAGCGAATCACCGAAGATATGCTTCCCGCGATCGCCAAACTAAATAAGACATCGATTTTCATCATCCCTTACGTCTCGGATGATTTCGAGTACCTCTCCGCAGACGCCGAGGATAAGTTCGTCATTGCCCAGGCAAACGCGACGCTCAACGAGTACCGCGAGTTTGATACGGGGCGCGTATCCTGCCGCTACCACTCGGGTTTTGTATTCCAGAACCCTGATAGCATCAACTACATGGACGTTGCCCCTCACCAGGTCGTGGGCATCTCTGCAGCCCTGATCCCCTTCCTCGAGCACGATGATGCCAACCGGGCTCTGATGGGCTCGAACATGCAGGCTCAAGCCGTACCACTGATCAACCCGGATGTGCCGTTGATTTCTACCGGCATGGAATACCATGCAGCGCTCGATTCGGGCCAGGTGGTGATTGCTGAAGAACCGGGTGAGGTGGTGTCGGTCACGGGTAAATCCATCGTCGTCCGTTCGACCGATGGCAATTTCCGAACGTATAATCTGCGCAAGTACCAGCGCTCGAACCAAAGCACGTGCATCGATCAACGTCCGGCAGTCATCAAAGGGCAGCGCATCCGCGCCGGCGACATTATTGCAGATTCGTCATCCACACAGGGCGGCGAGCTGGCCCTCGGTCAGAATGTGGTCGTGGCCTTCGTCTCCTGGGAGGGTGGCAACTTTGAAGACGCCATCCTGATCTCAGAGCGCCTCGTCCAGGATGACCGCTTCACTTCGGTGCATATCGAGAAATATGAAGTCGAGGCCCGCGACACCAAGCTGGGCCCAGAAGAGATCACCCGCGATATCCCCAACGTTGGCGAAGACGCCATCAAGGACCTGGATGAACACGGGATTATTCGCATCGGCGCAGAGGTCGGCCCTAACGATATTCTGGTGGGCAAAATCACGCCCAAAGGTGAAAAAGAGCTGACTCCAGAAGAGCGCTTGCTGCGAGCCATCTTCGGCGAGAAGTCTCGCGATGTGAAAGATACCTCCCTGCGCATGCCGCATGGCGAGCGTGGTAAGGTGGTGGATATCAAGGTCTTCACTCGCGAAGATAACACCGACCTGGCAGCCGGTGTGGATATGATGGTGCGTGTTTCGGTGGCTCAGCGGCGGAAGATCACTGCGGGTGATAAGATGGCCGGGCGGCACGGCAATAAAGGCGTCGTGTCTAAAGTGGTGCCCGTTGAGGATATGCCCTTCCTCGAGGACGGCACACCGGTGGATATCATCCTCAATCCCCTCGGCGTTCCAGGACGTATGAACATCGGGCAGGTGCTGGAGACGCACCTGGGTTGGGCTGCCAACCGACTGGGCTTTCGGGCAGAGACACCGGTTTTTGACGGCGCTACAGAAAGCGAGATTGAGGCGGAGCTGGCGCGAGCCTGGCTCATCGATCAGGCCTGGAAGGAAGTTGCTGAGCGGGCCTGGGAATGGATCAAAGGCGAAGAATACTCTCCCGAATCGATCCAGGACGAAGACGAGGTACGCCTGCTCTATCTGGAACACTGGCTGGGTGAACGGAACTACGATATCTACCAGTTGACCTCAGATCAAACCTATGCCCGCCGGTCTACCGTACGCGAATGGCTGCGGGATTACGGCTATGAACCTGACCGCATCCTGGCGTTCGAAGATATGCATATCGCGACAAACCAGATCCCTGCCCAGGATAAACGCGCCGTTCTGGCTTGCTTGAAGCAGTGGACAAAGGTCCAGGGAGAGGACATTTCTGACCTTCCGGACGAAGCCATAGAAAACAAAGCCAGAGAAATCTCCCTTACGACGAAGCTCCCCCTGCCCACATTGGGCAAGCAGGTCCTTCGGGATGGGAAAACAGGAATTCCTTATGATCAGCCGGTGACGATCGGCGTGATGACCATGCTGAAGCTGCACCACCTGGTGGAAGATAAAGTCCATGCTCGCTCGACCGGCCCTTACAGCCTGGTTACTCAACAGCCATTGGGCGGCAAGGCGCAGTTCGGCGGACAGCGTTTTGGAGAGATGGAAGTGTGGGCTCTCGAAGCTTACGGCGCAGCCTACACCTTGCAAGAGATGCTTACGGTGAAATCCGATGACGTCCAGGGACGCGTGAACACCTATGAAGCCATCGTCAAAGGCGAACCCATCGAGGAACCCAGCATTCCTGCCTCGTTCCGGGTACTGGTCAAAGAACTGCAAAGCCTGGGTCTGGCGGTCGAAGCTGTGATGGATAATGGCGAAGTGATCCGGTTCGGAAAGGACGAGGAACGTGTCCGCCCGCCAAAGCTGGAGACCGGGCTCTTGGGATTGGGGGAGGATCTGGGTAACTTATAGAAATATCAGGATAAAAATTTATCTTGACTTCACTAGGGGCCCATGGTAAAATCGTACCCCGTTGCCTGGAGTGGGGCTTGTCTCATCCCCATCCATTGGTAAGACACAGAAACCAAGGTGAGGCCATCTTCGCCAGTGATGGCCTCCCTTATTGATAAACACTGATATGAGGAAGGAATTGGAGGCATAAAGTGCCCACAATCAACCAGTTGATCCGTAAAGGACGACATACCAAAAAGGTCAAGAGCAAAGCTCCTGCGCTGCTGTATACCCTCAATACTGTCAAGCAGCGCCGTATCCGCCAGGCAGCAGGCGCGCCGCAAAAACGCGGCGTTTGTACTGTGGTCCGCACGATGACCCCCAAAAAACCGAACTCTGCCCTCCGCAAAATCGCTCGCGTGCGCCTGACAAATGGCATCGAAGTGACTGCCTATATACCGGGTGAAGGACACCAGCTCCAGGAGCACTCGGTTGTGCTCGTACGCGGAGGTCGTGTTAAGGACCTTCCTGGTGTTCGCTACCATATCGTACGGGGCACGCTGGATACAACGGGTGTCGCCAAGCGACAGCAGGGTCGTTCGAAGTACGGGGCCAAACATCCGAAATAGAGGTCCGTCGGACCGGTTGAATTCTTTCGACCGGTCCATTTAATCTTGTGCGGGTTGATGGAGATTGACGAATGGCACGACGTGCAAAACCAGAAAAAAGAGAAATATCACCGGACGTACGCTACCAGAATTTATACGTCCAGGAGTTTATTCATCGCATGATGCGCCGGGGCAAAAAGAGCGTGGTCACAACCGTGATCTACGATTGCCTTGGAATAGTCGAGGAGCGCACCGGCAAGAACCCTGTTGAGGTCATGGATCAGGCGTTGAAGAACGTCGGCCCGGTCATGGAAGTGCGTCCTCGCCGGGTTGGTGGAGCCACCTACCAGGTTCCTATGGAAGTCCCAACCGCCCGCCGGGCAGCGCTGGCGATGCGCTGGATCATCGATGCCGCTCGAGCGCGCACCGGTAAGTCTTACGCCGAGAAGTTAGCGGCCGAAATACTGGACGCCTCGAACAACCTCGGCGCAGCCGTCCGTAAACGTGAAGAGGCCCATAAGATGGCTGAAGCCAACCGGGCATTCTCTCATTATCGGATGTAAGCCGTAAATTTATACTAGAAAGATTTTAGGTAGATAGAAATCGAATGCCTCGTAATTTTCCATTAGATCGTTACCGAAATATTGGCATCATTGCCCACATCGACGCCGGGAAAACCACAACAACCGAGCGGATTTTATTCTATACCGGTAAGACCTACCGCCTCGGCTCTGTGGACGAAGGCACCACGGTAACCGATTGGATGGTGCAGGAGCGCGAGCGGGGCATTACGATTGTCTCTGCAGCAGTCTCTGCCGAATGGAAGGGTTACCAGATCAATCTGATCGACACCCCCGGGCACATCGATTTCACTGCCGAAGTGCAGAGATCGCTGCGGGTATTGGATGGGGGTGTAGTAGTTTTTGATGCCGTCCAGGGGGTTGAACCGCAGAGCGAGACGGTATGGCGCCAGGCAGACCGCTACGGCGTGCCGCGCATCTGTTTCGTCAACAAGATGGACCGTATCGGGGCATCTTATGAACACACGATCGAGACCATCCGCCAGCGGTTGGGAGCCAACCCGATCGCTATGCAAATCCCGATCGGCAGCGAAGCAGATTATAAGGGCGTGATTGACCTTTTGACGCAAAAAGCAATCTACTGGGACGACGAGCTCGGCAAGGATGAGCGCTATGAGGAAATCCCGGAGGAAATGCAGAACGAGGCCAGCGAAGCGCGCATGCGCCTGATCGAACAGGTTGCCGAGCTGGATGATGGCCTGATCGTCAAGTATCTGGAAGGGGAGACCATCGAGGTGGATGAAATTAAAGCTGCCCTGCGCCGAGCAGTGATCAGCAGCCAGGCCACTCCGGTGTTTTGCGGCACCTCATTGCGGAATAAAGGCGTGCAACCCATCCTGGATGCGGTAATTGATTATTTACCCTCTCCAATGGATGTTCCTCCAGTCAAAGGGATCAATCCGGAAGATGATAGTGAAGTTTTGCGCCCTTCGGAGGATACCGCTCCCGCGAGCGCCCTGGTTTTCAAGATCGTCACCGATCCATACGTCGGGCGGTTGGCATACTTCCGTGTGTATTCCGGTAAGGTAGCGACCGGGACGATGCTCTACAACTCCACCAAAGACAAGCGTGAACGGATCGGACGCCTGTTGCGCATGTATGCGGATCGCCGCGAAGATATCACTGAGGTGATGGCCGGGGATATTGGCGCCGTATTGGGGTTAAAAGAGACGTTCACCGGTGATACGCTGTGCGATCCAACCCAGCCCGTGATTCTGGAAAATATTACTTTCCCCGAACCTGTGATTTCGGTTGCCATCGAACCGAAAACTACCGCGGACCAGGATAAGATGTCGGAAGCACTACGCAAATTATCCGAAGAAGACCCGACCTTCCGGGTGCGTTCCGACGAAAACACCGCCCAGACGCTCATCTCCGGAATGGGAGAGCTTCACCTGGATGTGATTGTTGATCGCATGCTGCGTGAATTTCGTGTCCAGGCGAATGTTGGCCGGCCGCGCGTGGCTTATCGCGAAACCATCACCCGCACGGTGGAAAAAGTCAACTACAAGTACGTGCGCCAGACCGGCGGTCACGGCCAATACGGACACGTTGTCCTGAAGTTGGAACCGCTCGAGCGCGGCAACGGGATCGTTTTTGAAGACAAGATTATTGGCGGCACGATCCCTCGCGAATACATTCCTGCGGTCGAAAAAGGGGTTCGCGAAGCTTCCGAAAGTGGTGTGCTGGCCGGATATCCGACAACCGATATCAAAGTATCGTTAATCGATGGATCGTATCATGAGGTAGATGCGAGCGAGATGGCTTTCAAAATGGCCGGTATCCTCGGGTTTAAGGAAGGCGTCCAGCGAGGCAACCCGGTTCTCTTAGAACCAATTATGAAAGTCGAAGCTGTCTTGCCGGAAGAATATTTAGGTGATGTTCTAGGGCAGCTTAGCGCCCGGCGTGGTGAAATCCTGGGAATGGAAATGCGCTCTGGTAACGCCCAGGCAATCCGCGCTCTCGTACCCATGGCTGAGATGTTCGGATATGCGACCGAGTTACGGTCGGGCACCCAGGGGAGGGGCGTCTTCACCATGGAATTTGACCATTATGCGCCTGTTTCAGAGTCAGTCGCGCAGAAGATCCTCAATCCTTAGCACGAATTATTTCTGTGGAATTATCTGAAGGAGAACACAAGACCTATGGCCAAGCAGAAATTTGATCGATCGAATCTACCTCATGATACGATCCATCGATTAACGATACTTTGATATCGGTTGTCGGATATCCGGCCAGCACACCACTTTCGGAAGCTTCGCGAACCCCTTTTTCGACCGCAGGAATGTATTCGCGAGG
>JAMCRR010000074.1 GCA_023381565.1 Chloroflexota bacterium
CATCTGGACGTGGTCGTGATGGTCGTGGTGTCACTCGCCGGAATGGCGCGGCCGGGAGGGACAATGGAGTGATACATCACGGGTACAACAACCGTGCCAGGTTGGCTATTTTCGGGATTCCAGCGGTCGCGCAAATACTGGCACTGGTCTTTCAAGTAGGTTGCGGGAGCCACCCCCTGGGTAAAGAACTTGTCCAGGGTCAAGATCGGCAGGGGGATTTGGGTGGGGGTAGGCGAGGGGACCGGCGAGGGGGTGATCGTCGCCGGGCGAAACGGGGTGGCGGTCGGGCCGGGGGTTAAGGTAATTGTAGGCGTCAGCGTAGGACCGCGCAGCGCTTCGGTCGGGTCGCGCAGCAGCTCGGAATAATCGGGAGGATCCACCGGGCGGTTGGTCAGAGAAGGCGACCCACCCGCAACGGGTTCGGCTGCGACCTTCCCGCCCCCCTGCCTGTTCATCCCGGAACAGCCCGTCAGGATGAGGGCTGCAATGAGGGCCAATCTCCAGGCTGCGTTGAGCATCGATTTATCCAGTGTTTTCTACCACGAAGAACACAAAGTCTACAAAGATATTCAATATTTTCCAGAAAGAATCATGATTGGTAATACTCTAAGAATCACCATAGTTATCGAAAACGATTCCTCAAAATGCTCATTTATTTTCTTTGTATTCTCTGTGTCCTTTGTGGTTAACGGTTCTACTCTTTTGTCTCGTCGTCGCCGCGGATGTAGGCTTCGGTCATCTCGCGGGCCAAATCGTCCTTGAACTGCTTGGGAGGCGTCTTCATGAAATACGACGCCGGGGCGATCAGCGGGCCCGCCAGGCTGCGGTCGAGAGCCAGTTTGGCGCAACGCACGGCATCGATGACCACACCCGCCGAGTTGGGCGAATCCCAGACCTCCAGCTTGGTCTCCAGGTTGAGCGGCACATTGCCGAAGGTGGTCCCTTCCATGCGGATGTAGCACCACTTGCGGTCGCTCAGCCAGGGCACGTAATCGCTGGGGCCAACGTGTACGTCGTTCGGATCGATCGGGTAGGGCAGCATGCTGGTCACGGCCCCGGTCTTAGAGATCTTCTTGGATTCCAGGCGCTCGCGCTCGAGCATATTGAGGAAATCGGTGTTGCCGCCGAAATTGAGCTGGTAGGTGCGGTCCAGGTGCACGCCGCGGTCGACGAACAGGCTGGTGAGCACGCGGTGTAGGATGGTGGCGCCCACCTGGCTCTTAATGTCGTCGCCGATGATGGGCAGGCCACGCTGGCGGAAGCGTTCTTGCCAGTAGGGGGCGCTGGCGATAAACACCGGGATGCAGTTGACGAAGGCGCAGCCGGCATCCAGCACCTGCTCTACGTACCACTTGGTGGCCATCTCCGAGCCCACCGGCAGGTAGTTCACCACCACATCGGTGCCGGTGTCTTTGAGGATCTTGACGATGTCAGCCGTGGGTCCGGGGGCTTTCTTGAGGATCTGCGAGAGATACTTGCCCAGCCCGTCGTGGGTCATGCCGCGCTGGACGGGCACGCCCAGGTTGGGCACATCGGCGAACTTGTAGGTGTTGTTGGGGTACGCAAAGATCGCCTCGCCCAGGTCTTTGCCGACCTTGGTATCCACCACGTCGAAGGCGGCGCTAAATTCGATATCGTGGATATGATACCCACCCAGGTTGACGTGCATTAGCCCGGGGATGCGGTCGGTATCGGCGGCATCTTTATAGAACTGAACCCCCTGGACCAGCGAGGAGGCGCAATTGCCTGCGCCGATGATGGCCACCCGCACTTTATTTGATGTACTCATTACGTTCGAGCTCCTTTATTTAATCAGTGGTAAATGCTCAACCCGGGTCAGGCCTGGACGCAGACGAACGCGGGAAGCGCCGATTTTTCCGTTTGCTTTCAGCGGAAGGTACAGCCCATTATAACGGTGAAGCCGGAACAATTCCAGAGTCAGTCAGTTAAAACCAGCAATGGGGTTTTGTTGGGCTTCTAAATCGCCCAACAAAACCCCATCATCTCTGCGTTAAATGGTCGAGAGCCGGGGCATCCGACCCTGGCTCTCATTTGGGTTTCTCAACTACCGTTGTGCTTAATATAGCAGGCTTAGAGGCGGGATACTTGACGCAAAGCCTACGCTTAACCTATGAGAGGATTAAAAGCGGGTGAGAAAAGCAGGCACCTGTATGGTTTGCATTAGGGTTTGTGTTTCCCATCCCCAACCTTCCCCCAGGGTTCAGAGGTGCAATCGATCCGCTGACGCCCATCCCTGGGGGAGGGCGTGGTGAGGGTAATCAAATATCCACAATCGATTAACTTTAGTTCACATCCGGGTGGTACCCCACCCGCACATTCTACGCGATAATAAACATCATGTAGATTGATCAGCAGATTAACTTTCGTCTAAAGATACGAGTGGATGCTCAACATGAACATTTCTTTGAAAATTACCTACATCGGCGGGCCAACTTCCCTGCTTGAATTGGGCGGGTTGCGGCTGCTCACCGACCCCACTTTCGATCCGGCCGGAACCGAGTACCCCTCAGCGACCTCCACCTTGCATAAGACTGCCGGCCCGGCCATCCGTCCGGACGCGCTCGGTCACATCGATGCCGTACTGCTCAGCCACGACCACCATTCCGACAACCTGGATCGCCTCGGGCGCGACCTGCTCAAGCGCGCCGGTGTGGTGTTGACCACAACCATTGGTGCCGATCGATTAGGTGGAAATGCGAGAGGTCTCGCACCCTGGCAGAGCTTCGACCTGCCTATCGAAGGAAGCAGCGTGCTGCGTGTCACCGGGACACCTGCCCGTCACGGGCCCGCAAGCATGGATCGCGGTCCAGTAATCGGCTTTATGCTGGCTCTGAGAGACTATCCTGATCTGGCGATATACGTCTCCGGCGATACGGTCTGGTACGAGGGCGTGGCCGAGGTCATCCAGCGCTTTCCCATCCGCATTGCCATCCTGAACCTGGGAGCTGCCAGGGTGCCTGAAGTGGGTCTGTTCAATCTCACCTTCACAGCTGCGGAAGCGCTGGAATTTACCCGGGCGTGCCCTCAGGCCATAATTGTCCCACTGCATTATGAGGGCTGGCAGCACTTCTCCGAATCCCGCAGGGAGATTGAAGCCGCTTTCGCCCAGGCTGGCATGGAGCATCGCCTGTACTGGCTCGAGCTGGGGGTACAGGCGGGGCTGCCTTTAGCAATCGAATAACTGGGGGATTCACCGCAAGCTGATCCTACTCCTACCAGACGGTACTACCGCTGTCCAGCGCTTGCGTGAAGTCAAAACATGTCGTAGCGAGGCAGTTTGGGCGCTCTTCCAAGAGCGATGAGACCGCCACCTGCAACGAACCGCGGGTGCGGTGCAGGTAAGCAACCGTCTCTCCGGCCAGGGGATTGCTGTGTCCCGGAAAGAATACCAGGACTCACAATGACACATTCCAGCGACTTTAAGAATTTCCTGGAGTGCAGTAAGGGGGTCCTCTTGACAGTTCCACGACAAGTGATTATATTACATATATACAGTATAAACAATATGGCCGTTCCATCTGGCTGTGGAGCGATAAGGCCAAAGGCGTTATGCCAGTATGTTCAAGCGAACTATTTTCGCTGACATAGTCCTATGCTCTTCGAAGGCTTGAAGCAGATCACAAAAATAGGAGACTAAAATGAAACTAATGAGATTATCCATAAGAATCCCTCTGGGGTTAACCATTGCCATCATCGTCACAGGTATTATCGCTTTCACCAAAATCAGTTCGCGGACCGGGGTGCTCCCAGTGACCCCCTTCATTCTCTGGATTATTGCGTCCGAGATCCTCATTGCGATAACCGTCTGGTCCGCGCTGGGATTTAAAGGAATTAACAAAAAAGGAATTAACAAACGCTCATGAACATGATCGAAGTCAAGAACCTGACGAAACAATTCGGCGAGGTAACCGCGGTCGACAGCCTGACCTTCCACGTGGCCAGGGGCGAGATATTCGGTCTGCTCGGGCCCAATGGCGCCGGGAAAACCACAACGATCAGGATGCTGTGCTGCCTGATTTCCAAGACCAGCGGAGAGGCTCAAATCGGGGGCTATTCAATCGGCAACGGCGCCGATTCGCTGGTCATCCGGAAATTGATCGGCCTGGTGCCCGACAATATCGGCCTGTACGAAGAACTGAGCGCCTATGAGAACCTCGACTACTACGGAAAACTCTATGAATGTCCTGAAGCGCAAAGAAAAGAGAGGATTGAGTATTATCTGGATATGATGGAGCTGTGGGAGAAGCGGGATCAATCCGTCAGCGATTATTCCAAAGGCATGAAACAGAAGGTCGCCATCTCCAGGGCGCTGATCCACGATCCGGAACTGCTTTTCTTTGACGAGCCGACCGCTAACCTGGACCCGGAAGCTTCCAAGGTGGTCAGAGAGATCATTCTTAAGCTTAAAACAGACGGGAAAACGGTTTTCCTCAATACGCACAACCTGGATGAGGCGCAGCGGATTTGCGACCGCATCGGGATACTAAAGACGAAATTGCTGGCGGTAAACACTCCCGAAGAATTGGAGAAGACCGTCTGGGGTAACATCAGGACCGTCATCCAGGTGGAGCAGATCAACGATCAAATTCTGGCGGCGGTACGAAAACTCAACCCCAAAGACCTTAGCGTCGAAGAGAATAATATCATCCTGATCCTGGCCGACCCCCAGAAGGAAAATGCCGACTTTGTACAGGCGATCGTTTCAGCCGGTGGCCGCATCCAAAACGTCACCCAACTCAACCCTGGTTTGGAAGAGACTTACCTCAAGGTTATCCGGGAAACAAAATGAGACTATCTAAAGCGTGGATCGTTGCATCCAAGGATTTTAAGACATTTACGAAGAGGAAGAGCATCCTGTATACGATCATCTATTTCGAGCTGATCGTCTCAGTCGGCATCCCCTTCATCGTCCGGTTCGCCGAAACTAAAGCTGCCAGGGCGGGGGTCCTTCCGAACCTGCTCGATGCCTTTTCGTTCCTGTACGTGATCGGCGCCGGCCTGGCGCCCCTGGGGATTGCGGCTTACAGCCTGGTCGGTGAAAAGATTCAAAAGAGCCTGGAACCCCTGCTGGCCACTCCGACGACCGACGAGGAGATCCTGGCCGGAAAGAGTATCGCTGCCTTCTTGCCCGCTATGGCTGCTACCTATATCGGCGCCCTGATCTTTGTCGCCCTGATAGACCTGTTCACTCACAGCACGTTAAATTACTACTATTTCCCCAACTCGAATTTTGCCATCATCCTGTTCCTGCTAGCCCCGCTGGCCTGCATCCTCAGCGTTGGTTATAACATCCTGGTCTCTTCAAGAGTGAACGATGTGCGCACCGCCCAACAGCTTGGGGCACTGATCCTGGTGCCTTTTGGCGCCTTGTATCTGCTTTCTGAGATCCAGGTACTGCATTTGACAACCGGCAATATGCTGATCGTTGCCGCCGTGTTGGCCGTCGTCGACGTGATCGTCTTCTACCTGGTCAAAGCAACATTCAGAAGGGAAGATATACTCACGAAATGGAAATAACCATTTATACCATTTTAGACCAACAGAATGCGAATATCGAACCCAATCGATATAGCAAACAGGAGCATAAATCATGACCTACAACAGCAGTTGGAGCCCTTATATGGGCAGCGGAGCGGTTCTTCTGACCATCGTCCTAGTGATCATCACGGGTGCTCTCGTCATTCTAGGCACCCGGCTGCGCCGCCCGTTGGGGGCCACCCGGCCGGGAAGGACTGTCACATTTTTCTTGTTTGTGATGTGGATCCTCTCGATCGTAACGGACACGAATTCGACTCGCGTTTATGGGCTCGCATTCCAACAGCAGAGGGCCAGCGGGCAAGTGGGAAAGTTCGTTCTACCACCCGACCGGATATTGCCGGTTACGGTGATCTCGGTGCTCGTGACCTTTGTCGTCATCCTGATATTATGCAGGCATCATGGCTGGAAAATGGCGCTGGGCAACGCCATCCTGGGTACGATGGCCGCGCCGTGGATATTCGAGCTCCCCTTTGATCTGATCATTGTGGGGAAGGTTTACACCCCTCTGCCCGCGACCCCGTTCAGGGGGCTCTATTTCCTGCCTTTATTTCTTATCGAAATTTCAACTTTCTCCTTGCTGACGCTGTCGCCGTTGGTGAGATTGTCGAGAGCGACCCTGTTCTCCCTGGCTGGCATGTTCTTCGTATTTGCCATCTGGGCAGCCTTTGGCTTTGTCTATCCTGGTACGCCCATCCCGATTGCCTTAAATGCGATCTCCAAGGTGCTGTGCTTCGTCGCCGCCATTACCCTGTTCCTGCCCTTGAAGGGTATCGCCGCTCAAGAAAAGGTTTTACTATGAGCAGAACATACACGTATCTGGCGACACTCGTGGGCGTGATCTGCGTCTATTTCATCATTCACGCATTCTTCTTTGGCGGACCAAGGATTGTGCGGAATGATGTGATACAAGGCGTCCTCATCGGCTTCGGGCTGGCGTTTGTCTCGGCTCAACTTTATGCCAGGACCAAGGCCAAGAAGGTTAACGGCTGGATCACCATGTACGGATTGGGGGAGCCCGGCAACGGCATGCTGCTGCGCGCCGCACAGGCCCAGCTATTTCTCGGCCCGGTGAATGTATCCAAAGAGGCGATGTATTGGTGGACGAACGCAGATGAGGCGGGCCATACGCTCTCCGGAGCGCACAACTACGTCATGCACTTTCCAGCAGGAGGACTTCCGCCAAACAAGGCATTCTGGTCGATTACAATGGGTGATGCGAGAAATCACTTTGTAGCGAATCCGATTAACCGGTACAATGTCAGCGATCGGACCGGCCTTGTGCAAAACCCCGACGGTTCGGTCGACATTTTCATTCAAAACACCGCTCCCTCGGACCACGAGACCAACTGGCTGCCCGCGCCCTCGGGTAATTTCATCCTCTGGCTGCGCGTGTACATACCCGGCGAGCCCATTCTGGACGGCAAGTATACGGTTCCGCCGGTGGTGGAGGTGAAATGATGCATATTCAATACGAGCATTTGCTAATATTCGGTGGGGTCTGTGTCGCGACATGGTTCGTTTTCATCTACTTTTGGCCGCGCCTGCTGCTGTCCGCGTACAAAAGGGCGCTCCTCGTTAAAGGGTTCGGCGACGGTCCCATCCCGGTCAATACGCTCTATACAGAGCCCCAAAAACTCTTTGCAGAGCCTCTTACCGCGCAGTCCACCGCAGGCACGAATTTGATGACGACCGGTGTGAACCACGATACGCTTGCGACGGCCGGCTGGTTAGACCTCAGTCAAGGGCCGCTGGTCTTACACGTACCCGAAATGAACGGTCGCTACTACAGCGTGCAGTTCACGGATCCGTCGAAAAACACGAGTTTTGCCTATGTCGGCACACGCGCCACCGGCACACAGGCCGGCGATTATCTCATCAGCGGGCCGGGCTGGAAGGGAACCGTGCCGCAAGGAATGAAGCAAAAATCCTCGCCGAACAATTCGGTGCTTGTGATCGGACGCGTGCTTGTCTATAGCGACAGCGACCTCTCGACGGCTTATGATCTTTCTAAGCAGATCCAGCTCACGCCGTTGAGACAATGGCAACCTGGATGATACGCATGTCGCACTTGTCCTGCGCCAAAGACCGAGCGCTACCCTCGGTCGAACATGCTTTAGCTTGTTCGCAGGGAGGGATACCGCTGCGCAAGCTAAAGCGTGCGCTACCCTCAGTAGAACATGCTTTAGCTTGTTC
>JAMCRR010000158.1:0-8697 GCA_023381565.1 Chloroflexota bacterium
CTCGATGGCGTAACCGGCAATGAGCAACCCTTCCAGGATGCGGTGCGGGTCGTTTTCCATCATCACGCGATCTTTGAACGTCCCGGGCTCCGACTCGTCGGCGTTGCACACCACATATTTAGGCTCCCCGGCTGCCTGGGCTGCCCCCTCCCACTTGACGCCTGCCGGGAAAGCGGCGCCTCCTCGCCCGACCAGTCCGGAGGCTTTGACCTCGGCAACGACCGCTGCCGGTCCGAGTGCCAGCGCTTTCGCCAGGCCGGCATAGCCTCCAGAGGCCACATATTCAGGCAGCGAAGTCGCCCGGCCTCGGTTGCAGTTGGCGGTCAGGACGGAGATATCGCCGCCGGTGAACGTGCGCGATTCCGGCGTCTTGCCGGTGAGCAGGTCTGCGGGAGATACCCGGTCCGCATGGACGATTTCTGTCTCGCCCACCAGCGCGGCCGGGGCCTGGTCGCACAACCCCAGGCAAGCGATTTCCTCAACCTCGGCGCCATTCGAGCCGCCAAGCGCCTGGGAAAGATCGGCCGTCAGGCGGTCGGCGCCGGCCAGCGCACAGGCTGGGTCGCGGCAGACGTGAATGGTCTTTTTCGTTTGGGCTTCACGGGTGAAAAGGGCATAAAAATCGATCACACCGTGCACGTCAGCCAGGGGAACTTTCAAAGCCCGGCTCACTTCAGCAGAAACATCCTCAGGCAGGTAACCGTACAGCTCCTGGGCTTTGTGCAGTGCCGGTAAAAGCGCAGTGCGCCCTTGCGGCTCCACCCCCTTCAGGTAGGAACGTATCAAATTCAGATCGATTTCGGTCATTAAACCTCCCGGGTGATTAGGGAAATCCTTGATTGGCAAACGAGCTTTTTGTTGCAGGTACGATTTGCCGGATCGCCTATAATTATCTCATGCTTATCAGTCTCGTCATTCAGGCCGGCGGAGAGAGCCGGCGGATGGGCCAGGATAAAGCCTTGCTGCCTTTCCTTGGTAAACCCCTCATCGAGCGGGTCATCCAGCGCCTGAAGCCGCTAGCCGACGAGATCCTCATCACTACAAACCAGCCGGAAAACTATCGGTTCTTAAATCTGCCCGCCTTCCCAGACGTCTGGCCGGGGCAAGGGGCATTAGGCGGGCTGTACACGGCCCTGTTGTCAGCTGGGCAGCCTCTGGTGGCGGTTGTGGCTTGCGATATGCCCTTCGCCAGCTTGCCCCTGCTGCGCGCCCAGGTGGAGGCCGTGCTCCAGAGCGGCGCCGACGGCGCTGTGCCGCAATCTCCAGAAGGGTACGAGCCGTTCCACGCGGTTTACCGGCGCGAAACCTGCCTGCCGGCGGTGAAAGCAGCGCTGGAAGCCGGGCAAAAACGCCTGATCTCCTGGTTCCCAGCCGTCAGGCTGGTATTCTTCTCTCCGGAAGAAGTGTCGCGCTACGACCTGCAGCGGCTGGCTTTTATGAACGCAAACACGATCGAGGAATTCCGGCGAGCAGAAGAGCTGGCTGAAGAATATTAAGGTACTTGCCTAAGCTCGCAGGCGGATTCGAACAACCTGCCGGCTAACAGGCGTTTTCGCTAACTTCCACCACCTCCGGGATGAACAACGCCGAGTCCGGAGCGCCTTGGAGGCGTTCTGGATGAGAATAAACCTGGAACTGGTCGCGCCGCGCATACCCGATCAGGGTAATGCCCGCTTCCTGGGCAGCCTGGATCGACAGCGAGTTCGGCGCCGTGCGCGAAACCACCACAGAAGCGCCGATTCGCCGGGCTTTCTGCAGCATTTCAGAGCTGATGCGTCCGGTGGTGACGAGGTAGGGGTGCTCCAGGTGCAGGCGATCTAAAACATAGCGCCCGGCGATCTTATCGAGGGTATTGTGCCTCCCGATATCCTCGGCGCGTACCACCACCCGCAGGCCGTCGCTCAAAGCGGAAGAATGCACCCCGCCGCTCTCCTGATAAAGCTCCTGGCTGTGCAAAAGCTGGTCCATCAAAGCAAAGATACGCTCGGGCGAGATCGGCCCCCCGTTGGCGGGCGGAGCATCACGGTCGAGCCGCTCGGGTTGCGTCGCGGCTTTGTCAGAGGTCATCCCACCAGAGCAGCCCGTCGTGCGCCGCCATAAAGCAGGTTTTTCGACGAGGTGGCTCAGCCATACGTCGACGTTATCGCCGCTCTCGCACACGGAGACATTGACGATCTCGTCGGCAGATTCAATCAGGCCTTCGTTAAACAGAAATCCCACAGCCAGGGCTTCCAGGTCGGTGGGAGTGCACATGAAGGTCAGCCAGATTTCACCGTTCACGGTGAGAGACACCGGGGCTTCGGTGATGATTTTGGCGTTGATAATTTCCCAGCGTCCTGGACGGTATTTTGAGTAAGTAATTGCCGTATTAGCTTGTTTCGGCATATCAACACTACAATAAATAGAAGTACATATTAAAAGTATATTGTCTTACAAGGTGATATTTTACACCAAAAAGAAAATGGGATTCGGCGAATCGGCGAGTCAGCGAAGAATTTAGGGCGGGTGAAGGAGCGCCGAGAAAAGTTCCCGATCAGGAGTCTTTCTATTCGCTCCATAACCACCATGCAATTTTTAATAATGGATCCTGCTAATGCGGTCCAACTTCTCCAGGCGGTGGGTGGCGATGATCTCGCGCACGGTGCCGGTGCGGCCGCGCAGAGCCAGGCTATCGGTGCGCGCCCCGTGGGAGAAGTAATCCACACCGCGCAGCAGGTCGCCATTGGTGATCCCCGTGGCGGCAAAGTAAACGTCCTCTGACGAAACCAGATCATCCATGGACAAGACCTTGTTCACGTCGTAGCCCATCTCGCGGCCGCGGCGCAGCTCGTCCTCGGTGCGAGCGATGAGCTTCCCCTGGATGTTGCCTCCCATGGCGCGCAGCGCGCAGGCTGCCAGCACGCCTTCCGGGGTCCCGCCGATGCCCATGAGCACATCGATGCCCGAGTCGGGCCAGGCAGTCATCAAGGCGCCGGCCACATCTCCATCGGGAATCAGGCGGATGCGCGCCCCTGCCCGGCGCACTTCGGCGATCAGCTCGGTATGGCGCGGCCGGTCGAGGATAACGACGACCAGGTCCTCGACTTCTTCTCCCCTGACATTGGCAATCCGCTTCAGATTTTCCGTCGGCGAAGCTTCGATATCGATCACATCGCAGGCCTCAGGGCCGACGGCGATCTTGCTCATATAGACAAATGGTCCCGGGTTGAACATGGCCCCGCGCGGCGCCAGCGCCACGGTCGAGATGGCGTTATGCAGCCCGGTGGAGAGCGGGCGCGTCCCGTCGATCGGATCAACGGCAATATCCACCAGCGGGGGGGCCCCAGTTCCCAGCCGTTCGCCGTTGAATAGCATGGGGGCTTCGTCCTTCTCCCCTTCACCGATGACAATGACGCCATCCATTTCGATGGCGTTCAACACCAGGCGCATGCCGTCCACGGCGGCCTTATCGGCGGCGGGCTTATCGCCGCGCCCCATGAAGCGTCCGGCCGACAGAGCGGCTGCTTCAGTGACACGCACGAGCTCCATTGCCAGGTTGCGAGTCGGTTGTTCGTTCATCTAACCCTCCTAATAGAAAAATTGGACGCGGACGAGCACGGAAAAACGCGGATAAATTTTTATGATATGGGGTGGATTCTGTGTATTCTGCGTTATCCGCATCCCATTTCGATTACTTATGGCAGCGCAGGCGAAACCCACAGGTAAGTCACCAGATAATAGGCGATCACCCCCGCCCACAGCCAGGAATCGATACGGTCCATGATTCCTCCATGACCCGGCAGCAGCTGGCTGGAATCTTTAACGCCCACCTGGCGCTTGATCATGCTCTCGCCCAGGTCCCCCAAGATCGTCAGCACAGCCAGCGCCAAACCCAGCAATGCGCCGCGCGAGGCGGTGACCGAGCCGGCTGCCAGGTGCCAGAGAGCGCCCATCAGCGCGCCGCCGGCTGTCCCGCAGACGATCCCAGCCAGGTAGCCTTCCCAGGTCTTGCGCGGGCTGATACGCCTGGAGAGCGGGTGGCGCCCTATCCGGCTGCCGATCAGGTAGGCGCCCGCGTCGCTGATCCAAACCGCAGGGAGAGCCGTCAGCACCCACCATTCACCATCGGGGAGGTTGCGCAGCGACACCAGGTAAGCCCCCAGCCAGCCCAGATAGAGAATGCCTCCCATGGAGACTCCAAAATCTGTGGCTGCCTGGTCGCGTCCCTTTTCATAGGCGAACATGTGCAGCGCCATGGCTGCCAGCACCAGCACGCTGAGCAAGAGGCCTGGCGCAGCAGAACCGGGCAGCTGCCGGCTCAATGGCAGCAGGGCCCCCCCGGCAATCACCAGCAGGGCTGAGGGCTGCAGCCCGGCTTTCTGGAACAGTTGGGTATATTCCCACCCGGCTATCCCTAAAATCACGGCTGCCAGCAGCGCGTAAGGCAGGCCTCCTATGGCGATGAATGCGACCCCCAATGGGATCAGGAGGATGATCACCGCCAGGCGTTTAGCCAGCATGCGGCTCGGCGTCTCCCGCACAATCGGATGTCGACAGGCGCCCGAAGCGGCGTTCGCGCTGGTCGTAAGATTGCAAAGCTTTAAATAGTTCGTCCTTATCAAAGTCAGGCCAATAAGTGGGCGTAACGTACCATTCGGAGTAAGCCCCCTGCCAGATTAAGAAGTTGCTCACGCGCATCTCCCCCGATGTGCGGATAATCAGATCGGGATCGGGCACCCCGGCAGTGAACAGATAGCTGGCGACCACCTCATCGTTGATCGCTTCGGGGCGGATGCCATCCTCGATGATCCTGCGGATGGCGCAGACGATTTCATCCCGCCCTCCATAGTTGAAGGCCACACATAAAACCAGCCGGTTGTTGTTCCGGGTCAGCTCAATGGCGTGCAGGACCTTTTCACGCAGGGCAGGCTTTAGATTCTCCAATCGCCCGATGTGGCGAAGTTGAACGCCCTCTTCGTGCAGCTCATTGAGCTCCTTGTCGATCACATCCTCCAGGATAAGCATTAACCCCTGGACTTCTTCGGTCGGGCGTCCCCAATTCTCGGTTGAGAATGCATAAATGGTCAGGTAGTGGATGCCAAATTCCACACAAGCGCGGATGATTTTGCGCAAGTTTTCCGTCCCGGCCCGGTGACCCAGCATGCGGGGCAGGCCGCGCGATTTCGCCCAGCGCCCGTTTCCGTCCATGATCACGGCAACGTGATTGGGGATTTTTGTTAAAGCAGTGATTTTCTCTGCAGGGCTCATTTTTCGTCCCACACTCGAATCACACCTCCATAATCTCTTTTTGTTTGTGCACGCCGATATCGTCGATCTGCTGAATGTAGCGATCGGTCAGCTTCTGCAGGTCTTCTTCCCCGTGTTTGAGGTCATCTTCAGAGATCATCTTCTCATGCTCGAATTCACGCATATCCTTCAGCAGATCGCGGCGAATATTGCGGACTGCCACGCGCGAATCCTCTATCCGGCTGTGCACGACTTTAACCAAGTCCCGCCGCCGCTCTTCCGTCAGGGGTGGCAGGTTCAGGCGGATGACCTTGCCGTCGTTGTTAGGGGTCAACCCCAGATCGGAGGCCTGGATCGACCGCTCGATGGCGCGCAGGGTAGAGGGATCATACGGACGGATCAGCAGGGTGCGCGGGTCCGGAGCGGAGATGGTGGCCAGCTGAACCAGCGGCGTGGCGGTTCCATAATAATCTATCGGAAGGCGCTCAATCAATGCCGGTGAAGCTCGCCCCGTCCGAATGCCGCTTAAATCTTCCTCTAATGATTGGATGGCCCCTTTCATACGGACTTCGGCTTCTTTGAGTATATCCTTGATCACGACGACCTCCTCTCACTGCCCGGTCTCAAGAGTAACGCCTCTCAGTAGATGGATATACGGCGATCATTTCTCCCTCTACTGAGCTGGCAATGATCGTAGGCCGGGGTATTGTTTATGGATGTGCGGTTCCTTTAAGGATACTCCAAAATGATGAAAAATACCATTCAGAGCGCCTCGCTCAGTTTTCGGCTGAGACCAGGGTGCCCACCTGCTCGCCCAGCAGCGCCTTGCGCAAGGCGTCTGGGTCCCACAGGTTCAGCACGAGGATGGGCAGCTTATTCTCCATGCATAGAGAGATGGCCGTGCTGTCGATCACCTCCAGGCGCAGGTTGAGCGCGTCGATAAAGGTCAGGCGGTCAAAGCGCACGGCTTTGGGGTTCTGGAGAGGATCGCAATCGTAGACGCCATCCACCTTGGTGGCTTTGATCAGCACCTCGGCGTTCATTTCCATGGCGCGCAAAGCTGCGGCGGTATCGGTGGAGAAGTAAGGGTTGCCCGTGCCGCCGCCAAAGATCACCACGCGGCCTTTCTCCATATGGCGGATAGCGCGCCGGCGGATATAAGGCTCGGCCACGGTGCGCATCTCAATGGCGGACTGCACGCGCGTCACCACCCCCAGGCGTTCCAGCGCATCCATCAGTGCCAGGGCGTTCATCACAGTTGCCAGCATGCCCATATAATCTGCGGTCGCCCGGTCCATGCCGCGTTCCAACCCTTCCCGGCCGCGCCACAAATTGCCCCCTCCGATGACAATCGCCACATCCACACCCATATCGCGCACTTCGCGGACGCGTTCGGCAATCCCCTCAGCGCTCTTCGGGTCGATCCCAAAGCTTTGGTTCCCTGAAAGCGATTCCCCGCCCAATTTCAGCAATATCCGGCGATATTTTAGTCCGTCCATAGGCTCTCCTTTATTTTAAGGAAAAAGCCAACCTTTCGGTTGGCTTTAGTTTCACTCAGCAACATCTTCCCCCAACTCCCAGCGGGCAAACCGCCGGATCACAACGTTTTCGCCTAAGCTGGCGATCGCCTGGTTGAGGAGCTGTTGCACGGTCAGATTGTCATCCCGGACATACACCTGGCGCAGCAGGACGGTTTCGTCCTTGAATTTTTTCAGGGTGCCCTCAATAATGCGAGGCAGGATGGTTTCGGGTTTGCCTTCCGCCCGGGCGCGTGCGGCTGCCTTATCCGATTCCTGCTCGATCACCTCGGCAGGGATATCTTCATCGCGGATGAAGCGTGGTGCGTTCGCCGCGATTTGCAGAGCGATCTCGTGGGCAAAGGTGCGGAAGGTATCGGACCGGCCGACGAAATCCGTCTCCGAGTTAACCTCCACCATCACGCCCACACGCCCGTTGCCGTGGCTGTAAATCTCGACCACGCCTTCCACCGTTTGCCGGTCGGCGCGTTTGGCTGCAGTAGCCAGGCCCTTTTCGCGCAAGATTTCCTTCGCCTGCTCGAAATCGCCGTCTGTTTGCTCTAGCGCTTTGCGGCAATCCAACACCCCCGCGCCGGTTTCCTCGCGCAGCTGTTTGATCATGTCAATTGAAATGGCCATGCGAATGCTTTCCTATGTTCAGTTGGATAGACCCAGAAGTCATGCTTCGGGGATGTCTTCGCTATCGATATCGAGATTCGTCTCGGTTTCGGTTTCGGGCTCGCTTTCATCCTCGACCTCAACGAATTTGGCCGGCGAAAGCTTGGCCAGGGTTGCCTCACCCAGCAGGTCTTTATCTTCCAGCTCGGTTTCCGCTTCCATCCGTGGGCGCATCTGCACGACGGTACTACCTGCCGCTTCGACTTTCTCCTCTTCGAATTCTTCCTTGCGCATTGCTTTCCCTTCGAGGACGGCATCCGCCATTTTCCCTACCAGGAGCTTGATGGCTCGGATGGCGTCGTCGTTCGAGGGGATGACGTAATCGACACCCCTGGGATCGCAGTTAGTGTCGACCAGGGCAATGACCGGGATGTTGGTCAGGTTCGCTTCGTGCACGGCCGTAGCTTCACGCGCCACATCAACGACGAAGATCAAGTCTGGGAGGTTGGTCATGAACCGGACGCCGCTCAAGCGGATTTCCAGGCGGTTGATTTCGCGTGTGATCAATAACCCTTCTTTTTTCGTCAGCCGGTTGATCTCGCCCGAGTCGCGCATCTGCTCCAGGCGTTCCAGCTCTTTAATACGGGCGTACATAGTGACCCAGTTGGTCAGCATACCGCCCAGCCAGCGTTCAGTTACGTAAGGCATACCGGCGCGTAAGGCGTCTTCTTTGATGGTTTCTTGAGCCTGGCGCTTGGTGCCGACCAAGAGGATGCTGCCGCCCTCCGAGACGGTATCTCGGACGAGGTTGTAGGCAACACCCAATGATTTAACGGTTTGCTGGAGGTCGATAATGTGGATCCCGTTGCGCTCGGTGAAAATGTAGGGGCGCATGCGAGGATTCCACTTGTTGGTGCGGTGCCCAAAATGAACGCCGCTTTCCAACAAAGCTTTCATGGATACGACAGATGCCATATTGACTTATTTCTCCTTTGCGTTTTTTTCCTCCGCTTCCGTCATTCCGGCTCAGCACTGCTCAGCGTTACGCTTGCAGCACGCCCTGGCAGGTCGGGAAGCGTGTGAGATAAAAGATAAATCTTCTCCTGCTTGCGCAGGCGGTCAAAAAGTATATCATGAGTCGTCTTTTTTTGCCATGTAGACTACAGATACAAAATGCATCTCGAGATACCCGCCGCGCGCCTCGATGACCCGCCCGATCTCTGCAAAAAGCCTCCGCCGGGTCTTTTCAGGAAGCACCAGGTGGCTGGAATGAGTGTTGAGCCAGCCCAGGTAGGCGTCTTTATCATAGGTCGCGCGCCAGGGGAAAGACACCATC
>JAMCRR010000158.1:8707-33029 GCA_023381565.1 Chloroflexota bacterium
AGCTGGAACGCTTCACAATGACCTTGCTAAAATATCCGCTGGCTTCGATCGCCTGCGCCCTCTTGCGGATGCGCTCCTTCAGCGGTTCGCGATCGTGCTCGCGCAGCGACGTGGCAATTTTCTCGTAGAGGCGGTCGATTTCAGCGTCGTATTCTCCCTGCATATTCCAGAATAATGCCAGGGAACCTCCCGGTTTAAGCGCCCGGCTGGCTTTGGCATAGCCGATTTCGGGCGTGACCCAATGGAAAGCCGAGGCGGAAATCACCAGGTCGAATTCCCCTGGGGTTTCCTGCCAATCCTCAAAGCGCGTGACGGCGAAGGAGACGCCTGGGAAACCAGCCACCTTCTTAGCAGCCAGCGCCGCCAGGTTCTGCCCGGGCTCGATGCACAGCATGGCATACCCCCGCCGGGCAAAAGCCAGGGTAGCTTTGCCGGGGCCGCTGCCGATTTCGAGAATCCGTCCCCCTGGAGGAATGGCGCTGGCCGAGAGGATAAATTCGATCAGCGGTTCAGGGTAGGCCGGGCGGTAACGGTCGTAAAGCTCCGCGACCCGATCGAAGGATTTGCGCTGCGTCTCGCGTTTAGTGTTCAAGGGATTGGTCCTGTGTGCCAAAGAATCATGGGCGCAATTTCGCCCGGAAGCGCTCGATGGTGCGCATCATAAGAATTGCGCCCCTACGTTCATATCCCGGATTATAAAACCAATCCATTGATCTTAAATCCTTCATCCTTCACCCTTTATCGATCCTTTTCCCCCAAATTTGAATCTTTGGTACAATGGGATTGGCTGGTTGGTATCCTTACTCCATGAATCCTAAAGTTAGAAGAGCTGCTGACTCCCCGATCATTATCGCCGTCACCCTGCTTTTTCTGGCCGGGTGGGCTTGTACTCTGTCTAACCCAACCCCGGTGGCCTGGTCACGCACCCAAACGCCGGTCCCACCACCGGCATCGCCCACCTCGACTCTCGCCGCTTCGCCCTTCCCTTCCCAGACGAAAGCCCCATCTTCCACCCCCAATGCGTCCATTTCGACCCCCCAGCCCGAGCCCGGTCCCTGGTTGGTCTACAGCCGCAACGGTGGGAAAACCATTACCGCGGTTCACCCGGATGGGAGGGCCGGGCCGTCGGTTGATTTGCCCACACCGCTGCTCTGGCCCGGCGATTTGAGCATCGGCGCAGACCCGGCGGGCGACTGGCTAAGCTTCCGCACCGGGCAGAAGGACCTCGCCGGCCTGGCGCTCACCCTGATCCACCTTCCAGACGGCAAGGTGCGCCAAATTGCCCCGCTGCTCGCCCCCCAGCTCGAGGAGCAGGTCGTTAATGCGAAGCCGGGCGAAAGCCCCGATTTTGCCACTGCAGTCACCCGCCCAGACGCCTTCGCCTGGTCTCCCGACGGCCGCTACCTGGCATTTATCTCCGCCGCCGCAGGCCTCTCGGCCAACCTGTACGTCTACGACACCCGCCAGGATAAGGTCCGCCGCCTGACCAACGGGCCCAATCAAGATGTGTTCCCCACCTGGTCTCCAGACAGCCTGTGGGTGGTCTTCGAGGAAGTGACCTCCTTCCAGAGCGGCGCGGGGTGGAAAGTGCGCGGGGTCTGGGCTTCTGCCGTGGACCACAACGAGATCCGCAAGCTGTACGAACCGCCCGCTAACAGCGCCGGTGAGGCTTTTGCCGGATGGAACGGCAAGGGAGAGTTGGTGGTCTACACGCGCGCCCCCGACGCCGGCCGCTATGCACGCGCCATCCCGATCAGCGCGCGCTATATCGACCCCCTCTACGCCGGGCCGTTCGATGAGCTGGCGATTGACCCCCGCAGCCAGATCATTGCCTTCAGCGAAGACGAGCTGACCGGCGCCGAGCTGAGCCTGGCCCAGGGCGTGTACCTGGCGGGTACGCCCAAAGGTATCCCCCAGACTATCCAGGCCGGCGCATGGGAAGGCCTGACCTGGTCCCCTTCCGCTGGGAAGTTCTTCGCTCACGGATCTTTGGGACTGCTGGCTGCCAACTCTCAGGGGGCCGATTTTTTGCTGAACGACGAAACCTGGCCGGCTCCTTCGCCGGACGGCCTCTGGCTGGTTTGCTGGGGCGACCCGCAATATAAAACCCCATCCGGCGTGCGCCTGTACCGCCCCGAGGGCGGCCTGCTCCAGGAAATCACTGCAGATACCGTGCAAAGCGTTCTGTGGCGGGCAGATTCCAAGGGATTCTTTTACCTCTCGCAGGGGAACCTGTATTTAGTCGTGTTTCCCGGGCTGCATCCGGCGCTTTTGGATAAGGGCGTCCAGGAAGGCGGGATGGGCTGGGTAGGCGTGTCTATTCCGAAATAATATCATGTACTATTAAGATAATCATGGTAACATTACGTTGATTGGGCAAACCACGCAATGCGCATCCCAATCTTACCCAAAGCCTTAGGGAGATATGGATGGCTGATGGGCAATCCAAAAAGAAACCTTGGTTCGATAACTCACCTCGATGTAATGGTATGAGTTTATGAAGGCAGGTAAAATATGAATGGAGGTAGAACATGAGCCTTAAGATAACCTTGTATGGGCACTCTGCCCTGGATGTGGAGACTGGCGGCAAACACCTCTTGGTGGATCCGTTTTTTAGCGGAAACCCCGCAGCCAGCGTCGGCTCCGACCGTGTGCCGGCCGATTACATATTGGTCAGCCACGGTCACTACGATCACATTGGCGATACCATCGAGATCGCCAAACGGACCGGCGCCGAGGTGATCAGCAATTTTGAGATTATCGGTTGGTTGGAGAAACAGGGCCTCAAGAAGACCCACCCGCAGCACATCGGCGGAGGCCATAATTATCCATTTGGTTATTTAAAATTAACATTAGCTCTGCACGGATCACAACTGCCGGACGGCTCAGACGGCGGCAATCCGGCAGGTTTCTTACTGACCACCACCGAAGGGAAAAAGGTCTACATGGCCGGAGATACCGGACTGTTTGGAGATATGCGCCTGATCGGCGAGGAAGGCCTCGACCTGGCGATCATCCCCATCGGCGATAATTACACCATGGGCCCGGCCGACGCTCTGCGGGCTGTGAAGATGCTCATGCCCAAACACGTCATTCCCATCCATTACAATACCTGGGAATTGATCGCCCAAGATCCGGTTCCCTGGGCCTTGCAAGTCGAAGTGGAAACTGGCACGCAGGTCCATCTGCTTAAACCGGGAGAAAGCGTTACAATCTAGAGCAATAGTCCCAAGGAAACGCCGCAGCCAGGAGGCTGAGATACGGAACACCGCAGTAGTCGCAGGGGTGCGTTGATGAAAGGGGTTATCGGGGGGGTGGCTGGGGTAATCGTAGCCCTGGCGGGATCTGGATGGCTGCTGGCTAATCCTCCCCAGACTGCCCGGGCGCTCGCCTCCGTACCGACCCCCACTCCTCCTGCGCCGCTTTATTTCCCTCTGATCCTGGAGGGGGTGCCCTCCGCCGAAATCCTTCCGGTGGGTTCCTATCTCCCGAACGACCCGCTCTTCGCCTCGCAATGGGCCATGGCGAAGGTGGATGCGAGCGATGCCTGGGCTTTTACCCGGGGGAGCAGCTCGGTGATCGTCGCCATCCTCGATTCGGGTGTTTACATTGAGCACCCAGACCTGACCGGCAAGCTACGCATGGATATTGCCGATAACTATCTCAACCCCGGAAGCCCTCCAGCAGATGATAACGGGCACGGCACACACGTCTCGGGCATCGCCGGGGCTGTGCTGGATAACAAGATCGGTATCGCCGGCATGGGGGGCGCCGACAGCCTGCTCCCCATCAAAATCCTGAACAGCAGCGGGCAGGGATATTTCTCTAACCTGGCCGATGCCATCTATTACGCCGCCGACCACGGCGCCCGGGTGATCAATATGAGCCTGGGGAGCCAGGCAAGCGCCAATTTTCGCTGCGCCACCACTTTCCCTTACCTGCAGACGGCCATCGACTATGCCTACAATAAAGGCGTGCTGCTGGTAGCCGCGGCGGGGAACGAAGGCTCCCCCGGTGAAGTCGTTCCGGCAGACTGCACCCACGTGTTGGGGGTTGCCTCGACCGACGGCAACGATACTGCTTCCTATTTCTCGAACTACGGCAATTATGTCGCCGTAGCTGCGCCGGGCGGCACCTTCGGCGAGCATCACATCCTGAGCACCTGCTGGCCTGAGACAGACGGCGGCGTGCCTTTGTACTGTGAGATGTACGGCACTTCCATGGCAGCTCCCATGGTCTCGGGACTGGCCGCTCTGGTGCTGGCTCGCAATCCGTCGTACACCCCAGACCAGGTTGCTTCAGCCATCCTCGATAATGCCACCGACCTGGGAACAGAAGGCTGGGATCCCAATTTTGGCTGCGGTCGGATTAACGCCGGAGCTGCGCTGATGTATGGAGCCTTGGGATCCGTGCCGGTGTGCCTGCCGGGCACAACCACTTATTTCACCAATGCACAAGCTGCCGCGAGCGGTACTTCCTCTCTCACCCTGGCGAACAGCAGCTTTGCTCCCGGGCGCCTGATCCTGCGCTTCAAGCCAGGTGTGACGGCCTCCAGCGCCAATGCGGCCCTGGCGGCAATTAATGCCAGGCTGGAGCGGGTCGAGCGTGGCGGTTACTGGCGCGTTAACGTGACGCCGGGCCGTGAAGCCGCCCTGCTCAAGCGCCTGGCTGCCGACCCCCGCCTGGCTTTCGCCGGAGTGGATTACATGATGAGCGCGAAGTAAAATCCGCAAATTCAGACGATAAGCCAATAATTTAAAGACATGGTATCTTTATTGGTAGCAATGAGGGTATTCGACCGGGGTTTACGTCCTTCATTGCCAGGTAAGGTGGGGCCTGGGCGACTGAGAAACCTATGTGAAATATGCAAAGACTCCTGCGCATCAGCATAAATAGGAATTATGGCATCTTTGCGCGGATCATTCTTCTTGGTTTCATCTTATTTTTTGGGATACAAGAATATAAGTTGCAAACCGCATTGCTGCTTGCTTTGCTGTTTCTTTTACTGTTGATTGTACTTGCTGAGGCAACCAAGTATCAGGCGATTTATAGGAAACGGTCGGTTAACTCATGGAATTTAGTTCTGCTCTTCGCAAGTAGCGCTGCACTTATTCAGATGGACAAACAAGGAGTATGCCTGGTTTATTATTTTTTCCTGTTGGGGGATGTGATTTATCCCGCGAAAACGAATATTCACCCAAGTATCCTCAAACGATTACTTATCTTCCATTTTGCCGCATATTTTATCCGGAGCCTGGTGGCTGCCTATCAAAGTAACACTGTTAATCTCATCGGGCAAGCCTTATTCACCATCCTTCTCAGTACGGCATTTTACGGAGGAATTCTCATTATCGTATTTTCGATCCGATACTATCGTAATGAGCGTACCAGGCTGCTGGCATTAAATAATGATTTGATCGACTATTCTTTTCAGGAAAGCAAATATTTAATTTCCTCCGAGCGGAGCAGGATTTCACAACAGCTCCATGACTCAATTGGGCATTCATTGATTGCAGTATTGATGAATATTCGCTATCTAAAAGCTACCCGGGGTGACGAATCCGCGAGTTATCAGGAGGAACTTAATGAAATCGAAGCTTTGGTAAAAGAGAGCATAGAGGGTTTGCGCACCAGCGTTGAAAGTATGAAAGAGCTCGACGATACCATCGATCTGCAAGGCGAAATTGAGCGGCTTGCCTCACGATTTAATAAATTGGGCGTTGTGCACATCGACTTTCAATACGACAAAGCAATTGACCAAGCGCCAAACCGGATCAAAAATGTGCTACACGATAACATCCGCGAAGGGATCACTAACAGCATCCAACACGGCGATGCAGATACAATCGAGATTCGCCTGCAGAAGGTAGGAGACAGCATTGAGCTTATCATGAAAGACAACGGTAAGGGCGTTGAGCACATCGTCAATTCAGATGGGCTGAACGGGATCCTTGAAAGGGTCAACAGTGTCCATGGAAGGGCGGAATTCAAGAGCGATAAGGGGAAAGGCTTTAATATGTGCAATTCGATCCCCTGGGAAGGCTGAGCATGATCCGTGTCATGATTGTGGACGATCAGGTGATTGTTCGTGAGGGGCTGAAGAAAATTCTTACGCTTGAACCGGAAATCGAAATAACCTGCGAGGCTACAAACGGTTACGAGGCGATCGAGCAATTGGGTCGCCACAAGGTTGAAGTTATTCTGCTGGATGTCCGCATGCCCAAAATGGACGGAATTCAGGCTGCTGGAAAGATAAAGCAACTATACCCGGAAATCAAGATTATTATTTTGACTACTTTCAACGAGGATGAATATCTGTTTGAGGGTATAAAATCCGGCATTTCGGGGTTTTTGCTGAAAGACAGCGAGATTGATTATGTCATCAAAAGCGTAAAAGAAGCCAGCCAAAACAAGATGGTCTTTGACCCTGGTGTGACGCCAAAGCTGATCCAGGCTATTACGGATTCGAGCCGAGAGCCCGTTACTACCTGGGCGGAGCTCGAAGGTCTTACCGGCCGGGAAACCGCCATTGTAAAACTCGTGGCAAAAGGGTGGACGAATCAGCAAATCGCCAACGAGCTATTTATCTCGGAAGGAACGGTTAAAAACCACATCTCGGATATACTGAGGAAACTTAACCTCGAACGCAGGACGCAAATCTCGGCTTATTTCTACAGAAGTACGCGTCGTTAGAAATAGATTCCCCCCCCTTCCCCTGCACGAAAATTACCCAATGATCGCTCGAAGCCATGACGAAAGTCATGGTTTTGCTTTTATTTCTACACAATTGGTGACGAACGGCATCTTTGAGAGAGGTTATCGGCTAAATATAATGTCTTGGAGTAAGCAAGAAGGAAATCTTGAAATGTCCGATTACAGTAACCTGATTATTGGATTGTTGGTTTTAGCTTTTTTATTATATCGACAGCTTCAAATTCGCCCGGTTCGTAAAAGAGTAAGCTTCACCTTGCCGTTGATCCTCGTAATTCTTGGGGTAGTCAGCCTGGAATCCTATTTGAGCGCCAATCCTCCATCCCTGACGACGATCATCTCAATCATTTTCAGCCTGCTTTTCCTGGCAATTGGTATGGGAGCGATTAGAGCCGCTACGGTAAGGCTTTGGACGCGGGATGGCATTCTTTTTCGCCAGGGAACCTTGTTGACGATTGTTTTGTGGATTGTTTCGGTAGCCATGCACCTGGCTGCGGATTATTTTGGACACGCCGGAGAATCATCTCTACTCCTTTATTACGCCATAACCTTGTTCGTGCAAAGCGTTATCGTGCAGTCGCGTGCCAAAGGCAAATTTCCACACGTAGAGCCGCAATATTAGGAGGCAAGGGGGAACGAGGGTCGACAAGATTTTATTTGACAATCCCTGCAAACCGGTTATGAGGTATTCCTCGATCGAGACCCTGGCCTGGGGGGCGCTGCATGAAAGTGGAGCAGTGAGATTCCTGAGCGCAGAATAAGACCAATAAATCAGCGAGTCGGTGGATCGACGAAAACCGGCTTCATCACCCATACCCCCCCTTCCCGTTCCACCTGCATACCAAAGTCGAATCGGTCCACAACCAGGCAGTATTCCAGATCGGAGGCCAGGAAACCGGGCGATCTGGCATCCATAAATTTCTTTCCGGCTTCCGAGGAACGTGCCCTCTGCAGATAGAGTTCTACCGGCGGGTTCTCCCCCTTTAGCAAACCTTCGATGTAGTCTGCGCAGGCTTCGTCTTCATCGCCCCATCCCGGGTCTCCCTGGCCGGTGATCACGAAGGTCACGGTCTTGGGTGGAAATTGGTGGATCATCCTGGCCGTTGCGTCCGCACAGCAAAAACTGGCTGCCAGGAGCAGATCGGCCTTCTTGCTGCGCACTATCCCTTGTGTCCCAGCGCTGGTGCGCTGGATCAGCTCGCTCGCACCAAGGCCCCGCTCAACCAGGGCGGTGGGGGAGTTGCTGTAGTCGAAGCCCGCAATGGGCAAACCATCCTCTTCACCCATCAGTAAGGCGGAGGGGAAGCGCTTTTTCAACCGGAAGGCGTCTTCAATAGCGCCGGCAAGCAGGATTCTCCGTGCGCCCAGGCCAAATGCATAAGCCGCCGTCGAGAAAGCGCGCAACACGTCGATCACCACGACAGTACCTTGTGCATTGGCGCAATTTTCCAGGTTAGCCCGATTGAAGTCCATCCCTACGCCTTCGCCGCGAACCACACGCGCTCTTCCTGTTCGGGTGCAGAGAGCGAGACGCCCAACTCTTGAATCCTTGCGAATTGGACGTCCTTCCAACCCACTTCAATGAGCATATCACGCACGTTCTCCATTTCATAAGCCGTATTGAATACCGTCTCATCGAAGCGCTCGTACAGCCCATTTGGCTCTCGAATAAATCCGGTGATCCTCGTCCAGGCTTTGTTGCTTACCCCATCGTAAAAACCGTGATTAATGATCAAGGCATCTTCACTGCGATCGTTGATCTCGACATTATTCCAATGTCGCAGCCCTCTGCGGGTGTTGAGATCGAAAATAAAGTACCCATCACAAACCGCGTGGGCGCAGCGGAAGCAAGCCTGCAACGCCTGTTCGTTTTCCAGGTGGTTGAGGGCATCGAAAGTCGATACCACCAGGCCGAAGCGCTCGTCCAGGGCGAAATGGCTGGCATCGTCCTGGATGAATTTCGCCTGGCCAGCCACCAGGTAGGGGAGAGCGTTTTCTTTGGCAATCGACAGCATATGCTCTGAAAGGTCGAGACCGGTCACCCGGAAACCCTTCTCTAAGAAATGCACGGCGAGCTGTCCGGTGCCGCAGCACAGGTCGAGCAGGGATTTATTGGATTTCCCCACAGACGTGGAGGCATAGAAATCGAAGATGAATGGAGCGACCTGGTTCGCAAACCGGGTCCACATCAGATTGTATATGCGGGCAAAGGCCCGGCCGTAGGCTTGCATGGGGTTCTCCTTTCTCCCCTTTGAGTGGATTATCCGGTTACGAGGTAGAGATCATGTCATGAGGGAGTCTATCATCATGCACCCGCAAGATGCAATCCCCAGGACCTGGATATTTCCAGCCAACTCATTTCTCAAGTCAGCGAAGAAACCTGGAAATGCTGCTCTTGAATTTGTGACTTTTTTTGGATTTTCCCGATCTATTCTATGAATGCATGGATCCAATGCGACCGCTACCAACCAGGATGAAAGTGAATGACAAATGTGACCAGAAATATTCCGTTACAATCAGATGTGATGGAAATCCCAGAACCCGCACGAATGAGCGATTTCGACCGCAGTCCGGCAGCTTTCGGAGAGCTGTACCGCCAATACATCATCCCGGTTTACCGCTACCTGTACCTGAAAACCGGCAACCCGGCGGAAGCAGAAGACCTGACCTCCCAGGTGTTCCTGGCTGCAATGGAAGGCCTCCCACACTACCGCCACCGGGGCTATTTTTCTGCCTGGCTGGTTCTCGCTGGCGCGCCGCAAAGCTGCCGACTATTACCGCAGCCGCCAACCGCTGGCCAGCCTGGATGAGAGTGAGATCGAGCCCCCAGCACCAGAAGCTGACCTTCTGGCAGGGGTTATCCATGATGAGGAAATGCAATCCCTGGGAAGCCTGATCGCCGCTTTACCGGAAGAAGAACGCGAGCTGGTACGCCTGCGCTTCGCAGCCCGCCTGAGCTTTGACGAAATCGCGGCCGTGCTGGGTAAAAAGACCTCAGCCGTCAAAATGGCGCTATACCGCCTGCTGGGACGAATGGAAAAACAACTGGAGGCCAGCCATGTCTGACCCGATGAATATCCACAAAAATTCCAAGCCCACTCTTGAGCTGGAAAACAAGCTTGAGAGCTTCTACGATGCGATTACGCCTGACCCGGCTTTTGTGCATGAGCTGGGCCTGCAGATTGCTCAGCGATCGCAGCAGGTGTCTGCCAGCCGGCCAGGATTTCTGGCATGGCTGAAGAATTCACTTCGACGCCGGCCTGCTTTCGCCGCCAGTATGGCGGTCCTGGCCATGCTGATCCTGGCGATTACCCTTGCAGGCCCACGGCAGGTGCTGGCCAGTGTAGAACGTCTGCTGGGCTTCGTGCCCGGATCCGGCTTCGTCCAACCCGGCGAAACGCGCGTGCTCGCTGACCCGGTGGAGGCAAAGCAAGGAGAGGTCACCTTGCGGATCGAGAAAGTCATTGCCGATTCCAGGCAGACGGAGATCAGCCTAACGGCAAGCGGCCTGCCCAGGGAAAAGTTCGGGCCGCAGAGCGGCGAGCAAGACCCACAACTCCGTGCTTACCTGCTACTGCCGGATGGCCAGCAATATCGATCGAATATGAGTATGTCGGGTATCGGCGACACGCTGCAGGCTTCCTATATCTTCGACCCGCTGCCCAAGGATGTAGTCCAGTTCACCCTGGTGCTGCCCCGCCTGCCAGGCGTGCCCGCCGCTTTTGCACCGGAGAACTGGTCGGTGCCGATACGGCTGGTGACGGCGCAGATATCCCCTACCGGGTCGCCTTCTGAATTGCCGGTCGCGCCTGGTTATACCCCTGCTAACAACCTGGTATCCGCGCAGGGTGTGAATGTGGAGGTGGCGCAGGTTGGGCAGGCGGCGCAGGAAACCGGTCTGCAGATCCAGTACCACTGGGACAACCCGGAGTGGCAGCAGCTGAACGACGCGGAGCTGACACTGAGCGACCAGAATGGGCATATCTATTCACAGCTGCATGAGCCAATGGAGCTGTCTGGCGCGCCCGAATCTTTGCGCACCTACCGGTTCCAGCCCTTCGAACTGGGAGCTTCACAGGCAGTCCTGACCGTCAATAGACTGCAATTTACCTTCAAAAGCCCGGCGCACTTCACCTTCGACCCCAGAGAGGGAATCCAGGTTGGCCAACCACTCGATATATCCTCACAGCCTGGATCGAAAATGGAGATCGCCGGGGTACCGGTGCAGCTGCTCAGCGTGACGATTAACCCCGGAGCCGATGAAGGGAGCAAGCTTCAGCCGGCGCATTACCACCTGGAGGTCCTGCTGCAAGATACCCCGCTGGATGGGTTGGCGTTAGAAAACACAACCATGAGTCTTAATCCAGAGCTAATGGTCAGCTCATCGACAGAGATTCTGCCGGGAAACCAGATGAAGATCACCATCGACCTGCCCGAGATCCCCGGCCGCCCGCTGGCGTTGTATTTCTCACGCGGCGAAGTTAGCTTGAAAGGGTCTTGGGTGATCCATTGGGATTTGCCTGGAAAATAATAATTCGCTGAACCGCCAGTTATCCGGAACGTAATAACATGATAGAGATGGATAGGGTCGCAGGATATCCGTCTCTATCTTTTTTATCGCCTGTCCTTTTCAATGATAAAATTCTCTCATGTTTAACAGCATTTTCCGGCGTCGAGAAGAAGAGGAACGCGTGCGCAAGGAAGGGCGCCTGCCCCCCGGCCAATCGCTCACCCAGAAGTTTCCCGTGCTTCATTACGGGCCGGTGCCCGACTTCAACCCCGCTACCTGGGATTTTCGCGTCTGGGGCGAGGTGGAGCAGGAGATGCGCTGGAGTTGGGAGCAGTTCAACGCCCTGCCCAGGCGCAAGCTGGTCATGGATATCCACTGTGTGACCCGCTGGAGCAAGTTCGATACGCAGTGGGAGGGGGTTTCGGTGCGCGACCTGATCGACCAGGGGCTCATCCGGCTGCGCCCCAGCGCGCGCTTCGTCGTCCAGCATGCCGAATTCGGCTTCACGGCGAACTTGCCCCTGGAGATTGTCCTGGCAGACAACTTCCTGCTGGCCACCCATTTCAACGGCGAGCCGATCGAGCCGGACCACGGCTACCCGTTGCGCGGGGTGATCGGAGCCATGCCCGATCGTCCCGACCTCAAGACCACCTATTTTTGGAAAGGCGCCAAATGGCTGCGCGGCCTGGAGTTCCTGGCTCACGACGAGCCGGGCTTCTGGGAAATGGCCGGCTATCACAACGAAGCCGACATCTGGAAAGAAGAGCGCTTCGATTAGCCGGTTTTACGCCCCAACCGGACGTACACCCCGAGCCCGATCCCGCTCAGCAGCAGCACTGCGCCTAAAATTCCCAGCACGGGAGAGCGCCCGCCTTCGCTCGGCGTGACTGGCGCGGCTTGAGAGTTCAATTGCGCGCCAAAATCCAGGGTCGATTGGTCCCCCGCCTCCACTTTGAGGGCATAATTCATGGATGTGGTGGGGTTGTATCCATCCGGAACGGCCACGCTGATGTTGTAATCCCCTTCCGGCACTTCATCGAAGCATACCGGCTGGTCTCCGGCGCTGGTTTCTTGCGTCATAGAGACTTTGCCGGTCCGGTCCGTGAGGCTCACAGCTCCACCGGAGATGGCGGTTTCTGTCTCCTGTTGGATAGCGTCACCGTTTACGTCGTTGTATAAGAAAACGCACACCTGCCCGTTGCCGTTAAACGGTGTGGGGGTAGGTAAGAGGGGTGTAGGCGTCGGCGAGGGTCCGGGTGTCGGGGTTGCGGTAGACTCAACTCTACCCAAGAGCAGCTCCTGGCCCACCTGGATAACACAATCTCCGTTCAGATTGTTGTTCTTGCGCAGCGTATCGAGGGGCACCCCGGTGAGCAGCGAGATGCTCAGGCAGGTATCGTTGGATTGGACTTTGTAGAGGATGCGTCCATCCGGCATGGGGGTCGGCGTCTGGTAGACCACCCCCTGTGAGACAGGGGCAGCCAGGGCAGGGGAGGCCAGGACAAGCCAGAACAAACCAGCCAGAAGGAGCGGCAGGAGGGGGAATGCTTTTTTCATTTTGAAAAGCCTTGCGTACGCCTGGATTATAACAGGGAATGGGGAGTTGAGGATTTTAGATTGAGGAGGATAGATTTCTGATTGAAGATGTAAAAGGCAAATCCACACCGAGACACACAGACCCCCCCGAGGAATGGATTCAGCGTATAATCATTTTTGATTGCCAGATGGGTTGTGCCCCAAGATGGATAACGTGCCCCGATTAAGATCTGTCCACTTTTTCCCGATCATTCTTTTACTGTTAGCGGCTTGCGCCCCGGCGAGCTCGCCGGAGGCAGCCATACCGTCGACACTGGCACCTTCGCCCATTTCAGCTACCGAGACCCCCACCGTCGTCTGGTTCCCGCCCACCGAGACCCCTACGCTTGCCCCCACCCAGGCGCTCACCCCCACCCCCGACCCGCGCGGCGATTTGGGTAAAATTCTGCTCAGCGACGATTTTTCAAAGCGTGAGCACTGGCAGACCGGGCGCACTCCGGCAGGGAGCATGGCGTTTGGGGATAGCGAGTTTACCCTGGCGGTCGCCGAGCCTAAAGCCAGCCTATCCAGCTTGCGCGACGGCCCGGTCCTGACGGACTTCTACGTCGAGGTCAATGCCGAGCCCAGCATGTGCCGCGGGGCAGACGCTTACGGCGTGCTTTTGCGGGCGGCTTCGGAAGCAGATTTCTACCGCTTCACACTCACCTGCGATGACCGGATGCGCTTCGAGCGCACGGTGAACAACCAGACGGCAGTCATCCAGGACTGGACCCCTCGCCTCGGCCCGCCCGCCCCCTCGCGCCTGGGGGTGTGGGTTACTGGAACCGAAATGCGCTTCTTTGTCGACGGGATCTACCAGTTCAGCGCCCACGATCCGGTGCTGCACGAAGGCCGGCTGGGTTTATTCGCCCGCTCCGCCGGTGATACCCCCCTGACGGTGAATTTCTCGAACCTGGTTGTGTACCAGGCCTCTGCGCCGAGCGCCTCCACCACGCCCTCTCCAACCCCCTGAGAGCCGCCATGCCTCCTAAGCCCAACCGCCTGAATGAACTGACTCCCACCGAATGGCTCAAGTTTCAGAAGTCCTGGTTCGTGCATAACCCGCCGCGGCGTAAGAAAGACGTCTTGCAGCACCCCGCCAAGTTCCCCGAAACCCTGGCCCAGGAGTTCATCGAATTCTTTACCAAACAAGGCCAGACCGTGCTAGATCCGATGGCCGGGACGGGCAGCACGCTGATCGCTGCGCTGCGCTGCGGCCGGCACAGCTACGGGGTCGAGCTGAATCCAGCCTACGCCGAGATCGCCCGCCGGATGGTTGCGGAGGAACGTTTTGCTTTACTCGAAGCCGCCGCCAGCCTGACCGCCGAAGTCATCACCGCGGATTCGGCCGGGATCGAGACCCTGTCTTTGCCGCCTATCGATTACGTGCTCACCTCGCCGCCATATTGGGATATGCTGCATGCCCGCGGGGCGGCCACCCAGCGCAGGCGCCGCTCATCCCCTGAGCTGGACGTGGTCTATTCGCAAAACCCTCACGACCTGGGCAACATCGCCGATTACGATGAATTCCTCGACCGGCTGGCCGGTATCTACGCTGCCTTAAAGCCTTGCCTGCGCCCCAGCGCTTACCTGACCATCATTGTCAAGAACGTAAAAAAAGGCGGGCGCATCTATCCCCTGGCGTGGGACCTGGCGAGGCGCCTGAGTGAAGTGTATACCCTTAAGGATGAGAAAATTTGGTGCCAGAACGACCAGCGACTGGCGCCCTACGGCCTGGGCAATGCCTGGGTGAGCAATACCTTCCATCACTACTGCCTGCAGTTCAGGAACGAGTAGTTCCACTTTCGACAGATCACAGCACCCTATCCTGCCAGAACCACCTCTCAGCGGGCGCCTATTTCTGGCAGCTCGGACAGATAGTGCAGGATGACCCCTGCACGCCGATCTTTTCGATGGGCGTGCCGCATTTCGGGCAGGGCTTGCCGTTCATTCCCTCTCCCATCAGCCGCGCGTAGCCGCCTGGGGCGCCATACAGGTCGCACTCCTGGCGGCTGCCGTTCAGCCGAACTGCCTCGCTCAGCACCGCCTGGATGGCGCCATAAAGCCGGCCAGTTTCTTCCTTGCTGAGACTGGGGGTTTTCCGCTTGGGGTGAATACCTGCCGTGTAGAGGATGTCTTGCAAGTAGCCGTTGCCGATGCCGGCGAGCTGCCATTGATCCAGCAGCACCCCCTTGCAGTTTTTCATGCCTCCGGCGGCGAGCATCTCGCCCAGCCGCTGGGGAGTAAATTCCAGGGGGTCGAGGGGAGAAACCCCCAGGCGGCCGGGGTAGCGCGTCTGCTCGAGCTGGACCGCCGGAACAGCCTTGGCAAAGCCCCAGCCCAGGATAAACACGGTCAGGCTGGATCCGCCGGTAAAATCGAAGCGCAGGTGGAATTTGGGCGGGACCGGGCTGCCGGAGGGGTGATAGAGCACCTTTCCACCCGTCTCCAGGGCGATCAGGAAGTAGACATCTGTATCGAGATGGGTGAAGATCCACTTCCCTCGCCCGGCCACGCCACTGATCGTCGACCCGGCGAGGTCTATCTGATCGAGGTTAATGAAACCCTGCCGGATGAGATGATCGCAGGCGGGGCTGAGGGTCACGCTTTGGATGGTCAGCCCTGGCAGCACAGCCTCCATCTGCCGCGCCACGGTGAGTGCCTCGGGAAGCTCGAACGCCATAAATGAACCTCCATTTGCAGGACAAGTTTTCAACACGTCCTGGGCAAGTTATAAACTTGCCCTACGTCAAGCAGCCGCTTTTAACACGCGCAGCGCCCGCAGTGTCACCCATTTGTTGTGCTGCTTCATCGCGCCAAAGTCGACCCAGGTCTTACCGGTTAAGTCATATTCCAACAACCAGCGCCCCTGGGCATCCTGCTTCTGGCGGACGTACGCCAGCAGGTTGGCGAGGCGCGCATCTCCGGCGTAACCCAGGCCTGCCAGGGCTTCGGCGATCTGGAGCACGTCGGTCACGTAGAAGACCGGGAAGGCAAACTTCCACCAGCTCTGGTTGGGCTTAGCGTTGTATCCGGTTGGGTAATCGGCGGTCAGCGGGTCGACACCCAGAAGGAAATCGATCCCTGCGTCGACAGCCCGGGTAATGTGCGGCGTCCAGCTTTCTTTGGGCAGCTTTCCGAAAGCCAGCATCACTTTGGTCGCACCCCAGGCGCAGGGCAGCTGATTATTCGCCCCGCAGGCAAAACCGGGACCGCATTTTCCGGCGTAGTAGCGCACCGGAGCTGCTTTCTCTTCGAGAGGGGCAATCCCCTCTCCCGTTTGGCTGCGGGCCATCCAATCGTACGCCGCCTCCAGGCGGTGATCGGCGTAATCCAGCTCCGCCAGCGCCCAGAGCAGATTTCCCTGCAGGCAGTCGATGGTGCTGGAGGGCGCACCCGACATAGAAAATTGACCTTTGGAGGTGAGGGCGTGATCCAGCAGGTAAGCGCAGGCGCGGGCGATGCGCTCATCTTCCAAAGCTTCTGCGCCCAGCTGGGCTAATGTGATGATCGACCAGACCGTGGAACGGTACTTCGGGAGGTACCCGGGGCCGGGCTTTTCCCAAAAGCCCTCAGGTTGCATCTGCGCCAGGATTTCGGCAATCGGTCCCTGGGTGTGAGCAGCCCGCCGCGCGGCTTGCAGCTCTGCGTCATCCTCAGGGAGATCCAGCAGGTCGCGCAGCGCCAGGTAGCGGACGCCGGGGCTGCTGCTTTCCAACAGCCAGTTCAGAGAGTTGCCATTCAGCTGCTCTAACCAGTCCATAGCGCCTCCTTATTCTGATTGCCTTTACATGCGTTTTGCGCCGGCACGTGCCCCTTACTGCGTCCCGGCACTTGCGGTACTGGGCAGGCGCCGATGCGGTACAGGGCAGATGCAGCGAACCTCACTTTGAACCGCTTTATCCAACAGGTTATTTTCTTGCGATCAACACTGCAGCGACCACCAAAAAAACCACGCCCAATACCCGGGGCAAAGTGATCGGAATTTTCGGGACGTCGAGCAACCCGAACTGGTCGACGATTACGGAAAGAAAGTATTTCCCTTCTATATAAATTTGACCAGCGGAGCTAAGCGATGATCGAAACCATCTCCAGGACGTACTCACCCAATACTCTGTCGCCGGTAAATCCTACGGCTTCTCTGGCCGCCCTGGGGTTAAGACCCCGGGTAAACAGACGCCAGGCATTGTCTTCGTCCACCATGGCTTCGGCTTCCGGGTGGGCAGGGGCGCCGGAATACAACTTCCATCCAATGCCTTCCTTGCGCACCGACCAGCGACCCCCCGAAGGCCCGGTGATCGATAGGGTGACGGTCGTATCCTCGGGCGCTTCCGCCTCCTGGAAGGCGCGTGGCATGGCCCACACAAATGCCTCCAGCGCCGGGCTCTGATATCGGGGCGTTTTCATCCCGGGCCGGTCGACTGCGTCGCGGATGTGCTGCTGGTGGTGCCAGCGCTCGGTGTATTCGCGGGCCAGGTCCAGCCACACCGGGGCAGGCTCCGGCCCCACCCAGCTGACGGGGCTTCCCACAGCGAAAGGGTCGAGCGAGCTAAACAGTGCATTTAACTGAGTCCCGGTATGGCCGAGCAGGTCGATTAGCAGGCGGGTGCTGATGCGCCGCGCCGACTGCACCCAATCCTGGTTCCAGCGATTGAGGTAAGCGACCAGCTCCTCCCAGCCCGTAATCGAGGCTTCGGATTCAATTGTGTACCCATCCCGCCGCCACGACAGGTTGCCGATCTCTCCGCCGAGCATGTGCAGGGCCACATCCTTTACGGACCAGCCTGTGCAGGCCGTCGGCTTCTGCCAATCCTGATCGGAGAGGCTCGAGAGCAGCGCCAGCAGCTCATCGAGCAGCTCGGGGAATAGGTCGGTCACGATCACCGGTTGGGGAGGGCGCATGGATTAGAATGGCTCTTTACTAACAATTATGCCTGATCAGGGTTTTGCCGATAATTAACCGTAGAGATATTTTTAAAATGCGCGTCCTGGGTTCAAAATTTAGCCTGGCGATCCAGGGCGGTAACCAGTCGGTAAAGTATTCCAACCAGCCCGACGAGTCGACGATGTTCAAACCCTATCAATCTCCCTTTCCATGTCAGTCTGAATCCCTTTTAGAAAACCGCGTGTTTCCCGTATAGGCTTGAGGGGGATCAACTCGATTCGATCGGCAAAGGCAAACACATGGACCTTCTGTCCAGGTTGAAGCAGCAGGTAATCTCGAACCTTACGGGGAATAACTATCTGATATTTTGGAGATATTGTGACAAAATCCATACATTTTCCTTATCGATGATGAAATCGTAAAATATATTCTGATTATAACCAACTTACTTTCGAACACAAGACAGTCTAAACAGGCGTTTACCAGCAGCTCCAGGTTGTAATTCACCCGCCGGTCGCCCGATGCATCGTGGTGGGACGCAATTGCCCTCCCAGGTCTGTGACTCACTGCAGATTCAGAATTGCGCCACTACGCGCCCGCCACCAGTCCCAGCTTCACCAGCAGCTCGGCATTGTAAATCGAGCCGCCGGCAGCGCCGCGTACCGTGTTGTGCGAAAGCACCACCATTTTGAAGTCGAACAGCGGGTCGGGGCGCAGGCGCCCAACGACGGTCGTCATCCCGCCGCCTGCCAGGCGATCCAGGCGAGGCTGCGGGCGGTCCTGCTCGTCGCGCACGAGGATCGCCGGGTGCGGGGCAGAAGGCAGGTCGCAGCTGATCTCCGGGGGGTGGTAGGCGGCCAGCGCCTGGTGAGCGGCTTCTACCCCTGCCGGTTCCCTCAGCTCAACCGTGAGGCAGACCAGGTGCCCATCACTGACCGGCACCCGGTTTGCTTGGGCGGAGACAGCGAAATCTCCCAGCGAGACCGTATCGCCATTCAATTTGCCCAGCATCTTACGCGGCTCCCATTCGAGTTTGGCCTCCTCGCCCTCGACGTAGGGCAGCACGTTATCGATCACATCCAGCGAGGCTACCCCCGGATACCCTGCCCCAGAAAGCGCCTGGAGCGAAACGGCGAAGATACGGCGCAACCCGAAGGCATCCTGGAGCGGCTTGAGCGCCACCGTCATTCCGGTGGAGGTGCAGTTCGGGTTAGCGACGATCGCCCCGCGCCAGTTGTGCCGCTCTCGTTGGACATCGACCAGAGAGGCATGCTCGGGATTCACCTCAGGAAGAAGCACGGGCACGTCCGGCTCGCGGCGGAAAGCAGACGCGTTCGTGCAGACCAGGCTCCCGTGGTGGGCAAACTTCGGCTCGACCTGGCGGGCGATATCGGCAGGCAGGGCAGAGAAAACCAGGGGACAGTCTACCGCTTCGGGGGAGGAAGGGAGTACGGGCAGGCGGGCTGCCCAGGTTGGCATCGGTTCCGGGAAAATCCAGTGGCAGGTTTCGCCATAAGCCCGACCGGCGCGGTGGTCCGCGCCGGTCAGCGCCACCACGCGGAACCAGGGATGCCCATCCAATAACTGGACAAAGCGCTGGCCCACGCTGCCGGTCGCCCGATGCATCGTGGTGGGACGCAATTAAATTTTCGGAGTATTTAGATTACTGTAACTATTTTCGTACATTTTTACCATCAACCAATTAAGAAATGGATGAGGCGGGCAGCAGCCTGCGCCTCCCCGGCGCGCACAACCAGGCTGAGCGAGGCAGGCGAGGGATTCTGGCCGATGGTCGTACTTGCGATAGCGAGTACTGCAATTCCCCGGGTCTCCAGGGCGGCGAAGATGCGCCCGGCAGCTCTGCGCACGCCAGCGCCCACAGCGGTGACCAGGGCAACTTCCTCCTCAAACGCCGCATCTTGAGGCAAGAATAGCGGAGGAGAAGAGGCATCCGGAGTAAACCAGTCAGATCGGTCCAGGGGAAAAGAGGCCGGCGCGGAGGGTGGCAGGGAAGGTAAGACTGCCAGGGCTTCAACCGGGAGCGGAGCGGCATACGCCGGCCTCCACCGCAGCCCGTGCAGGACGGCCACCCCGCGGATGGCATTCTCCTCGCCGGAAAGCTGACCGGTAACCAGGCGCGTCCCTGGATTCGAGGGGTTAAAGGTGTTGCACACCCGCAAGCCGATGCCCAGGGCGACAAGCGGAGCAACCGTCTTAGGGTGCAGTACCTTGGCGCCAAACGAGGCCAGCTCAGCCGCCTCGGTGTAGGTCAGCTCGGGGATGGTGCGCGCTTCGGGCACCAGGCGTGGATCGGCGGTCATGATCCCATCCACGTCGGTCCAGATCCAAACGTCGTCCGCGGAGAGAGCCGCCCCGAGAATGGCGGCGGTATAATCGCTGCCCCCTCGCCCCAGGGTCGTGGTCGCACCGTGCGCATCCGCAGCGATGAAACCGGTGGCTACGGGTAGACACCCTTGCGCCAGTAGTGGCTCGAGGACATGGCGCGCCCGTCGGGTGGTGGCGGGCAGGTCGGGCACAGCAGCTTGAAAATGAGAATCGGTGACGATTAACCGGGTGGCATCCACCGCGCAGGAGGAGATGCCCACAGAAGAGAGCGCTGCGCTTAGCAAGCGGGCAGACAGGCGCTCTCCCAAAGAGGCGACGGCGTCGAGCGCCTCCGGTTCTGCGCTTCCACATGCCGATATCGCCTGGCACAGGTCGTCGAACCTGGCAATCCAACGGCGCACCTTCCACCAGGCGCTGCGCCGGAGCGCAGGATCGGTTACCAAAGCGTCGGCCAAGGCAAGGTGCCGGACCAATAGCTCGTGCGCCGCTTTTTTTACAACCAGCGGTTCTCCCCGCGCGGCAGCGAAAGCGCTCTCCAGAAGAATATCGGTGACCCCCGATAGAGCTGAGACGACCACTACCAGACGCGGGTGAGTGGTCTGGGCCTGCTCGAGGATATGCATTACCTGGCGCATGGCCGGCTCTGTCCCAACTGAAGTGCCGCCGAATTTCATGACGATCGTGCGCTGATCTGGGGGGTTATCCACTGGTTTGCCATTCATGATTTTGTTCTCCGGGCAGCCCCGAACCCGGTTCGGAAACTGCAAGTAGAATTTGCCAGAATAAAAAAGAGCTGCCGTTCTCCGGCAGCTCTTTGATCTGATACAGGGTTAATAGATCGAGTCTATTCCACCTTCTCCACAGCTGCCGAAGGTCGTACGATGCGCATCGATGTTGTCATCATGCCCATCATGAAGGTCACAGCAGTCAAAGTGGTGGAAGTGGATATTGCAGGTTTCATAATTCAAAATAGTTTATGCTATTCCCAGGTCAAAGTCAAGGATGATTTTCTATATATAATTGACTTAACTACTTCACAAAATGAGATATTAGTGTACAATTGTTCTGTATTGTTCATTATCCAACCGGTCTTCATTGGTTTAGTGTGCCAAATGTAGTTTTAGAAAGACCGGTTCTGATCAAGCACAGGAGGAACGTATGTGGCACAAAATCACCCTGATTGGCAACCTTGGCAGAGAACCCGAAATGCGCTATACGCCAAGCGGCCAGGCCGTCACCAGTTTTAACGTCGCGGTCGACGAGAGCTATACCGGGAACGACGGCCAGAGAGTGAAAAAAACCATGTGGGTCAGGGTCTCCGCATGGGGAAAGCAAGCCGAGAGCTGCAATCAATACCTGCACAAGGGTAGCAAAGTCCTGGTCGAAGGCAGTCTAACGGCAGACCCCAGCACCGGCGGCCCGCGCATCTGGAACCGCCAGGATGGCACGCCCGGTGCATCTTTCGAGGTGAGGGCCAGCACCGTGCGTTTCTTATCACCACGTGGTGAAGGCGAGGGCGCCGTCGAAGGCGAAGAGCCATCTGCCCCTGCCAGCGAGGAAGATATTCCCTTCTAGCGGTTCTGCATTTTACTTCTGGATGGATGCGTTCCCGATTTTCTGGCCAGGAAATACACAACCCGCATCCATCCAGAGTACAATGAGGAGGCACTTACCGGGCAACCGGAGAAGGGATTTCCATGACTACTAATCCTGAACAACCTGCCGCTCCATCTTTTCCTCCCCTGGACATGCCGGAGGACCTGGTACCTGCTTATGCCAATCTCGTGCGCATCTCACACTCACCGGCCGAGCTGGTCTTCGATTTCGCTCAGATGCTGCCCGGGAACCCACGCGCTCGCATCCAATCCCGCCTGCTGATGTCTCCCATCGGGGCAAAGCTGTTTTATCGGGCGCTGGGCGAGAACCTGGCGCGCTACGAGGCGGCATTTGGCGAGATCAAGATCCCTGGCGATTCGTCGTTAGCGAACGATCTATTTCGCTCGCTCCACCGTCCAGACAATCCAGGTTAATAGCGAGCGCCCATGCAAAACCTCGAGGCAATTGTCGAAAAAATTCGCGAAGCTTTTGACGCCCGCACCAAAGCCCGCGATCAAGCCCTGGCGCAGGCGCGCGTGCTCACCCGGCACTGCGCTCACGCCATCCGGGCCATTCACCGCAGCGAACACGATCTGGCCCAGCAAAACCTGGAAGAAGCGCGGCTTTTGGCTAACGCGCTGCGCCAGGATCTGCAAAATTACCCGGACCTGTACTTCGCCGGCTACACCCAGGATGCGCTGAAAGAATTCGCCGAAGCGAACATCGCTTGCGCTTTGATCGAGAACCGGTCCCTTCCTTCGCCCCAAGAGCTCGAGCTGGAAGACGCCACCTACCTCAATGGGCTGGCGGAAGTCACCGGCGAGCTGCGCCGGCGAGTGCTGGACCTGCTGCGCCAGGGATACTCAGAAGAGACCGAGCGCCTTTTGAACTGCATGGACGATATCTACGAGGTGCTGGTCACGCTGGATTACCCCGACGCGATCACCAGCGGGCTGCGCCGACACACTGACCTGGCGCGCAGCATCGTCGAACGGACGCGCGGCGATATGACCATCAGCCTGCGCGAGCAGCACCTCGAGCAGGCGCTCGCCCATCTGGAAGCTGAGCTACATCCCGGCAAAAAACATGCGGACGATCCGGGCGTCTGAGATCGGTGTTTTCCTATACTGCCGAAGAGCCTGGTGGTACCGTCAGCAAGGCGTCCGCTCTGAGAACCAGGTTGAGATGGCCGCGGGCAGCGAGCTTCACCGCAGGCATGGTCGCCGGGTGCTGGCTGCCGGGCTGCTGCGCCTGGCAGCGATGGTTCTGCTGCTGGCAGCCCTGGCGCTCTTCGTGGCTTACCTGACCAGTTTGTGGCTCTAAACCATGACCCATACCTATACACCACGCGGGCATTATTTTGAGGAAATGGAAATTGGCGACGTGGCGGTCAGCGCCGGGCGGACCATCACCGAAGCCGATATCGTCAGCTTCGCCGGCCTGTCGGGCGATTTTACCCAGATCCACACCAATGCCGAAGCTGCCAGACGGGGGGTGTTTGGCCGGCGCATCGCTCATGGCTTGCTCATCGCCTCCATTGCCTCCGGCCTGCTCGCGCAAGTGGGTTTTATCGAAGAGACAGTCATCGCTTTGCGCGAGCTGACCTGGAAATTTAGCCTGCCTGTCTTCATCGGCGATACGATCCACGCGCAAACAACCATTTCCGCACGGAAGGCCATCCCAAAGCTTGCTGGCGGGTTGGTGACGCTGGATATCCTGGTCCTCAACCAGGAAGATAAAGTCGTGCAAAGCGGCCAGTGGAAGGTGCTGCTGGCGAGCAAACCGGGATAGAGACGCGGACCGGCCCCCGTGATCTACCTGCTCCCCGCCATCCTTTTACTTGCCGCAGCTCTGGCGCTGCTCTGGAAGGCGCGCAAGCAGAGGCAGGCCGCCGGCTTGCCCGGCGGGCGCGTGATCTATGCAGACCCGAAGCTGTGGGGCCCTGTGGAAGAACCGCTCTACGACCCGGCCCTGGGTCTGGCAGGCAAACCTGATTATCTTGTCGAGCAGGGCGGGAAGATCATCCCTGTAGAGGTGAAAACCGGACGCACGCCTGCCGTCCCGCACGATGCGCATATCTTCCAGGTGGCGGCATACTGCATGCTGGTGGAGCGCGTCCTGGGGAACCGCCCGAAATACGGCATCCTGCATTATCCCGATCGCACGTATGCCGTCGATTACACCGACGAACTGGAAGAGGCGCTGCTCGACCTGATGGCTGAGATGCGGCGGCAAGAAAGGCGTGGGGAGGCAGGGCGTTCGCACGAAGAATGGGGGCGCTGCAAAGGCTGCGGGTACCGGTCGATCTGCGATGAGCGCCTGTAGCGTGCGGTCGAACAAGCTGAAGCTTGTTCTACGCCCTGTAGCGCACGCCCGAACAAGCTAAAGCTTGTTCTACACCTGTAGCGCACGCTCCCCGGCACCGGCACCCGGGGCAGGTGTTAGCTTGCGCCCAGATAAGCTGAAGCTTGTTCTACACCCTGTAGCGCACGCTCCCCGGCACCGGCACCCGGGGCAGGTGTTAGCTTGCGCCCGAACAAGCCGAAGCTTGTTCTACTCCTGTAACGCACGCCCGAACAAGCTGAAGCCTGTTCTACGCCCTGTAGCGCACGCTCCCCGGCACCGGCACCCGGGGCAGGTGTTAGCTTGCGCCCGAACAAGCTAAAACGTGTTCTACACCTGTAGCGCACGCTCCCCGG
>JAMCRR010000019.1 GCA_023381565.1 Chloroflexota bacterium
GGAGGGTGGTTTTACCGTGGTCGACGTGACCCAGAATGGTCACCACCGGAGCGCCAAGGTGCGCGTGCTACGCGCCGGGCAGGCTGTCTTTGATGGTGAAATGGCTTCCCTCAAGCGCGAGAAAGAAGATGTACGTGAAGTCCGTCAGGGCTTCGAGTGCGGCGTGGCGTTGAAAGGATTCAACGACATTTCCGTTGGTGATATCGTGGAGTGCTACGTACGCGAGCGGGTTGGCCTGCCTAAGGGTTAGCCTCCATTCGTTGATTGATTGGGAGTCTGAAGATGCCCTCCAAACTTCGCCTGCAGCGTATCGCCGACCGTATGCGCCAGGAGCTATCTGAAATGACCATCCGTGAGGTCAACGACCCGCGGCTGGCGGGCATATTCATTACAGACGTCAAGGTAGACCGCGAGCTGGCTTACGCGGATATTTTTGTTTCGGCGTTCGAGGGTTCGGCGCGGTCGGCTGAAATACTGACCGGGCTGGCGCACGCCTCAGGCTTTCTGCGCCACGCCCTGGCCGAACGGATGGACCTGCGCGTATTCCCTCGCCTGCGCTTCCATTGGGATCCAACTCCCGAAAATGCCGACCACATCGAGCGGCTGCTGGCGTCTCTGAGGGAAGAAGCTGCTCACACACAGGAGAAGAAGGGCGATGAGTGAGTCCGAGTATCAGCAGATCGGCAAAGCCATGAAAGGGGCAGAGCGCATCTTGATCGTTTCGCACGTGCGCCCGGATGGCGATGCTGTCGGATCGCTCATCGGTCTGGGACTTGCACTTCAGGAAGCCGGTAAAGCTGTGCAGATGGTGCTCAACGACGGCGTCCCGACGAGCTTCCGTCATCTTACAGGCAGCAATCAGGTAGTGAAGCACCCTGGCGGCAATTTCGACCTGACCATTGTTCTGGACTGTTCGGATCTGCCGCGGGTTGGAAAAGCCTTGACTGAAGGGACTGTCCCGGACATCAACATCGATCACCACATCACTAACCTCAATTTCGCCCGCATTAACCTGGTCAAACCCGATGCGGTAGCTACCTCCGCTATCCTGGCGGAATATCTCCCTGAATGGGGTTTCCCGGTCACGCCACAGGTCGCCTCAGCCCTGCTTACAGGGTTGATCAGCGACACCCTTGGGTTTCGGACATCGAATATGACACCTCAAGTCATGCGGTTGGCTGCCACCCTGATGGAAATTGGGACCAATCTACCAGAGCTTTACAGCGCGGCCCTGGTGAGGCGATCTTTCGAGTCCGCTCGTTATTGGGGCGCCGGGTTATCTCACCTGGAACGCCGCGGCCGCCTGGTATGGGCGACTCTATCTCTCGACGATCGCTCAGGCGTAAACTACCCGGGTAATGACGATGCCGATCTGATTAATGTCCTTTCGACCATCGATGGAGCGGATGTCGCCCTCATCTTTGTCGAGCAAAAAGGGGGAAAGACGAAGGTCAGCTGGCGTTCTCAACCGGGTGTGGATGTTTCACAAATTGCATTAAAATTCGGCGGCGGCGGACATGCCGCGGCTTCAGGCGCTGAAATTACCGGCTCCCTGGTCGACGTCCAGGAGCGCGTTATTCACGATACACTTGCATTTTTGGAAGCTTCAGCAAATGTACTTTCGGACGAAAATTAGATATAATACTTCAACGTCGATATTGAGATTTATGCGGACCCCTTTGATTATGCCTGGGCAACACTATTGGGCGGGAATTTAAGGTATCGGAGCCGGATATCAAATCTTATCCGGCGAACAATTAAACATATTAATGGTGACAACTCAATCATGATGAGAGCTCTTAGGTGCGCTCCCTGGGAATTAGATTGGGGATTTGGTTGAGTATTGGGGTGAATTATCTTGAATGGGGAGATGTCGCAATGGAAGATAGTAGCTTTGACCTAAAAAATGCTATCTCAGGAGTATTAGTGGTAGATAAGCCTGTCGGGCTAACCTCTCACGATGTGGTTCAGATTATTCGCAAAGGGACGAATATTCGCCGTGCCGGCCATACAGGCACTCTCGATCCGCGTGCTTCAGGCGTATTGGTGATCCTGGTCGGTCCGGCCGTTCGTTTGAGCGAATACGTCTCCGCCTCGGATAAACGCTACCAGGCGATCGTTCGTCTTGGGGCGACCACGGATACTTATGACGCAGATGGGCGCGTGCTTAGCAACGCTCCTGTCGAGGTGACCGAGGCTCAGTTTGAGGAAGCTCTCAAGCAGTTTATTGGCGAGATCGAGCAGGTGCCACCTCCGTATTCGGCGGTTAAAGTAAAAGGTCGCAAAGCTTACGAGATGGCTCGCGAGGGAGAGGAAGTGGACCTGCAGCCGCGCAAGATCCAGGTATACAATCTCGAGCTCCTGGAATGGGCGCCTCCCGAGGCCGTGATCGACGTTTATTGCTCGTCGGGCACCTACGTCCGCTCGCTCGCCCACGACCTGGGGAACGTTTTAGGGTGTGGCGCGCACCTGATCGGCCTGCGCAGGACCAAGAGCGGCCGCTTTACCCTGCGCGATGCCGTGCCTCTGCGCAAGCTGCGCGATTCCTTCGAGGCCGGAAACTGGTACCAGTATTTGATCCCGGCTGCCGAAGCTCTCTCGGATTGGCCTTCTGTAGAGCTGGAGACTGACCAGGTGGAGGCGATCCGCCACGGGCACCGCGTGCCTGCCCCCCCGGGCACTGAAGGATGGGCGCGCGGGATCAGCCAGCAGGGCGAGCTGGTGGCATTAATGGAAATTGATACTGCCAGCAATGAATGGCAGCCTCGCAAGGTGTTTTTCTCCTGAAGGCTTCTGCTGCGGATGACCGAGCTACACCGCAACCTTTCTCCTTTACCCTGCTCCGGCTGCCTGCTCTATGCTGATAGCTGAAACGCTGGATACCCTCCACCTGGCGAGTACCTGGCTGGCAGTGGGATCGTTCGATGGCGTTCACCGAGGCCACCAGGAGATCTTGCAGCGCATGGTTGCTGAAGCGCACCGGTCCGGGGCGAATGCGGTCGTCTTGACATTCTTCCCTCACCCCGCGGAAGTGTTGCGTGGCCCCAAAGAAGCATTTTACCTGACATCCCCCGAAGAAAAATCCACCCTGCTCGCCGCCTTGGGCATCGATACCCTGGTCAATCTCACTTTTACCCGTGAGCTGGCCAACCTGGCGGCCGCCGATTTTATGTCTGACCTGAAAGAACACCTGGACCTGCGCCAGCTGTGGGTGGGCTTTAATTTCGCCCTGGGACGCAATCGGGAAGGGGATATCCCCACCCTGCAGCGGCTGGGAGACCTTATGGGGTTCACCCTGGCAGTAATCCCGCCGGTGACGGTCGAAGGCGAAACCGTGTCTTCCAGCCAGATACGCGGCCTGTTAAGCGCCGGGATGGTGGACCGCGCCGCCGCCATGCTGGGCAGGCACTATCGAGTGGAAGGCACCGTACAGCTCGGCGATGGGCGCGGCCGCAAGATCGGCATCCCCACAGCAAATCTTTCCGTCTGGTCCGGCAGGCTGCTGCCCGGGGCGGGGGTATATGCCTGCTGGGCGCATCTGGAGGGCGATCGCTTGCTGGCCGTGGCGAATATCGGCTCCCGCCCGACGTTCGAGGCGCAGCCTGTTCCCTTGCGCCTGGAAGCCCATCTTTTAGATTTCGACCGCGACCTGTACGGCCAGACAATTGGGGTAGAATTCATAGAGCGCCTGCGCCCCGAACACCGCTTTTCTTCAGTCGAGGAGCTTGTCGCCCAAATCCGACAGGACATCTCCCGCGCCCGAGGCATCCTCCAGCATGAAGCTTGAACGCCAGGTTTACCTGCTTAACCCGAAAGAGCTCAGCCCCGAAACCATCGCAGTAACCTTCGCCAAGACATCACGCTCGCCGCAGAGCTTCCGCCAGATCGCCGCAGAGCTCACTGACGAACAGAGTGCTCAATTCCACGAAAAGTGGGTGGTCGGCTACGGGCATGCTTCGGTCGCCGAGCACGCCGTCTTGCACATCGCCATCGAGAATGTATCCCGTCTGGCGATTGAGACCATTGAATCGAACCGGCTGGCATCTTACACCGAAAAATCCACCCGCTATCAGAAATGGAACCCGGAGGCTTTCTATCTCCCTCCTGAGCTGGAGGGACACGCCCTGCAGGAGTTCTATATTCGAGCGGTGCGTGGTCTGTTCGAGGCATACGAGCAATCGATCCCCAAAGTCAAGGCGGTCGTCGAACGCGAAGAGCCGCTACTGCCCGGAGAGAGCCAGTCCGCCTGGGAGCGGCGTGTGCGCTCCCAAACCACCGACGTCTGCCGGTTTCTGCTGCCGGCCGCTTCACTGGCAAACGTCGGCGTGACAGCCAACGCTCGCGTTCTGGAGCATGCCATTCAGAAAATGCTCAGCCACCCGCTATCCGAGGTGCGCGCGCTGGGAGCTGAAGTCAAACAGGTAGCCCAGGCTGAGGTGCCCACTTTGCTCAAATATGCCGATCACGTGCCGTATATCGAGCAGTGTGCCCAGGCGCTGGAGAATGCCGCTGGCGCAGCCTCCCCTGTAAGTCCCACGACAGATTCCCCCGCGTGGTGCCGGCTGGTCGCCTTCGCCCCGCAAGCCGAAGAACGGGTGCTGGCAGCCGCCCTTTTCCGCTACGGCAACCAGGGCTTCGCGGCGGCGTTGGAAGCCGTACGCCGGGCCGGTCGGGAAGAGCGCGAACGCCTGGCAGATATAATCCTCGGCAGCCTGGGCCCGCACGATATCCCGTTGCGCGAGCTTGAGCATGCATCTTTCAGCTTCGAGCTGATCGTCGACCAGGGAGCTTATTTCGAGATCAAGCGCCACCGCATGATGACCCAGACCCCCCAGGCGCTGACCGCCGACCTGGGCTATGCGGTGCCCCGCCGGTTCCCGGCTGCCGGTCTGGATGAAATCTATTGCGACGCGATGAATGCCGCCCAACACACCTACGAAGCCCTCGCCGGCCTGGATGCACACCTGGCTTCTTATGTTGTCCCGAATGGGTTTAACCGCAGGCTGCTGATGACGCTCAATCTGCGCGAAGCCTACCAGTTCTGCGCCCTGCGGTCAGCACCCAATGCGCATTTCTCCGTCCGGCGGGTTGCATTGTGCATGGCAGAGCAGATCCGCAGCGCTACCCCAACGCTGGCCCAATTTCTGCGCCTGCCCAAGGAACTAAACTGGCAAGAAATTGAAGATGAGTATTTTGCGCGCACCTGAACGCTTGACAAATATCAAAAACTATCTATAATTTACTTCAATCAATTAAAAATACTGTGATGAGGACGAGTAAGCGCTGTACCCACGGTACAGAAAGCAGGAGAAGATGAGAGCCTGCCCGCACGACAGCGCCGAATGGACCTCGGAGTTGCAGGGCGAAAGGGAGCCTTCCCGAGTAGTCTGAGCCGGAGATGCCACCGTTAGCATGGCAAAAGGTATAAGCAGTGGTTTTCTCCACTGCCGTACCTGAAATCGAGTGAGGCTGGCAGGTTCCGTCGCATCAACGACGGAATTTTTGATTAAAGCCAACCTAACCGGGGTGGCACCACGGACTTATCAGCGTTCGTCCCCAGAATGGGAACGAACGCGTTTTTGTTTAACTGCCCGATCAGTTAGCTGGAGGTTTTGTACGATGAAAGCAAAGGGGACGATTCTTACCGGACACCGCACCACAGGCCCGCGGCACCTGGGTCACCTGGTGGGTACCCTGCAGACCTGGGTCAGGCTGCAAGACGAGTACCGCTGCTTCTTCTTGCTGGCAGACCTGCACACCCTGACGACGGATTATGCACATCCGGAAACAGTACGCGCAAACGCGATCGATGTGGCAATCGACTGGCTGGCCGCAGGCATCGACCCGCAGCGTTCCACCCTCATGCTGCAATCTGCCCTGCCCCAGCATGCAGAGCTGGCCCTGTTATTGAGCATGCTGACCTCAGTTGCGCGGTTGGAAAGGGTTCCAACCTACAAAGAGCAGGTGCAGCAACTCAACCTGCAACCTTCTCTGGGACTGTTGACCTACCCGGTGCTGCAGGCTGCGGATATCCTGCTGTACAAAGCGGATACCGTTCCCGTAGGGGGGGACCAGCTGCCGCACCTCGAGCTGACGCGCGAGATTGCCCGGCGCTTTAACCAACTTTACGGTGAGCTTTTCCACGAGCCGCAGGCTTTGCTTTCAGCTACACCACGCCTGCCCGGGACGGATAACCGCACCATGCACTCGTCTTATGGAAACGCCATTTACTTGCGCGATACCCCCGAAGAGACCCGGCGTAAAGTGATGGAGATGTACACCGATCCAACACGCATCCATCCGACCGACCCCGGCCACGTAGAAGGCAACCCGGTGTTTGACTACATGGATGTATTCAACCCCGACCGGGGAGAAGTGGAGGACTTGAAAGCGCGTTACCGTCTGGGAAAAGTAGGAGACGTAGCTGTAAAACAGCGGTTGAGTGAAGTGCTAAATGCCTACCTGGCGCCGCTGCGCCAGCGGCGGACAGAGCTGGCAGCTCACCCTCAAGAAATTGTCGCCTTGCTGATGAGCGGGACCGACAAGGCCCGCCCCATTGCACAGCAAACCCTGGAAGATGTGATGGAGAAAATGGGTCTCAATCTGGGAAGACAGTTTGCGGCTTCGGTACTGGGCCAATCGCCGTATCCTATTTCCGGCCCATTTTGTTGAAAATCAAACCATAGAAATCGCAGAGAGCCCGAAGATCGTCTGCCCCATAAATTCTCAGCCCTCTCTGTGTTCTCTCTGTGGTAATCATTTCATAGGAGAAAAGATAATGTCAGACCAAATCCGATTTAACCTGAACGAAAGCGATATCCCGCATTTCTGGTACAACATCAACGCCGATTCTCCAGTTTCCCCAACACCGGTGTTGAATCCGATGACCCAGGAACCGGTAACCCCGGATTTCCTCTCGGTATTATTCCCGATGGAACTGATCCTGCAAGAAATCAGTACCGAGCGGTTTATCGAAATCCCAGAGCCGGTCCGCGAGATTTACAAGCTCTTTCGCCCCACACCCCTGCTTCGGGCGCGCCGCCTGGAGCAAGCCCTGGGGACTCCCGCCCACATCTACTACAAGTATGAAGGCGTCTCCCCTTCCGGAAGTCACAAAACCAACACCGCTGTCGCGCAAGCATACTACAACAAAATCTCGGGCACCAAGGCGCTGACTACCGAAACCGGCGCCGGACAGTGGGGCTCGGCTCTGTCGATGGCGTGCAAGATGTTCGACATGCCGCTGGAAGTTTACATGGTCAAAATCTCCTACCAGCAAAAGCCTTATCGCCGTATCTTGATGGAAACTTTCGGCGCTCAGGTGTTCTCCAGCCCCACCGACCGCACGCAGGCCGGGCGCAATATTCTGGCGGCGGATGGGAACAACAACGGTTCGCTGGGTATCGCGATTTCTGAGGCAGTCGAAGCAGCAGTTACTTCCAACGGGGTCAAGAAATACAGTCTGGGGTCAGTGCTCCACCACGTGCTGTTGCACCAGACCGTCATTGGCGAGGAGGCCCTCAAGCAGATGGATCTTGCCGGCGAATACCCCGACGTGGTGATCGGCTGTGTCGGCGGCGGCTCGAATTTCTCGGGGTTGGCTTTCCCCTTCCTGCGCCAGAACCTGAAAGATGGCCAGCGCACCCGCCTGGTGGCCGTCGAGCCTATGGCAGCTCC
>JAMCRR010000022.1 GCA_023381565.1 Chloroflexota bacterium
TTCTGTTTGTCATAGCGCTACTCGCTCCCCTTCGACTGCCATCAAGATCTGATCCGCCGTAAAATTGGGGGCGCCGGCCTTGAATTCGGCAATGATAGCCCCGTTGTACATCACCAGGATGCGATCACACACGTCCAGCATTTCGCGGATTTCTTCAGAAACGATGACGATCGAAACACCTTGTTTGGCGAGCTGATCGATAATCTTCATGATCTCGACCTTTGCCTGAACGTCCACCCCTTGCGTGGGCTCGTCCAGAAAGAGCACTTTCGGCTGGGTCGAGACCAGCTTGGCAAAGACGACTTTTTGCTGGTTACCGCCACTCAAAAACTCGACTGGCTGATTCACCGAAGGGGTTTTTATCCCCAATTTATTCACGAATTCATTGATGTGGCTGCGCTCCCGCCCGGTCTGGAGCAAGCCAATTTTGTTTATCAACCGGTCCAGAATAGAAAAGGTAATGTTTTCCCCAACCGGCCGCATTCCGACGATTCCCATGCCATGCCGGTCGCGGGGCAGGTAAGCGATGCCTGCATCCAGAGCAGCTTCGGGTTCTGCAGGGCGATACGGCTTTCCGTTTAGCTCGAGCTTGCCCTCCCCGCGAGCCTCAAGGGAATACAAGCCGCGCGCCAGATTGGCCTTGCCACACCCTTCCAATCCGGTCAGGCCAATGACTTCGCCCTGGCGAATGGTCAAATTGATGTCCTGGTAAAATCCCGGACGCGTGAGAGATTGGATCTCGAGCACAGGCTCACCGTCCAGATTGCGCGTTTCGCGATGGAACTGCTCCACCCGCGCCCCGCTGATTAAGCGGATCAATTCTTGCTGGTCAAGCTCGCACACCTGATAATCCCCAACCACCTGACCATCGCGCATAACGGTCACGAGCTCACACAGCTCAAAGACCTCTTCGATATAGTGCGAAATATAGACGAATGCCACGCCCTGCTGGCTCTGCCTTCGAACGAAATCGAAGAGCATATTGACTTCGTGCTTGGGCAAAGGCGCAGTTGCCTCATCCAAAATGATCGTGTGTGCATTGGCAAACAGCGCCTTGGCAATTTCGATGATTTGCCTCTCGGCAACCGTTAAATCTTCGACCTTCCTTTGTACGTCGATGTCCAGGCCCAGGGTCGCTAATTGTTTTCTGGCCTCTGTATTCAACCGGCGCCAGTCTACGAAACCCCCATTCCCTACCAGCGGACTCCCCAGGAAAATATTCTCGGCAATAGACAGCGCAGGGACTAGTTGAGAATGTTGGTGTACGTAGGCAATCCCAAGGCGCTTCGCTCGTTCCGTCGTCATGGGGTGGATCAATTGATTGTTGACGAGAATCTCTCCCTGGTCCGGCTGGTAGATGCCGGTCAAGACATTCATCAAGGTGCTCTTCCCGGCTCCATTTTTCCCAACCAGCGAACGCAGTTCCCCAGGTTTTAACTCGAAGTTCACGTGATCCAGGGCGCGCACGCCAGGAAAAGTCTTGACGATGTCGTGCATTTGAACAACGAACTGGTTATCCGTAGCAACCATAGGCTCCGCTCTTCCTCTTCTATCAGCCCCTTCCTTGCCGGGGTGATTTTCGAACCTGCCCCGTGCCGTGTGTAAACCTCAGCACGGGGCAGGAGGACTACAGGCTAACTCGCCCAAAAGACAACTGGATTGAGCTTAATTCACCGTAAAATTGGCCCACAGACCGGGGTTGTCGGCATTGGCAGCGGTGACCGCGGTGGTGGAGAGGAAGCACTCGAGCGTGCCATCTGCGTTCTTCTTGATGACAGCCGGAGACCACAGCGCGCCATCCTTGGTCAATTGGCCTTCCGTCAACGTCTCGCCATTAAGTACTTTCTCGACGAAGTCAAGCACCAGGCCGAAATCGGGGATGGGCTGGTTGGAGGATTCATCCGCCCAACCATCTTTGACGGCCTGAACGCCGGCGGGGGAGCCATCGACTGAAGTCAGAATGACGTGGCCGGTCTCGCCGACTTTGAAGAGTTTGTTGGCGGCCTTCAGCTCGGCCAGGGTTCCGGAGATATAGACAGCGTCTGAGTGCATGTAGATGCCGTCCAGGTCGGGGTTAGCCGTCAGGACTTCGCGCACGGCCTCGGCGCCTTTCTGAGCGTCCCAGTTGCCAACTTTCTGGATGACTTTGATGTCGGGGTACTTGTCAACGATGTCGTGGAAACCATCGCGGCGCAGTTGGCCAACGTTCTGTCCCAGGTCCCCGGTGATCTCCAGAACGGTGCCTTTCTCAGAGCCGTACTTAGCCTTCAACGCATCCACCATAGCCTGCCCTGCCTGCTGGCCGGCCAGGCGGTTGTCTGAAAGCAGGGTCAAATCGATGGCGCAGCCAATCGGGGAGCGATCGACAGTGAAGAAGGGGATATTGGCCGCTTTGGCTTTTTCTGCGGCGGCGCAGATGCCGGCGCTATCTTGCGGGACGGTCACGATGGCGTCGACGCCCTGGGCGATCAACTGATCGATGTCATCATTCTGCTTCTGGGCATCGCCGTTGGAGTTGGTAACCACCACCTGCCAACCCTTGTCCTGGGCGTAGCGCAGGATGGTCTCCTGAATGTTGATCTGGCCACCCACCAGGCCCGGGGCAGCAAACCCAATGGTCACCGTGTGCTTTGCAGGGACGGCGGTTTGTTGCACGATGACCGTAGACTGCACTGGTTTCTCTACGATTTGGGTTTGAACAACGACCTGCGGGGTTGCAGGAGCAGCACATGCACCCAAAACAAAGGATGCGACTAACAGGATAAGCACTAACGCAGCACGGGTCTTCATGTCTTTTCTTTTCTCCTTCGAAATGAGTGAATACTTTGTCTGGCTTCCGATGTCTCATTGATCCGAATAGATCTTGAACATGAAATTACCTCGGTTGTACTTCGCTCCTTATTCCACCTCCTCTCAGGCTACGCTTTCCGAATTGATCTCGCGATTTGAAAGGTAAGAGATCCTGTCAGACGAATGGTTCGGCACGCATCGGGGACTGCATACCGCGCAGATGGCATTTGGATTGGTAAGCTGCTCGCTCAAAACGAGCCAACCGATAAATCTTCTAAGCGCAATCCTCACGCTAATCGCCGCAATTACAAAGCTAAATACCGCTCGACCCTCCCGGTTGATTAACCGGGTCTGGTTATTCGTGTGCTTCCGTTGTCTTGGCAGTTACTATTAATTTGATCGTAAAAGAATGGGAAAACAATGGTTAACAAAGTAACCATGTTAATTTTAGGGGTGACGTTGATTGTATTTCGATGACTTCCAGAGATATTATCCATCATTTATTTACTCGTGTCAACTGTGTGGGACAATCATCACCGAAATAACGAGGGCCTCAATATTTATAAACAATCAGGGATAGAAACTGGTAAATCCTTTGCGCAAACGTTTTACTATTGCAGTATTGTAACATAATCATCTGATTTATTCAATACTCAATTATTGATTCGAGGTCCGTCCGTAGGCTAGATCGCATGGAGAATCGCCTTCATCCCGGGATACAACTGCTGGTAGAGCGCGTAACGCGCCTGATATTGCTCGTGGAGCGCCGGGTCGCCGGTATAACGCTCCACCAAATTCACCGATTTTTCTACACCTTCCATCGGGTTGGCGTAACACCCTGCTCCAACGCCGCCTAATACAGCCGCTCCCCAGGAGGCCGCTTCGGTTATTTGCGGCGCCGTCACCGGAACGCCGGTAATATCCGCTTTCATCTTGAGCCAGGTCCTGGAACGCGCTCCGCCGCCGATAGCGCGCAGCTCGTCGATGGCGACCTGTCCCTGTTCCAATATTTCCAGGTTGTAGCGCAGCTCGAAAGTCAAGCCTTCGAGGATGGCTTTGGCGATATCCTTTTTGGACGTCGCGAAGGTTATCCCGGCCAGGAGGCCCTTCGATGCCGTATCCAGGTGCGGCGTGCCGCTCCCTCCGAGATGGGGTAGGAAGATCACCGGGGATGGACCCGGATCGAAATCCTGAAAGATGCGATCGTATGGATCCTGGCCGCTTTCTTGGGCCTGGGCCGTCTCCTCGGCGCACAAGGCGTCCCTGAACCAGCGCAACACCATCCCGCCGCTGTGATTCAACGTCATCGCCAGGAATAAGCCGGGGACGACGTGGTTATACACTGAGATATTCCCGCGTCGTAAGGTCTCATTCAGCTCCGGGCGATCCAGCACCACCTCGACCACTTCAGCCGTCCCTGTGGATACCATCGAAAGTCCCGGCCGGGTCAAGCCCACACCCAGTGCGCCGCAGGCCTGGTCGTGGCCCCCGGTAACCACCAGGGGCGGGCGGGGGAACCCCAGCTCATCCGCCAGCTCGTCCCGCATAGAGCCGACCGGGGTTCCCGAGGGCAGCGCCGGGGAGAGCTGATCGGGCGTCAGCTCTAACGCATCCAGGATTTCCTCCGACCATCGATCCTCGGGCAAGTCATACAGTTGCGTGCGAGAAGCCAGGCACTTGCTGATGGCGGCCTTGTTCGTCATCCGCAAGGTCAGAAAATCTTCGTACAGGACGAAGCGGCTGGCCGCGCGCCACACCTCAGGCTCGCGCTGCCGGATCCACAGCAATTTGGGCAGGGTGTTGATGGTGTGCACCGGCATGCCCGTCTTCTCGAACAGGGTGCGAGAGCCGAACTTCTCCACCAGCCAGTCATTTTGCGCGTCGGTGCGGGTGTCCATGCCCAGGATCATCGGGCGCAGCGCCCGGCCAGTCTCGTCCAGGGGCATTACCGCTTCTCCCTGAACGGAGAGCCCTATGGCCGCCACCTCCTGGCGCCCGGATGATTTCATCACCTCGCCCAGGCTTTCCTTCGCGAGTCTCCAGACTTTTTCGGCGTCCTGTTCGGCCCACCCCGGGTGCGGGATATCCACCGGGTACTCGCGGCTGGCCCTGGCCAGCAGCTCACCCGAGCTTTCGAAAAGACAGGCTTTGCACCCTGTGGTACCGATATCCAGCCCAATCAGTCGCATGTCTAGCCCTGATGACGGTAGACTTCCCATCCAAAATAGGTGTCGAACGCCTCGGCCAAAACGTCGGCGCTTAGCGAGGCGTTCATCGCCGCGTGATGCTCGAAGCCATTCTTGCAGATAGTGTGCATCAGCGCCTGTAGGCCCGGAATGGAGACTACCGCCCGGCTGCCGAAAGTGTTGAGCGGATCGTCCGTAAATTCTCCTTCACCCACGTAGGTTCGAATCTCGCCGTTGATGTCATCCGTGGTGAGGCGGGCGAAGGTGACCGGCCCGGCCGGCACGCGCCCGGCGACCGCCCCATAGGTATTCATTTCTCCCAGGGTGGTGCCCAGGATCTCCGCGGTTTTCATCTGGATATCGGGGAGGAAGCTCTTCGCCCAATTGCCGCAGTGGAAGAAAACGCATTTATTGGGGTCGTCCCCATAATTGTTGTTCCAATCCACCAGGGCGCTGGGCTTTCCGGAAGCCAGTTGCAGCGCGTACATCGAGGCCACCCCGGTCACGTCCGTCTCACACGCGCTGGGTAAGAGCTGGTCGCTCATCATGCTCATCAAGGTGCAGGCGTTCACCCCATAATTGACCTGGATGGAATTCCAGCATTGCAGGGCGGTAGCCTGCAAGTCATTGGCCGTCATCCAATTCGTCAGGACGATGCCCAGCTTGGCCATGCGCACTAACGACGCGGAGGGCACGCCTTCGGTCTTGGTATAGCCTGTAATCTCTTCCAATTTGGCCTTCACCTGGGCGCTATCATCGGCCAGCTTGCGCGCTTCGCCAAAGATCTCAGACAGGTCTATGGATGAAACGCTGATGCCATAGGCTTGCAAGAGTTTTTCGCTAAACCGCACCGTGTTGAAGTTGTTCGGGCGAGCGCCGACTACCCCAAAGCGCGCATTGCGCAGCCCTTTTACCACCCGGCATACGCCCACGAACTTTGCCAGGTCGGCCTTGAAGCTTTCGCTGCGCGGAAGGACGGTGTGCAAGGTGGTCAGGGTATAGTCGAACCCATACTGGCGCAGGTTGTTGCACACCGAGATCTTCCCACAGAAGGCATCGCGGCGGCGTTCGAGATTGAATTGTTCCAGGTCGTCCGGATAGGCCTGCACGAGGATGGGCACGTTCAACCCGGATAGCTTGATCGTATCAGCGACGCCCTTTTCGTCCCCGAAATTGGGCAGGCTGACCAGGATGCCATCGATGCGCTCCTGATTTCTGCGAAAAAGGTCGGCGCATTTCTTGGCGTGCGAATAGGTCTCTACCGACCCCAGCTTGGTGTCCGTCTCGTCGAGGATCACCGCGTCGATGCCCATCTCTTCGAATACCGCCAGGATGTCCTGACGCCCTTCGGTGACCAGGCGGTCGGGAAAGAAATCCCGGTTACCGACGATTACTCCCAGGGTAGTTCTTGCCATTTTCTAAACTCCTCTCTCGAGAAATCAGATCGAAAGCCCCAATCAATCGTTGGCCAGGGCGTCCACTGCCGCCAGCAATTCGCCTTCTGTGATGCGGCCTTCGAACCAGGCGTCCTGCAGGCCGCGCAGGCTCGAAATACTGGAAGGTTTGATTTCCACGTCTTCGCAGGTAATCGGGGTGTCGATCGCTACCGGTCGCGTGATTCTCGCGCCCTTGGCCATACCGGTGGGCAACAGGCGATCGGCTTTGGCAGCTTCGTAGGTGTCGATCAGGCTGTAATAGGTCGTTCCACCGATGCCATCCAGGACGTCCCCCCGCCTGAGCTCCCGTTTGGCCACCGCGAAAACCTCTGAAGTGAGGCGAGGAAGCGGGGCCATATTGGATTTCTTTTCAATGACCAGCATGGCGCAGGTGAGGGGAACCTCGATGCTGCACAGGTGATAGGGCCTGAAGAGGGTGTAATACGGCCCGTTTCCCATGTCCCGCAGGATCATCGCCTGCCGCAGGCGGGGGTGGTCGGTGCGCACGATGGCGAATACTCCCGGGGCGACGCGGCCCACACCGAAATCCACCACGCCCATCTGGTTGAGAAGGCCGCCATCCTCTTTTAGGGCGAAGGTCTTATTGAGGATATCCCGGTTGGTCTCCGGCCCATGCATGCCCCGCACGTCAGGCACCAGCCCGGTAGCGTTAGAAACCGCGGCCATCTCGATCATGGTCTTGCTGCCGTCCACGAACTCGATGAGCATGTTGGGGCTCAATCCCCGGCGGGCCGCTTCGGCCATGACCGCGGCGTCCTCCGGGGAGGCGTGCCGGTCGAGGGGGTTGTTCTTGCCCTTGCCCATGGCCACGATCGTAAAGCCCAGGGAGTCGGCAAAATCGTACAGCTCTTTACACGCCGCCGGCTCGTCCCCGGCTGCCAGCGCGTACAGCACCCTTTTTTGTCTGGCGTACCAGTGCAGAACCGGGCCAACGGTGATATCGGTTTCCACGTTCATCATGGCCAGGGCGTGGCCGGCCCGCGCGGCGCGCAAGGCGGCTCGCGTTCCGATGTCCGGCACCCCGGTCGCCTCCAGCATTACGTCGATATTCTTCATATCCGTGATCACGCGGTAATCGCGTGTCGCCACGTGTCCGCCCGCCGCAACGACTTGATCCGCTTCTTCCGCGGTTGCTACCTCAGCCACTTCACCTTCGATTTGGCTTCCAGCGGACAGGCATTGAAAGTAATGGTTCAAATCTCGGATCAAAGAGG
>JAMCRR010000073.1 GCA_023381565.1 Chloroflexota bacterium
CCCTCTAATCGGTATTCTTGGGAGTGTTTACCGCCCGCGGCTCAGGGCTTTCATAAAGTCGCTAACGTGTCATTGCGAAGGTAGGGCGCTGTGCTGCCTGAAGCAATCTCCAACCCGGCTCGGAGATTGCTACGCCGCCGGAACGAGCGCCGGCATCTCGGCATGACACGTCTTCTTTTTAATAATGACGTGGTCCGCGGGTCTCCTCCGCCGGGCCAACCGGGGCGCTGTCGATCTCCTGGCGAACCGCCCGGTAGAGGTTCTCAGCTTTCAGCTCGCCCAGGCTGTAGCAGGGCGCCTTGAGGTGCTCAGCCAGCGCCTGCGCCAGACCCTGGTCGAAAGCCACGTGCTCCATATTGATGACCACGGAGCGGATCTTTTCTTCGGCGATCTGGTCGGCCAGCTCGTGAGCTTCCTGCTGGGGCGGCATGCGCGTGATCGAGACGTTCCCCGCGCCGTCGGTCAGCACAATGAGCAGCGGCATCACGTCGGGGTGTAGCAGGTGTTCGCGCTGCAGCACGATATGAGCCGTTTGCAAGCCCGCGGATAACGGGGTCTTCCCCCCCACGGGGATATCCGCCAGCGCCTGCTGGGCGAGATGAATGGAGTTGGTCGGGGGCAGCACCAGCGTAGCCCGATCTTTCTGAAAGACGATCAAGCCCACCCGGTCGCGGCGCTGGTAGGCGTCGGTCAGAAGGGAGAGGATGGCCCCCTTGGTGGCTGCCATGCGCTCGGCGACCGCCATCGACCAGGAGGCGTCAACCAGGAAGAGCACCAGGTTGGCCGATTTACGCACACGCACTTTACGCTGGAAATCGGTGGGATGAATGGCGAAAGCTACCCGCTTGCGCTGTGCCGCGCGCTCTTTTTGGAAGGGAGCGGCGGCGCGCAGGGTGGCGTCAAAAGCCAGGTCTTCGGTTTTGCCATTTGCCGGGCGTGCCTGGATGTAGCGGCCGCGCTTCACATCGGTGCGCGTGCGTGATCTTCGCCCCGGTCCCCGGCGGACCATTTTATCGAGCGGGGTATCCAGGCGACGCGGGGTGAAAGATTCGCCGATCTTAACGGGTTTGCCGCCATCCCACCAGTAAGCGCTGCGGTCGTCAAAGATATTCTGTTGGTTGGCATCCAGCGCGCCCTGGTCGGGCGGCTCATCGCTAATTTGAGCGTTGCTCAGATCTTTTTTTTTTGCCCGGCAGAATCATCTGCAGCTTCGCTGACCGGCTCAGGTTGGCTGGGGCCCTGCGCCTGGCTCTGCAGCTGGGCAATGCGTTCCTGCAAGTCTTCCATGGTGACTTCGCTCTGCTGGAAGGGGCCGCGCTTGATGCGGTGCGGCAGCGCCAGCTCAGCCGCCAGGGCGATATCCCGGTCGGTGATCGCCAGGCGCCCATCAAAGGCTGCCTGAGCGCGGGCGGCTTTCAAGATCACCAGGTCGGAGCGGTGCCCGTCGACGTTCAGCGAGGCGGTTAATGCAGCGATCGAGAGCAGATCGCGCCGGGTGTAGGTCACCTGGTCCACCAACCGGCGGCCGCGTTCGATCTGATGGGAGAGCTCTTCTTCCTTCGCGAGCCATTCGTTGCGGAATTCGTTAGCATCCACCTCGAATTTGAGGTTGCGCTCCATGATCAGGACGCGCTCGCGTGCGTCGCGAATGCCGTGGATTTCGACCGAAAGGGCAAACCGGTCCAGGAGCTGCGGGCGCAGATCTCCTTCTTCCGGGTTCATCGTTCCCACCAGGATGAAGCGCGCCGGGTGAGAAAAAGAGATGCCCTCGCGCTCGACGATGTTCATCCCCATAGCCGCCGAATCCAGGAGCACGTCCACCACGTGGTCATCCAGCAGGTTGACTTCGTCGATGTAGAGCAGGCCGCGGTTGGCCGCCGCCAGCACGCCGGGCTCGAAATGCCGCTCGCCGCGCTGGATAGCTTTCTCGATGTCCAGGGTCCCCACTACCCGGTCTTCAGTTGCTGAGACGGGCAGGTTGACGAAGGAGGTTGGGCGGGTGGTGACGGGGAGCTTCTCACCGCGGGCAGCCCGCTCACGGCACTCGGTGCACCAGGTAGCCGGGGTCTCAGGGTCACAGCCGAAGCGGCAGTCGCTAACGACCTCGACGTGCGGCAACAGGGCGGCTAAAGCCCGGGCTGCCGTCGATTTAGCCGTCCCCCGCTCCCCCCGGATCAAAACGCCGCCAATGCGCGGGTCGACCGCATTGAGCACCAGCGCCCGGCGCATGCGCTCCTGTCCAACAATCGCAGTAAAGGGATAAATCGGTGGCATACATCATCCTCGATAATACTTACACCTCGGAGCAACCCCGCGGCGCAATCTGAAGTATACCCCTACACGCAGATACAATCAACCGCCTGGCCATCAGTAATATCCCTTAAAATGCGAGGGGCAGGGCGCCAATCCCAAATTCACCCTACCCGTATAGACAACAAGCGAGTAGAATTGGGGTTGCCAACTTGTTAGATTACCTTTATAATGTTGGATATCTCTATCTACCGGAGTTCAAAAATCGTATGGAACAAAACGATGCTCAACTCGAGCAGGGGGTCCCGCCCGAGGACAACCAACCAGTTGATAACCACAACATGGAATCCTTGCTTGAACAAGAAGGTCTCGGGATAGATTTTCCTCTGCAGGGTGAGATTCGAACCGGTGTGATCGCCAGCATCAGCCAGAGCCAGATCCTGGTCAGCGTTGGCACCAAGTCAGAAGGTGTGATCACCGGGAAAGAATTAGAAGCCATTCCACCACCAGAGCTTTCGGAGCTCAAGGTGGGGCAAGAAATCCCGGTCTATGTCGTCAATCCAGAAGACCAGAGTGGGAATTTGGTGCTATCCTACATCCGGGCACGGGAAGAAGTAAGCTGGAAAGACGCCGAGAAGCTCCTAAGCACCTCTGAAACATTCCACGGATCCATTACGGGATTCAATAAAGGAGGCCTGATCGTTCCGCTGGGGACCCTGCGGGGTTTTGTGCCTGCCTCGCAAATCAGCCTCTCCCGTCGTGTATCCCTCAGCGGTGAGACGCCCGAACAGCGCTGGAGCAAGATGGTGAATGAGCCGATCGATGTGCGCGTTATCGAGGTCGATCGCGAGCGCCGCCGGCTGATCCTTTCCGAGCGCGCCGCCAGCACCGAAACCCGCGAATCGCTCAAAGAGCGCGTGATCGAAGAGCTGAAAGAGGGCGAAGTTCGCACAGGTCGCGTGACCAGCCTGGCCGATTTCGGCGCCTTTGTGAACATCAGCGGCGCAGACGGCCTGGTCCACCTTTCCGAAATTTCGTGGGAACGCATCCAGCATCCCAGTGAGGTGCTCAAGGTCGGCCAGGAAGTCAAGGTCAAGGTGATCAGCATCGACCGTGAGAAGAAGCGCATCGGCCTCTCCATCCGCCAGATGTTGGAAGACCCCTGGGCTCACCAGGTCTCACAATACCAGGTTGGGCAGCTCGTCGAGGGGACCATTACCCGGTTGACGAAATTCGGAGCGTTCGCCCGTCTGGAAAGCGATCTGGAAGGGTTGATTCATATCTCCGAGATCAGCGAAAAGCGCATCGAACATCCTCGCGAGGTGTTGCACGAGGGCGATGTGGTCACCTTGAGGGTGATCAAGATCGACGCCGAAAACCACCGCATTGGGCTTAGCTTGCGCAGGGTTGATTCTCCCGCTTACGCCGACCTGGATTGGCAAACGCTGGCGGAGGAAATCGACAGCGCCGAGAAGGAAGAAGTCGACGAGAAAGAGGAACAGCCCTCAGAAGATCGACCTGCTGAAGACCATCCCGCAGAAGCTCAACCCGCTGAAGACCAGCTTGCAGAAGATCGACCTGTTGAAGATCAACCAGCTGAAGACCAGCCGATTGAGACGCCTTCCGAAAATCCAGAAACCCCGCAAGACCAAACCGAATAGCATGGGGCGCACCAAATTGGTGCGCCCTTTATTTACTGCCCATACTCCTATGACACTGATTATCGACGCTCATCAAGACCTGGCCCATAATATGGTGACCCAGGGAAGAGATTATACCCGCTCGGTGCTTGAAACCCGGCGCATCGAACAGTCTGCCGGTGAAGCACATCAACATGCCGGCGTTTCACTCCTGGGCTGGCCCGAATACCAGACCGGCGAAGTAGGGGTCATTTTCAGCACCCTGTTCTCCGCTCCCTTGCGCTCTCAGTCTGAAGGCTGGGACAACAACGTATACGCCAATTTCGAGCAGGCGCATGACATGTACTGGAAACAGCTGGAGATTTACCACCGCCTGGTAGACGACCACCCCGACCAGTTTCGGCAGATATTCACTCAGGCTGACCTGAATGAAGTTCTGCTCCCCTGGCAGAAGCCTGCTGCAGCGCCCAACCCTGGGGATCAAACGGTCGGCATGGGTAAGCCGGTGGGTCTGGTGGTGTTGATGGAAGGCGCAGAGGGAGTGCGCAGCCCTGCTGAGCTGCAGGAGTGGTGGCAGGGCGGCGTGCGGCTGATCGGCCTGGCCTGGGCCGGAACGCGGTATTGCGGCGGCACGCGCGAGCCGGGACCGCTCACTACCGAGGGCCGCGAGCTGCTAGGAGCGATGGCCGATCTGGGTTTCACCCTGGATCTCAGCCACATGGACATCCTGGCTGCCATGCAGGCTTTGGACGAATACACGGGGCCGATTGTCGTCAGCCACGGCAACCCGCTGACCATGCTGAAAGGCTCCGACAGCAACCGCCACCTGCCCGACCGGGAGGTCGATGGAGTGATTGCCCGGGGAGGCGTGATTGGCATTGTCCCCTACAACAAATTCCTGCGCGCCGGATGGACGGAAACCGACGGCAAGGCAGCCGTTACCTTGAATGATGTGGCTGCCCATATCGATTACATCTGCCAGCGAGCCGGCGACGCACGCCATGTTGGCTTTGGCAGCGATTTTGACGGCGGGTTCGGCCGGGAATCAGTCCCGGCAGAGATCGAAACCATCGCCGATCTTCAAAAATTGGCTCCGATTCTGCTTGAAAAAGGATATTCAGAAGAGGATGTGCAGGCTATCTTTGGTGGGAACTGGCTGGCACACCTGCAGCGCACTCTACCCGCATAATGGCCGCATCACCCATCGAACATCATCCTCAAACCTTCGCTTCACACCTGAGCGTCATCCAGCACAAGCCTTACCCGATGACACGTTTGCGTATTGGCCTGGCGGTTACATTATTGGGGCTGCTCATCTTCTTGATCGGCGCCCGGCCAAGCCTGTTCGCCCTCGACCGCAGCCCGCGCATCGGGTTTGTGCAGATTGCCGCCTTCCTCATCGGGCTGGCAATCATCTGCCTGGGCGGCTACACCAGCCTCGCCGCATTGTGGAACAGCCACGCTAAAAGCATCGCAGCGGATATCGGCCTGCGCCTGGTCAGCACCGGTTACGTGGTAGCCGTGTTCGCCGGGATGGCGGATATTTTCGGCGTCGGCAGCCACCCCCTCCCCGGAATCCCCTTCTTCGGTCCCCTGCAGGCCTTAGGGGTAGAGATTGGAGAGGGGATCATTGGTCTGGGATTTTTGCTTCTGCTGCCCTTGAGTAGGAAAGAAAAAAGCTGATTTGTAAAACGGGATATAATGTCTATATCCATTCTTCATTGGTAGTCTTGACAATTTAGAAATTTACCCGGTAGTCCCTGGCTGGGTTGACCCGCCCACATGCTGCCCAGCCATGGGGAGGTCAATATTTCAAAGTAGTGTTCTTCAAAACCCGACAATCCAATGTGGGTCTGTTGGGTTTGTTTTCAAAGGGCAGTTCTTTACAAATTTAGAGGGGAGGTGATGCGAACGCAGTCGGTCTGATTTGGTAGTTCTGTCGTTGAATGATGTTTGGGAAAACTCATACCGTCAAGAACTTACTCAAACCGCAGGAGGATCAACTATGAAGAAAAGAACGTTGCTTTTTACCCTGCTGGCAGCCATCAGTCTATTGATGGCTTCTTGTGGACCTGCCGCCGGAGCAAATACAATTCCAATAGGCGGAATCGGAGAACTAACCGGCGATATACCCGCCGTTGGGGCGTCATTTAAGAACGCAGCCGAGATGGCCGTCAAGGAGGTCAACGACGCTGGGGGCCTGGATGTTGGCGGGAAAAAGTATCAGATCCAATTGTTCATCGAAGATAATGCCGGGAAAGCTGACCAATCAGCCTCCGCCGCAACAAAGCTGATCACCCAAAATAATGTGGTTGCTTTTGTAGGACCCAATGCCAGCCGCTACGCTATTCCGGCCTCGGAAATCGCCGAAAGCTCCAAAGTCGTTATGATCACCCCCTGGTCGACCAACCCTGCGACCACATTAAATAAGGATGGCTCGGCAAAGAAATACGTCTTCCGGGCCTGCTTTATCGATCCTTTCCAGGGCAGCGTGGTCGCTAAGTTCGCATTGAACCAGCTCAAGGCCACCAAAGCAGCTGTTCTATACGATGTAGCCTCCGATTACAACAAAGGCATCGCCGAGTTCTTCAAGCAGACCTTCGAGGCGAACGGGGGCAAGGTGGTATCTTATGAGAGCTACACCACGGGTGACAAGGACTTCACCGCCCAACTAACCAAGATCAAAGACACCCAACCCGATGTCATTTTCCTGCCCAACTACTACAACGAAGTGCCTCTCCAGGTGCAGCAGGCGCACCGCCTGGGGATCACGGTTCCCTTCCTGGGCAGCGATTCGTGGGGCAGCGCTGACCTGCTCAAGCTGTGCGGTGCAGATTGCGAAGGTTTCTACTTCAGCACGCACTACGCCGCAGATATGGCCACTCCCATCGCCACAAAATTCATCAACGATTACAAGGCGAAATACAACGCCACACCTGATGACGTGGCTGCTCTGACCTACGATGCCTTCGGACTGCTGTTCGAAGCCCTCAAGTCAGCCGGCAAAGTTGACCGACAGGCCGTGCGCGACGCGCTGGCCAAGATCCCGAAATACGAAGGGGTCACCGGTAACATGCAGTTTAAGGAAGGTTCGGGAGATCCGATCAAGAGCGCCGTGATCGTCCAGATCAAGAACGGCGCCTTCACCTGGTTTGCTAACGCCAATCCCTAAACGCTCCACCTATTCAGTCCTCCCGCAGGTTGATCTGACCTGCGGGAGGGCCCTTATATCAGGAATCGCTGTATGACCTATATATTCCAACAACTCCTTAACGCAGCGCAGTTAGGCAGCATTTACGCTTTGATTGCCCTGGGCTACACAATGGTCTACGGCATCTTGACCATGATCAATTTTGCCCACGGTGACCTGTTCATGGTCGGAGCGTTCTTCTGCTTCATTGCAGCAACCTTTTTGCATCTCCCCTTTATCCCGACCTTGCTGTTATCGATGATCGGTGTGGGACTTCTGGGTGTGGTGATCGAGCGGGTGGCTTACAAGCCTCTGCGTAACGCGCCGCGCGTCTCTGCCATCATCACCGCACTAGGCGTGGGCATCTTCCTGGAAAATTTCACGCTCGTTTTCAGCCCCTACCCTCAGTCAATTCCTGCTCTGCTTCC
>JAMCRR010000116.1 GCA_023381565.1 Chloroflexota bacterium
GATGGTGTTAGGCAAGGTGTGGGGCAGCGTTCTGGTCACGCTGGTGGTCGTGCTGGCGCTGCAGGCCCTGCCGGGATTTATCTCCGGCCAATTGGGAAGCCTCTCCACCGGCGGGCGGTTCTTCGGGTTCTTCTAATGGCTGAAGCCACTTTTATCTATACACGCGACCTGCGGAAGATCTACCCCATGGGGGGGTGGAATGTGCACGCCCTGGCAGGTTTGGACCTGGACGTAAAGCGCAACAGCCTGACCGTGGTGATGGGACCCTCCGGATCGGGCAAAAGCACGCTGCTCTACCTGTTGGGCGGGCTGGACCGGCCTACTTCCGGCGAGATCCGCGTAAACGGCAAGATCCTCGAAGAGCTGGACGAGAATGCCCTGGCGCTCTACCGCAGGCACACGGTTGGCTTTATTTTTCAATCTTTCAACCTGGTGGCCAGCATGACCGCCCTGGAGAATGTGGCTTTCCCCATGCGCTTTGCCGGCATTCCCAGGCGGAAGCGCAAAGAGCGCGCCCTCGAGCTGCTGCGGCAGGTGGGTTTGGAGAAGCACATCTACCACCGCCCCACCGAGCTTTCGGGCGGGCAGCAGCAGCGCGTGGCCATCGCCCGCGCTTTGGTCAACGATCCGCCGCTGATCCTCGCCGACGAGCCTACCGGCAACCTGGACAGCGCCTCGGGCTTCAGCATCATGCAGCTTCTGGCCGAGCTGCACCAGAGCGGGCGCACGGTGTTGATGGTCACCCACGATAGCCGTATGACCCGCTTCTCCACCGATATCATCCGCCTGCTCGACGGACGGGCAGTCGACGAGACCGAATACGATTCGGCGACCACCTTGCCAAACCTGGAAGGAACCAGACCATGATAAAACGCATCTTTCTCTACGCCATGTTGATCCTGACCCTGGCCGCGGGCGTGCTGGCCGCGCCTGCACCGGCATTTGCAGGGGCAATGCTCGCCGAGGATACTCCGGCCCCGAGCAGCAGTACAACGCCTCCCCCATCGCAGAGCAGCGGGCGGCCGATGGTGCTCTTCCAGACCTACTCCGCCTCGGTCGACCCGGTCCAGCCAGGGCAGGATTTCAACCTGAACATGATCCTGGTCAACAGCGGCAATTCCAATGCCTACAACATCGTGGTTTCTTTCACCCCGGGGGATATCATCCCGCGCAACACCGGCGGCACGCTGCTAGTCCAGCAATTGATCCCCGGGGAGACGCGCGGCATCAACCAGCCGGTCGTCGCCAGCACCACCCTGGAAGCGGGGAGCATCGCCAACCTGCCGGTTAATATTAGCTACATCGACCAGTTCTCCCACGAAACGTTTACCGCTTCCTTCAACCTGGCTTTCCACGTGGCCAAGCCGCACTATGGGCCGGTGCTGCCCACTGCCACGCCCACACAGGTGGTGGTGATGCGCCCGCAGCTCGCCATCACCGATTACACTGTGGAGACTGAACCCCTCCAGCCCGGAGTGCCCTTTACCCTGAAGCTCGATGTGCGCAACCTGGGCAACGCCGACGCGAAAAGCGTCACGGTGATTATGGGCGGCGGCAGCGCCAGCCAGGGTGGAAGCAGCACCCCCCAGCCGGGCGGTATCGCCGGCGCTTCGGGAGAGTTTACCAACTTCGCCCCGCTGCATTCCTCCAATATTCAGTTTATCGGAGACATCCCTGCCGGGCAGATCGCCAATTCACAACAGAGCCTGATCGTCAATACCACGACCAACCCGGGCGCTTACCCGGTGAAGTTCTCATTCGATTACACCGACAGCAAAGGGGCGCACTACACCGACGACCAGGTGATCACCCTGCTGGTCTTCTCGCTGCCCCTGGTGGAGATGAACTTCTACCGCGACCCCGGCCCCTTCTTCGTCGGGCAGCCCGGCGCCCTACCGATCCAGATCGTCAATCTCAGCCGCAAAGCCACCGTCCTGGGGAACCTGAAGGCTACCGTCCAGGAGGGAGAAGTGATGAATAACGTGACCCTGGTGGGAGCGATGGACCCCGGCGGCTATTTCACCCTGGATGCCATGCTGGTCCCCGCCCGTTCCGGTCCCCTGGATGTGGACGTTACCGTCAGCTACACGGACGATTTCAACCAGCTCAAGACGATCTCTCAGAAGCTGACCATCGAAGTTCAGGAGGCTGTCATCGAGCCGGTGCCCTCGGGCAATCCCGGCGATATGCCTGTCGAACCGGTGACCGCGCCAGAGACGCTCTGGGATAAGGTTGTGCGCTTCTTCAAGGGGCTGGTTGGATTGGACAGCGGCAAACCGGAGCTGCCGACGCCCGCAGCCACCACACCCATGCCGGGTGAGGCCGTGCCCGTTCCGGGAGGCAAGATCATCCCGGTGCCGGCAAAAGGTGGATAGATGGATTGATGGTTGCTGATTGAAGGTTTTTGATCGCAGAGGAAAAGATAGTAGATTGCTGATCGAGGATTAAGGCGATGCGATTCTGGGATTTATTGAGCTTGATTTTTGAGAACCTGGGACGGCGTAAGGGGCGCGTGGCCCTGACGGCCATCGGCGTGGTGATCGGCACGGCGGCAGTATTAGTGCTGGTCTCACTGGCCAGCGGCCTGCAGCGCAACGCCACGCAGCAATTGGTCGGCATCGGAGATCTGACCCAAATCCAGGTCATGCCGAACTATGGCGGCCCGAACGGACCGATGGGGATGGCTGTCGTTGAAAAGGTTGGCGGTGGAGGGGGAGGAGGATCGACCCCCAACCAGAAGCTGATCACCCCCGATTCGCTCATTGAGCTGGCAGCCCTCCCGGGGGTGACGGCCGTCATCCCGCGCGACTACTTGCAGGCGAGCGCGGCGATCCAGTATGGCAAGCTCGAAGCCTACGGTTCGATTATGGGCGTGGGTGTGGCCGACCTGGCAGACCTCGGCCTTAATCTGCAATCGGGCACGTCTAAGCTTGCCAAGGGCACGGCGGTGATCGGAGGAGTGATGGCGCGCAATTTCTATGATCCGCGCCAGAGGCCGGGCCAGGAACCTCCTGCCCCACCCGACCTGCAGGATAAACAGGTCAAGCTGGTCCTGACCCGCTACGTGCAGGACGGCCAGCAGATGATCGAAACCAAGAAGACGATGCAAGTGCGCATCGTCGGAGTCATCGCCGAGTCGCGCGGTGAATCCGATTACACGATGTACATGCCGCTGGAAGACGTGACTGCCATCAACGAATGGGCGCAGGGGCGGCGCATCAACCGCATGCGCGACGGATATGCCATGGCGGTGGTCAAAGCCGAGAGCGTGGACCAGGTGATCGATCTGGCCAAGCAGATCACCGACCTGGGGTATCAGGCGAACACGCCGCAGTCTTACGTCCAGGGGGTGAATAGCTTCTTTATGGTCTTGCAGGTCGTCTTCGGCGGTGTGGGGGCAGTGGCGCTGCTGGTGGCGGCCATCGGCATTGCCAACACCATGACCATGGCGATCCTGGAACGCACCCGCGAGATCGGCTTGATGAAAGCCGTGGGAGCCACCAACCGCAATGTGTTGAGTGTATTTTTGGGCGAGGCGGCCGGGATCGGCTTTTTGGGAGGCCTGGGTGGGGTGCTGCTGGGTTGGGGCGGCGGCCAGGTGCTCAACATCCTGGCGCTGAGCTACCTGGCCGGGCAGACAGCGCAAAATGGGGGCGCGCCGCCTCCCTCGACGGCGGTCTACACCCCGCTGTGGCTGCCGGCGTTTGCCCTGCTCTTTGCCACGCTGGTGGGTGTGCTCTCGGGCTTGTACCCGGCGCTGCGGGCAGCCACCCTGGTGCCGGTGAACGCCTTGAAGTATGAATAAACACAATATTCATCCACAGATGACCCAGTTGGTCACAGATGGTTTTATCTGTGATATCTGTGGATGATATTTTTTCACCCCGGTTTGAGAAAAATTTCCAGCCTCTCGGCTGCCTCCTGCCAGCCCCGGATGATGCCCTGGTATTCCTTCAGCTTGACCGGGTCTTTCATGGAGCTTTCAGCCAGCGCCAGGTAGTGCCGGTAATACCCCGCCACCCGGCCGGCGATAGAGCGATGTTTCTCGATAGCGGCAGCCTCTCCCCGGCTGCAGCCGTCCAATTCGGTGGCCAGCTGATCCAGCGCTTCCAACGCCTGGTCAACTGGCTGCCCGGCATGCTGCTTGAAATCGCGCAGCATCCACTGCCGCTCGAACAAGGAGCGTTTCTTCCAGCCTTCGTATTCCTTCGACAATGTGGCCCGCACCTCCCGGCACAGGGCCAGGGCCTCGCCTGCCTGAGCGGAGTCGATCTGTTGAGGTGAGACGGGTGAAGTGACATCGACGATGTCGATCCCGGCGGCGATGAGCGCCTGGCGAGCGAAGATCTCCATGCCGCGAAAGCGCGGCGCCAGCGCCAGGGCGGCAGCGAACCCTGCTCCGGCTTCCTCCACAGACATAAGCTGGTCTTTATACATCTCGAAGAAGCCCTCCACGGTCTTGCCGTAGCGCCCGGCGATTTGGGCAACGCCTGCCCGGGCAGTCGCGGTGGGCACGATCCCGGGCCCAATGGTGAAGACGGTGACGTTGGTCCCTTCCAGCTCACCATCCAGGGTGCGCGCCAGCTCGACCTGGGCGGCTTTGAGCGTCTCGTATGCGCCCATATAGGCGCCCCCCACGGAAGAAACGCAAGCAAACACGCCCGAGTTGCGCTCGATCATCTCAGGGAGGAACGCCTGAGCCAGCAAGACCGGGCCGCGCAGGTTGACTCGGTAAGAGGCATCCCAATCACGGATAGGCCGTTCGGAGATGCCCCCCAGAGGCGCCAGGGTAGCATTGTTGAGCACGATATCCACCCGGCCCCATTCGCTCAACACGCGCTGCTTCAGCTCGTCTACACTGTGCGCGTCTCCCACGTCAGTGTGGACGAATAAGCAGGTCCCTGGCAGGATCTCGGCGTTGATGCGCTCGGCCGCCGCCTCGCCGGTGTGCGGATCGATTTCGGCAATCGCAACGCGAGCGCCGAGCCAGGCCACTGATCGCGCGGTTTCCAGTCCGATGCCTCCCCCGGCGCCGGTAATCACAGCCACCTGGCCGGCGAGAGTCTTCTGCGTCAGGTTGCCGGTGGAGAATAATAAAGGATGGGCATTCATCTTTGGACCCTCCTAATGTTGTAGATTTGTTAAGGGTATTGGTTTGTGTCGGGCAGGGATATTATAGCCGGGATGTCAGGGTTCGAAAAAAAATACACTGACTACATTTAAGCTTCTGGAGCAGGCTATGTGGCGGAAGCGCCCATTCCACAGACAGGCAGGCCGGAGGATCCCAACAATCCATGACGACCCATTGAGATCTCATCGCACAATCCCTAATTTGAGAGTAATATTCGGATAGATATAGTCCTGTATTGGCGCGATACTGGCGTCATGACACATTTAACCCTCTCTCCCAATTTGGTATTTTGTCCAGACGCCAGTCTGAAGCAGATCTGGCTCCGTCCACGCCAGGCTGCCACCCTGGGAACCGCTCCGATGTGCATCACCGTTCTCTCGGGCCGGGTTTGGATTACCCGCTCTGGGGGTCTCGATGACACTTTCATCCAGGAGGGTGAGGTTTTCGACGCATCCCAACCGGGTTTACTCGTCGTTCAAGCCTTGCCTGAAGGCGAAGCCGAAACACTGATTATCGTATCCAGGTGATAACATAGTAAAATGGAATAATTGAGGGTAACATACGGATCTGGCTATTGCGCAGGTTGGATTGAGGGACATCCATGAGGATTGAATACCTTGGAGAAGGCTGTCCCGAAACCCAACATTCTTCCTTGAGGTCGACATGATATTTTCTCATGCAACAATCCTCACCCTGAACCCCCAGCGCCAGATTCTGACGGATGGCGCTGTCGTCACGCAAGGCAGCCGCATCGTCGCCGTGGGCAAGAGCGCCGAGCTGCTGCAGCGCTTTCCCGACCAGGAGCAGCACGACTGCCGGGGGAACATCCTGATGCCCGGCCTCATCGACACGCACGTACACACCGCCCAGGCCATGATCCGTGGCTGCGCCGACGATCTTACCCTGCTGGATTGGCTGGGGAAGCGCGTCTGGGTGCTGCAGGGCAACTACACCGAGGAGGACGGCCGGGCCAGCGCCGCCCTGTGCATTTTGGAGATGATCAAGTCGGGCACCACCTCCTTCATCGAGATCAACCTGGCCGAGCGCTACGGCTTCGACGGCGTCGCCGGGGTAGTGGTCAATTCCGGCATCCGCGCCGCGATCGGCAAGATCGTCATGGACCTGCCTTCCTATGCCCGCAAACAGGGCTTCATGCATCCCGGCATGATCGAAGACGGCGAGACCAGCCTGCGCAATACGCTGGCTGCCTACGATCGATGGAACGGCGCCGCCAATGGCCGGCTGCGCGTCTGGTTTGGTCCGCGCACGCCGGGCGGGGTAACCCCCTCGCTCTACGACCGCCTCAGCAAGCTGGCTGCCGAGCGCGGCATGGGCATCACCATCCACCTCTCCGCGGTGCGCGAAGACCTGGATTATGCCCGCGAGCAGGGTTTCCGCTCGCCGGTGGAGTTCGCCCGGGCGCACGGCTTGCTGGGCGAGCGCACCGTGCTGGCGCACTGCGTGTGGACGGACGCCGAAGATTGGAAAATCCTGGCCGAGACCGGTACGCACGTCTCGCATAACCCGGCCTCGAACTCGAAGACCGCCGCCGGGATTGCCCCCGTCCAGGGCATGCTGCAGGCCGGTGTGAACGTCACGATCGGCTGTGATGGAGGTCCCAGCAACAATACCTACGATATGCTCCGCGACCTGCGCATGGTCTCTTACCTGGCCAGCCTGCGCGAAAACGACCCCACCGTGGTGCCGGCCGAAACCGTCCTGGAGATGGCCACGCTCAACGGCGCCCGTGCCTTCGGCATGGGCGACCAGTTGGGGTCGATCGAGCCGGGCAAGCTCGCCGATTTTATCGTCATCGATACCCGCGCCCCGCACCTGACACCCTCCTGGGATCCGGTTTCGACGGTAGCCTACGCCGCCCATGGCAGCGACGTCGATACTGTGGTCATCGATGGGCAGGTGGTCATGGAGGGCCGTAAGGTTTTGACCATGGATGAAGGGGCCATTGTCGAAGAAGCCGGGCGACGCGCCGGAGAAGTAGCCCGGCGCGCCGGCCTGCAGATCGGTCCGCGTTGGCCAGTAATATAGCCTGATGATGAGGGTTTTATGACAGCCAGCGATCAAAAAATCCAGATCTTATTGACCAACGACGACGGGATCAACTCTCCGGGGTTGTGGGCCGCGGCGGAAGCGCTTTCGGGGATGGGCTACGTCACCGTGGCCGCACCGCGCGAGCAGTCCTCGGGCGCCGGCCGCAGCCTGCCTCCC
>JAMCRR010000121.1:0-12212 GCA_023381565.1 Chloroflexota bacterium
TCTCTGCCAGGCCCCCGACGGCTCCTCGCTGATCGGCTGGATGCTCGTCGCCGATCTGGTGCAATAGAAAGACCGGTCGCGCAAAGCAGGTCACGCAAAATGGATTTTGTAGGGGCGCAGCAGGATATGTCGGGGTGCTGCTGGAAGCTGCATGCATGCCTGTGTGAGGAAAACCAACCCGACAGATCATGAAAGTGCTTCCAACACACCCTTGCTGAACTGGCGTCAGCCCCCACCAATACCCCACATCCGCACTCCTCAGAACTTTTCGTGGAGAAATTGTGAAACCGGTTTTACTGCACCCGGCGCCACTTTGGAAGTAGAATTAAATACGAGCTTGACTTGAGCGGGTTCCGATGAATTCGAGTACAGCTGGCAGAGAAAGGGAGGATATGCCTGTTAGCTCAAATAAATCCCGGATTGAGCATATCCTGGTGCTCATGCTGGAAAACCGTTCCTACGACCATATGTTCGGCTACCTCCCCAACGGCGAAGGGCTGTCGGGTAAAGAATATAACCTGGTCGATCCACTGGACCCCAATTCCGAGAAGGTCTATGTGAGCAACACGTCCGGTTACGTCACCGCGACCAACCCATCTCACGACGTTATCGACGTTGAAAAACAAATGTACGGAGAAGTCGGACGGATCGTTCACCCGGCGCCGATGAACGGCTTTGTAAAGGTCCAGATTGAGGCGGCCAAAGGCGATGTGGAAGAAGGGAAGAAGATCATGGAGTGCTTCGACCCGGAAAGGATCCCCGCGCTGACCACGCTCGCCCGGGAATTTGTTCTCTGCGACCGTTGGCACTCCTCGGTTCCCGGCCCAACCTGGGTGAACCGGTTTTATGTCCACGCAGCCACCTCTGATGGGGTGAGCCGTGACGACCCGAAGCATTTGTACGAGATGAAGACCATCTTCGACGTGCTCTCGGAAAACGGATTCACGTGGAACGTTTACTTCGGAGATATTCCTCAGAGCCTCATCTTGCAGCATCAAGCAGACAGGTGGGATCATTTCAAAGAATTCCACAGATTTCACAAGGACCTGGAACGTGGAGAGCTTGCCACCTATACCTTTATCGAACCGCGCTTCATCAATTTTCATCATTGGAAGGCAACCGACCAGCACCCACCTCACGATGTCAGGTTGGGCGAATACTTGATTGCCGAGGTGTACGACGCTTTGCGCCTCAGCCGGTTTTGGGAAACGAGTCTGCTGGTGGTGCTCTACGATGAGCACGGCGGCTTCTTCGACCATGTTTCACCGCCTGACCCGGTGCCCAACCCGGACGGCAAGGTCGCCGTAGATCCGCCTTTCGATTTCAAACGCCTGGGGGTGCGCGTCCCGGCCGTACTCATTTCACCCTGGGTCGAAAAAGGCCAGGTCGATTCGACCGTCTATGAGCATGCCTCAGTGCCGGCTACTATCCGTGCCCTGTTTGGTTTTCCCGAAGCCTTGACAGCCCGTGACCGGATGGCAAACACCTTCGAAAAAAACCTGAGCCGGAGCACGCCTCGCACAGACGCCCCCATGGCGCTGCCGGTGCCCGGGAAGCCGTCCGAGATTCGCCACCACCGCCAGCTGCTGCGCTCGGGCAATCTCGAGCAGCGGGTTCGACGATGGTTATACCGGGAGGAGAAGTCGCTGGAACCTTTGTCGTCATTCCAGCAATCACTGGTCGAGATGGTGGATCGGCTCAACGAAGATGCCAAGACCGACGTGCCGCCGCTCGCTGCGAAGGCCTTGCGTGAATACGATGCTGCCGTGCATGTCTATGACAGTCTGAAGCGTTTCCTGAGAAGATAGCTGCGCTTCATCCAGTGACCATAAGGCTGGATCCAACCTGCCATTGCAATCCCCGAATACAGGTTTGGCGCGAAAGTGGTTGGAACCTATCGCGGGATAAATCCGTATATATTAGTAGACAAGATATAGAGGCTGTATTCAAAGTGTTCAATACCAATTCTCAATCGGACTATCAATATGTCTAGCGACATCGGAAACATCATCATAACGATCTTTGTTTTGCTGTTCGTCGGCGGTATCCTCAGCCTAATCATTTGGAGCATTATCTGGGCGTATTCTGATGCCGAAAAACGGGGTAAATCCGGCTGCCTGGTGGCTCTGCTTGTATTTTTGCTGCCCTGGCCTGTGGGCTTGATCATCTGGCTGCTCATCCGCCCGGAGATGGATGATCGGTCGCGGGCAGGCATGGACCTACGCGGACGAACAGCAAAACAAAGATCGTTTATTCAAGTGGCAAAATCCCATACAAGTCGGGGTTGGCCGGTTCAAGGGTGAATGGATCCTGGACCGGCTTTTCATTACGGAATGCATTCCTTAAAAGCGATAACAAAATAACCATCAAAAACCAATTGACAGGTTACAAGATATTGGCTATACTGTAACCATCAAAACAGTGATAATAGGTTACAACCCAGCTCGAAAACGGAGGGATTTATGATCAGTCGCATCTGGCACGGTTGGACAACTCCCGAGAACGCCGATACCTATGAGAACTTGCTCAAGGAGGAGATTTTCGTCGGCATACACGACCGTCAGATTCCCGGATACCGCGGCATTCAGCTCTTCCGCCGCAGTGTGGACGAGGAGGTCGAGTTCATCACGGTGATGTGGTTCGATACGCTCGAAGCCGTGCGTCAGTTTGCCGGCGATGACTACGAAGCTGCCGTAGTGCCACCCAGCGCCCGCAAAGTCCTGGCCCATTTCGACGACCGCTCGCAGCACTACGAAGTCTGCGCCGAGAGGATGGTAAAGAATTAACCACAGAAGACACCAGGAACACAAAGATTAAATAAAAATATCTTTTACCCCTCTTTGAGTGCTTTGTTCCCTTTGTGGTAAAAATAGGTTATGGTGTTCCATTCAATTTCAGCAGATCAGATCCCCAGGTTGCGCATGCGCGCCCAACGCTTGTGGCGGCCGGATGAGGACGACGTCGCTTCTCCAGCCCAGGTCCTGGCGGAAGTCTGCGGCGTGCAGGCGCAAGACTTGCCGGCCGCGCTGCTTTCCATGCGCTCCAGGAGCAGCGGATTCACCGCGCAGGACATGCGGCGCGCTCGTTTGGAAGATCGCTCTATCCTGAGAACCTGGACCGTACGTGGAACGCTGCACCTTATTTCGGTCGAGGACTATGCTTGGTTGCGGGCGCTGCTCGCCCCCATTTTCATCGCCGGAGACAGCCGGCGCGCATTGGAGCTCGGTCTGGATGAGGAAACCGTAGCCCATGGCCTGCAGCGACTGCGCCAGCTCTTGGCTGATCGGGGACCTTTGACCCGCCAGGAAATTGTCACTGGCCTGAGGGCACACGGCATCCCCTCGGATGGGCAGGCGCTGCCCCATCTGCTCTACCGGGCATCCTGGGAAGGCTTGATCTGCGAAGGACCTGAACAGGGAAGCAAACCAGCTTACCTCCTGGTTTCCGATTGGATCAAACCTCAGCCCGCCCTCCCCCAAGAGCAAGCCCTGGCCGAGCTGGCCCGCCGCTACTTGCGAGGCTATGCGCCGGCTGCCCCCGCAGACCTGGCTGCCTGGTCGGGATTGAGCTTGCGGGAGGCCCGCCGGGCCTGGAGCCTGATCGCCGGCGAGCTGGTTCAAATCGAAACCGCAGGCCAGCCTGCCTGGATGCTGGCGAGCCAGGCAGCCTGGATTGAGGAATCGCAGCCTGATTGGCCTATCGTTAAGCTTCTTCCTCGCTTCGACACCTATCTGCTCGGCTATGCCCGCCGGGACCTGGCGATTGCGCCAGAGAATTTCAAACGCGTGAACGCAGGCGGCGGCATCATACACGCTACCCTGTGCCTTGATGGCCGGATTCTGGGCAAATGGAGTACAACCCGCCGCAAGGATGGCCTGGAGCTGGTGATCGAGCCTTTCGAAGATCTCCCCGGCGGGATTGAGCCTGATCTCGATCGCGAGACATCCGATATCGCTCGCTTCCTGGGGACCTCGGTCGTATGGAAGCAAGCCGCGTAGGTTGGGTTGGAAGCTCCTTTACGATAAGGAGTGAAGAAAACCGCCCCATTATTCCTTACCTTGCTCCTAACCCACCTTCAGGCTGGTTAATTATTGGATATTTGCTATGGATGAAACCTGATTTGGCTTGAGTTTGGCAGCGCAGAAAGCAGAGAAGTGACCATACATGATAATGTGGGGGTGATTCTTAGCCCCAACCTTTCCAATACCTGAGATTTTGCTATTCCCGCTCCGAGTCGGTTTAATTTATAGATTGACGAGATTGATACTTATCCATTTTGACCTATACTAGGGTTAGAATTAATACACACAAACCTTATGTCAGGTTATCAGGCTAGAATAACTAGTTAACATTAGATTTCAAAATCTCAGCCCCGTTTTATTCGGGAGCTATATTTATCACTCCGTTTTTAAATCCTCATATAGGAGCATGAAATTGGAGAATGAGATTATTCCCTACTTGGAAATGTGTCAACGTGAAGGTTTAAGTCTCCAACGAGGAATGAATTTTCGAATTAATTGGGAATATTCCATAATTTTAATGTCTCAAAGAACCAATGCCCCCTATAAAGATCATGTTGAAGGAGATGGGTCTGTCTTAATTTATGAGGGGCACGATGTTCCCCGTTCAAAATTGATACCTGATCCAAAGATCGTTGACCAAGAACGCTATTTACCCAATGGAAATCTGACCGAGAATGGTAAGTTCCATAAGGCAGCTCAAGAATATATTAACCACTTGCGAGATCCTGAGAAGGTCAAGGTATATGAAAAAATTCATTCGGGTATTTGGTCATATAATGGCTTTTTTAATTTGGTAAATTCTTGGACGGAGAGTGATGGCCGTAGAAAAGTATTCAAATATCAGCTGGTAGTAGTAGGTGAAATTGATATTTCTAAGGCGAACTCAAAGGATTTAGACCATCGAAGAATTATCCCAACTGCTGTGAAATTAGAGGTTTGGAAAAGAGATGGCGGAAAATGTGTGGTTTGTGGCTCAAAAACCGAATTACATTTTGATCACATTATCCCTTATTCAAAAGGTGGAACTTCGATCACAGCAGCCAATATTCAATTATTATGTGCGAGGCATAATTTAGAAAAAAGCGATAGGATCGAGTAGAGGAGGTATAATATGCGCCCCAACTCGTTCATCCAATGCCTCGACTTCCCCTGCCGGGATACCCGCCGCGAGAGCTATGCCATCCCTGATATCGAGATCGATCCGGCCAAGGTCTCCATCGTGCTGATCTCCGAAGCATCACCGGCTAACCCCGCCGACGGCTACTATGCCGGCCCGGGGGCGCTCTTCGCGCAGACTACTGTGCTGGCCTTCCAGGATGCCGGGGCGCAGGTTGCCTCCATCGCGGAGATCCTTGCCCTGGGTGTTTACCTGACCACGGCGGTGAAGTGCGGTAAAACCGGCTACGCGATCGATCCTGAGAGTATCACGAACTGTTCCCGCCTCCTCGAGCAGGAGCTTGCCCTCTTCCCCAACGTGCAGGCTTATCTGTTGATGGGCGACGTGGTGATCAGGGCGCTCAATACGATTGCCAGAAGAGCCGGCGAACCCCGCGTGATCCCGTCCGGTTCGACCTACAAGCTGCGCGCCCAGGAATACTATTTCAGAGGGAAACGGGCTTTCCCATCCTACTTGCAGGCCGGTCCCAGCTTCTTTATCGAAAAGAGCAAGCGCCGCATGATCGCCGAGGACCTGGCGGCAGCCTTGAAATATGTACCGTAATTCTCCAACTGAGGTAGAATGAGCCCTGAAAAGGGTACTCTATTCTTCTTGTGGAGGAGAATATGGCCGAAGAAATCCATTCCGGAGAATACGTGACCTTTGTCAGGCAAGGCGGTATCCCGGTGACGGTGGTACATAACGGAGGGATCTACGTGCGCGTTATCGGTTATGGAGGCACATCGGTAACTTTCGTCAAGTACGGCGGTACGCCCATCTACATCGAGCGCGAAGCGGAGCTGCCGGATGACATTAAAGAAGAAATAGGCTACTAATCGCCGCGAACCCACCCACGGCTGACCTGCGGCGGGTTCGCTAACGTTCGCTCCTGCACTTTCTATGATCGAGGGTATTCGCCGCCATGAAGCCTTCGCAGTCCTCTCTTACCGCCGAAGGGATCGCCTTTGCCCGGGCATTTGAATCCCGCAAGCCGCCCGGCGAGCGCGTTTGCTTCGATCCCTATGCTCGATTTTTCGTCAGCCCCTGGCTCGGATTTATCTCGCGCCTGTTCATGAGTTACGCTCAGCGGCGGTCGCCGGGCGTGTTCGACTTTCTGGTGGTGCGCGCTCGTACGATCGACGACTATCTGCAAGCCTGCCTGGAGGCTGGCCTCGAGCAGCTCGTCATCCTGGGCGCCGGCTTTGATTCCCGCCCCTACCGCTTCGATGCACTCAAGCAGGGGATCAAGGTCTTCGAGGTGGATCACCCCGCGACACAGCGCATCAAACTCGAAAAGCTCACCAAAATATTCGGGAAGCTCCCCCCGCACGTTGCCTATGCCTCCGTCGATTTCGCTACCCAGAGCCTGGAGCAGCGGTTGAAGGAAAGCGGTTACGACCCGGGCTTAAAGACGCTTTTTATCTGGGAGGGAGTCACGCAATACCTGCCTCCTGCCGCCATCGATGCCACTCTGGCGTTCATCGCGGAGAATTCCGCCCCCGGCAGCTCCGTCATCTTCGACTACCTGTACACTTCGACCCTCTCCACGGAGGGAAAGCATAAGGAGATCCGCTCCATGCGCCGTTATGAGCGGCTGACCGGTGAAAGGATCACCTTTGGCATCCCGGAAGGGACTATCCGTGAATTCCTCGAGCAGCGCGGGTTCTGCCAGGTAGTCAATGCCGGGCCCGAGGAGCTCAAGAAGGCTTACCTGACCGGACCCAACGAGAAACGAAAGGTCGCTTCCGGGTATGCCATCGCCCATGCGATGGTTCCCGGCGATTAATTTCTGAATATTAACGGTGGTGGATTGAATTGTGGATTCGGATTCTATATAATTAATTCAAGATCGTTCATGCTCTTCATTGCAGACCTGAAAGAAGGTAAGCCTTGGTTGCTCGTGCAGGAGGGTGTGATGCATGATTTTCCCCCAACGTTTATTTAATTAAATTCGATCAATTGTTCTGATGACCTCCCGGCTTTTCTTCAGGAGAGGGAGTTAAAGGTACGGCGTTCGGCCCAGGAGAGGAGGGCAAAATGTCTGTTCTGCGGTTGTTCGTTAAGCTATGTACCGCCGCCATGCTGTGCGCTGTAGCCGGCTCGCATCACGCTGATGCCGCACCCCGGATGCCACCCGGTAGCCATGGAGAAACCCAGGCTGCTTCAGCTTCGATCGATCCGGTTGGGTATATGTTCCAAATTTCTAACGAAACTCTTTTGATCGAAATGAACCCCGATGTAGCCTACAATTCCATACGATCCGAATACCTGGTGGTTTGGTATAACGACCGCCCTGGAAATGATGATATCCGTGCCCGGCGTATTGCACATGACGGGCGGCTGCTCGGGGGACCATTCTATATTGCGGCGGGAGACCCGGGCGTAGATCGTCGTTATCCACGGGTTGCTTATAATGTCAAGGCAGACCAATATATGGTCGTCTGGCAAAATCAAGAGATCAGCAGTGGGCACAGTATCCATGGCCGGCGTATTTCCGGAACCGGACAGGTTCTGGACGCCAGCGATATCGTTATCCAGGGCGCAGGCTACAATTTATATACCCCTGCTAATCCTGTCATCGCCTATGCCTATTCCTCCGATAAGTACCTGGTGGTTTGGGATGAAACCTGGCATCCATTGCCGATTTCGACGAGTATTTACGGGCAGAAAGTACTGGCTACAGGCGCATTAGAGGGCGGTATCATCTCGATTTCACAGGATCCGGGCAAAAATCCCAGGACGAAAGCTGACCTGGCCTACAACCTGGGTCGCAACGAATACCTGGTTGCCTGGGAGCAGTACGATTCGGGCGCCAACCTCAGCGATATATACTGCCGCCGCGTTACCGGAAATGGCCTGCCTCTGTTTCCAGAAACAACCCAGATCGCCCACTATACTGTTTCCGCAACTGCTCCGTCAGTTGCGGCCCTGCCGGTCGAGCCGGATGGGCAATATCTGGTAGCCTGGGAAGTGCATGGCGCCTTGAGCGATTGGGATATTGTGGGCTCACCGGTAACCGCCGATGGGAATCCCCAACCACACTTTATCATAAAATCCACCAATAACAACGAATTACAGCCGGCTATTTCCGGGAACCTCAACCGTGGCAGGTACCTGGCTACCTGGCAGCAAGCGCCGAGCACGGGATTTCTGTTTTCCAATATCTCAGGGGTACTGGTTTCACAGTCGGGTAGCATCGTGGAGCATACGATCTCCCTGGGAGGATTTGTGGCGCATCACCCCAGGGTGGAAGGTGGAGCGCACGGCGATTTTCTGACCGTTTATGACGATATTCCGCTGGCTGCAGACGCGGGCATCTACGGCCGATTCGCTGGAAATCGCACCTATATCCCTGCGGTGACGAAACCCTGAAGGTTCCTTATCCCGTACCGGTGAATAACCTAAAAAAAGGTTGCCTTCATAGAATATTTGTGCTATAATACGGGCAAATATCCCTGAACCGAGGACGTGCCCATGCCCTAAATCCTACTCCATGTTTTTGTAGCACCGAGACAAGCCTTAGGAAGGCGGGAAAGGCACGCCCGGATCGTAGTTGCTTTTCTCTCAGGCAAGCGCCGGAGGTAGACGCTACCGATCATTATTTTTTCCTTCACGTCTTGTACATCAAAAATAGATACTCAACCCGTGGTCGGGATAAAAGAGGCATCTCCTCCCCTGTTTCCCTATCCTGAACTGCCGTTAATCTGAATATTAATGATAAGATATGTACAAGTATGAGCGCTATTCGAAACCGTTTGAGGCAAGGTGACACAAGAAAATAATTCCCACCACCTGATGGGACTGGAAGAAAAATTATTTGCCCAACGCTCGCTGATCATCGCCGCCAACCGGGGACCGGTTAAGTTTGATATCAATGAGAATGGTGAACTGCAGTACCAGCGCAATACCGGCGGATTGGTGACGGCACTCCTTGGCCTCCTTCAATATGTGGATGCCACCTGGATCTCTTGCGCCAACACAGAATCCGACCGTCTCTTCGGCAGGGGCGATGTCGTCCTTGGGGATGGCGCACGCGAAACGCACATGGTCTTCCTGTCGCCGGATCCCCAGGCCTACGAGGGGTATTACGGCGTTATTTCCAACCCCCTGCTCTGGTTCCTGCAGCATTCAATGTGGGATTTGCCTCGCAATCCGGTCATCGACCACGCCACCTGGGAGGCGTGGGAAGGCGGCTATAAACGCGTCAACCAGCTCTTTGCCGATGAGATCATCCGGCAGATCCATGCCAGCCCCAAAACGCCGGTGGTCATGCTGCAAGATTACCACCTCTACCTGGCGGCTCGTTCCGTGCGCGACCAGATGGAACCGCTTGACAAAACGGCGATCATGCATTTCACCCACATTCCCTGGCCCGGCCCTGAGTACTGGCGCTTCCTGCCGCCCACCATGCGTCAGGCGATCTTAGATGGGCTGTGCGCAGCAGATATCCTGGGTTTCCAAACTCAGACCGACAGCCTGAATTTCATCCGTACCTGTGAATCCTTTCTTCCGCAATCGCACCAAAACTTCAAGCGCGGCTGGGTCTGGTACCGCAACCATACCACCCACGTGCGAGATTTCCCCATCTCGGTCGATGTCAATATGCTGGAAGAGGCCGCCAAAACCCTGCAGGAAGATGAGTTTGGCGCTGAGATTGACAATGTTGTCAAGGACATGCAGCTTGTTGTGCGGGTAGACCGCATGGAACCCAGCAAGAATATCATCCGCGGATTTCAGGCCTTCGAGGAGATGCTTGGTTTGTATCCGGATATGCACGGGAAGGTAGTCCTCCTGGCGCTGCTGGTTCCTTCCCGCTCGGACGTCAGCGAGTATCAAGATTACCAGGATAACCTCATGGCAGCCGCTGGCAGGGTCAACACCCGCTTTGGGTCCAGACGGTGGGAGCCGGTGCGCGTGCTCATCGGCGACGATTACGCTCGGGGGTTGGCTGCCCTGCAGCGCTACGATGTGCTGCTGGTCAACAGTCTGGCAGATGGTATGAACCTGGTGGCAAAAGAAGGGCCGATCGTGAACCAGAAGAACGGGGTCTTGGTGCTTTCAGAAAGCACCGGCGCCAGCCAGCAGCTCGGTGTGGGCGCCATCGTCATTTCTCCGATCGACGTGTATGCGACTGCCCAGGCCCTGCACCAGGCGCTGACCATGCCCCTGGCCGAACGAAAGGAGCGCGCCACCCGCCTGCGCTGGACCATCGAGAGAGAAGATATCATGTACTGGCTCTACCAGCAGCTTCAGACGGTGGTCGATCTGAATCTCTGATAAATTTCCATCGATGGAGCGCGCGTTTCTGATTAACCATCATCAGGACAATCACATCTTATGTTTTACATCTCAATCATGATGGGTTTTTCTCTTGATAATGACGCAAAGACGCGTCATTGCGAGCAGTCCGATTCTCTTTCAGACTGCGAAGCAATCTCCCATGAACACCCTTATGGAAATCTGATCCGAGGGGATATCCAAAGGTTCACAGGGGGGTACATTCATGCACCCGGACAATAGTCGTTGGCGGTGGATGAATTGGTAGATCAGCCCGAGGGCGCCATCTTGCATTACAGCCTGCTGCCGGTCGTGGGCGGCGTCGAACGGGTCATCCAGGCTCATTCCAGGCTGCTGGCGGAACACGGACATCCGCACGTGATGATTGCCGGAAGCGGCGGTGAGGGTATACCCAATCTCCCGGGGGTAAGCACATGGATATTGCCGGAGCTGGATACCCGCAACCCTCGCGTGCAGGAAATGAGCTCCGGCCTGGAAAAAGGCGAGCTGCCCCCCGGGTTTGCTCCATTTGTGGACGAGATTGCCGCCAGGCTGCGTCCGGCGCTCGCTCCACTGAAGTGGGTGATCGTCCACAATGTTTTTACCAAGCACTTCAACCTGGCTTTCACGGCTGCCCTGGCCCGACTGGCTTCTGAGGGTTCCTTGCCGCGCTGCATCGCCTGGTGCCACGACATCACCTGGACCAGCCAGGCTTCTCGCTCCAAAGTCTTCCCCGGCTATCCCTGGGATTTGCTCCGCACGCCGATATCCGAATTAGTCTATGTGGCGATTTCGTCGCAGCGACAGAAAGAGCTGGCCGGGTTGTTCAACTATCCCGTAGAACGCCTTCCCGTCATTCATACAGGGGTTGATCCGGTGACCCTTCTCGGCCTCTCTCCGGGAGGCAGGGAGCTGTGCGACCGGTTGGGGCTGTTCGACAGCGACCTGACCCTCTTGATGCCCGTGCGCGTCACCCAGGCTAAGAATATCGAGCTGGCGCTGCGCCTGACGGCAGCCCTGGTCGCTCTGGGTTGCCGCCCCCGGCTGGTGGTCACCGGCCCGCCCGATCCGCACGAGGCTCGAAACATGGAGTATTTTCGCTCCCTGCTGGAGCTGCGCCGCGAGTTGGGTGTCGAAGAGCAGGCGCATTTTGTCTACGAAAGCGGCCCGGAACCCGGCAAGCCTTTCTTCATCGATGACGAGCTGCTTGGAGATCTCTACCGCACAGCCGATTTCGTTTTTATGCCGAGCCACCGGGAGGGCTTTGGCATGCCCGTGGTGGAAGCCGGGCTGATCGGGGTGCCGGTCATCTGCTCGGATATCCCTGCCGCGGCAGATGTCGGAGGCAATGACGTAACCCGGATCGATCCATCGCAGGACCCGGCTGAGCTGGCGCGGATACTCCTGGGGTGGGCGGAAGGCAGCTCGACCTGCCGCTTGCGCCGTCGCATCCGCCAATACTATACCTGGCAAGCGATTTACTCACGTGAGATCGAGCCTTTGTTGGAGTAAATGACCACCAGAGAACCTTTCATCTGCAGAGACGCAGAGAGCGCTGAGCTTTATAATAAAATTATCTCGGCGTACTCTACGTCCCCCGCGCTGATATAGAATTTACCATGATTACGACTCCAATGTGGCTGCGCCAGTGGTTGTTAGCAGTCCGGCAGCTCGGGCTGTTCCTGGATTACGACGGCACCCTGGCCGATTTCGCTCCCACGCCGGCCGATGTCCTCCCCGACACCGGGATCATCGCC
>JAMCRR010000121.1:12222-31756 GCA_023381565.1 Chloroflexota bacterium
CCCTGCTGGGCAGGCTCGCGCGGGAGCAGCGCATCCAGGTGGCGGTGGTCAGCGGGCGCAGCCTGGAGCAGCTCCGCAGGTTGGTCCCCGTGAAGGGCATCCACCTGGCCGGCAACTACGGTGTCGAAATCCTGGGCGGTGATGGAAAACCCGTCGAGCAGGCAGATTACCGGCAGGTACGCCCGCCCTTAGAGGCGCTGAAGCCCGAATGGCGGAGACTTGCCGCTTCGGCGCCCGGTTTTTACCTGGAGGATAAGGGTTGGGCGCTGGCTATACACGCTCGCTTCGCCTCCCCGCAGGCAGCCGAGCAGGTCCTCGCCGAGGGACGCCTGAGCGCCGAGAAAACGCTCTCCTCCGGGAGTTTCCGCCTCCTGGGTGGAGACAGGTTCCTCGAGATCTGCCTGGAGATCGCCGACAAAGGAAAAACCGTTGCCTACATGTTAGATCGCCTGATGCCCGCGCAGGCGCTGCCCCTCTACCTGGGCGATGACGATAAAGATGCGAGTGCCTTTCCAATCGTACACCAGAGGGGCGGGTTCGCCATTCTGGTCGGTAGCCGGCTGCCGGAAACCCAGGCCGATTGGCGCCTGGCTTCGCCTCAGGAGGTGAGGGAATGGCTGGGCAAGCTGCCGAATTCCATGGATCTTGGGGATTTGGGATCGTCCGTATAAACCCAATGGCCGGTCTTCACGATCACTTCACGATCACATCCTTTGCTCTGGATTAAGTATTATCGACGGCAGGCGCTGCATAACACACTCGAAAGCCTGTCCGTAAATAAATAAAGAGTCACATCCTGCGCCACAGGCACAGGTCACCCAGCCGCCAGAGTGGCAGCCTGCTTCCTAAAGGGGTTTTAGATCCCTGGCAACCCGGCTTCGCGCAAGCCCTGACCTGTGTATGAGGCGGAAACCCGGGCGACCTGCTCTGGAGATCCCTGGGCGACCAATCTGCCACCCGCTGCCCCGCCTTCCGGCCCCAGGTCGATGACCCAATCGGCGGCTTTAACCAGCTCCAGGTTGTGCTCGATGACGATCACGGAATTGCCGGCCTCCACCAGGCGCTGCAGCACCCCCAGCAAACGGGCGGTATCGGCCAGGTGCAGCCCGGTGGTCGGCTCATCGAACAAATACAGGGTGCGCCCGGTGGAGCGGCGGCCCAGCTCTTTGGCCAGCTTCACGCGCTGGGCTTCGCCGCCTGAAAGCGTGGTGGCGGGCTGCCCAAGCTGGAGATAACCCAGGCCCACGTCAGACAGGGCCTGCAGGCGAGAACGAGCGGCGGGGATGTCCTTGAACAGCGCCAGCGCTTCTTCAACCGTCAGATCGAGAACCTGGGAAATGTCGTGCCCGTGGTAATGCACCTCGAGCGTCTGGGGGGTGAAGCGGCGCCCGTGACAGGCCGGGCAGCGCACTTCCACACCGGGCAAGAAATGCATGTTGACGGTCAGGATGCCGGTGCCTTCGCAGCGCTCGCAGCGACCGCCAGGCACGTTGAACGAGAAATGCCGGGCAGAAAACCCACGGCGGCGAGCTTCGGGTGTTGTCGCAAAGGCCAGGCGGATCGGTGCGAACGCGTCCGCCATAGGTGGCGGCGTTCGAGCGTGGGATGCGCCCGATGTGCTCCTGGTCGATGGTAATCACCTTATCGATAAATTCGCAACCTTCGATCGAGTCGCATTCGCCGGGGACGTCGCTCGAACCGTGGCTTTGGCCCAGGCGCTGCCGGAGGAGGCGGTCGAGGGTGTCGAAAATCAGAGAGGATTTTCCCGACCCCGAGACCCCCGTCACTGCAACGAGCAGCCCCAGCGGCAGGCGCACGGTGATGTTCTGGAGATTGTGGTGGCGTGCCCCGTGAATGGTAATGCTTTGACTGCCTGGCGTCCGGCGGTGTTGGGGGACAGGGATGGATGCTCGCCTGGACAGGTACTTGCCGGTGAGTGAAGCGGGCTCTTTTACGATATCCGCTGGGGTGCCGGCAGCCAGCACCTGCCCGCCGTGAATGCCCGCTCCCGGGCCGAAGTCGATCACGTAATCTGCGGCGGCGATCATCTCCAGGTCGTGTTCGATGACGAGCACGGTGTTGCCCAGGTCGCGCAGGCGGCGCAAGAGATCGATCAGGCGGCGGGTGTCGCGGTGGTGCAGCCCAATGGTCGGCTCGTCGAAAACGTACAGCACGCCGCTCAAGCTCGAGCCGAGCAATGAAGCCAAGCGCAGGCGCTGGGCTTCGCCGGCGGAGATGCCTGGCGATGGCCGTTCCAGGGCGAGGTAGCCGGCGCCGGCTTCGACCAGCCGGGCGATACGCTCGTTCAGATCGACCAGCACAGGCTCGGCGATAAGCAATTCATCGGGCGTGAGGGCTCCGCGCAGACCGCCCAACCAGGAGCCGAGCCCGGTGAGCGGCAGGCTTGCCAGGTCCACAATCGTCTGCCCGTTGACGGTCACCGCCCGGCTTTCGGGGCGCAGGCGCATTCCGCGGCAAGCGGGGCAGGTCTGGGTCACTACAACCTCCTCCAATTTATCGCGGTAATCGGCATCAGAGATATGGGCGTGGAGATGCTCGCCATAGCGGCGCAGGAGGCTGGTGGCGAGGCCTTCGAAACGTCCACCGCGCACCGTGGAGGGCGGCTCGCTGTTCGGGAAATGGCGGCGGAAGAGAGGGCTTTCCACACCGTAGAACAGCAGGTCGCGCTGCAACTGGGTGTATTCCTTCACAGGGCGCGCGAGGTCGAATTCGAAACCGTAATGGGCGGCGGCAGCCTGCAGAGTGGCCGTGTGGTAGCTGATTTGGAAAGGGTTCCACCCGGCAACCGCCCCCTGCGGGAGGCTCTTTTGCTCGTCGACCAGGCGGTCGATGTTTGCCTGGTGGACACTGCCCAGGCCGGTGCAGGTCGGGCAGGCCCCGGCGGGTTTATTGAAGGAGAAATTCGCCATGCCGATCTCAGGCAGCGGGGCGCCGCAGTGCGGGCAGGGGAAGGTGGCTTCCGGAGCTGAGGTATCGTCATCTATCTCAGATTCCTGCTCCCACCCTGCTGCGGATGAGGCGGAGGAGGGCGGGACGTCTTTCCCGCAGTTCGGGCAGGGGCGGTGTCCCAGGCGCGCATACAATAAGCGCAAATAAGTGTAGATCTCGGTCACCGTGCCGACCGTCGAGCGCGGGCTGCGATTGGTGAGATGCTGGTCTACGCTGACCGATGGCGACAACCCGCTGATCGAGTCTACCGGGGGTTTCGCCAGCCCAAAGGTGACCAGCCCGAGCGATTCCAGGTACTGGCGCTGCCCTTCTTTGAGCAGGATATCGAACCCCAGAGTGGATTTGCCCGAACCTGAGACGCCGGTCAGGACGACAAGCCGGTTCTTGGGAATGGAAAGGCTGATATTCTTAAGGTTATGCAGCCGTGCCCCGCGCACGGTGATTTCTGAAGTCATCTGACCTCCAGGATCAATCGGAGGGGGAGGTGGAATAATCCCCCGCATTTATTGATTATAGTACCCTGGCGTGCAATGCTTGATTAAGCGTAAATGGATGGTAAGTTCAGCCACATCCCCATCCTACTGCTGAAATTTCCCATCCCCCTGGTTTAACCGTACGGTGTATTTTTCCATAAATTCCCCGGTAAAGATATCCGCCCGGCCGTCGCCGTTGAAATCTCCCACAGCCAGGGCGGTCCTCTCGGAGTAGCGGAAACGCTGGTCTGCTTGGGTGAAGGCGCCGCGGCTGTCGTTCCACCAGATCGCCGCCCGGGTCTTCCCGGCCAGCAGGGCATCCAGGTCACCGTCGCCGTCCAGGTCGGCCAGGTAGACGGAGGCGGTCTGCCCGCTGGTATCCTCCTCCCAGGAGGTGGCGAAGATGCCCGCTTGACCGGCCTGCACCCCGCCCTGGTTGATCCAGACCTTCGCCCCGGTTTCGGTCCCCACCAGCGCATCCAGGTCCCCATCGCCGTCCAGGTCTCCCAGGGCGACGGCATAGCTGCCGGGGGTGCTTAACCGTTGGGTTGAAAGGCGCAGGCTGCCCTGGCCATCGTTGAAAAGCACATAGTCGGTTGCCAAACCCTGCTGGCCATTCACCGGCAGGGTCGCCGCGGCAAACACGTCCAGGCTGCCGTCGCCGTTCAGGTCACCCAGCGCGGCAGCCCGGATAGGCACGCCATCCAGCTCGGGGAGCAGCAGGGTATGGCGGTTCAGCCAGCCGCGCGGATCCCAATCGTTGATCCACACCCAGGAATAGGATGTCTCGACCCACCCCTCCTGATCTTGCGGGGCCGGTATGAGACCGCAACAGAAGGATACGAACCCATCCACCTGGCCATCCTGGTTCAGGTCGCCGGTGACGACCTCACCGGACATGCCGGACAAGCCTGGTTTTTCAATCGGGAAAATAAGATTGCCATACGGCTTGAATGCTCCTGCTAAGCCTCTCTGGACGCCACCCTGGTTCAGCAAAAGAGCAATATTGAACTGGCCCATTACCGCCAGGTCAACATCTCCATCACCATCCACATCTCCGGGCGCCGGCGAGTGGTAGGCTTCCAGGCTGGTGGGAGTGAACTTCCCCCGGCCGTCATTGGTCCACAAGATGGTATGCGGCCATATAGAATATTGGCCTTCATTTCGGATATTCCCGGTGACCACGTCCAGGTCGCCATCGCCGTCGATATCGAGCACCACGCTGGTGTGGGTGTAGGGTCCCTGGTTTTCCTCCCAAAAGACAGAAGCGATAAACCCGAAGGGAACCAGCAAGAGTACCCCCAGGATGCCGGCTGAGACCAGTAAGCCTGTGATCACGGAGTGAGACTTCGGTTTTGTATTCATACGAAGTTGTTTGACCCTTATCCTCCAGCCATGCCAAAGATCTTCATCCAAAAACCAATAAATTCAGGGAAGTAACCCTCCCCCACGTGGACCCAGCCATCCTTCATCTGCAGGAAAAACGATCCAGGAAAATCCCCGGAAACCGGTAGCAGGGTGCCGTCGCTGCGCCGGTCAGCCCAGACCCGGGCAATCGCAAACCCGACGTGAGGATTGCTACCGTCGAATGAATTAGTCCCGGCGTGTTCGATTTCGATTTTTTGGATACCAAGATAGCTTTTAGCAATGATGGCGCGTATGCCTGCCTCCGGGGAGGCGTAGACTCCATTCTTCCGTGCTCGTTCCAGGTTAGTTACTGTGTAATACCAGGAGCCTCCTACGAAGAGCAAGGCCCATTGCCAAATCCCCAGCACAATTGCCAGGAGGAGGAAAAACTGCGAGCTTTTTTTCACCTCAATCCTCCTATCTCAAGGCTTTTTCATAGCCCGCCAGAGCCAGACCGCCGCAAACGGCAGCAGCATCACCAGGAGCATCACAGCCCAATAGCCGGCATATTGGGCGGCGATCTGGTAACCGTTGCCGGTCCCGGAGCCAATCCAGAACGGCCGGTTGTGCCAGAAGGTTGCCGAACCGAGCGTTGAAATTGCCCATACCAGCGTCATTGCCAACGCCAGAGCCGAGATGCGCCAGGCAGGCCGCGCCAGTAACATGTAGCCGATCACCCCCGCGATCTCCACCAGCGTGGCTGCAGCCAGAAATGGAGCGCCATACACCGAGCGGATGTTGGTAAAGACGATGGAGATGACCAGCGTAAGAAAACTGTATATACAGAAGGGGATCAGGGTCCAATCCGCGCGGGCATTCTGGAAGAGCCGGCGCAGCGGGTGCGAGCGGCGGAGAAGCCACCAGATCAGGGCGAAGATCAGGACGATGGGTCCCAGGATGACGAGTTTAATATATAGATTCTCCAGGAAAGTCATATCCCTGTCGCTGCCGAGGGCAAATATCAATGCAATCCCGAAGAAAATGCCCGTATAAGGGTAGCTCCAGTGGGGAAAATCGTTGAGCCAGCCGGCGAGGATCCCCAGAAAAAGCATCGCCAGGGCGCCCCATTGGATCCAGGCAGTTACAGAATAATCCAGGCGCAGGTGGCGGTAAGTGACGATGGCGATCGAAAAAGGGATGAAAGGTAAGACAGCCAGAAGAGTGGAAATCAAGCGACCTTCGATCGATTTGTCTGCCGGGGAGAATTCTATTTTAGACAATTGAGAATTGGCTTTGAAATCGAGTGACATGTTTTCCTCCCACGCTTGGAAATTGCGCCAGTGAACCTTGACAATACTGGCAGGCAAGTTGGCAAACTCTCTCCAGATCGAACCGATAAAATTGGCTCTTCCCTGAGACCGGGAATTCTCCAGGGTCAGAGCCAACACTTCCTGCATCTCGTCTCCAAACTCTGCCTGGAAACGAACCGGGTAGAGCCGCAACAAGAGCCAAAAAATGGATTGGACCAGCAGGTTTATTCTCATCGTTTTCTGCTCTACTCCGGCGAGATGTTATCCTCCGGCACTCATCCAGGGGTTTGGGGTGGAGTTGGTCTGCGGGGAAAGCCCCAGCAGCTCAGCCAGCCGGATCTCGCGCAGAGGCTCTGTACCTGCAGGCTTAAAGTTCTCCAACCTGACCAGACGAAAGGCAAAGACGCCCGGTTTGGGGAAAGCTACCTCTGCGACCTGATATTGAGGGATGCCTCCGCCAAAAACTTCGGATTCGCCAGGGTGGTAGCGGGCAAACTCATCTGCCAGGGGGATATTCAGGGTCTGGAAACCCGGAACGAGCACGGCGATCATATTGTTGCTGGTGACGAAGACCACCATATCCCCGGTCGCAGACCAGTGGATCGAACGGATTGAGTCCACATCGCTTACGAGCTTGCCGACGACAACGAAATGTGATTTGTCGCTGCGCTGGATGAGGATCGTCTGGTTGGGCGGGTCAAGCGAGGGGTATTCCATCACATAGGCTTCGTAAGCCCGATCTGGAGAAAATGCCGATTGCGCAATTTGAGGGCCTTTCAGGGCGGTTGTGGTTAGCGAGATCAAGGCTGCTGAGTAAGGGTGGATCAGAATTAATGCATACACAGTACTGCCACACAGCAAAGCCCAGGCACCCATCAAGACGATCAGCAGAAGTTTGTACTTTCCTGATGGCTTTGCATTCATTGCCGGTCCCCTCGCCTTTCTTTTTCCCAGGTGCGCTAAATACAACCGGTTCCCAGACCTGGTTTTTGCCTCCCCGCTGCCTGGATTGATTTCAGGGCAATTACGATTATTTTTTGGCGATGTTGGCTTCGAAATGGGTGGCAATTAACGTACGATCAAGAACCCCAAAAACTCGCCGATACTGCGCAGGACGTCGGCGTAGAAGTTGCCCCCCAGCTGCCGGAAGATTTCGAACGGCGAGCCCGGCGCGCCGATGAAAGGGCGGATGGTCCAGGCCATCTGGCTGCCCACAAAAGCGTAGACAAACATCCAGAAGACGAGCAGCCATTTGTGCGAAGCCGCGCCGCTGACTTCAGGGCCTGAAACCACTTTCATGCCCTGGTATAGAAATACGATCCCCATCAAGGCTGAGATGGTAAAGATGCCCACATTGAGCAGCTTGAAGAATTGGTACTGGCTGGTGGTGAGCAGAAAGAATAGGGTGATCGGCGCGCAACTCAGCAGGAGAACCCCTGTGACGGTGATGGCCGTGAGGATCACCGCCAGGTTCTGGCGAAGGCTCTGGTTCGAGCCAATCAACAGGCCGAAGAAATACAGGCTGGGCACGCACACGAAAAGGGTCACGATGAAGAGGATGGGCAGCTTGACTGCCGAGCTCAGCGTCTGCCACAAGCTGTGCGTCGAACCCATCACCGCGCCGTAGATCGCAAAGAAAGTGATGCTCGAAATCAACATCGCCCTCATTTTTTCCGGCAGCTCGACGCCCTCCCGAATTTCGATGAAGAAAGCATTACGATTGCGCAAGATTCTTTCGACGATGCTGAAATCCTGGGCGCCGACTTGCCTGGTAGCCTGCGTTGTCCGTGCGGTTGTATCTGCCATATCACCCTCCTGAACTTACCAGCTGTTGATGCTTGGGAAAATGACAAAAATGACCGTAAGAAACCAAAAAATCCCCCAACCCACCAGTGCATAGCGCCAGCGATGGAAGATGAGCACCGGGATGGCGAGGGCAATCGCAGCCAGTAGATAAAACCCGGGTCGGGTCAGGATTTGCTGCCAGTGCAGTGCAGAGCCGTCGGGAGCGAAGGCCATCCAGCGCAAGATGAGTGTGAATACAATAGGCAGGGCGGTGGCGAGGATCGCTTCGGTAGAATCGTGGTTGTTGTGAATGACCTGAAGCTCTGCGCTGACCTCAGGAATGCCGAATCTTTCGGCTGCCTGGCTCAGGGCTGCCTGCTCATCCTCTCCCCTGGCGGAGGCTGCGGCGACCGTATCTTCCAGGTGCGTGCGAATTTCGGCCAGCACCTCACGCTCCGTTTCTTTGCTGAGATGAAGCTGCTCGCCGATCTTCGCCAGCACCAGGTCAACCGTCATCCCGTCCATACGTCATTTGCTTGCAGCAAACCATCCAATTTTTCGAGAAACGTTTTCCATTCGGCTGCCTGCTGGTCGAGGACCTCCAGGCCCATCTTCGTCAGAGCGTAGTATTTACGGCGCCGCCCTTCGACCTTACGCCATTCCGTGGTCAGCCAACCCTTTTCCTGCATATGGTGCAGCGCCGGGTAGAGGAGCCCCTCTTTCATTTCGAAGTAGCCTCCGCTGCGCTGCCCGAGCTGTTGGCTGATCTCATAGCCATACATAGGGCGCTTCACGAGCAAGCTAAGCACGACAAAATCCGTACTGCCTTTACGTATTTGATCCCTTGGCGACATATTCACTTCCAAGCATAAGTAACTTAGGTATATCTACACTATAACCACATTTGGAGAAATGTCAATACACTTTCCTGTAAAAAATTTTATCTGACTTGAGAATTTATCATGAAGCGAATTTCGCCCGGCGTTGGGTGGAGGGCTGCAGGATCGAGACGAGCCCAAGCGCAAACCTCAACACTATATAGCCGGGCGCAAGGCTAACGACGAAACCTGCTTTTATAGTGCGGCCCTTAAAAAACCCCTGAAACCCCGCCACCAGCGGATGGCTGGCAATCAAGCCACCCAGCAGGGACCGGAGGCGCGGCACAGACCCAATAGGCAAAGACCAGAGGGGGAAACCACGTATCCACCCCATGGTCATCACCGCCATTCAAAAAGGGCGATGATCAGGGCGCCATTGGCGGTTACCCAGAGCAACATGTTGGGAATGCGTATTTCCTGGACTACCGGACCTATTTAACACACCAGGTAGATGACCGGCCACACCAGGTAGGGGATCAGCGCCAGGAAGGTCGTCTTCCAGGATTCGGGTTTGTTCGGGGACGGATTAGAGACCTTGTGGGGAGATCGATCCATGAGATCTCCTTTTGGTACCGTAATACCACAAGGCGAGGGTGGGTAGAAACAGCACCATGATGCCCAGAGCCATCCTTAAACCCATCAGTAACATCTCGACGAAATCAACCGGCACACCGGTGGGGACAATTCGATAGGGATCCAGAATCATGGTGTGCGTTTGCCAGTAATAGCTGCTGGCCGACCCCATCAATATCACTGACAGGGCGGCGCTGAGCACAAGCGCCAAAAAACGGGGAAGCGGCTTGCGGATGAGCATATACAGCAGCGCTCCAGCCACCAGGATCCCTTCTGCAATCGCCAGGATAGGAAAGCTGAAGTTATGGTCGACCTCATCCATTAAAATAGCTATTAGAGGCAGGAGGCCGAAGATACCGAATGCCACCAGGGTCCAATCTTCGAGAATTTTGTCTACAAATTTCTGTAGAGGCTTGATCAGGGACCGCCAGAAGGCTGCTGCGATGAGAATTACGAGTATCATAGGCACGCAGGCGCGCACACCCCACAGAGCTTTAGCCCACAGCTGGATGCCGAAGATGCTTAGCCCAGGCGTAGAAGCATTGGAAATGTACAGGCCAAAGATCACCCCATAGGATAGATATGGCATTACCCAGCGCGGGAATCCTTTTAATATGCCCGCCAGCAAAACGGCCATGATCACCAGATAACCTCCGAAGAGGAGGCCCCCGGCGATCTGGTGGCCGGTAAACCGCGTGGCTTGATCACCGGGCGTCTCCAGCAGCACCCATCCCGCCCCGGCAATCAGGAACAGCAGGATGCCCAGGAAGACTGAGCCAGGGGATTCTCTGGTGGTTGAAGTTGGGGTCTGGATAGCACTATTTGCATTCATCTCGCGCCTCCATTTCCGTATCCCTAAGTCCCGGCCTGCACGCCAGTATCCGCCCTGCGGTTCTCCCAACTCCAGAACAAGCCAGCCAACCCCAACCCCGGGATCAGCCCCATGCAGAGAGGGATGGCATAGACTTCCCAGGAGGGAGTTTGCACTCCCACACCGACCATCAGCCCAAGAAGCAACCCACCCAGGAGGCTGATCGCAATCCACCAGCCTGCCCTGGGGAGCGATTTGCGCAGCACCAGCCACTGCACCAAGCCCAGCGCGCCTGCCTCAATGCCCCATTCCAGCATGCCCTGCACCGGCTCGGGCAAAGAGCTGCTTATGCTTTGGGCAGTCTCCTGAGGCAATCCCGCCATCAGACCAAAGAGAATGAGAAATCCTGCTCCCATGCCGCCCAGCGAAGCCAGCGGCCACCAGCCGGCTTTTTTAATTCGTGTGCGGAGGATGAGCCATTGCAAGGTCCCCGCAATCAGCGCGTAAGCCAGCGGTATGGTGAATGCGCCTAATTGATCTACATTAATCCCCGGGAGGTTTGATATGAGCCCTATCAGCGGGCCGAGTAAAAGCACGGCAATGATGGCTGAGAGCAGCCACCAGAGTACGATCACAAGATCCATCCCCGATTTCCTCATACGACTTCCTCCTTCCGAACTAGTCTGGTTTTTTGCGCCCAGCGGGTAATCTCGATCACGAGACTACCGAAAACTAATCCCACAAACATCCAAAACTCCCAAAGGCGGATTTGATCGGATGGGAGAGTAGCCAGAATGAAGATACCCAATCCCTTGCCAGCGCGCAGATGAAGGTGTGGATTTTATGTAATGCGGGTTGATTTCTTAGGCTGATCAAAAATAAGGTGCTGAAAAATGGGAGCAAAATCAATGCTGGGAAAAAGAAGAATAGTGTTTCCCTCAATAAAAACTCTGGGGGGAAAGCCCCAGAAAACAACATGCCTAGTTCCAACCAAAATACGCTGCCAAAGAAACTCAGGAACTCTACACCAGATAACAGACCGGCGCAAGAACCGTTCTTCAGGAGAAAGGTGGACTCCCTACAATATTCCGGAGGCGGTACGCCATCCTGGGTGATGACCCAGGGCTCGGTTACAGCCAGGAGCATCAATACGAATGTTGCTGCATACGGGATCCAGGAGTGCTTGTTGAGCCAGAGCATGAATCACATCCTGATAAAAGCCTTCTTGAAGTTACCCTCCAGAAGGCGAGAAATAGATCTCCTTGTAAAGCGCTTCCAATTCAGTCATGCGCTGTTCACATTTCCAATCTTCACCTGATGGCGTGCCGGTGGAAGCGTAAACGCGAACAGAGTACGGCGTACTGAACCATTCCCGGTAGACAACCCCCAGGCGGTAATAATTCGCCCCACCCTGGTAGCACCAGCCTTCGCCCCTTAAGATGACCGGCTGCGGCACCCAGAGCAGGTCGCGCGGCGCCAGCTCATTAAGTGCCGCGGGATAGACGCTCGTGCGGGTGTGGTATTGCTCGATAGCAGCCTGGATGCGAGCTGCCCGGTCGGCTGTGATGGTCTTATAGATGCCATATTCAGCTTGAGGGGCCCAGATCATGAACCCGGTCACCAGGATGACAACTAATGGGCCAACCAGACGGCGCCAGCCGCTGGTCACCAAATCCGAGAAAATCGCCCCTCCGATGGCTGCCAGTTCAACGATCATGATCATAAACACGGCCCCGAGGCCATCGCTGGTTTGATCCCAAATCGACTCCCAATAAATCGAATAAGCCAGAGCGCCCAGTATGGATACCACCTGAGCGAACCAAAGGACAATCCTCGTCCGAGAAGGGCGGTTATCTTGATGGGTACTCGAAGGTGGAAAAATGCTTACCCCGAAGCGCATGATCAAAACTGCCGGGATGATTCCGATCGCGAGAATGATGACCATCCTTACCGCTCCTTTAGCGGCGCTCTATTCCACGCCCAGGTCTCCCATCCTTTGCCCTACGGTTGCCACCAATCGCTGCATTCGCTGCGTTTCGGCCTGCAGCAGCTTGCGCCCGGCATCCGTCAGGCGGTAGGCTTTACGCGGCTTGCCCCGGTGAACAATGCTCTCCTGAGTTTCTTCACTCGCCGGTTCAACGTCAGCCAGGCGCTCAATCAAGCCCTGGTCGAGCAGCCTGGCCAGGGCCTCGTAGAGCGTCCCGGTGCTCAACCTGACTTTGCCCTGGCTGAGCTCGGCGATATCTTTCAGGATGCTGTAGCCGTGCTTTTCGCTGGACGCCAGGCTGAGCAGGATCAGGAAAGTGGGTTCTCGGAGGGGGAGCAAATCGGCATCACTGCCGGGTGATGAGCCCATAGTTGGGTAAACCTCATACGCTGAAATTATGTCGGTATGCGACATAATTAGCATAACATAATCCGTATGGGTTTTCAAGCAACAATATTTATCCTATTTTTACCCGGCTTTTAGATGAAATTTCCGTTTAGATCTGGGCGAGTTTCTTACAATAAGAGTGGTTGACCGGGCATGTCGGGTCAAAGCACGATTATGGCAATCAGCCGGGCAATAGCGGGCGCCAGATGGAAAAACTCTGCATCCAGGGGTAAAAATGAAACTCAATATCCGCAACAAACTATTGTTAGCCTTTGCTGCAGTTCTGGCGCTCACGGGGGTAGTGGGGTACGTCGGATATAGCAGTTCGAATTCTCTGAACAACCTGCTCGAGGCGCTTTACAAAAACCAGACGATGTCCATCTCAACTATAAAACGGGTGAACATTGATGTATACCAGATCCGACTGGCCCTGCGTCAGGCACTGCTGGAGCAAGATCAAAGTAAGATTGACGCCCAGAGCCAGATCGTCTCTGATAGTGACGCCGAAGTGCGGGCAGATTTAGCCGCTTACGAAAAGTTGATCAACTCTCAGGAAGTTCGGGACGAATATAACAATTTGGCGCAGACCTACGAGGCGTATCACGCCGATATAGCAGTTCGAATTCTCTGAATCCTGGCAGAAAAAGACAGCGAAGCGGTAGCAGAAATGGCCAACGCAGAGCCAATAGCCGGTCAGTTGGAACAGAATGCGGCCAACCTCGAATCGCTAAATCTCCTGCAGGCAGACAGTTCTTACAATCAAGCAGAGGCTACCTTTGCTGAAGCGCGAACCCTGATCGTTGGGTTTGCCCTGGGGGCGGTGCTTGCCGGGCTGGCGATTGCGTTCATCTTGTCCCAATCGATCTCCAAATCAGCTAAACAGCTGGCCGGGGTGGCTGACGGCATCTCGAAAGGTGAACTGGATCACAAGATCGCAGTCAAGAGCCAGGATGAGATGGGGGAGATCGCCGCAGGTTTTACCCGCATGATCTCCTATCTGCAACATATTGCCAGGGTAGCGGAGAAAATGGCCGGGGGCGACCTGACCGAAGATGTGATCCCCGTATCCGAGAGAGATGTATTGGGTAATGCCTTCAAGGGAATGATCTTGCGTCTGCGCGAATCGGTGGGGCAGATTGCCGAGAACGCGCAGAGCCTGGGAGCTGCTTCTGAGCAGCTGGCTTCCGCCGCGAACCAGGCGGGAGAGGCGACCAACCAGATCGCCGCCACCATCCAGCAGGTAGCTCGGGGCACTGCCCAGCAGACAGAGTCGGTCACACGCACAGCGGTTTCGGTGGAACAAATGAGCCGGGCAATCGATGGCGTCGCCAAGGGCGCTCAAGACCAGACCCAGGCGGTAAGCAAAGCCGCGGAAATTACCGGCCAGATTTCGGCAGCCATCGCTCAGGTTTCAGGTAACGCAGAGGCCGGCGCAAAAGGCTCTGAGCAGGCTGCCAGGGTGGCTAAAGGAGGAGCGCAAACTGTCTCAGCCACCATCCGGGGTATGGAGGCCATCCAGGAAAAAGTAGCCCTTTCGGCTGAGAAGGTCCAAGAAATGGGGACAAGGTCGGAGCAGATCGGGGTGATCGTGGAGACGATCGAAGACATCGCCTCGCAGACCAACCTCCTGGCGTTGAACGCCGCGATTGAAGCGGCGCGGGCCGGGGAACACGGCAAAGGGTTCGCTGTCGTGGCTGATGAGGTGCGGAAGCTGGCCGAACGAGCTTCTGGCGCGACGAAAGAGATCGGGGAGCTGGTCAAGGAGATCCAGCATACCGTGGCTGAAGCAGTGGCGGCAATGCAGGCCGGCTCGGAAGAGGTTGAAAACGGCGTTGCCCAGGCCAACCAGGCCGGGCAGGCCTTGAGCGAAATCCTCAAAGCGGCCGAGGAAGTGAGCCGGCAAGTGAGCGAAATTGCCTCTGCCGCCAGGCAGGTAGGCGGGTTATCTGACGAGCTGGTAGCGGCAGCCGATGCCGTATCGGCTGTGGTGGAGGAGAACACCGCTGCCACCGAGGAAATGGCAGCCGGGTCTAGCGAAGTCACCCAATCGATTGAAAATATCGCCTCCGTAAGCGAGGAGAACTCGGCTGCGGTTGAAGAGGTCAGCGCCTCAGCCGAAGAGATGAACGCTCAGGTTGAGGAAGTGACCGCCAATGCCCAGGTGCTCTCGGAGATGGCGGAAGCGCTGCAGCAAGTTGTCGCCAGGTTCAAGATCACTGCCGCGCAGCAAACCCAATCCTCCGGCGCCCCGGCTGCCAGGCCCGCCGCGCGGGCGCTCCAACTACCGGTTCCATCCAACGGGCACAATGGGCATCACACACCCCAGACCCCTGTGAAGATGTTGCCCAAACTCTAAAAATCCCCGAGTAAAGGGGGTCGGGGTAGCCTTTCAGGGAGCCGGCCAATTTCGATGCATCATTTTCATCACCGCCGACCATTCCGAGGTGGGGCTGATCGTGGATGGTGCCGACCGGTAGAGGGAGTCCTCTCCAGATTCAATCCGCTTCTGATATCGCTCGATGCCCTGAATGGACTTTTCTTCTTCCTTCTGGGAGAAATACATATCCCAATGTAGCTGCAGGTTCATCCAGAAATCAGCGCGATTACCAAAAAACTTTGCCAGCACCTTTTACGATTACTCCAAAATCCTATTAAATGCCTGTAAGTAACTTGAATCTCCTCCTTGCTTACGCAGGAGCCAATATTCTGCGCCCCAAAACAGGTAGGCAAACAGCGAGCCATGCTCGCCTGAAGCCTCCATCCAGGCGTTGTAGTTGCCAATAACATCTTCGGGGGTGCAGCTATACATCACACGATTTGCCGGGTTGGGTGGGGTGGTTACTGCTTCCCACGGTTCAGCCTGTCCTTCGGCAACCAGCAGGCGCTTACCGCTGGAGCGCGCCCATTCGAGCCACTGCACCCGGCTGCGTTCTTGCCAGGAACCCCGGCTGCCGTCGAGGTAGAGGGTTTTATTCCCAAATGCAAGAAGAGCGCTGCGCGGGTAATCATCAATTCCGACCATATCCGCCAGGCGCCGGGCAACTGCCAGTGAATCTCCCTGATCGCGCGTGCGCCACCATTGAGTGAAACGCACCGGCAGCGAGGTGGGTAAGAACCCGTTCATTATGATTGGGCGGGTGGGGTCGGCCTTGCGGAGTGCGTCCATCTCGTGGCTCACGAAACCCACGTGGAGGCGCCAGGAATGCTCCAGCCCCAGGGGATCCACCGCTTCATGCTCAAGCTGCCAGGCGATCATCCCCCGGCGCGACTTGTAGCGTTCCACGAGCCGGGTGAGGAACGCCTCCGACGCCTCCAGGAGCGCCGGATAGGCGGAGGGTTCGATCAGGGTATGCTCAGGCAGGGGGTGTGCCAGATGGTGAGATGGGACGAAGAATTCGGGGTAGCCGAAGGTCTTCAGGGGTCCCACGCACAGGATGATCTGCTTTCCGGCTCCTTCGGCAGCGTCCAGCTGCCGGTCCAGCTCGCTGGTGTCGAAAACGCCCGGCTCGGGTTCGATGCGGTTCCAATAAGCGCCAAGGCGAACAACCTGAAATGGATAGGCTAGCAGGGCCTTCAAAGCCGCGGTTGCCTCCAGGCCAAAGGCCGCTGCCTGGAGCGGGCGGAAGCTGATCCCCAGCAGGGTGGAGCGCCGCGGCGCAACCGGCAGATGCTGCCAGGCTTCGGTCAGGGGTTGTGCGGAGGACTTGAGCCGGAATTCGATGAGCTTCATACTTCCATTCTAGAACAGCAGGGGAATGAAGCGCTTGGTGCGCCGCATGTAATCGACATACGGCTGGCCAATCGCCTGGACGAGAGCCTCCTCCTCCACCCTGACCCGATAGAGATGGCCGGCGAAGGTGAAGATGAGCAAGGAGATCAGGCTGGCCCAATTGGAGGTTGCCAGCCCAAGTCCCAGCATGGTCAGGAGGGTGCCGCTGTAGGCGGGATGGCGGATCAGGCGGTATGGGCCGCGCTGCACCACTAGCTGGCTTGCTGATACGGCGACATCCCGGGTAAACAGGCTTCCCAGCACCCGGATGGCATACCAGCGCAACGCGACACCCAGGAGGATGACAACCACACCAACGAGTAAGACTGCCGGGCGCTGCCAGGCGATCGCTGCTGCCGGCAAAACCCAGGCGAGCAGGAAATTCAGGGCGATTCCAAGCCACTGCAGGGCAAGCAGCACACCCAACGAGCCGCGGTCCTGGATGGAAGCTGCTTTCCGAGAAACGCCGGCCATCTGGTCGGCCATGTGCGCCGCTTCTGGAAGTATCCATACCAGGCATGCAACGATGAACACGCTGGAGGCTGCCGGATTGGTATAGATGAGCGGGTACAAGGCTGGCCTCGTTATCGAAGATATGGCTCAAACAGGCGGCGGTAAAGGTCTGATTGCAGCAGCAGCTCAGGGTCGTAGCGCTGTTTGAGGCGCAGGAAGGCATCCACCGCATCGCCCCCCACGCTCTGGCGATATTGCTCGCCGGTCTGAAAACGATCTTTAGCCAGGTAAAACCTCCCACCGCTCTCGATCACCATGGCCACCATGCGCTGCAGCATGTGGCTCAGGCCTTGAGCATTCTGGTGGGTGCGTTGGTAATTCAGCTCCAGAGAAAACCCATCCACCTGATAGCTCAGCAAGAAAGGATCGCCCCGGTGCTGCTTGATGACGCACCAGAGAGGTATATGCCCTTGTTGCTGCGAATAGCTGAGCACCTGCTCGAAAAGCTCCTTCGCATCAGGGCCGGGGACGAAGGCCTGGAAGGTTTCCACGCCTTCCGGGAAAGTGGCCTGGTACCAGGTGAAGGCAGCCGGCGGCCAGAATGTATAGGGATACAAGAGGCGCGCTGCACCCACCGGGGTTTGCCTGCGGTTGTGCCAGCCGTAATTCAGGCGGTTGACCACGTGCACCATGGGGAGGAGAGCCGGGCGGGTGACGCCGGCAAACAAACTGACGATTGGCATCTCAACCCGGGTGGGGATGGCCAGCTTTGGCAGGGGAGAGGGGGGACATCCATCGCCCGCAGCAACGCCCAGCTTCGCGCTGGTGATGTGGCCGCGCCCAAGCTGGCGGCCTGTGGCAAACCCATCGATCCAGGCCTCCAGGTAATCGCTTCCCGGGGCCTCCTCGGCAAACATGGCCAGGAGCTCGCCCAGGGAAGGAGCAGAGCGCCTGTGCGCAGTGACGCAGCCAGAGGAGATGCGCTGCAGCTGGAGGGTGAGCGAGGTGATCATGCCCAGCAGCCCCAGCCCGCCTATGAAGGCGTGAAAAAGTTGGTCATCTCGCTCTGGACTCAGCGTTAGCATCTCTCCGCTGGGGAGTAGGACATCCAGCGCGAGGACGTACGCTCCGAAAGGCCCGCATTTCCAGGCATTCCTGCCGTTGATATTCATGGCCGCGCAGCCGCCCAGGGTCACGTCCGGTGTGGAGGGGGTCACAGGCGGCCACCAGCCATCTTTCCAGGAAGCCATGATCAGCTCTTGCATAGTCACACCCGGCTCCACCCGCATGATCCCCTGGACCGGGTCCCAGGAGAGAATCCGGTGCATGGGGGTGAGGTCGATCACCACCCCACCGGTGTTCAAGGCCGCGTCGGTGTAGCTGTGCCCCGCGCCATGAGGGATGACCGATAGTCGCTGCTCACGCGCATACTCCTGGGCATGGGTAATATCGTTGATATCCTTTGCCCGATAAACATAACACGACGAACGCGTCGATTTAGTCCAGTTGGTCAGCTCAGCTTGCATCCCCGCGAGAGCCATACAACATCTTCCGAATGATTTTTAATATGATTCTACCGCCCCCATTATCCTTCTCAGCCCTCCGATATGGCAGGCCAAAAAAACCTTAATAGCGGATAGAAGTATATCCTTAAAATTACTCCAGCAGATATCATGAGCCTACAGACTGGTTTTCCTGGGCTGATGTACCAATAGTTTCATCTACTTACCCCTGTATGGTGTTCATCCAATTTTTCCAGAAATTGCGTAAAAACCGTAAGATCATGTTGAACAGCGCTGAAACAATTTTGTAAACTATCAACCAGTTCTTGTAAACGCTTTGGTCGAAAGTTGAAAGCATATACATTCCGAACAACATGCCGGAAGGAGCGAAACTCGTCGAGGCTGGTGCGAGTTCCGCGATTGATCACGACTGGCCGGACTCCCTGGATATCTGCTGACATCTGAACAAGTAAACGTTGGTGCCAATCAGGTCCATCAGGGAGATCCCCGTCCACTGTTCGAGCAATATCCTCGAATATTCGTTCAACGCCGGTGTAATAATTATGTAAATTGAGGGCAACTGCATCCCAATAGGCATCCTCGCCTGTTCTGGCAGCACTTTCGCTGAACCGCAGTGTCCGGATCCACAACCAGATCTATCTCTGCTAAATACTCTTGAATACGGGCGATGAGAGCGCTGTATTCCATTACAAGTCGATTCCCTCGTTTTCTATCACGGTTCTGAGCTCAGGAAGAACGTCTTCAATTGGCGCCAGGTTGGTTTCAATTTCGGGGTCCAGATCGAGGAGACGAGCAACAGCCTGGAAATAATGCTGGACATCCCAGACCGCTAAATCTATATCCGAGCGTGCGTGAAATAACTGCGGTTTAATCAACGAGCCATACACGACTACCCTGCTGGCGCCGAATTCCTTCTTTAGCACGTCTGCTGCAAGGCGAGCAATCTCCCACGCTCGCTGCCTGCGTGCGTCCAGCTCATACTGACGCTTTATAGAGCGCGCGCGTGCGTTTCGCCGGTATATTTCCATCTCTTCCTGACTGAATTGCATTTGTTACCTCTAAAAGTAAATCTTAACATGTAATAATAATTAAAACAATACAGTCGACCAAGATTTCAATTAATATTGAAACGGATTCCCTACCACAATTTTTATTCCAGAATACCAAGATCGGCGTTCCCCCAAGGGGACTCGCATCCCTGCCGCAGGTGGCTTGAGAGAATTAAAAAAGCCGTGGATGATCACGGCGGTTATGGTGCCCCCAAGGGG
>JAMCRR010000053.1 GCA_023381565.1 Chloroflexota bacterium
CAGCCGGGTACGTGAGCGAAAGACGCAGGATATTTTTTCAGGATCATCGGCAGGGATTGGTCATCTCCAAATAGCTGCAGGAGCAGGACGATATCTGGATTTCGGAACCCCGTTTTCGCCAGCATTTGGGCAGCCTTGACCAGCGAGCTGCCAGAGGTTGGCGGATCATCGCTAAGAACCGCCACAGCTCCCTCGCGAGCCGCCCTGCGCAGCCACCTTTTCTCGCTCGAAAGCAGCCTGCGCCCTGTGCGCAAGGTCATCGTCTGCACCTCGCAAAACCCCGCCTGGCGCAGGAAAAATGCAATCAGCGGGGCCAGGTAGCTGCCCGAGGTTCGAACCCCAACCACCACCACCGGTTTATTTTTATCATTCCATTGCCTGGCAAAGCGATCTACCAGAAGGCTCAGATCATCGGGGTGCTGGTCAAAGCTGCGGAAACAAGAGGGCAATCGGATCTTCTGGCGCCGCAGCGATTCAGGAAACCGCTGCGTCTTCTTCAGAAGCTCGTTCGCGTCCTCATAAAGATGTTTAAAATCAGGGGATATACCACCGGCAGCCGCGGGCGACAGCTCTTCAATAAACTCTTCCCATCGGGTTTGCCAGCGCCTCAGGGAGCGAGTCTGCGGGTTCTTCTCGTGGAGGAACCACATTACTCTCCCGGCTACCTGAATGGATGCAAAAAGGGTGATGCCCAGCAATGTTGGCAGCCGTCGTAGATATTTATTGGCCGTGTCCAGATGGAGCGGGTCGGGATGCAAGCCGTCTTCAACAATTTGGTTAATGCCGACTGCCAGAAGATAAGCATTGAGCCCATCGCCATTCTGAAGCGCATCCTCCAGGGCAGACGAAAGACTGGACAAATCATTCAAGAGATCGCGTTGAAGCAATCTCCCCACTTCGAACCGAACATTTACGGTCTGTATTTCAGGAAAAGTTATTGCAGTCATTTGAAATAGGAAGTCGGAGTGTATTTTGATCGAGATCGGGAAGAAGGCGCCAATCCTGCGCCATTCGCCGGCTACGCAGGTAAGCGAAGGGACCATCGAGCATTCCCCTACGCTCCACCCTGTTTAGCTCTTGGGGGTAATCTGCTCGCTTACCAGAATTCTTCTGAGAACGCGAACTGAACAGGTAAACCAATCCGCTGGGGATCCGCGCACTGATATCAAGGATCCTGAGCGGGTGGTCGAGAAGGATTTTTGTCAGGTAGGCCGTCAGCCCGACGCCGTAGCCATAAGCCTGGCGGTGGAGGGCTGCGTAGTCACGCCTGTGGCGGTGATAAACAAGCGCCGCCGGCTCATAAACCAGAGTGTAACCCCTGGAAACTACCTCAAAAAAGGCAGCGAGATCATCACCCCCCATTGCTGGAGTGCCAGCTCCGGTAGCAGGGTCAAACCCGCCAATTCTCTTCAATATCGCCGCATCGAAGGCCATATTAGCACCAGCGCCAAACCAACCAGCCGCATAGGGATATAGTGGGTGTGGAACCCGGTGTTCTTGCAGGTTGTAGATCTTGCGGACAAAGCCTTTATTGAAACCGTTGTATTGCTCCATCCAGGCCTGAGCAGGGGTTTCTAACTCTGCGGGGAATATAATCCCGGTTACACAGGCTACTTTCTCGGCGATTGCAAAAGCTGCCGCCAGCCTGGTCAACCAGGACCGATCCACGACCACATCGTCATCGGTAAAAGCCAGGATCTTCCCACCGGCCTGGCGCAGGCCGCGGTTGCGAGCATTTGAAAGCCCCGGACGATCTTCGCGCTGGTAGACTACATTTGAAATACCCGCGTAGCGATTACGAAGGAGCTCGGCTGTGGCTTCCGTGCTTGGAGCGTTATCGATCACGATGATTTCGTAATCTGGATAATCCAGGGCTAAGAGCGAATCCAGGGTGAGTGCCAGTGAATCCGCACGATCGCGCGTAGACACAATCACGCTGGCAGGGGGAACCACCTGGGTGGCCAGACGGGTGTTTTCGCGCACGCAACCGGCCAGGCCTGCACCAGGCAATCCTTCCGCACCCATCCCGGAGACCGTGGCGAGGCCGTCCCTCCGCAAGTGGTCGTTGATCGAGGTGCCCAGGGCATCCCAGATTTGGGCTGCGACATCCGATGCCTGCAGGCCATCTTCCCTCAGGTCGAGGTTTACCTGCCCCAACGGCTGCCCGTGGAAACGTATCAAGGCCAGGAGACGCGAGTAATGTTTTGCTGATTTGACATCTACAGCGGGAATATCCGCAAGAGGCTGGCCGATCTCGAGGTCGACAACGCGGGTGGGCAGAAAATCTGGCGCAGCCAGATCGGCTTTTTCAACCGCTGCCGGAGGCGAGGGGTTTTTCACCGGCTTCCCTGCCCAAATTTTCCCAACCAGATAGCCTCCCGTCGTCACGGCGAGTCCCGTAACAATTGCGGCAGCCCGCCCTAACCCGGCCGGTTGGCGGTGCAAGAAAGCATCGGCCAGCCCGCGGGCCACGCCTTCTGGAAGAGTCCGGAAGGTATAAGAGCGCTCGCTGGCAAGCCCATCGCTTTCACCCACCCATTGCGTCACCTGAGCTTTCGAGAGCCCCTCCGAGTAGCAGCGCTTCAGAAAATAGCCGACATTCGTCCGGTTCCCGGGGACGCGGTGCTCAACTTTTGCCGCCGGCTCAAAAAGGATCACTCCCTGCGGCCAGTGCTGCCGTGTCCGGATGCACAGTTCGGTTTCCTCGCAGCCGAGAGGCCGAGTTCCTACACGCCCGATGCCGTCGCGAAATCCACCGACAATGTCAAAGACTTCTCTCCGGAATGACATGTTACAGCCGATCAGGTTGCGAACAGGCGCAGCAGATGTTGGCATCCCGCGATAGGTGCATCCCACCACCCATTGGAACTCCTCAGCCAACCATGCAGGCTGGCCATCCACCCACCTCGGACGGATTTCACCACCTACCCCTAAGATCTGTTCGGATTGATATCCTTCTATCAGGTGTTCAACCCAATCCGGCGCTGCGACGGCATCTTCGTCCATGAAGGCGATCACATCTCCTCTTGCAGCAGCGATCCCCGTATTGCGAGCACCCGATAGGCCCTGCGACTGCTGATTTTCAACTGCCGTTATATCCGAGATCTCTCGCCGGATGCGCTTGAGCAGCTCCGGGTTATGATCTACCACGACGATCACCTCCTGCGGGGGGAGGGTCTGGCGTCGAAGCGATTCTACGGCTGCCAGAAGCTCGCACCAGCGATCCTGTGTATATGCGCAGATAACGACAGACAGCGAAGGAAAGGGCTGCATGATCAATCGCTCTTTCCTTCAGCTTCGTACGCCGGGGGCAGAGCGCCATTTGGAAACGGACTGGCAGGAGGAAACGACCGCGATGCATCCGCCACAGAAAATCCACCCTCATTAATAATCTGCGGAGTGAAGATGATCTCACTCAAGATTGTGCGGAGTATGCGCCACCCATCCGGGATTGCCTTCAGGTGGCTTTCTCCGTGTTTACGCAGGGCTTCAAAGCTGGGTACCTCAGCCACCTTGAGCCCCGCGGTAAACGCGCGCAGATTTAGTGTGGTTTCGATTTCAAACCCATTTGAATCCGGATTCAGAACTGGAAGGTATTGCGACCAGAACGCATTGTAACCATAGCAGAGGTCTGAAAATTGGCATCCAAATGCCAGACGCACAAAGATCGTCAATAGACGGTTGCCAAGCTGGCGGATGAACGTGATATCCTCAGACCCCCCACCCTGAATGAAACGGGACCCTTTAACATAATCCGCTCCCGCCCGCAGAATGCCCACAAAGGCGGGTATTTCAGCAGGATCCGTCGAACCATCCGCATCGAGCATCACGATGATATCGCCTCGCGCAGCATTGAATCCACAGCGCAAAGCTGCCCCTTTTCCCCGACCTGTTTGCAGGATAACGCGTACTTTGGGGTGGAGCCGGCGGGCAACCTCTACCGTGCCGTCCACCGAGTTCCCGTCAACGATTAATACTTCTTTGACCCAGGTAGGTATTTTGGGCAATACATAATGCAAATTTTCAGCTTCGTTAAGCGTTGGAATTACGACACTGACCCACGGTGGGTCATGAGGAGAGACTACTGACACCATTAATTACACCTCTATTTTAAATCCCAATATCGGTTAACGATGATACTCAAAATCCATTACAAGATTTTTGAGTATCTATGGGGTTTATTATCTTGTTTTAATGGAACCAGCGGGAGAATTCCTTTTAACCCGTTCCTCAGGCGGGTTGTTGTTTGGGAAGGGTTTTGATATTATGATATCCCCGCTTTTGCCCAACACATCATCCATAACCGCATTTGATATGTGGACTATATTGATCGACATACTGGTAAATTGTAGGGGGAAAATCGGATAAGTCAAGTAGTCTTTTGTAGCAATTGCATTAGGATTTGGTTAAAATACAGGTTTCTTCCCCCCGTTCAGGTTTATTCGATCTCTTTAGGGCGCCAAATTTCGATTAATTCGGCATCTGTGCTTTTCTTGAGCGCCTTCCAATCCTCGAGCTGAATCACCAGGTAGGCAATGGCTGCCGTGGGAAGAGCTTCAACGCGCTTGGTCAGCAAGGGCAGCATGCTTTCCAACCCAGGGTTATGGCCGATCACCATGACTCTCTCCAGGTCTGCGGGGAGTTTGCGCAGGGCTTTTAGATATTCGTCCGCTTCTGCCATATAAAACGAGTCAATATACCGAATTTTGCCGGAATATTCACAGGCTTTGGCTACGATCTCAGCAGTTTGCTCAGCGCGTTCAGCCGGAGAAGATAGAATTAATTGAGGTACGAGCTCTTTTTCTTTGATCAACTCGCCCATCTGCAAAGCATTCTTCTTCCCCTTCTTGCTCAATGAGCGTTTGCGATCTTTAATACCATGCTCTTTCCAGCTTCCTTTGGCATGGCGCATGAGCAGTAAAGTCTTCATCGTTTTCATCCCCTCAAGTAACTAGATTATCGATATCGCCCATTCATGGTGAAATGAAGATTGACCACGGTTTATTCTGGAGCGATCTGATTAACAATTTATATAAGTATAACCGTATTCACAAAGAATTTTAATCTGATCTTTAGGTTAACTTTATTCACTTATAAAGTCTCATTTGCTCTCGTTTAGTATGATGGGTAACAGGTGGGCAAACATTATCTGGATTCTTGCTTTACTTCGCTTGCCGGAACTGGCTCATAAGTACCGGTTAGTTTCGTATCAGTACGTTATTTACAAGGAGAAAGTAGATATGCACAAAGTATTTGGCAAACCTTCACTGGTATTTACAGCGGTCGTAATTGCCTCCATGGTGCTCGCCTCATGTGCACCTGCAACTGCAACACCCACAAGCTCTATCCCCTCTACGGGGTCCACACCATCTGCCGCTGCACCAACTACAGCGGTAAACACCCCGGCGCCGGTTAGTCCCACCACAGCGCCGACGGCATCTTCCACCCAGGTCAAGAATCCGAACACCCTAGTCTACGCCACAATCAGCGATCCACAATCGTTAGATCCTGCCTGGCAGTATGATACCGCAAGCCAAACGGTCGACTTCAATGTCTACGAAACCCTGCTCTTCCCCAACAAAACCTCTGCGACCAGTTTCGTGCCCATGCTGGCCACCAGCTGGACGGTATCGCCGGATGGCAAGACCTACACTTTCAACATTCGTCAAGGCGTGACCTTCCAGAACGGTGACCCACTGACCGCTCAGGATGTGGCATACAGCTTCTGGCGTGTGATGATCACAGACCGCTCGGGTGGCCCGTCGTGGATCATGCTCGAACCTTTCTTCGGGCTGAACGTAGCCAGCTTCGCCAATGATGTGGTCAAGGCGCAGTTTGGCGGCAACTGGGTTGCTGCCGCGCAGGCTGTTGAGAACGCGGTTACCTATGATAACACCGCCAACACGGTTACTCTTCATCTAAAGCAACCGTATGGCCCAATGCTGCAAATCCTTTCTGGCAGCTGGGCAGAAATCACGGATATGGCCTGGGTCGTCAAGCTGGGCGGATGGGACGGGAATCCTGCAGATGCTCAGAAATATAACAACCCTGCCGTCCAGGCTGACCCATTGTTTAACCAGATGAATGGCACCGGTCCCTACAAGTTCGTGCGTTGGGTCCCCAACCAGGAAGTCGATCTGGTTCGTAACGATAGCTATTGGCTGAAGACCCCACTATGGAGCGGCGGCCCCTCGGGTCCTGCGTCCATACAAAACGTGATTATCAAGAACATCCCTGAATTTAGCACGCGCTTTGCCACACTGCAAACCGGCGACTCAGATATCGCCTATGTCGACACCCAATACATCTCTCAGGTGCAGCCGTATGTCCAAACCACCTGCGACGCCAGCGGTAAGTGCACCACCACCAACCCCAATGGCCGCCTGACTTTATACTCCGGGCTGCCTTCGGTCGAATCGGTGGACCTCTTCCTTAGTGAGAATGTGAATACCACCGGCGGGAACCCCTACATCGGCTCAGGCAAGCTGGATGGCAACGGGGTGCCTCCGAATTTCTTCAGTGACATCAACGTCCGCAAGGCTTTCAACTACTGCTTCGACTGGAACACCTACATCCAGCAGGCCTACAGTGGTCAGGCTATCCAGGCCTTTGGACCGATCATCCAGGGAGAGTTAGGTTACGATCCCAACCAGGCGCACTACAGCTTCGATCTAACGAAATGCGCCGATGCGTTCAAAGCCTCCACGCTCAAATCTGCCAGCGGGGCCAGCCTGTGGGATACCGGTTTCTACCTGCAGTACATCTACAATGTGGGCAACGACCAGCGCAAGACGGCCGGAGACATCCTGGCTCAGAATCTGCTCAAAGTCAACCCCAAGTTCCACCTGCAGGTCGTCGGTGAGCCTTTCCCACTCGAGCTGAGCGACCAGACTGCCGGACGCTTACCCATTTACGCACTGGGCTGGCTAGAAGACTACCATGATCCCCAGGACTGGGTAGTACCCTTCATGTCCAGCGGCGGTACGTACGCTGGTACGCAAGCTTTCCCAAGCGCCGTCCAAACGCAGCTTGACAACCTGATTACCCAGGGTGTTTCCACCACCGATTCGGCTGCTCGTGCCAAGATTTACGCCCAGATTCAGAACATCGCTTACCAAAACGCGCTGAATGTCTTCCTGGTCCAGCCACAAATCAATGTCTACCTTCAAAACTGGGTCAAAGGTTGGTATTACAACCCAACCTATCCTAACCCAGGGTTTTACTTCTACGCTCTATCCAAGTAGTCCCACCTTTTGGATAGACGATCGGGCAGGTGGGTTCCACCTGCCCGATTTTCTAAGAGGTCATTCATGGGTCGTTATATCACTCGTCGTTTGTTGATCCTTCCTTTCGTCTTAATCGGCCTCAGTTTGATGATCTTCATCATGCTGCAGTTTCTGACCCCGGTCGAACGCGCCGCTTTATATGTGAATAATCCCCCCCGTACGCCTGAGGCCCTGCAAAGCATCATCCAGACCTATGGCTTAAACCAGCCCATCTACGTCCAATATTGGAATTGGCTGGATGGAATTTTTCACGGAAACCTGGGTTGGTCCAAAACCGCCAGCATGCCCGTCATTAATGCTATCGAAGCCTATTTTCCCGCCACCCTCGAGCTTTCCATCTGGAGCTTCGTGCCGATTATCTTCATCGGCATCTGGCTGGGAATCCAGGCCGCTGTTCACCAGGATACCTGGATCGACCAGGCTGCCCGGGTTTTTAGCATTATCGGGTATTCATTCCCTACTTTTGTCTTTGGGCTGCTCGTGCTGATGATCTTCTATGCCAAGCTGCAGTGGTTCCCACCCGGCCGGCTTTCCGATTGGGCGCAGGCGATCGTCTATTCTTCGAGCTGGCACACGTATACCGGGATGTATACGTTTGATGCGCTGCTAAATGGGCGCCTGGATATTTTCCTGAACGCCTTGCGCCACCTGGTTCTACCGGCTATCACTCTCGCATATGTGAACTGGGCTCTGATCCTGCGGGTGATGCGCTCATCCATGTTGGAAGAGATACGCCAGAACTACATCATCACGGCCCGTGCGAAAGGGTTGAAGGAACGCAACGTGATCAACGATCATGCCCGGCCAAACGCCTTAATCCCGGTGGCTACGGTCGGCGGGTTGCTGCTGTTTGGGCTGCTAAATGGGGTGGTGATTACCGAGACGATTTTCAATTATCACGGGATGGGTCTCTTCGTAGCCAGCGCAGCCCTCAACCTGGATGCCGTATCCGTCCTGGGGGTTACCCTCTTCGAGGGCGCTTTGCTTGTTCTGGCAAACCTGATTGTAGATATCTTTTATGCTTCTCTGGACCCGCGCATCCGATTGGAGTGAAAATCATTCATGGAAACAATTACGAAAGAAACCCCCAGACGAACGGTTTTAGCTGAAACATTGCCCCCAAAAGAGCGCATGCCGCGTTGGATACGCATCATGCTGCGTAGCCCCGTCTCGATCACTGGGATCGTCCTGGTTATATTATTCATTGCGGTGGCCGCTCTGGCTCCGGTCCTGGCGCCACCCGAGTTTCCCTCACAACCCTTTCTAATTCCCGAATCTGGTTTCTCGCCGCAGCCTCTGCCGCCATCTGCCGCCCATCCTTTCGGGACAACGCAGAATCAATACGATCTTTTCTACGGCGTCGTGTGGGGCACCCGCACCGCTTTCGAAGTCGGCATCCTTGTCACCTTGACTACCGTTTTGATCGGAGCAGGCTTCGGCGCCATTTTTGCTTACACTGGCGGATGGATGGATGAGGTATTTCAACGCATCGTAGAGCTATTCCTGGCTTTCCCATTTTTGCTCGCCGCAATCACCCTGGCAACAGTTCTGGGGGCGACCATCCACAATGGACTCGTCACCGGTATGATCGCTCTCATCGTATTCGGGTGGCCCTCCTATTCGCGCCAAATCCGCGGCGATATATTGTCCGTCAAAGAGCGCGATTTCGTCCTGGCGGCCCATGCCATCGGTACTCCGGGTTGGAGGATTTTACTGATTCACATTTTGCCGAATGCAATGTATTCCACGCTGGTGGTAAGCTCGCTCAATATCGGCAATAATGTGCTCACATTTGCCGCTCTCAGCTTCCTGGGCTTAGGCGCCCCTCAAGGGTATGCCGATTGGGGGCAGCTGTTGAGCCTGGCGCGTAACTGGATTCCCAGCCTTTCGCAATATTGGTACATCGTCGTCTTTCCGGGCATTGCCCTGTTGCTCTTCGTATTGGCCTGGAATTTGATCGGGGATGCCTTCCGAGATGCTTTAGATCCAAAGATGAGCAGTTACCGGTAGACGAAATATGTAAAAGGGGGAAGTATTTTCTGGGCCGGATACGAAGTAAGTCTTAAATTATATTAGTTCAGAGATGTTTAAATAAAAATGAAGAGAGGTGGCGCCCCTTTGCACATACTGCGTGCATCGGGGACTTACCCACCTGCTCCTCATGAAGGAGAAGAGTATGGCCTGCTTCGTTCTGCTAGAACCTACCATTGAAGGCGCCAGCAACCAGCACGACCACAACCCATGAAACACCCAGGTCTGAGAAGGTATCACTCAAATCCGCCATTTTGAGCTCCTTCGTTCAAACCTGCCGTACTGCACTACGTCACTAATATACACTAATTTGCTCCGATTAGTCCTTATCTTCAACGAAAATCGACATAAAGATCAGCTTAAGAAAAGGGTGGAACGATCACTACCATTTCGCTCCCCATGCGATTCTCCAGACTCTTAAGGTTTCCTTAGGGTTGCCTCTAATTAGCGATAAAGACATTTCGCACAATCCGTGGTATTTTATTAACTGAAATTATACGAAATACCTCAATAAATTGTGGGGCGATCAGGGACACCAATAACAAATTATGGTCCAACCATAAAAAAGGTAATAAGTAGAGGGAGAAATTATGGATCCGAATGAGGAAAAACCGAAAAAACCGCAGCTTTCATGGTTTTGGTGGGTACTATTAATAGGATTGATTGTTTGGAATGTGATTTCGTTCTGGCCGCAAGGGCAGCCAGTAGCAAATATACCCTACAGCACCTTTACATCCGAGGTTAACTCCGGGAATGTTGCGAATGTCACAATCAATGGAAGCAGCATTACAGGTACATTCACTAAATCAATCAATTTCCCGTCGTCAAGCCAGAGTGGTTCCACAACCCAGGCTTATACTCAATTTTCAACAAATTTCCCGACTGACGTGGGCGATCCAACGCTGATTCCCTTATTAAACGCCCACAACGTGCAGATCAACGTCACTGCGCCTGCCAGCCCCTTACTCAGCATCCTGTTGACGGATGGGCTGCCCGTGCTGCTCCTGGTCTTGGTGCTGGTATGGATAGGGCGGCAAACGTCGCGCAGCCAATCGGGCATCTTCAATTTCGGGCACAGCAAGGCGCGCCAGTACAACATCAACCATCCGACAGTGACCTTCAAAGATATTGCCGGAGCGGACGAAGCAAAGAACGAGCTGAGCGAGATCGTCGATTTTCTACGCCGGCCTCAGAAATATCACAAGATCGGCGCCCGCATCCCGCGGGGTGTCCTCCTCGTAGGGCCTCCGGGAACCGGGAAGACACTCATGGCCCGAGCTGTGGCCGGAGAAGCAGGGGTGCCATTCTCCAACATTAGCGCCTCTGAGTTCGTTGAGATGTTCGTTGGGGTGGGCGCCAGCCGGGTGCGCGATCTATTTGAAAAAGCCAAGGCGATGGCGCCGGCGATCGTCTTCATCGACGAGCTGGATGCCGTTGGACGCAGGCGCGGTGCAGGCGTGGGGAATGTAAATGACGAGCGCGAACAAACTCTCAACCAGCTCCTGGTCGAGATGGATGGTTTCGATGAGCATCATGAGGTGATCGTCATGGCAGCAACCAACCGGCCAGACGTGCTCGATCCGGCATTGCTGCGACCGGGGCGTTTCGATCGCCAGATTGTTGTCGGCCTCCCAGACCGGAAGGGACGTGAAGGCATCCTAAAAATCCACACCGCGCCCCTCAGCCTGAACCCTGATGTGGATCTTGGGCTACTATCCCAAACCACCACCGGGTTCAGCGGCGCCGATCTGGCAAACCTGTGCAATGAGGCCGCTCTGATTGCCGCCGGTAAGAACCACGACCGCATCAGCATGGTCGATTTTGAAGAGGCCCTGGATAAGGTCTTGTTGGGTGCAGCCCGGACATTACTCCTGAACGATGAAGAACGGCGCACCGTTGCCTACCACGAATCAGGCCACGCGCTGGTCGCCTGGCTGACTCCAGAAGCAGACCCGGTGCACAAAGTCACCATCATCCCACGCGGGCGCGCTCTAGGCGTAACCGAGCAGCTTCCAGGAGAAGACCACTATAATTACAGCAAAGATTACCTGTTATCCCGCCTGGCGGTTATGTTGGGTGGACGCGCCGCAGAAGAAACCGTTCTGAACGCCATCACTACCGGCGCCGAAAACGATCTGGTGGAGGCTACGCGACTTGCCCGCCGCATGGTGACCCGTTGGGGAATGGGAAGTATTGGCTTGATGGTTTCCAGCACGAACGAGGAGCAGCCCTTCTTGGGATACGAGCTGGCCCAACAACGCGATATCAGTGAAGAGACGGCAGCCCGGATCGACCGGGACGTACAACGGCTGTTGAATGATCGATACACCGAGGTCCAACATCTGATCGAGGAGAACCGCACCAAGCTGGATAAGTTGGTCGAAGTATTATTAAAAGAGGAGACGATCGATCAAACAATCATCGAAGAAATCCTGGGCAAGCGTGTCTTCGCTCTAGACCAGGGCATACTGCAGCCAGTGGAGAGCACCGCGCAATGAAATAGCAGCTTTTTTGTCTTCTTACACTGCGGGGGTATCTGGCATGGGATGCAGAGAAAAAGCCCCTTCTGGTGAAAGCGGGTGCAAAAACCCGCTTTCACTTATATATTAAGATAAATTAAATATTAAAATTGTGATATAAAGGGAGAAGAGGGGAGGCCATCGATTCCGCCAAATGAGCGCGCATATCCTGATCGTTGATGATGATGATTTACTTCGGCGCAGCCTGGCGTTTAGCCTGGAACAATCCGGGTTTCAGGTAACTACCGCCGTGACTGCGGAAGATGCATTCGGGGTTGCATCCCAAACCCACCCAGATTTAATCATCCTGGATATCATGCTCCCGGGGATGGACGGTTTAACTGCCTTACGCCAGTTTCGCGATGTCTTACAGATTCCCGTGATTTTCTTGACGGCCCGGCGCAGGGAATTGGATCATATTCTTGGGATGGAACTTGGAGCCGACGACTATATCACGAAACCTTTCAACCCCGACGTGCTCATCTCTCACATTCGCGCCGTCTTGCGCCGGGTATCCGGTCCCCGATATGCGCTCCACGAACCATCCACCATCGTCCTCGGGGATTTAGAGATCGATCCGAACGGTCGCACGGTGACGATCGGGGGCAAGGCGGTATCCCTGACGCCGAAGGAATTCGAGCTTCTCTACGCCCTGGCGCTGGAGCCCAACCGCGTGCTTTCCGTCGAGACATTACTGGCACGCGGCTGGGGCGCAGAATATATCGGGGAGCCTCAAATCGTCTACGTGCATATCCGCTGGCTTCGTGAGAAAATCGAGCAAAATGCGCAAGACCCAAAGCGAATCGTCACGGTTCGGGGAGTGGGGTACAAGTTGATACCACAGGAAAATATTCCGTGATCCGTACGCTGCGGTTTCGCCTGCTGGTCAGCCATGTCTTACCAATCCTGCTCCTCATTCCACTGGTGGGGTTGGCGCTGATATATTTGCTTGAGGTCAACCTCTTGCTCCCCTCGTTAGTCAGTGAGATGACGGATCAGGGGACTCTCATCGCCCAATTAGCCCAAGAAAATCCCAAAATTTGGACCGATCCAACCCAGGCAAGCAAATTTCTAGATCAGATCAAACTCAAAGAACCCACTCGCCTGGCGCTGCTTTCCCCATCCTATACCCTGCTGGCCATAAATCGGCCTGAAAGCAGCCAGGCTATTGGAATGACAGTAAGCGGCCTGCCTAATTCTGCATCCACGCCAGAAGCAGTGCGCTCGCGGATTACTCCGGGTTTTTTTTCCAGCCAACCAGTGGTGGATGTACTCTATCCGGTCGATAACTCCTCAGGGCAACTCTTGGGATATGTGCGCTTATACCGCCGCCTGGAGGATGTCGCCCAGGGATTGCAGCAATCACGCTTGTTAATCGCCGGTGTACTTCTGGTTGGGTTGCTCATCAGCAGCGTGATCGCCTTGATTTTGGGGGAGATGATGAGCCGCGCCATCAATCAGGTCACTCGGGCGATCTCTCAGGCGCCATTAACTGGCGAAGCCGCACCTATTCCGGAAAGTGGGGTGACTGAGATCCACGCGCTCATCCAGGCTTTCAACCGCCTGCAGGCAAAGCGCTACGACCTCGAATCTTCCCGCCAGCTGATGATGGCCAACCTGATCCACGAACTCGGCCGGCCTCTGGGAAGCCTCCAGGCTGCCCTGCACGCCCTGCTGAAGGGAGCAGATGAGAATGCCCCGCTGCGGCGCGATTTGCTGGAAGGGATGGCGGTCAGGGTCGAACGGATGGCACGCCTGGTCGAGGACCTGGCCGAATCGCACATCCAGAGCAGTGGGTATTTCAAATTGAACCGTACGAGCCTCGCTCCCAATCCCTGGATTGAAAAAATGATCCCTCTCTGGGAAGAGGTCGCCAGAGAGCACGGCATCCAATGGACCAGTGAAATCTCTCCTGATTTGCCCCACATTTTTGCGGATGAAGATCGCTTATCCGAAGCACTGGATAACCTGGTTAATAACGCCTTCAAATTCACCCCAGAGGGGGGAAAAGTGACCCTGGTTGCTTGCGTCGAGAACAGCTCGCTCTGCTTCAGGGTCACCGATACCGGGCTGGGTATATCGCCTGAAGACCAACAGAAAATATTCGAACCGTTCTACCGCAGCGTCCGGCCGTCCTGGAAAGCTCCCGGGTTGGGGTTGGGGCTTTCGATCACCCGCTCAATTGTACGTGCTCACGGGGGGCATATCGAGCTGCAAAGTGAGCCGGGACAGGGCAGCGTCTTTTCAATCTACTTCCCCTTTATCCATTCTTAAGCTGCTCTTTGCTTAGACTTAAAGATTATTGATGCCGGGGTTGTTATGATGACTGTGATCGGCTTAATGAATAAGGGAGGGCTGGTTGAGAATCCTGGCAGGTTTGAGGCAAGTAAAGGGATTTTATTCTCTCCAGCCCCGGGAAATCAGCATCGTGAGAAGAGGATCCCAGATGTGGGTGTGATTATTATCCCCTGGATTATCGGGGGGTTATTGAGCGCAGTGATCCTTGTCGTCGGAACCAGTCTGGTCTCCATGTGGAAGGCCCGAGATAAAAGCTCCGATACGGGCCTCTGGCAGATCAACAGACGGCTATTAGTCATATTATTAATTCTGGCGTTTTTGGGGTTGGTCTTTCTCGTTGGTTATCTGTTTACAGGGATGGTAATCTTCCCCGAAGGCATTAATTACCTGCATCCCAATCAATTCTTTCCGTTTTTCACTCCCTTATAATCTAATCTACATGCAACCCCCTTAACCAAGCCCAACGACCTCCACGCTCGACTAAGGCGATATCTCTTATTCCAATCGCTTGGGTATTCAAATTAATGCAAGATCTTGCTCAAGAAGGCTCGCGTGCGCTCCTCACGCGGGTTTGCAAAGAGCTGATCGGGGGTGGTATCTTCGATTATCCGCCCTTCATCGATGAACAAGATCCGGTCTGCAGCTGCGCGGGCGAAACCCATTTCGTGAGAGACGACGATCATGGTTATCTCGCGGGCTAACTCCTTCATCACGTCCAGGACCTCGCCGATCATTTCAGGGTCCAGAGCAGAGGTTGGCTCGTCGAACAGCATCAGGCTGGGCTTCATAGCCAGAGCGCGTGCAATCGCTACACGTTGCTGCTGCCCCCCCGAGAGCTGGTTGGGGTAATTATCACGTTTATCATACAATCCTACGCGGGTCAGAAGTTGCTCAGCATCAGACCTGGACTGGGCTTTCGACATTTTGCGTACATTCACGGGGGCTTCGATGATATTTTCCATCACCGTCAGGTGTGGGAACAGATTGAAGCGCTGGAACACCATACCAATATCTGCCCTTTGCCGGGCGATATTGCCCTCTGATTCCTCGTACAATTTCCCCCCTCGCTCGTAATAGCCGATCATCCTGCCATTCACGAAGATATGCCCGCTGTCAATCTTTTCCAGGTGGTTAATGCAGCGCAGCAATGTGCTTTTGCCCGAGCCAGAGGGTCCTATGATCACAACGACTTCATTTTTACGGACTTCGAGGCTCACGTCTTTTAGAACCTGCAGAGATCCAAAGCTTTTATTCACACGATGAGCTTTGACAATCATCGTGCTGTCGATTTGCTCTACGCTTGCGGGTTTCGATAAAGTTGACATATTCCCTCACCTGGATAAACTCGGGATCAATGACCGGCGAATAAACGCTGGAGCATTCCCGGAGCTCGTTCGATGCCTTTGCGCTCCCCCAAAGAAGCTTCGATCCGAGATTGGATCAATGACCAGACTGTGGTCAAAAAGAGATAGTAGATGGATGCTACCAGGAAGAGTTCAAATGGAGCGAAGATGCGAGCGTTGATCTGGGTAAAGGCATAGTAAAGCTCTCCAGCCGAGATAACCGCCATCAAAGAGGTCGTTTTCATCATATTATTGAACTCATTCCCCAACGGCGGCACGATCACTTTGGCTGCTTGCGGCAAGATAATCCTCTGCATAGCCTTGCCGTAGGTCATGCCCAACGATTTCGCCGCCTCCATCTGACCGGGGTCAATCGCCTCGATGCCGGCCCGCACGATCTCTGCCATATACGCGCCTTCATTGATAGCGAGGGCAAGAATTCCTGCCTGAACGGCGCCCGTGACGGTTACAATGCCGAAGTGGAAATCGGGGAAGCCATAGATGTGCGTTACCCCCAATCCAAAATACAGGAACGACATCTGCACCAGGAGCGGCGTCCCCCGAAAATACCAAACATAAAGGTCGGCCAGACCGCGCAAGGGTGCAAGCTTCGACATTTTTGCCAGAGCCGCGATCACCCCTAACAACACACCCAACGCCTGCGCTATCACGCTGGCTGCCACAGTGAGGATGAAGCCGTTGCGAACCAGCGGGTTTTGAAAGGCGGTCGGGGGATACAGGTATTGCCAGAAAACCGCCCAATCGAAATAAAACATGCTTGCCTCGTGGAACTGGATTTATAAAGGTCCGATTATACTGCTGGCCGGTCGAAACGTGGAATTTCGGCCGGCCCGAATTCTCGATGTCTTTCCGCAGAGTGATGTCGTTTGATTCTAGGGCAGCGTCACCGCACCGCTCGACAGGTTCCATTTATCCAGGATCTTCTGATAGGTTCCATCGGCCATCATACTCTTCAGGGCAGTCTCAACAGCCTGTCCAACCGGGGTTAGCGGAGCGTTCGTGCAGTCCGCCTGCCCACAAGAGAGAGCAATCCCTTCTTGGATCGGCTGAAGAACCTGTCCGACCAGCTGGAACTGATCTGGATGTTGAACAGTATAGTAAGCTGCAACGGGAGAATCGGTAAAGTACACCACCGCTTTACCCGCCTGCAAGTCTTGGAGCGCATCCGTATCTTTTTGGGTGACCAGGACGTTGATCGGTTGTTTTCCGGCGGTCGTGCAGGCTTGTGTCAGGCCTTTCCCCTGATAATCTCCGGTGCCTTGCAAATATTCGACCTCCGTTGTGCCGCTTTCGGCTGCCACCGATTTGCCGCACAGGTCTTGCGGACCAGTAATATTGTCAGGGTTGCCTTTGAGAGCCACAAATGCCTGCCCGGCTTCGAAGTAAGGGATCATGCTGACCTTTTTCTGCCTGTCTGAAGTGATATTCATGGCTGAGATGATGATGTCGCATTTGTGGCCGTTCACTGCCTCGATAATCGTGTCGAATACGCTGTTGACCCACACCACCTGCAGGCCCAACCTCGCGCCGATCTCATTACCGATATCCACGTCCAATCCCTCCGGGTTGCCGTTGGCATCGAAGAATTCCTGCGGCGGATAAGGGATATCGGAGCAAATTAATAGCTTACCTGCCTGAACCAGGTCGCTGGCAGGAATCTGTGCCACTGGTGTTGCCCCCGTAGCGGGGGCGGTAGGTTGTGCAGCGGTCGGGGAAACCGCGGCTGTAGCGCCAGCAGTTGGCGCTGTGGTTGCCCCCGTAGTCGGTGCAGCGGGGTATGGCGCGCTGGTGGGCGAGGCTGGCGATAGTGGCGCTGTCGTTGGAGCGGACGTTGGGGTGGATGTCGCTGCGGGAGCGCAGGATGCCACCACAAGGGCGACCAAGACAAATAGGCTGACAATGCTAATCCTTTTCATTACGATCTCCTCCAATACTTATAGATTTAATCCAGCTCAGATAATTCGAGCGGACCAATAAAAAAATGCATATTGGCATACATACACGGCGTATGGATCAGTTTGCTGTACCCCCTTGAACAATCCTAACCAGAACCCCCCAAAAAACCTTCTCACCGCGCAGCATTATGGATAAGAAACAGTATTGAAACACCACAAAAAATATATTATTCTATAAATTACCCAATATTATAAAATTAAACAAATCAAAATGCAATACTCAATTTGAGCAATTTGGGAGCAAAATCAATATTTCCAGGCGATTGACCGCTTTTTCGCAAACCGGGTCGTTTGCGGGTTTATTCCCCCTGTTAATACTTATCTTAACTCCTCTGGTCTGGGGAGTGCCAGTGCGGGTTATCTACGACCCTGATCTGGCCATTTTCCTCGACAACCAATTTGCGAAAGCCCTGATCTTCAATGGTCCCATAATCATGGCCCGCATTGGCCGGATACACCGCCAGAAAAGCCAAATCTTCCTGTCCGGTATTGACCGTCCTGTGCGCCCAACGGGGAGGAATATAAACCACACGTCCGGGCCGCATTTCTTCCACTGCCCAGTCGCCTTCGGGTAGTTCCAGCACGAGCATCCCCTGACCTTTCAACCCATAGTAGACTTCCGCCGTTTCCAAAGTGGCATGGAAATGACCTTTGGTCATAAAGAATTCGTTGCCCACCTTACCGGGATGGATGATCGAGACCCCATGCAGCAATTCTCCGGGGATCTCGGGGCGCTTCACTTCGTAGACCTCGTAAATAACAGTGTCTTCTTTCGCCAGCATTTGCTCGTATGCTTGAAGATTGTTGAACTGGCCGCGCAACGAAGATAGTTTGCGGATAACGTAATTGTCGTATTTCGAGGGTATGCCTTGCGGAAAAATGAGATCGTTCGCAAAAGGGGTATCCATGTGATTTCACCTGACCTCAATTATAACGGCTCTTCCCAGATCGAAAGCCACTTGTTCAGGGAAAAACCAGCGCGGCCGGTTTATTGGTCTTTGAACCCCTTTGAGATGGAAATGTTATTTTTCAGGAGAATCCCTTCCGGCACCCATCCCATCTTTCCGCCAAAATCCACTTCCCACCAATATTCCCCTTTCGCCAATACCCCCTCCAGGTTGCTCATCTGGGGAACAATGATCCCTACTTGATCTGGGGGCACCGTATCCACAATCGCGTAATTTGTGCCGGGACCCAACCGCAGGTCCGCTTGCGCGTTGTTGATCACTGGCGACATCGGTAGAAAGGAGGTGGATTTTTGCATGGGCTGCAGCGCCACCATCATGATACCGTTCGGCACGGCGCGTTCACAGCCGGGAACATCAGGGGATTTGGTAGATGCTGAGGCGTCTGGATCTTGCCACTCCTGGTTGATAAATGGCAAGTAGGTTTCATTTGGATAATCGCTTCTCGGGCTAACCGGAGCGCTCTGGGTTCTCGGACAGGGATCACTGGGATGATTAACCACCACCCCATTGATGACCATCGTCGAAGAGCCACCACCGTCCTGGGCAATCCCCCAGGTCGCCCCCAACGAATCGCGGGCAAAGGCAGCCAGCTCGTCGAACGTCATCCCGATGCTGAACCCCGGCGCCCGTCCATCCACAACGATGAAAAATATATAATGGTCATTGAACGCAATGGCCGTGCGTGGATGGCGCACGATGGCCCCCGTCTCATTCATATGTTTGATTTCGCCGTCTCGCAAGAAGGTGAATGCGCCGCCAATACTGGCATACGTGTTTCCCCAATCGACCGGCAGTGAGGATTTGCAATCGGTATCGAAGGACTTGATTTGCTGCGAAATGCCGATAACATCTCCAACCAGGATATTTGCCAGAAGCTCCGTCCGGGCAGAGCCTGATGCAGACAGTACGATCGAATCGAAGGGGATCGGGGTGGACCCCCTGCCATCGTAAATCTCACGCACATAACCAACTGCTCCATCCGGCAGTGCCAGGGGCGAGGTTGGCCGGGTCATCTCGACCACAACCTCGACGCCGGAATTGTCGGTTCTCGTCTGGCCGTTGTATTGGGGGGTATATAGGATCAGTTGGTTGTTCCCGCGCGGCACATTCACGCCGCTAATCTTCTGGGTATTTCCCGTCGCAGGATACGAGATAACCTGCCCGTCGGAGGGGGTAGCTACACATTGCCCGATGAATGCCGTGCGATCCGTCGTCCACCCAAAACCACTCCAACCTTCAAGGTTATCGAATCGCTTGACGTACCAACCCGATTGGACCATACCGTTTTGCGGTAAGCCGGTTGCCGTTTCCAGATAAGACCCATTGATCGCCACCACAACTTTATCCCGCGCGCCTGGCGTCCCGTTCCAGAAATTAATCGCCTCGTCGTACCGGCCGGACATCGCGCTGATGGTTTCTCTGCCCCCGAGCATATTTCCATTTGCCAGGATGCTCTCCAGGGTGACATTGGGATTATTGCGATCCATCCGCGCAACGTACACATGGTTCGGATCTGGAAGGACAAAGTGATCAAACTCAATGCCCGGGCCAATGATCTCCCAGCTGGCCGAGGCAGCACGAACATCCTGATAGGGCTGGATCAAACCTATCAAGATTAAACTTAAAAAGCATATCGTCGTAAAGGATCGTACCTTAATGACGTCTCTCCTATCCACGACCCTTGCCAAATGTACCTGCTGCTTGTTACCCTAGTATAGGTAGAACACTACCCAAGAGTCAAATAATAAAATTGTAAGGTGGTTTTAATCCTGATCGATCCCCGTTTTAATGCCTCAATTTAGGCGGGGGTTTCCGCCACCCATCGATCAGATGCCTGACCGCCAACCCTGGATGTTCCCTCAGCATGGGCGGTCCGGCATAACGCATTACCACTTTTATCCGATCCCTCATTTCTGTTTTATAGCAATGCACCAGGCACTTCGCACAGGTCGGTTTGCTTTCCTGAAACGGGCAATGCGCTAAACGAGCCATTGCATAATCTTGAAGCTGCTGGCATTCTACACACAAGCCCTCACCAGTGCCGTGTAATTCACGACAATAGATACCGATCATGGCTGCGACTGTGCGTTGTTCTCTGGCGATGCGAGGGGAATGCTTTGGCATGTAAGGTGCACTTATTATTAATCCGTGCTAACAGTAACCCTGGTGCTTAATGCATTATACTATATTGGATAAATACAGACACATCGTTTACCGGGTTCGATCCATAAAATATACCCAGAGAAAGCCTGATCGATCCCTTGCTGTCTGTATTACCAAAACCCGCAGGAAGGATGATTAATCAATGATCGTCGTAGCCAGTGCTAATGGAGGAGTGGGAATCCGCGAAGCCATGCGAGTGCTAAAATCGGGTGGTTCGGCTATCGATGCTGTCGAAGCCGGTATTCGATTGGTCGAATCTAACCCCGACGATGACAGCGTTGGATATGGAGGCCTGCCGAATATCCTGGGCGAGGTCGAGCTGGATGCCAGCATCATGGATGGCAAAACCCTGGCGGCAGGCTGTGTCGGCGCGATCAAAGGGTACGGCCACCCGATATCGGTCGCGCGCAAAGTGATGGAGAGACTACCCCACGTGCTGCTCGTCGGCGCAGGAGCAAACCGATTTGCTGCCGAGATGGGGTTTGCCCCCCGTGAGCTTTTGACAGACTACGCTCGTGATGTGTGGCTGAAGAGGCTGGAGCACGATATGCCCGCGGATGTCCGGCAAAACCTCGCCGAACAGAACGACCTGTGGAAATGGGTGGAGCTCGCTACCGACCCGGAACGCGCCGGCGGAACGGTGAACTTCATCGCCCAGGATGGGCAGGGAAATATCTGCACTGGGGTAAGCACCAGCGGCTGGGCCTGGAAATACCCCGGCCGGCTCGGCGATTCTCCGATCATCGGAGCCGGTAACTACGCCCATAATCGTTATGGCGCGGCTGCCTGCACCGGCATGGGCGAAATGGCCATCCGCTCCGGCACCGCGCGCAGCGTCGTCCTTTACATGAAAATGGGCAAATCAATCGAAGAAGCCGGCCGTCTGGCCATGGACGATCTGGATGAGCTGGGAGGCAAATATCTCAGCCGGATGAACATCATTGCCCTGGATAAAGACGGGAGGCCGGCAGCTTTCTCCAACTACCAGGAAGCGAAATTCACCTACATGACCGGTGAAATGCAAGAACCGGTGCTCGCACCCCGGCAATTTGTGGCTACCCACTCGCGCTGGGGCTAATGGTTATATTAACAACCGAGGCGTTCGACAACTGCCTCGCATAAAGATGCAGGCTAAATATCCGCCTCCCCGGCTTTGTAGAACGGCTGCAGGAAGGTCTCTACCCAAGAGACATTTTCGTTTCTCCATTAAAAATGAAAATGGCTTGGCAAGATTGTACTTGTAATAAATAAGAAATCATTGATATATTTTATATAAAGTGGATAATTTTTGTCGAGATGCGTATAAGGAGAAGCTATGGCGAAGCAAAGCCCCCAACCAGCATTGATCGCAGTGACCGGCGGAGGAAGCGGCGGACATACCAGCGCCGCGGCCGGCATCATCGAAGCGTTGTGGGAAGGCGGGGTAGACCGCCAAAATGTGCTATGGATCGGCAGCGTGCAGGGAGTTGAGTCGCGCGTCGCCGCTCAGAAAAAAATCGCTTATCAAGCGATCAGCTCAGGTAAACTCCGGCGCTACTGGTCGAAGGATAATTTTCGAGATGTTCCCCACATCATCGCCGGGATCTTCCAGAGCATGAGGCTACTGCGGGCCAATAAACCCGGGGTGGTCGTGAGCACCGGGGGTTATGTTTCTTTGCCGGTGGTCATTGCTGCCCGCCTGCTGGGTACCCCGATCGTAGTGCACGAGCAAACCCTGGTCCCCGGCCTCGCCAACCGTATTGGCAGCCGGTTCGCCCGCAAGGTCCTGCTGACCTTCTCCGAATCTCAAGCGCATTTCTCTGGGCGTGAGTGCCTGGTGGTAGGCAACCCCCTGCGGTCAGAGCTCAAGCACCTGCCAAACCCGGCTGAGGCTTACCGCCGTTTGAATCTGGATAAATCCTTGCCCCTGCTTTACGTCACTGGGGGAGCGCAGGGGTCGAATGCCCTCAACCGTGTCATTGGAGACGCGCTGCCCCTCTTGCTGCCTCGCTGGCAGATTATCCACCAATACGGCACTCTGCCCATGGAATGTGATGGAGATTACCTTTCCAGCCTGGCTCGCCTTCTCGAGGTCGAATTGACCAACCGCTATCACCCGATTCCATACGTCGAATCGAGCCTCAGCGATATTTTCGCAGCCGCATCCCTGGTTATTTCACGCGCCGGAGCTGCAACGGTCAATGAAATCATCCGCCTGGGTCTGGCAGCAATTCTTATTCCATATCCTGGTGCAGCCGATCAGGAACAGCTATTGCTGGCGCAAATGCTAGAAAAAGCAGGCGCTGCCGTTCACCTCGACCAGGCCACGCTCACGCCGGATGAGCTGGTCCATTGCATCAACTTGCTAAAGCCAACCGACCTGCAAATCATGCGACAGAATGCACGCGCTTTATCCCTCGATGATGTTGAAGGGCGCCTGGCCGAGGCGATTTTAAACGTTCGCAAACATTGATGGCGATCTATTTGCCAATCACCGGTAAATAAATCTTCGGGAAGACTGCTTTGTGCACAAAGCTTGCGGTGGGTTGAACACCGTGGCAAGTCTCACAGCTCTTCAGCGTTCCTGTGTGGCCCTGAAGATTGACAAACTTGATCGCATCGTTAGGCTCGCGGCTGGTAGCGATGGCATGCGTGCTGTCATGGCAGCCCTCGCAGTAGAGCCTGCCGTGGCCCACCGAGAAACGGTACAGGGGCTGCGTAAGATTCACCTCCTCGCCGTGGCATTTTGCATTATCGCAGCGCGGCTCATTCAGCCAGGGTTCAGGATTTTCCGCTACGTTAGCAATATCGCCGTGGCAGTCAACGCAGGTCATCGAATACTCCTGCGACATGACGTCTCGCAAGCATTGCGTCTCCGGTCCTGGGTGGCAGTTATAACACCCATCGGTATCGGGGGTAATGTCTTCGAGACCGGAGTGGTGCTTGTGCATGGCATTCGAAAGACTGCTGACGCCGGCGATTCCCGGAGCTCCCAGGGCATTGTCTGGATGGCATTCTGCGCATAACACCGGGCGCTTTGAGAGAAGCGCCTCTGTATGCCCGGCAGGATACTGGGATTGGCTGAGATAGTCGTGGATCGCCAGGATATTGGCTGCCACCCTTCCCTGAGGCGCGATCGGGTAGCGGGAGGTAGCATCACCGGTGTCGCTGTGACAGTTGACGCAGTTCATTTCAGACGAAACCGGAGCCACAACTGTAGTTTGCGCCAAAATCACCCCGCTGACCGCATCTTTCACCACAATCTGGGCAAGCTGGTAAGGATAGGGAGCTTGGACAGGGTCGACGCTATCATCACGGAACTCGGTTAATGGAATCCCACGCGCCACGTAGTGATCGCCCTCTAAATCCATTGTACCGGAGAGACCTTTGCCGGTCAGACCGATATTGGGCTGCAACGAAACGCCAAAGAGCTGCTGAGCATACGTCCAGAAATTGGTCTTGCCGGCGGAGGATGTGTTCTCTGGAAAGCTATATTCGACTGTAATCCCACTGGTGACATTCTTCGGCGGGTCGCCAACCTGGATCACCTGCGCCCAAAGGGTGTTATAAGGCGGCAAGATCGCCAGATCTTGGAAATCGTTGTTGTAGCAGTGCATCCCCAGATCATTCCAAGCCAGGATAATCATCGAATTCCCTTGCGGACTCGATGGGGAACCTGTCACTGTCATGATCGACCCAACATCGGTAGACAGGGTGACGATCAGAACCGTGCTGAGAATGATCGCCAATGAGGTGATGAAACGACTTGCCCGTCTTCTGATTAAAGCAGAACTGCGCGGTAGTATCTTTTTCATCTTTTCTCTCCCGGTTACTGGTGAAAAAGATCACGATTAATTTAGAACGGTACCTCCTTTCTCCCACCCTCGTTCATTTCAACTTATTGTAATTGGACCCGCTGAAGAGAATTTTTTTCTTCCAGGATTTTCCGAACACAGCCTAAAATTTGGATAGGGTCGACCGGTTTCTTGAGAAAGTCCCTCACTCCTATCCGCCGGGCTGCCACTTCAGTTTCGATTGTAGGATGTCCGGTCAGGATGACGACTGCCACGCCTGGGGATCGCTGGTGGATAGAAGCCAGCAAATCGAGCCCGCTCATGTCAGGCAGTCTGAGGTCCAGGAAAACCAGATTGAAAGTCATCGTCTGCAGGATTCGGATGGCTGTGGCGGCATCCTTTGCCCGCATGACATCGTATCCCTCTCTGGAAAGGATTAACGCCATCGTTTTCAGAAGATTGACCTCATCATCTATGATTAATATCTTCTCGCCCGACGACATGACCGGTTTCTCCTAAGGATCGCACTGCTTCATTCTCATTCTACCGAAATCCCTGCCTGAAAACATTTGCGTTTATTGGGATTAATTGGCCCTTGCTTCATGATTGAATGCGGGATTCATCCGCCGGTGAGTGCGCCGCAACCCATAAAAGATGTTGGGTTCCGGATTTCATTGAATTACATGATCAAGCGATAGCCAACATCGCGCACGGTGATAATGTATTGGGGATTGCGCACGTCTGGCTCGAATGCCTTGCGCAGCTCATGGACCTGCCAACGCGCCATTTCACGTGCTTCAGATTTCGAGAGCGAATATCCTTGTGACTCCCATAATAAATTTTCATAACTAACCGGATCTGGAGAGTGGCGAACCAGGGTGACCAGGTAATCAAATGTAGTCGGAGCCAGAGGGATATAGCGGTCTTCCAGCAAGGCATGCCGGGTGTGCAAGTCAACCGTCAACCTACCCCGGCGGATAAAGCGTGACGGATCGGTTGCCGGTACGCTTGCCAGGACCGGCTGGGGGAAAGCCCCCTCGCCGTCGATTTCATGTAATTCAGCCAGCAGACCCTGAATCTGCGAAACCAGTTTGCGCCTGCGCGCGGGTTGCTGCTGCTCCTCCAGGATCTCCTTCACACGCATCAGAATTGTTGTCGGGCTGACCGGTTTAATCAGATAATCGCGCGCTCCCTGGCGGACTGCTTCAATCGCTGTCTCGAGTGTGGCGTGCCCGGTGATGATCAGCACGGGCGTATCGCGGTAGTAACGCCGAATTTCGGGAAGCAGATCTGTCCCATTCCCATCCGGCAATCTCAGGTCCAGAAACACCAGGTCGTACTCGCCTGCCTGAAGATATTGACGCGCATCGTCGATCGTCCCGGCGGTAGACACTTGATACCCATTGTGTTGGAGGATCGTCGCCAGAGTCTGGCGCAAGTTATGTTCATCGTCGATTACCAAAATCGTATTTGCGTCAGTCATCCACGCCTCCTCTAGATACGAGGTCTCCGGCAGGATCTATTCTGGGAAACCAGGTAGTCATGATCGTCCCGCCGCCAGGAGGGCATTCGACTGTGATCGAGCCTTTATGTTTCTCCATAATCTCTTTCGATATTGATAAACCCAGCCCCAATCCATCGGGCTTCGTCGTGAACAGGGGTTCGAATAACCAGGGCAAAACCTCAGGAGCAATTCCCGGCCCATTGTCGATAAACGCCACGCCGATTGCGGAGCGGTCTGGTGCATCCAAAAATTCCACCCTTAACGTTCCCCCAGAAGACGCCATCGTCTCAATGGCATTCAAGCTGATATTCAGGAAAACCTGCTTAAGCTGATCACCCACGCCATTGACCACTCTCGGTTCGCTCGATAGGTCTTGGAGCCAGGCAATATGGTGGCGGCGCATGTGAGGGATAAGCAATTGCCTGATCTCGCCGACGAGCCTGGTCAGATCTACCGGCTGCAGCGAACCTGCTGCACGCGGGCGATAAGTCTCCCTTAGCTGAGCGACCAGATCTGAAAGACGCTCGATCTCAACCGAGGCCATATCCAGATACTCGTTCGCCTGCCCTGGCGTGCCTTCTTGACTGACGAGGTACAGGCAATTCTTAATTGTCTGCAACGGATTGTTTATTTCGTGTGTGATCGAGGCGACCATCCGCCCCACTGTGCTAAACCGATCTGCCTGGATCAGGTGGGCGCGCATTCTCTTTTCTTGCTCATAAGCTTTTTCCAGGTCCTCGTGCAGGCGGGCGTTGAGAACCGTTAGAGATACCCGATCTGCCAGGTTTTGCACCATAAGCTGATCTGCGGTGCTGTACGGAGAACGGGAATTAAATCTCCCCAATGTGAGAATTCCGATCGGCTTATTATGGGCTTTCATGGCAACCGACAGCAGGCACGATAATCCAAAGCGCCGGATGATTTCCCAATATTTCTCATCTATTTTAATTTCTGGGTGTGCTCCCAGGTAATCCAATAAATGCAGCGGGGAACCGTGTTCGAAAATAGCTGCTGCGATCTGTTCATCCATGAGGCTAAGAGTCTCTTTCAATGCCTCCCGGATTTGCCAGAGCACGTCAGTTTCCGGAGAATCGATGGCAGTGATGGCAAATCGTTTCCCGTCTTCAGTAAGCAGGTGGATTGCGCAAATGTCTCCGAGCGTTTCAGCCATTTTTTTTGCAAGCGTATCAAGGATCATCGAATAGTCCGGGCTGGTCTCAGCAAGCGCCTGGTAAATTTCGGTCTGCATACGCGAGCGTTCGAAATCTTCGCGGATTTGCTGCTCTGCGACTTTGCGGCGGGTGATATCCTCTTCGACGGTAATAAAAAATTCCGGTTTCCCGTTATCGTCCAGGACCGGTGTGATCGTTTGCTCTTCTGTATACAGGGAGCCGTCCTTCCGGCGGTTGATGATCTCGCCGTGCCACACATCCCCAGATAGAATCGTGTCCCACAGCTGCTTATAGAAATCTGTGCCATGCAGGTGCGAGCTGAACAACCGCGGGGTCTTGCCGATGGTCTCCTCCGAGCTGTAGCCGCTCAACTTGCTGACGGCAGGGTTGGTCCAGAGGATCTTCCCATTCTGATCGGTGATCATGATGCTGTTCGCCGCAGCATTCAGGGCTTTCTCACCAATCTTGATCAGCCTTTCGGAAGTTTTCCGTTGGGTAATGTCGACCGCCAGCCCCCGGATCTCATTCGGCACTCCTTCCCTATGGGTATAGGTCACCAGATTCCTCACCCAGACGGTGCCGCCTGCAGCAGTGATCATGCGAAACTCTACTTCATAGCTCTGTTTAAGAACATGTTTCTGGTCGCAATAGGATATCAACCAATCCCGGTCATCCGGATGGATATGGTCATACCAAAAATATGGATTATTCTCCCACTCCTCAATTGGGTAACCCAGAAACCTCTCAGCCTGCTTGCTGATATATATCGTTTTTCTGCTTTCAGGGTCAGCGCGCCAGACAGTGCCGTTTATGGAGCTGAGCAGATCTTCAAGATTTTCTTGTGATTTCTCCAACTCCCTACGGATTAAGACCCGTTGGGTTTGTTCAACCATACTGAGAATCAATCCATCGACCCGGCCATCCTGGTTTTTAACCGGCTGGATGCTGCAATCCCAATAGGTTTGCTCACCCTGCGGTAATCTGCGAAGGCAAAGCGGCTTTTCGCGGATAAAGAGCGCTTCTCCAGTATCGATAACTTTGCGTAATAGGATCTCGTTTTCTGGATCGGGATATTGCTCAAAGAAATTTTTCCCGAGAAAATCTCCTGGGGCGCCAGAATTAATCCCGGCAAACGCTGGATTGACCTGGAGAATATTGAAATCACGATCCATGCATACGATAGCCACACGGCTATTAGAAAATACATGCTCCAGGAGGTCCTCCCTTTTCCATAGGGGAGCATCCAAAATTCTGAGCGGATCCGGACCTTTCTCCCTCGCTCGCACGGAGGATCTTGGCCGACGCACCTCGGAACCACCGGCATGTGGGCCAGCCCCTTCCCCCTCAGAGGAAGCAGGTTTCGGGGTTATACCCTTTTTCCCCTGCTGAACGGCAGGGGTCTTGTTTTTTTTTACATGGGGGGGATTTTTCGGCATACCAGTTTTGTTGGGCCTTTTCCCGGGTTCAGTCATGGTGGTCCCCAATTTTCCCGTACTCTTAAGGCTTTCTTTCCTCCATTGTATTCATAATTATTTATCCGTCAATCACCCGAAATAATCATTATGTTCAGGTTCATTGGTATACTAAAGGGCATATTCCACCCAGGAGATAGCCAATGGAACCCATGTCCTCACGCCAGAGGATGCTTGCGGCAATAAACCGGCAAGAAGTCGACCAGATACCGTGTTGTTTTATGAGTTTCACCGCCTTACGCAAACGGTGCCACGAAAATATGGCGGAGCTTGCCTCCGCCGAACTGGCTTTAGGTCTTGACTCTATGCTCTTCATCCCTGCGGCGTCTCGTGCTCAACGCCCCGACCATCCCGACCTGCGCGGCTTACCGGTGCGATTTCATCCACGGGTAAAATCCCGCATTTGGCTAGAGCAACGGTCCGGTGAGTTCGATATTCTGCATCGCGAGTACGATACACCTGCGGGTAAGCTAACCACGAGCGTGCAGCTTTCAGAAGATTGGCCTCATGGCACCCACCTCCCCTTTGTCGATGATTATCAGGTGCCACGCGCCCTGAAGCCCTTGATCACCCGACCAGAAGAACTGGATGCACTCCAGTACCTGCTGATGCCCCCGGACGACGAAGATATTGCCCATTTTCGGGAAGAAGCCGCTCGAGCACATCGGTTCACTGAAGAGAAAGGCATCCTGCTGGTGGGGGGTTGGGGAGTAGGCGTGGATATGGCTTGCTGGCTGTGCGGGGTCCAGAACCTGACCATGCTGGCGATCGACCAGCCTGATTTCGTCTCCAGGCTCCTGGGGATGATCCACTCCTGGAACCTGAGCCGAATGGAAGTCGTTCTCTCCGCTCCCGTGGACTTGTATATCCGCCGGGCCTGGTACGAAGGCTGCGATTTCATAACGCCGCGTTATTTCCGCCAGGTAGTCCTGCCGCAGCTAAAAGCTGAAGCCGCGCTGGCCCACGAACGAGGCGCGCGGTTTGGATACATCTGCTCAAGCGGGACGCGACCGATGTTAGATTTTTATCCGGAGGCCGGTGCGGATGTTCTCATTGGCATTGATCCGATCCAGGGAACCTACACCGACATGCCCCATATGAAGCAGAAGCTGGGAGGAAAAGTTTGCTTGTGGGGAGGCGTTTCAGGAGCAATCACCGTCGAGATGGGATCGGAGGAAGAGATTCGCCAGGCTGTGCGCCGCGCGATTGCCGACCTCGGTCCCCAGGGATTTATCCTCTCGCCGATCGATAACATCACAGTCGACATGCCGCAGACCTGGCAGAATATCGATACGTTTATCGACGAATGGCGCCAGACGCGACAAGGCACCGGTTGAGTAATAAGCTCTAAGGCTGCGTTTCGGGAATAATCTGGCCATCTGCCAAACGGATAACTCGATCTGCAAAACTATCCACCAGGGCATCGTGCGTGGCCAACACCAGGGTCAAATGCTCCTGGTCTACAATACGTCTGAAGAAAGCCATAATTTCGCGGGCCGTCTGGCTGTCCAACTCACCGGTAGCTTCGTCGGCTAATAGGAGTCGGGGCGAGTTTGCCAGGGCGCGTGCAATTGCCACGCGCTGCTGCTGTCCCCCCGACATCTCATAAGGACGGTGATCGCTCCATTTTGCCAATCCGACTAAATCCAGGCAGTAGCTAGTCCTCTCGCGGCGATCTTTTGCTTTCGCCTGCGCCAGGCGCAGCATCAGCTCGACATTTTCGTAGGCTGAAAGGGTTGGCAGCAAGGCAAAAGATTGGAAGATGTAACCCACCTGGTCACGGCGCCAGCAGGTCAGTTCACTTTCGGTCATATCCTGCAGGTTAGACCCAAAACATCGAACCGCTCCCGAAGTAGGCTTGTCTAACCCACCCAGGCAATTGAGCAGGGTGGTTTTCCCACTTCCCGAACGCCCTTTAAGCGCTACAAACTCGCCAGCTTGAACAGTAAGATTTATACCGCGCAGCGCCTGCACCTCGCGGGAATCGACAGAGTATATCCGGCAGACATCCCTGGCCTCCCAGGCAGGTGAGGCAGTATAGGCGCCCATCCCATCGGTTGTCATGCTTTTCCTCCCGGTCGGAAAATCCGCTGTATCCGTTGGGACCACCGGCTGAAGAAGACCTTTTTCTGTGGCCTCCCAACCACGAATTCGTCGACTTTCTGCGTCGTGCTGGTTTCACGAGGCGCGGGACGTATCAAAATTCCTTCCTCTACCAGATCGAGCCTCGCCCTACCCTGAATGTTGTAGCGCTCCAGATACTCTTTTGGCACCTGAAGGCGACCGACTGAATCCAGGACGGTCAGCTCCTCATATTTTTCTTCCTCGTCGATGTCACTTCCTACGACTGGTTCCTGCCGGATGGTTTCGCTGGCGGTTTTGCCGTCGCGTATGGCGATCACCCGATCCACGTAGCGGGCAATCCCTGGATCGTGGCTGACAATAATAATGGTTAATTCTAAACGCAGATTGAGATCGCGAAAAATCCGAAAGATAGACTGTGCCGTGGCTGTATCAACCTCGCCGGTAGGCTCGTCGGCCAGCAGCAGAGCGGGTTGGTTTGCCAGGGCAACCGCGATAGCCACGCGCTGCTGCTCGCCTCCTGAGAGCTGCCCCAGAGTGTGGTTTTGCCGGTCTGACAAGCCCACTGCTTCGAGCAGCTCCACTGAGCGCCTGCGGGTTTCTTTTTGGTCCAGGCCATCCAACCGCATAGGCACAGACACATTCGCAAGCGCATCCAGGTAGGAGACCAGGTTGCGTGAACCTTGCTGCCAGACAAAACCCACCTTCGTCTGGCGGTAACGGTCCAGCAGGTGGTCGGAGAGCTTCAGCAAGTCATCACCATCCACCCAGACACGCCCAGCCGACGGGCGGTCCATTCCCCCCAAGATATTCATCAAGGTAGTCTTCCCGCTTCCACTGGTTCCCACCAGGCCAACCATCTCCCCCCGGTTCACTGTCAGGTCTAAGCCCTGGAGGGCAACCACTTCCAGGTTAGCCACCTTATAGATCTTGACCAGATTTTCACAGAGAATAAAAGGGACGCCTGCCATGCTATGCCGTTTCTCCTAACTTGACAGCCTGGAAGATCTTTAGCCGCACTAACAGGGCGGTCAGTACCGCCAGGGCGCCAAGGAATAGAATCGCAAATAAAGCATAGATGCGGAAGATCTCAGGCCAGGCAATAAGTACCTGGTACGGGGGAATTCGCGCGGCTGCATCGCCGCCGATCTGCAGAGTTGGAATGAACAACCGGCTGGCCCATATGCCCAGGAGAGTGCCACCCGCCAGACCGGAAAGCATCAAGAAAGCCAGCTCCCAGGCCAAGAAGGCCGTCATCTGGCGGATCGAAAGACCTATGGCTCGCAAAACACCCAGTTCGATGAACCTGCGCCGAAATGAATATAACGCATAAAGAAAGAATCCAAGCACGGTCAGCACCGCTGCTGAGGAGAACCCGATCGAAAGGAGCCCGAACAAGCCCTGGCGTTCAGGACGCACAGTTTCATCGGAAATTCCGGCTCGTGCGTCTTGCCAATCCAGCACCTTTAGCGAGACATCCTTCAATCGATCCACGATGCTGGCTGGGTCCGCCCCGGGATCTGTTTTAAGCCACACCTGGTAGGGAAACTGTCCCCCGGCCCGTTCAAACAGGTAATCCAGATTGCCGACGAATATAGGGTCTTCTTGAGGATACCAGGTGGGGAATAAATCAAACACCCCGGCGATTTTCAGTTCGAGGCTGGTCAGTTGGCCGTAGACAACCACGCCCATCTGCAAGGGATCGCCAATCTTAAGTGCGTACCGGCTGAGGAATGAACGGGGCACCAGGATCCCGTCAGGCTGCAAGGCCAAAGCGTTCATCAATGCTCCCAACGATGTGGGAGAAAAATCGCTGCGCCAGTAAGCGACCTTGAGAAAATCCAGGCGATCGATACCCAAGAAGGTCCCCTTTTGAGCCGCGCTGCTGAGCTGTGCAGTGGCAGGATATTGCCCCACGCGGGCTGCGGCTGCCACCCCGGGGACTTTGAGGTGCTCCGAGACTGGGATGAAAAACCAGCTGCTTCCAGTCCCTGTGTTGCCCGCTGAGGCTCCGCTTGCGGCCGCCGTCTCTGGAGCTGCTTCACCGAGCTCATTCAGGCTTAAATCCGCACCGATCCGGTAATAGACCTGATCCACCGTATGCTGATCGAGAGTTTGGGCAAGGGATGCTGTAAATGTTGACAGGCTAAGGGTCAGGACTAACAGCAAAAAAGGAGTGGCGTAAAATCCGGGAGAACGTGCCAGATGACGGGCAGCCATTAATACACCCACCGAGGAGGTCTGTGCAGATACCCAGGCTACTCCTCGCATAATCAGCGGGATCAGGCGTAGCATGATCAGCCCCAGTGCCAGCATGCCTAAAGCAGGCACAAAGAATAAGAGTGGATTTTGGAAGATATCCAGATTTGCGGAACCCATTCCTAATGGAAGGACAATGCTTCCCTGTCGGCGTAGCAGGTAAGTGCCATACACTACCGGCGCCAGTAAAAGGAAATCCAACCCCAGTCGTTGCCAGAGAGGAGAGCGAAGCTGGCGGGCCAACTCGCGCTTATAGGTCACAATAGTTTGGCCAGAGGCGCTAATCGAAGGGATGACCTGAGCCGCGAGCGCAATTCCGGCGACGATCAGACCGGTGCGTAGAGCTGTCAGGCCAATGCGCACATCCAACCCTGATGAGGCATTGAAATCCAGGAAACTGCGGGTCTTGCCGATCAATTGGGCAACCAGGCTTCCTCCGGGCACGCCGATCAGGTAAGCAGCAATCCCGATCAACCCCCCCTCTACGACGGAGATCCCGATCACTTGCAGGGTCGTTGCTCCCCGGCTGCGTAGCATGGCGATCTCATTCCGGCGCTGGTCGACGGCTAGTTGAGCCACCAAAGCGATAAAAGCCAGCAGCAGAACCATAATCGGTATGTCGTAGGCATACAGCAAGACGGTCAGCAAGCCTGCAGATTGGCGGTACTTATCCAACGCCTCTAAAGGTGAGATCTCCAGTTTCGTATGCGGCAGGCGCAAATCTACCTGCTGGCGGAAGGTGGTGATGCGGCTAATCAGAGGCCCGGCCTGATCCGCTCCAACCCGAGATCCATCCATCCTTAAGTACCAGGTACCGACGCTAACTGGATCGGTTATAAACGAATTGATTCGCCCGGCGAACGTCTCCTCTGGAACGAGGAGAGTCTCATCCAACGCATGCGGATCCACCGGCCAATAATCATCCTGTGGATTCGCAGCCTGCCACATTCCGGCGATGCGGACTTCGATTTCCCGGTTTGCGCCCTGGGCTTGAGGGTTTACCAGCGTATACTTCTCGCCTGCCTGCAAACCAAGCTCCTGCGCAACCTTTTCAGAAATTAAGACCTCAACCGGTTGGTCTTGTTGGGATGCAGCTGAAGGGAACTGCCCTTCCACAAGAGTAATATGTTCCTGAAGATCCGATTGAAAACCGATGCGCACCCAGAGTAGCGGATCTTTAAGATCTGCATAGGCGGCATCTTGCTGAGAGAACATTGCCAGCGTATCCGTTTTGAACTGCCGGACGATCTGCTGTTGTGGCAAGCCCAAGCCACTGCCAGCCGATTCCGTCAGGTAACGATCGACAGCCTCTACCTTTTCCCAGGGGAGATTTCCGTAATAAGAACCTGAGTATTGGAATAAGAATGCAAATGGAGGCCATGCCCGGTCGAAGCTAGCTGAGTCTTCCGTAATCGTGGTGCGGAACAAACGTCCGTACACCGCATCTGCATACATCGGAATGCTGGTCGTCAGGGCGATAGCAGCGACTAAACCCAGCGTAGCCGCCAGTGCCAGGCCGCGCTGCGCCAGCAGACGCCTGGCGCCCAACCAGAATACAGATCTCATCCCAGCAAACAGTGCTTTCATTCCCTTTGCCTCACGGCTGGACGACGACCTGACCTTCCTTCAACCCATCGAGGATTTCTACCCGGTCTTCGCTTTCGATCCCAATCTTGACATCAACACGTTTCTGGATGTCACCCTCCTGCACGATGACAAACCTGCGCCCTTCGAAAACACGGATTGCCTGCGGGGGCAGCCATAATACGGAGGGTTTCTTCTCCAGGGTTACGTCGACGCGCACTAAATCGCCCAATTCCAACCCTGCCTCTGATGCGGGGGATTTCAAGGCGATACGCGTGGATCGATCCACATCAGCGCTCGTTGAGCTGTCTGCCCCGGTGCCATAGGGATAAGGCAATTGCCGGACTACGCCCGGAACCACCTTGCCAGGCTGGTTGACCGGAAGGACATCGGTGGGCATCCCTTCGCTTAAACTCTGCAGGTGGGTATCCAAGAGATCAGCGCTCACCTCTAAAATAGTTGGATCTGCAACCACCACCACGGATTTGAATGCCTCGGCCGCGTAACCTTCCGTCAGGCTGATCGAAAGCACTTCTCCATCCATCGGAGAAACGATCTGAGCATCCTTTAGCTGCGCCTGTAAGTCTGCCACCTGGTTGGACAGATGAGGGTCCGCACCATCTGCCAGCTCGTCCACTCCGATTTGGGCTAATTCAACCTGCAGCTCCTGAATACCGATCTCATACTTCGAACGCCCTTGTGATTTTGCTTCTTCCAGGGATAGCTTGGCAATCTCAAGGTTTGCCTGGGCACGGCGCCTGTCGAATTCGAGCTGGCGCTGTGCAGAAGCCAGCTCGGTCTGCGCCGACTCCAGCTCTCGTTCCAGGTCAGTGTTCTCCAGATCGGCCAGCACCTGCCCGGTTTTCACCTGATCCCCGGTCTTCGCGTAAACCTTCTGTACCCGTCCGTTGGTGCGGAAGAACAAGCTGGCTTGCTTTTCGGGGACGATCCTCCCGGTAAATGTCAGCATCCGGACGACCTCTCCCCGTTGTACGGTATAAGTGGGCTTGACGGGTGCCGGAACAGCCGGGATAGGCGTCGGTGTAGCTTCTCCCGCGGAAGGCTTCCCGGAATTTGCCGAAATTCCACTGCACCCGGTCATCCAAAGGAGCATTAACAGATAGGTGGACAGGAAGAGTGCCGCGCGTTTTGATAAATTCATTCCCAAAACCTCGCTTTCCACCATCAGGACCATCTCCCCCCGGGGAAGTTCACAATCCCGAGAGAAAGAATGTGAGTTATTGAAGAGCTTGTGCTCGATTAACTATACCCCACTCCCGATCACTGATGACCCAATCGGGCTGAGATAGTGATCATTATCCCCTGTTACAGGGGATGAACATCACATCTTCTTCTTATGATAAAATCGATCTTAATTATGAAAGCTTTACGTCTCTATCATCCTGGAGATCTTCGAGTAGTCGATGAACCCACTCCGCAGCCGGGAGCGGGTGAAGCCCTGGTGCGGGTGAAAGCGGTGGGCTTGTGCGGTTCTGATCTGCACTGGTTTACCGAGGGGGGCATCGGTGATTCTCACCTGGTGCAACCGCACGTTCTCGGGCATGAGTTTGCCGGCGAAATCGAAGATGGCTCCCGCCGTGGTGAGCGGATAGCAGTTGACCCGGCAATTTCGTGCGGGGAGTGCCGCCACTGCCTGGATGGGAACCCGAATTTTTGTTTGCACCTGCGTTTTGCCGGAGACGGTAAAACCGATGGTGGTTTGCGAGAGAAGGTGGCCTGGCCAGAGCGTTTCCTCTTCCCCATCCCCGATTCGATTTCGGAGATCGAAGGCGCCATGCTGGAACCCCTGGGGGTGGCTCTGCATTCTCTGGATTTGAGCCACCTGCGCATGGGCATGAAAGTCGGCGTTTTTGGCTGCGGGCCGATCGGCTTGCTCGTCATCCAGCTGGCTCGCCGAGCCGGCGCCGACCAGATCATCGCCGTGGATAAGCTTCCGCACCGCATGGAAGCTGCGATGCATTGCGGTGCGACCCAGGTCTTCTCGGCTCAAGATGCAGAGCTTGGAGAGCAGATTGCGACTGCTACCCATCACCAAGGCATCGATATCGCATTCGAAGCCGCTGGTGAGAACGCCGCCGTGGAGGCTGCCATCGGGTCTGCTCGCCGGGGCGGGCGTGTGGTCCTGATCGGCATTCCCGCCGATGATCGGATCTCTTTTTCTGCCTCAACCACCCGGCGTAAAGGCCTCACCCTGGCGGTCGTCCGGCGAATGAAAAATACCTATCCGCGCGCCGTCCACCTGGTGGAGAGTGGTTGGGTTGATGTGCGCTCGCTGGTGTCGCACCGGTTTACCCTGGATCAGTACGCGGAAGCCTTCAGGGTTGCCTGCAACCGAGAAGGGTTGAAAGTCATCATCGAGCCGTAGGCTACCGGCTTATTTCACCCGTGAGATTATCTTGAGATGCGCCCAGAGGCATCGCCGGTCATCAGCTGCTCAACCTCAGCCATGCTTACGGCGTTGAAATCGCCGGGGATTGTGTGCTTCAGGCAGGAAGCAGCCGATGCAAACCGCAGGGCGCGCTCCAGGTTGCCGCCAGACTCGCGCATGCCATAGATGAGGCCGGCTGAGAAAGCGTCACCCCCGCCCACACGGTCGACAATGGGGGAGATATCGTAAACCGGCGCCACCAGGAAGCCGTCGTGATGCCAGAGCACTGCCGACCAGGTATTGTGGCTGGCCGATAGCGAACCGCGCAGGGTGATGGCGATGTGTTTCAGATTGGGCAACCGTTGGGCTATCTCTTCGCAAACTGCGCGGTAGCGTTCGGGGTCCAGCTTGCCGCTGCGAACGTCGCTCTGGGATGCTTTGATGCCGAAGACTTTATCGGCATCTTCCTCGTTCCCCACTGCTACATCGCACATTCCCACCAGCTCCTCCATGACTTTGCCTGGAGCTGAGGTCCATTTCCAAAGCTTGGCTCGATAATTGAGGTCGCAAGAGATCGTCAACCCCATCTCTTTCGCTGTCATAACCGCCTCTTTGCAGACCCGGGCAGCACTCTCGGAGACCGCGGGGGTGATCCCCGTCCAGTGGCACCAATCGGCATCTGAAAAAACCGCTCGCCAGTCGATCATTCCCGGTTGTAAGGTGGCAAAACTCGACTCTGCCCGGTCGTAGAGTACCTTGCTTGGCCGTTGGGCCACTCCCGTTTCAAGGAAGTAAATCCCCATGCGGTCGCCTCCCATGATGATATGATCGGTTAGGATGCCGTGTTGGTGAAGAAAAGCCAGGCAGCCCATTCCCAGGTCGTTATCCGGAAGGCGGGTAACAAATTCGGCTTGAACGCCAAAGGAGGCCAGCGAGGCGGCCACATTGGCTTCGCCTCCGCCGTAAGTCGCCTCCAAAGAACGAGTGCGGCGCAGCCTCTCGAAGCCCGGCGGGCAAAGTCGCAGCATGATCTCACCGAAGGTAACCACTTTTTCTGACATATCACCCTCCCGAGGGAAATTATATCCATAGATGACTCAGATTGACACAGATTATACACACAGAGAATATTCGAAGACGGTTTACTTTTAGTAACCACCCGAGTCTATCTTTGTTCATCTGTGCCAGATATTTTCAGTTCCAGGTTCGCTTGACACCCGAATCAGAATCGAGTATAGTCCAAAATTGGACATACCATTTGTCCAAATCGCTTTTTACCGATAAAAACCTCTCCCGGAGGGAAATTGTGGAGCCATTAATCATCATCGCCACGCCCAACATCAGCTGGCTGCACCCGGATGTTGACTACCCGCGTTCTCCTGAAAGCATCGCCGAAGAGGCAGCGCTCTGCCGCCAGAATGGCGCCTCGATCTTGCATACCCATGCCGAAGGGCGCTGGACCGAGACCATCCGAGCAGTCCGGTCCACCAGCGACATCATTGTGCAGTGCGGCATGTCCAGCCTCCCGATTGCAGATCGAATGGACGTCTTCCGCGAGAACGCGGACATGATCTCGATCATCTTGAACCACCACGACGAAGCCTTCGCTCGGACGGAATGCAACGCGCTCCACCTCAAACCCGAGCTGGAGGAGTACGCCCGGTTGTGCGCCGAATACAGTGTGATCCCCGAGTTTGAAGTCTGGCATACAGGCTCGATCTGGAATTTGAACTACCTGATCGAAAAACGAGCCATCCGGCCTCCCTATGTGACGACCCTGTTTCTTGGCTGGCCAGGCGGTACGTGGTCTCCTCCAACCATCGAGGAATATCTCTACCGGCGCAAGAACATGCCTGCCGGCTGCGTCTGCAACGTCAGCATCATGGGTGATGCGCAGCGCGACATCGTCAGCACGGCGATACTGCTTGGCGATCACGTCAGGGTCGGCACCGAAGATTATCCCTTCAACCATTTCGGCCAGGTCGTCCCAACTCACGAGTTGGTGAAAGAAACCGCCGAGCTGGCTCGGGCGATCGGCCGGCCGGTAGCTACCCCAGATCAGGCGCGCAAGATGATCGGCCTTTAGGAGGAGGGAATGTGCGCAGATAAAAAAGTTGCCATCATCACCGGCGCAGCGCGCGGCATTGGCGCAGCTACCGCCCAGAAATTCGCCCGCCAGGGCTACGCCGTTATCCTGCTGGACGTCCTGGAAGAGGGTCAGGAGATCAGCCGCCTCATCAACACCGAGGGCGGGGAGAGCTTTTTTTTCAAGTGCGATGTATCTGACGAGAGCCAGGTGCGGGAGCGAGTGCAGTGGGTAGGGGAGCAATACGGGCGCATCGACGCCTTGCTGAATATTGCCGGGATCGTTCTGGTAAAGCCCTTTGAGGAGATATCTTGGGAGGAATACCAGCGCACCTTCGACGTGAACGTAGGAGGCACCTTCCTGATGTGCAAGTACGTGCTGCCGTTCATGAAGCGGCAGAAGCACGGCGTAATCGTCAACATGGCTTCTGTCTCGGGGCATGTCGGTCAGACCGATCACGTCATGTATGGCGCCACGAAGGGCGCCATCATCGCCATGGCGCGCGCTCTGGCCTGGGAGGTCGCCCCCTACAACATCCGCGTGAATACGATCAGCCCGGGATCGGTGGACACCCCCATGCTGCGCGGCGACATCGATCTCGAATCCCGCCGCAGCGGTTTGCCCTTCGACGAGGTTAAGAAGATACGAGAAGCCGAGCAGGCTTTCAAGCGCTGGGCCGATCCCGCTGAAATTGCCGAGCCGATTTTCTACCTGGCCAGTGAGGGCGCCTCTTTCATCACCGGGGCCGACCTGCTGGTGGATTGCGGGTGGGTGGCTAAGTAGCTAGAGAATCGCCCGGGTATAATCCAGGGAGATCTTTCCATCAACGATAGCTTTCTTAAAGACATCGATCGTCTCTGCAACCCCCTGCTGGAGAGGGGTCTCTGGAAGGCGACCTAAAAGCTGCCGCAGCGCAGTATTGTCGATAGCTTGCGGAAAGGGAAGCGGAGACGGATCAAAGGTGAGCTTATCTTTTACCTCCGGCGCAGCGGTCTCGATGCAGGCAATCACCTCCTGTGTGCTCACGGCCGCGCCGCCCAGGTTGAAGACACCGGCGCCTTCGAATGGCGCCCGCGCAGCCCGGATAAATATCTTCGCTACGTCATCCGCATATTGGAGGTTGTAACGACCGCCGTAGGTGATGTGGTAGGGTTTCCCCAACGCGGCCGCCAGCATAGCCTTGGTGGGCGTGGAGGTCATCCCCTGATCGCGGCCCGGACCATAGACGACGTATGGCCGCAAGCCGATGCTCGAAATTCCATCATCGAGAAAATAAACCCGGGCAGTGCCTTCATTAGCCTGCTTGAAAACGCCGTATAGCGAGTGCGGTTTGAGCGGCGCATCATGCGGCAAACTGACATCCGGATACTCGCTCTTCTCCCCATAGACCGCTGTGCTGCTGGCATAGACCACCCTCTTCAGCCCGGTATGTTTTGCTGCTTCGAAAATATTGACCGTGCCAACCACATTGACTTTTGCGCCCTGGGGCGGATCGGCCTTCACGAATGGAAGCTGCAAAGCAGCCAGGTGGATAAGATGGGTAACCTCAAAACGGCGAATAGCGTCCTCCAGGTCGGGGAGATCGACGATATCCCCATGGATGGTTTCGAGGCGGGAGAGCTCTTCAGCATCCAGGATCATCCTGAGCCGGTGGTTGCTGCCCTCCTGGTCGAAGAGGAATGCCGGGATCCCTTCCCGGAGAAGATTGCGAATGACCCAGGCGCCGATGGCGCCATGAGCGCCGGTGACGAGAAATCGTTCTTCGGACATTACCCCTCCCCTTAACAAAGATTTCTGATTCAACCGTCGGTTAATTCTTCCGTTTGGCTGAGTACCTTCAGCTTTTCTTCAACATGATCGAGGTGGCGTTCCATCGCCCTGCTGGCGGCTTGAGGATCGCGTTTTTTAATCGCGGTGATAATCGCCCGATGGTCGGTATAGGTCAAGTTCCGCATCTCCGGGTCCTCGCCTGTCCTGTGCCGGCTGTAGACGCTCAACTTGCTGATCGAAGCCATCAAAATCGATAGGATTTTATTGCGGGCTGCCTCGGCAATGCGCTCGTGGATCTCGAGGTCGCACTGCAGGAATTCTTCCGGGTTATCGATGCTCCTCCCAGAGCGTTCCAGGCATGCTTCCAGATCTGTGATTTCTTCCGGCGTTATCCGAATGGCTGCCATCGCGGACAGGCCCACCTCTACCACCCGTCGTGCTTGGAGAAGATCAAGATAAGTCGAATCTTCGAGGGAAAAAATCAAATCGAGGTGTTCAACCAATCGAGCTGGTTCCAAAGAAGCCACATAAGTGCCGGAGCCCTGCCGGTTTTCGATAATACCCATTATAGAAAGCGCCCGCAACGCCTCACGCAGGGATGGGCGGCTGACGTGCATGCTTACCGCCAGCTCGCGCTCTGGAGGCAAGCGATCTCCTGGATGGAGCTGCTTTTCACGGATTAAAGAGAGCAGCCGTGCAGCAATTTTCTGGGATAAGACCTCTTTCTCAAAGGTCCCGTAATTGATATTCGTAAGGGTATTCGCCATAATTATGCAAAGTGACTAAAAGGTATGACCAATTATCCAATTTAGCGATTATAGTCTGAACGCCAGCGAAAGTCAATCATATTGATGAGCTGTGGCTATAGAAATATTTGTTCATTTGATGTACAATTGTTCAAAGATGGAGATTCCCCAAGGAAAATCGAACCCAGCGCCTGTTGACAGCGTCGATAAGACCCTCGTCGAGCCACTGGTGCGCGCCGCCTGGATGTATTACGTCGAGAATAAGACCCAGCAAGATATCGCCGAGCGCATGGGCATCTCCCGCCTCAAAGTCCTGCGTCTGCTCAGAGATGCGCGTGATCAGGGCATCGTCAATATCGACATCCGCACTCCTCTGGCTCCCTATCTCAATCTGGAGAATCGGCTGCGCGAAAAATTTGCCCTGCGCGATGCAATTGTAACCACCGCGGCCGAAGAAGGCGACCCCCTTTACACGGCATTGGCCAGCGCAGCTGCCAGGTTCCTCGAGCAGCGCCTGCAGGATCAGATGGTTGTCGGCATGGGTTTGGCGCGCACGCTGTTGAAGATCCCAGACCTGATCCGCGTGCCTCGCCCAATTAAATGCACATTTGTGGCTCTCACGGGGGGTTTATCGTATATTACAAATGTTGACACATACAATTTGTTCCACAAGATGGCCATCGTTGTGGGTGGGAATGTTAAATACATCCTGGCGCCATTTATTGTCTCCTCCAGGGAGATTAAAAATGCCCTGCTCCAGGATGAAACCATCCAAAGCGCCATCCATCTGGCGCGCAGCAGCACCCTGGCGATGGTCAGTGTTGGCGTAGCGGACAAAACCGGACTGATCTACCAGTTCAGCCAGATGAGTCCAGCGGACCTTGAGGAAATCCGCAAACTGGGCGGGGTGGGCGATATCCTCGGCCGTTTCTATAATCAGGCTGGCCAGGAGTTGCCCATCGCCCTACGCGATCGAACGATTGGCGTCGATATCAAAGAGCTCAAAGCCATCCCCACCGTAGTCATGGTCGCCGGCGGCCCGACCAAACGCGCCGCTATCCTGGCTGCCCTACACGGAAAAATCCCCCATATCCTGATTACCGATACCCAGACAGCCCAATGGTTAGTTGAACAAGCAATCCTTTAATTAGACAGCTTATCGGTGGCGTCACTCACTTGATTGGCTTGATCCAGTATCTTGATTAGACATCCGTCTTCTCTGGAGGCAATCATGAGCGAGTCGTATCTGATGGCACTAGACGCCGGATCGGGTGCAGGACGATGTTTTTTGGTCAGTTTGGATGGGAAAAAGGCTTTATCGGCTTACCAGGAATGGAGCTATTTTACTCCGCCGGGTTTAACCGCCGCCGCTTCGGCTTTCGACCCGGATACGTTCTGGTCGATCTTTGCCGGCGTCACCCAGCAAGCCCTCGCCAAAGCCGGCATCCATGGCAACCAGGTAGTTGCCATCAGCTCGACCAGCCAGCGCGAGGGTGCGGTCTTCCTGGGTAAGGGAGGCAAAGAGGTCTATGCCGGGCCGAACCGTGATTTTCGAGCCGCATTCGAGGGCATGCAGCTTGCCAACACCTTCGGCGACGAGCTTTACCGTCGCACCGGTCACTATCCCAGCGGTCTTTTTGCCCCAGCGCGTCTGCTCTGGCATAAGAACAATCTCCCCGAAGTATATGCACAAATTACTGCCCTGCTTTCGATCAACGATTGGGTCTTGTACCGCCTGTCCGGCGAATGTGCCTGCGAACCGACCAACGCCGCAGAGACCTGCCTGTACGACCTGGTAAACGGGGATTGGGCCTGGGATGTGATCGAATCCCTGGGGCTTAACCCGCAAATCTTCCGGCGCATCCTTCCTTCCGGCACCCAGCTTGGGGTGGTCTCCCACCAGGTTGCCGAGCAAACCGGGCTGCGTGCCGGCACCCCCGTCGTCGTTGGAGCCGCCGACACTCAATGCGGACTGACCGGCAGCGGGGCGATCTGCCCCAGCAATATCACTGCCGTTTCCGGCACGACTACGCCGGTCCAGATGGTCACCTCCATGCCCATCATTGATGAGCAGCAAAGGTTGTGGGCAGGCGCTCACATGATCCCGGGGCTTTTCATCCTGGAGAGCAACGCCGGGGGCTCGGGATCTGTGTACCAGTGGTTTCGCGACTCGTTCTGCCAGGAGGAGATGGCGCAGGCGGCGGCCCAGGGCATAAGCCCATACGAGCTGATGAATGCTCAAGCCGAGCAAGCCCCGGTGGGTGCGGCCGGGATGCAATCGCACATCGGTCTGATGGTGATGAACGCCAAAACAATGGGCATGCCCAGCAATATTTTAATGTTCGGCATGGCTCCCCTGGCGGCTGCCAACCAATGCTGCAAACCTCTGGTGCTGCGTGCCATCCTCGAAAGCCTGGCGTTTGCCGTCAAAGCCAATGCCCAGCAAATCCTGGAAGTCTCCGGGCTGTCACCTGAGTGTATGACCGTCTGCGGGGGCCTGGCTAACTCCCGGACCTACCTGGAGGCGCTTGCGAACACCCTGCAAATGCCGGTCAAAGTGCCGGTATTGAAAGAAGGCACTGCAGTGGGGGCGGCGATCTGCGCCGGGGTCGGCGCAGGGGTTTACCGGGATTTCGCGGAAGGCGTCCAGGCTTTGGTGCATACCGGCTGCTTGATCGAGCCAGACTCGCGCCTGAGCAGGCAGTACCGCAATTTCTATAATCGCTGGACAAAAACCCGCCTGGCTCTCGCCAACCTGGCTGCATCCTGATTTTCGAAGGAGATTGAGATGATTTTTTACATCACTGCATCATTGGACGACGACGGGTTGAACCAGCTTCGTTCGCTTGGAGAAGTACGCTATTACCCCCTGGCTGAAACGAAATCCCTTCTCGGGGGAAGCCGTCTGGTCCGCGCGTTGGAAGGTGTCGACGTCTTTATCACCGAAGCAGATAATCTCAAAGCCCGCGAGCTGGAACAGCTTACCAGCCTTCAGATCATCTGTTCATGCCGCGGCAACCCGGTCAATATCGACGTCCAGACCGCGACCACCAAGGGTATCCCGGTGATCCACACCCCCGGGCGCAACGCCGAGGGAGTAGCCGACCTGGCTGTTGCGTTGATGCTTATGCTCGGGCGCCACATCCTCCAGGCCGAAAGCGCTCTGCGCCGGCGTGACCCGGCGCAAGAGATGACCATGATGGCTCGGGTTTACTTCGATCTGAAAGGCACAGAAATGTGGTGCAAGACGGTCGGGATCGTTGGTTTTGGGGCCATTGGCCGCAAGGTCGCCGCTCGCCTGCTTCCCTTTGGCTGCCAGATCATCGCTTGCGATCCCTTCGTCGAAGAGGGTGTGATGGCAGAGCACGGCGCCGGGAAAGTCGACCTCGATGCTCTGTTGGCTGCTTCGGATTACGTCACCTTGCACGTGATGCCAAACGAAGCCAATCGGGGGATGATCGGGAAGCGCGAGATCGATTTAATGAAACCCACGGCTTACTTCATCAACACCGCCCGCTCTGCACTGACGGATGAGGCAGCACTCTGCGAGGCTCTGGCCACGCATCAGATCGCCGGAGCAGGTCTTGACGTGTACGATAAAGAACCCCTGCCCCTCGACCATCCACTGATGAAACTGGAGAACGTCGTACTCCTCCCTCATATCGGAGGGAACACGTTGGAGGTCACCACTCACCAGACCCAGATCGTCGTCCCGGATATCGTGCGCTTGATCCACGGTGAAAAACCTCATAACATCATGAACCCCGAGGTGTTGGGGAATTTCAAATTCAGAAGGTGAGATAACCGATGCCCAAACCAGCATGGATCTGGAAAACCCTGCGGGTCAACCTGCGCTCCCGCACCTGGGCGGTGGAAGAAAAGCCCGAGGAATGGACGCGCCAGTTCCTGGGTGGCAGGGCTTTTGGCGCTTACCACCTCGTCCAAGAGGTGCCGGATCGGGCTGACCCGTTGGGACCCGAGAATAAGCTCATCCTGGCGACCGGGGTGCTCACCTATACGAAGCTATCCGGGGCGTCACGCTTCAGCGCGGTGGCAAAATCTCCCCTCACCGGCGGTTACGGGGAATCCGAAGCCGGCGGTTGGTGGGGACCCGAGCTGGTGGCTGCCGGGTTCAATGCCATCATCCTCGAAGATCAAGCCGATACTCCGGTTTACCTCTTGATAAAGGACGGCCAGGTCGAAATCCGCGATGCCCGACCCATCTGGGGGTTGGCTAACCGGGAAGCGTACCGCTGGATCCAGGATCAGGCGGGCCGCTGCCGTGTGCTCCAGATCGGTCCGGCGGGAGAAAATTTGGTGCGTTACGCCTGCCTGATCAATGAGCTGCGGCATATAAATGGCCGTGGGGGTATGGGCGCCGTGATGGGCTCAAAAAACTTGAAAGCCATTGCAGTCCGAGGCTCGGCAAACCCAAAAGTACTCAACCCCGAAGCATTCGCTCCGCTGCGTGAATGGCACAATCACTATCTGCTGACTTCATTCTACGGAAAATATTTTCGCCAGCACGGCACAAACTCGGGCACAGAATATCAGAATGTGATGGGCGCCTTGCCGACGCGCAACTTCAACGAAATGACCTTCGATGAAATCGACCAGATTTCAGCAGCAGCCTTTGAGGCGGAAGCGATCAAAAGTCGGGGGACCTGCTACGGCTGCGTTCTGCGCTGCAAACCCCTTGTGTCCCTGGCCGGGGATCTGCAGGTAGACCCTGCCTTGGGCGGGCCCGAATATGAGACTGTAGCTGCGCTGGGCTCGCTCTGCGGCATCTCGGACCGAAGAGCCATTGCTAAGGGAAATGCCTTGGCAGCCGATCTGGGTCTGGACGCGATCTCTCTGGGCTCCTGCCTGGCTTTTGCCATGGAGTGTTACGAAGCCGGCTTAATTACCCCCCAGGAATCCGGTGGGGTCGAGCTGCGCTTCGGAAATGCCGAAGCCATGCTGGCCCTGATCGAGGACATTGCCTTCCGCCGCGGCCTGGGCAGCCTGCTTGCCGAAGGGGTTGCGCGCGCCGCCCGCACTTTAGGACGGGGAGCGGAAGCGTTTGCTTTGCACGTCAAGGGCCAGGAATTCCCCATGCACGACCCGCGCACTAAGTACGCTCAGGCATTGGCGTACGCCGTCTCTCCAACCGGCGCCGAACACAATACCACGCCGTCAGACGAGATGTTCTCGAAGAAAGGGGAATTCTTCAAACAAATTATGCCCCTGGGTATCGAAAAGCCGGTCCCTGAAACCAGTCTGGAAGCCGACAAGGTCCGGTTGTATACCTACCTACACCACGAGCGTAGCCTGTACAATTCGCTCTTGATTTGCCTGCATGTGGTCGACCCGGTGACACCGTTTAATCTGAACAAACTGGTCGAAATCGTACTTGCGGTCACCGGATGGGAGGTAAGCAGTTGGGAGCTAATGAAAGTGGGCGAGCGCGGCACCACCCTGGCGCGGCTGTTCAACATCCGCCAGGGCTTTACGGCAGCTGATGACCGCCTGCCCGAGAAGATGTTCGTAGAGATCAAATCGGGTCCCAAAGCCGGTAGGGTTGTCGACCCGGGGGGCGCTCCAATCGCAATCCAACTCTATTATGGCATGATGGGCTGGGACGCCGGCGGCGTACCTACCCTGGCAAAACTGGCGGAACTTGGCCTGAGCGAGGTCATCCGCAGTCCGTTCTAAACCTTTTTCAAGGAGGAAATTGAAATGGCCGGTTTTGAAACGAAAGAGGATATGGCGAAAGTCATCACCCTGTGGATCGAGAAGATGAAAGCCGATCCCTCGATCGCCAGGCGCTGCAAAGGGGTGAATGTTACCATGGGCTATGAAATCACCGACCTGGATTTTGCTTTCCACACTGATTTTATCGACGGAGTCGTGGACGGCGGTCTGGGTGAGGCTGATCCCCCCTCGAAAGTATTCTTGGAGATGGAAAGCGCCACCTTCGACGGCATGATGACGGGTGAGGTGGACGCTGCCTCGGCCGCCATGTCGGGAGAGATGTCGTTCTCTGGAGATATGAGCGCAGCCATGGGGCTGCAGGCTCTGCAGGAAGATTTGACCCGCATGTATCTCGAAGCCAGAGAATAGCACTCAGGCAGGCAGAGTGTCTGAATTGATTCCCCGGGCACGGGTTTATGACTACGCGCCCGGGGGTAAAATACCGTGTGTCGTAAATATCGTGACTTTGCCTCAGGTTGGCAGTAGAATTTGGGGTAAAGCTGATATCTTTAGAAAGGATAATTCTTATGATCATGGATACCGACCATGTGGTCACCGATTTCGAGCTGAAAGAACAACTGGTCGAAACAACCACCGAGTTATATCGTGCCGGCCTGGTGACCGCCACTGGCGGCAATCTCAGTGTTCGCAGTGTCGAACGTGAAAATGCCATCTGGATTACTCCCAGCCAGATCTTCAAGGGAGCGCTAAAACCAGAGCAGATGACCTTGATCGACATGGATGGGAAAAGACTCGAAGGAGACTACAAACCTTCGATTGAATCCGTCTTCCACGCCGGCGTGATGAAGCTACGCCCGGAAATCCACGCCGTCGTCCATACCCACGCGCCCCTGGCGACAGTGTTTGGTATGATTGACCTGCAATTGCTACCGGTAACCACGGAAGCCATTTTCTTGATGGAATATCCCCATATCCCCTGGTACATGGGCGGCTCGAAGGATCTCGCTAAGGCGGTCATGGAGATGGTGGGGCAAACCAAAGCTATGGGCGCCTTCTTGCGCAACCATGGGCTGCTGACCCTGGGAAAGAGCCTGCGCCAGGCCGCAGATAATACCCTCATGGCTGAACATACCGCCAAGATCTTGCTCACCCTAAAAATGACCGGAATGGAGCCTTCGCTAATTCCGGAGAAAGCTGTGAAATTCCTGTCCCAATTTGCCGGAGCGCTGTAATCCGCGAGACCTTGCTCATCGATATACCGGTCGGTAGGCGCGTAGCTTAAAACCATCCATCCCTATGAATGGGAAGGGATAGTGCTGTGTAAACGAGAACCACCCAAATAATGTGATCCCACGCTCCCGAATTCACCGCGGGGAAATGAAAATCGAGTAAAATCATTTGGGTTTGTTAGTCGGGTTATTCAGGTTACTCAACTAAAGCGCTTTCGGGGAATTATCTTTTGATATCTTCGCATTTGGGAGGTTTGCATGAAGCCATTAATCAAGAAATTGGTGGAGGCGTATGGGCCGTCTGGATACGAAAGCCAGGTGCGCGACCTGGTGCGCCTCGAGGTGGAAGCCTACGCCGATGAGATCCGGGTCGATGCTCTGGGAAACTTGATCGTTCGCAAGGGAAATCCCTCCCCCGAGGGGAAAACGATTATGTTGGCCGGGCACATGGATGAGCTGGGCGTCATGGTGACTCACGTCGACGAAAAGGGTTTCCTCCGCTTCACCACGATCGGCGGGGTCTATCCACAAAACTGCCTGGGAGGGCGCGTGCGCTTCATCCAGGGGATTGAAGGCGTCATCGGGGCAGAACAGCTGGAAGGGCGTGATAAACTGGCCACTTTCGATAAGATGTATATCGATGTCGGCGCTACCAGCCGGGAAACCTGCCCGGTGAAAGTGGGCGACGTGGCTGCTTTTGATCGTCCTTTCGTTGACCTGGGTGAGCGCCTGGTTTCCAAAGCCATGGATGACCGGATTGGCGTGGCCGTGATGGTGTCTGCCCTGCAGCAGCTCAAATCGACACCGCACCAGTTGTATTTTGTTTTCACCGTCCAGGAAGAGGTGGGCTTGCGCGGTGCAACAACGGCTGCCTTCGGGGTTAACCCCGATCTGGGTGTCGCTGTGGACGTTACTCTGGTGGGAGATACCCCTAAGGGCATCAAGATGGACGTAGCTTTGGGCAAAGGGCCAGCCGTCAAAGTGCGCGATGATTATCTGATTGTCGATCCCCGTTTGGTAGATTGGATGGCTTCGACGGCTGCAAAAGCAAACATCCCTTATCAATACGAGGTCCTGGTCGGTGGGGGGACAGACGCCGCAGCCATCAACCTCACTCGTGCCGGAGCACCGTCGACCTGCCTCTCCATCCCCACCCGCTACATCCATTCTCCTTCCGAGATGGTCGATTACAACGACGTGCAAAATGCAGTCCGCCTGCTGGTCGAGCTGCTCAGCAACCCGGTGCAGTTGAAATAAGGATGCATGGCAATGAGCGACCTGGTTCAATTTCTTAAAGAGATGATCTCAGCGCCCGGCCTCTCCGGTTACGAGACACCCGTGCGTGAGATTATTGCCGACCGCTGGCGTCCCCTGGTGGATGAGCTGCGTACCAGCCGGTTGGGCAGCCTGGAAGGGCTGCGTAAAGGCCGAGGCGCTGAGCCGCGCCCCAGCCTGCTTCTGGCAGCCCACATGGACGCCATCGGTTTGATCGTTTCCGGCATCGCTGGCGAACACCTCCGCTTTACCGAAATCGGAGGCGTGGATCCGCGCATTCTCCCCGGACAGCCCGTCCTGGTGCACGGGCGCCGGCCTCTGCCGGGCGTCATTGTACAGCCGCCTGCCGGCTTGCTCCCTCCCGACATCAAGGATAACCCGGTGCCTATGGAACGTCTGTGGGTGGACGTCGGGCTGACATCAGAAGAGGTTGCCAACCTGGTGCATTCCGGCGATCTGATTTCCTTCGCCCAACCACCCATCGATCTATCGGGAAATATTCTCTCCGGCCACACCATGGACGACCGCGTCTCGGTGGCTGCGGTCACCTTCTGTCTTGAAGAGCTCCAAACTCGCCTTCATGCCTGGGACATTTGGGCTGTCGCTACGGTACAGGAAGAGACCAGTTTTGGCGGGGCGTATACTTCCACCTTCGGCCTTAATCCGGATATGGGCATTGCCATCGACGTCACCCACGCCAAAGGCCCCGGAACAAGCGAAGCGACTATACCGCCCCTGGGGAAGGGCCTCGTCCTGGGTATTGGGCCAAATTCCCACCCCTTCCTCTTCAAGAAGTTGAAAGAACTGGCAGAAGAGCTGGAGATCCCCTATCACATCGAGCCTTATGCGCGCCATTCAGGCACAGACGCCTACGCCATACAGGTTACCGCCGAAGGAAAGCCCAGCATGGTAATCAGCATTCCGCTGCGCTACATGCACACTCCAGTCGAAACCGTCTCGATCAAGGACATCAAGCGGGTCGGGCGGCTGCTGGCAGCCTTTATCACCTCGCTGGACGACCAGTTCCTCCAGCAAATCAATTGGGAAGCGTAGCTTATGGAACCGAGCATAGAGTTCAAGCAAACCGCGCCGGAGATTGGCGCAGAACAGATCCAGCTGCTGCAGAAGCTCTTAAACGCCAGCGGGGTATCGGGCGACGAGGGCGAGGTGCGTGCCATCGTCCTCGAAGAAGTGAAACCTGTTGCAGACGAGGTAAAAGTAGACTCCCTGGGAAACGTTCTGGTTACCCGGCGTGGAAAAGGTGAGAACCGCCTGCGGGTCATGCTCGACGCCCACATGGACGAAGTGGGCTTCATCGTCACCGCCGATGATGGGGATGGTTTGTTCCAATTTTCCACAGTCGGTGGGATCGATGTTCGCCAGATCGTTGGGAAGCCGGTGCTGATCGGCAAGGATCATGTCCCCGGTGTAATTGGAGCGCGCGCCATTCACCTGACCACAGCCGAAGAACGCAGGAGGGTCATCCCCCTGGATATGCTGCGCATGGACGTTGGCCTGGGAGACGCCGGCAAGCAGGTGAAACTAGGAGACCGGGCGGTGTTCGCCAGCCGCTTCAGCCAGGTTGGCGCCAGCCTGCGCGGCAAAGCATTGGACGACAGGTTGGGCGTGGCGACCTTGATCGAGCTGGTGAAACACGCCCCAGAGCAAACCGACCTGCTGGCGGTCTTTTCCACTCAGGAGGAGGTCGGGGGCTGGGGCGCAAAGGTGGCAGCTTTCCAGCTTAACCCCGATCTGGCGATTGCCGTCGATTCAACCCCCGCTTACGATCTGCCGGCCTGGGATGACGGTGAAAATACCATCTACAACACGCGCCTGGGCGCCGGCCCAGCAATCTATACGATGGACCGGGCCACGCTATCAGATCCTCGCCTGGTCCGCTTCCTGGCGCAAACGGCGGAAGCCAATCAGATCCCCTTCCAGTACCGCCAGCCGGGAGGCGGAGGCACCGACGCCGGGGTGATTCACATGCAAAAAGAAGGCATCCCCAGCGTTTCGGTTTCCGTCCCAGGGCGCTATGCCCATACGGCCTTTGGTCTGGCGCGCCTTTCTGATTGGGAGAATACCCTCAAACTCCTTTACCTGGCGCTCGCCGGATTATCGTCAGGCTTCTTGGATGAAATCAGATAGACCAGCGGCGTAGATTCGTGCGCAGCCATTCGGCGGCTCGCGAAGGCACCCGATGCCCTGCGTCGGGGTAAACCGACCAGGCGAAGACTTCGGCGAAATAATCGGAAATACTGTTGTTGCCATATAGGGCTGCCGGCTGCCATAGGTCTTCTTGCCAGGGTAGGTTGATCCCGCCATACCATCTCCATTTGAACAAGCCTCCCGCTTTGCGAGGGGCTTGTTTTGGATTCCCACCCAGATAATAGACCAGTGCATCCGCCGGTCCTCTGCCGATGAATGTAGCCGGGAAGAAACCACCCAGGTTGTTATCCAGCAAGTGCGCCAGCTCATGCGTTACGTGAGCTTCGGCGTGAGATTTATTTGCGAACCCCCTGACCAGGAAAACCATCCGCTTGGGAAAAACCAGGCTGTATTTACCAATAAAATGGACGAAGATGGCATTCCCCAGGTGTTTTCGCACCCATTCTTGACCATCGGCGCCGGTCGTGGCTGAGACGAAATCGCCTATGCGCATCCCGCTGCAGCCGATGATCTCCAGCTCAGGAGAAGACCATTTACCCCAGAAACGCCAGCCGTATTTGTGACCCAGATCTTCCCGCAGCTCGCCCCCAGCGTTCACCATCGATCCTACTCACCGGCGACATGGGAGGCTGCCTGCTGAGCCCGGTTCTCTTTACCACGCACGACAGAAATAGCTGCTGCAGCCAGGCATAAAACTATGGAGACAGAGAAGGCGCTGCGCATGCCAATTACGAATTCTTGCATGATCTGGGATCCTAAGGATATGTTAGTTCCCACGAAGAGCTGCATCATCACCTGGGCAGGGAGGGCGTGAGCGGCGACCGCCAATGAAAGAGCAAAGCTGGTGACCATCCCCGCCTGGCGCATCGTCGCCAGTGTCGCCGAGGCTACTCCAAGACGCTGTTGGGGCGAGGCATTCATCACTGCGCTGGTATTTGGCGAGAAGAACATCCCGCCTCCGAGACCCATCAAGATTAACCCTCCGGCGATTTGCACGTAAGGGGTAGTAGGGGTAATCTGCAACAACCAGCTGAGTGCTGCTGCCTGGAGGATCAATCCGATTGTGGCTGGAACTCGCGCTCCGATCCTGTCAGATAACATGCCGCTCAACGGGCCCATCACTGAGGTGACCAGGGGGAAGGGTATTAGCATCAGCGCAGCTGTCAGAGGATCATAGCCGCGCACTCCTTGAAAATAGAATACGATCAGGAAATTAACCGCGAAAAGCGCTAACGACTGCATCGTGGCAGCCATAACAGAGAAACTGTAGATCCGGTTTGAAAAAAGCGAGAAATCGAGCACGGGCATCTCGCTGCGCCGCTCCCACCAGAAAAATAACAACAAAAGCAGGGCGAATGCCACAAAGAGGCCATTTATGATTGGCGACCCCCATCCGAATTGGATGCTCAGCGTTAGCGCCATGAGCAGCGAAATGAGCGTCATGCTGAAAGTCAATGCGCCCCACACATCGAACTTTTCCCTTTTTTCATGCTTCGTCATTTCTTTCAAAACGAGGTAGCCCCACAAAGTACCTGCCAGTCCGATGGGAACATTAATGAAGAAGATCCAACGCCAGTTGCCAGAAGTCAGGATCAGCCCACCTAAGATTGGGCCGAGTACCCCCCCGGCGGCCCAGGTGATGGCGTTAATTCCCAGCGCCCGGCCGCGCTCGTTGGCGGGAAACACCTCGGTGAGGATCGCCATGCTGTTCGAGATCATCATCGCCGCGCCGGCTCCCTGGATCAGCCGGAATAAAATCAACTGGATGGCGCTTCCCGAAACACCGCATAACGCCGACCCGATGGTAAAAACCAGAAAGCCCAGGTTATACAGGCGCACCCGGCCGAACATATCTGCTACCCGCCCGAAAGTCAGCAAGAATACCGTGCTGATCAAAATGTAAGCCATGATCACCCAGATCATTTCGATAAGGTCAGCGTGCAGGCTTTCCATCATCATCGGCAGACCCAAGACGACGATGGTGCTGTCGATGGCAGCCATCAGTGCCCCGATGGTTGTGACACTGAGGACGATCCATTTATAGGCGATGCGCCCTTTAGTTTGATTACCGGTTGCCGCGAGCTTTACTTCACCCATATCGAATTCTTTACTCTCCTCAAACAATTTCCGGAATATTCGATCTCATTAATCTCCAAGGCCAGATCCAACAGCCGTCCACAAAGATCCTGCCTCCAGGCATCCTCCTGAGTTAGCCGCTTGGGTCTAAAATTTCTGGGCCGTCCATTTTGAGCTCCCCCTCAAAATTTCACCTGTGGTCCTGTGCCATATTATACTCGCATCCTCTATAAATGACGGAGAATCTTTGAAGGTATTTTTAGTGCGATTAATCAACACCGGAAATATACCAGTACCGTTGCCCGCTATTTTCAAGATCAATTGCGACCGCTCCAAATTTTCGTTTCTTTTCCTGCTTTCCAAATAGCATTACTTAGATGATTTTAGTATGTTATCTCGCAAAAAGTCGTATAATGGTTGAAAGAATTTCGAAATGCCCCCCAGACCGGTCGGGAATAGGGGAAAACAAGGGGGATCTCGGCCGGCTTCTCCCAGGTTAATAAAACCGGTTTTCTCAGATAGGGGCGCCAGGAAAGGATTATGTATGTTGGAAGAGAATCACCACTATAAATCACCTGATGAATTGAAGGTAGCTTTAAACCAACAAAAGTACATTGCCAGTGATGAAATCGCTACAATTTTATATTTGAGTCAGCAACTTGGGAAACCTTTACTTGTAGAAGGCCCGGCAGGCGTTGGGAAAACCGAGCTGGCGAAAGCCCTATCCGGTGCTTCCGGTCGGGAGATGATCCGCTTGCAGTGTTATGAAGGCCTGGACGAAACCAAAGCCCTGTATGAGTGGGAATATGCAAAGCAATTGCTTTACACCCAGCTCTTGCGTGATAAGCTCCGCGATACCCTGGCAGACTCCGTCAGTTTGAAATCGGCCGCCGACCGGTTGGCGGGGGAAGAAGACATCTTCTTCTCGATGCGCTTTTTGCTGCAGCGGCCCTTATTGAAAGCCATCCTCAGCAGTGAGCCAACGGTATTGCTGATCGACGAGATCGACCGCGCCGATGCCGAATTCGAGGCCTTTCTCCTGGAGGTGCTCAGCGATTTCCAGGTCAGCGTTCCCGAGCTGGGCACCCTGCAGGCAGTTCACCGCCCGCTGGTCGTGCTTACGAGCAACAACACCCGCGAGTTGAGCGAGGCGCTCAAACGGCGCTGCCTGTATCTATTCATCGATTACCCATCGGTAGAGCAGGAGTTGGCAGTCGTCCGCTTGAAAGTCCCTGAGCTGGCGCCGCGCATGGCGCGCCAGGCCGTCGAGTTAGTCCACCAGATGCGCGGGATGGACCTGCGTAAATCGCCGAGCATCAGCGAGACGCTCGATTGGGCAAAAGCGCTGGTCACCCTGAACGCCGCGCACCTGGATAACACAACCCTGGAGACCACACTCAGCGTTTTATTGAAACATGAGACCGACCTGCAGCAGGCACGTCGCAATCTGTTCAATCCGCCACCCCCACCTCGTCAAAAGGGCGACAGCCCCACAATCAAGCCCTGGCATAATTAACAGGGAGGTTACCCCATGGATCAGAGAATCATTCAATTTATCACAGCTTTGCGGGCTGTTGGGGTGAGGGTGAGCCTGGCAGAAAGCTCGGATGCTTTCCAGGCGATCGAACAAATGGGTGTGAAAAACAAGGACAGCTTCCGCATCGGGCTCAGGTCTACTTTGATCAAAGAGTCGAAAGACATCCCCCAGTTCGAGAAACTATTTCCTCTATTTTTTAGCTCCAACCAGCCGCCGATGTTTGATACCCTGAGCGGGCTGACTGCCGAAGAAGCGCAAAAGCTCGCCCAGGCATTGCAGCAGTTTACCCACCGGCTGCGAGCGATGATGGAAAAGCTACTGCAGGGAAAACCACTTACTCAGCAAGAGCTCAACCAGCTCGATCAGATCATAAATATGGATAACGTCGAGGACCTGCGCCTGCAGGGGTTAATGGCGCGCCGTATGGAGCAAGCCTTGCAGTTCAAGGAGGTGCGCCAGGCTCTGGAATCGCTCATGCAGCTTCTCCAGGATATGGGCATGAATCGCGGCCGCCTGGACCAACTGCGCAAGATGCTACAGGCCAACCAACAGGCGATGCAAGGCCAGCTCTACCAGCACGCCGGGCAGAAGATCGTTGAAAACATGGCGCGCAACTCTCCGGGCGACCCCCTGGATGACCTGTACAACCAGCCCTTTCAAAACTTAAGCGAAGAAGAGATGAAACAACTGCGCCGCGAAGTCCAGCGGTTGGCAGCCGCTTTACGCACGCGTATGGCCCTGCGGTTGAAGCATGCCAAGAACGGGCAGCTTGATGTAAAAGGAACCCTGCGCGCCAATCTCAAGTACGGCAGCGTCCCGCTGGAGCTCAAGCACCGCAACCGCATGCTCAAGCCACAGATCGTGGTCCTGTGCGACATCAGCACCTCGATGCGACACCTCTCCGAGCTGATGCTAACCCTGCTCTCTGCCATTCAAGACCAAATCAGCAAGACGAATGCCTTCGCCTATATCGATCACCTGGAGTACATCTCGCCAGATTTTGCCGGGCAGCATTCACAGGAAGCGGTCGCTGAAGTTCTCGGGCGAATGCCCTCCGGCTACTACAACACCGACCTTGGGCGAAGCCTGGTCACTCTGCTGCATGATTATCCCGATAAGCTCGATTACCGGAGTACATTGATCGTTGTCGGTGACGGCAGGAACAACTTTAACGATCCGCACCTCGAATCTTTCCGCACGATTGCTCGCCGGAGCCGTTCGACGATCTGGCTGAATCCTGAGGCCGTACCCATGTGGGGTACAGGTGACAGCGATATGCTGAAATATGCGCCCATGTGTGATAAAGCCTTCCAGGTGAGCAATCTTGTGCAGCTTTCGGCTGCCATCGACCAGTTGTTTTTGAATGTGTGACGGTTGAGAAAACCACATTAAAAATGAGGATCGAAAATCGAGAGCAAGCATGCTCTCGATTTTTTTAGATCCACACATTCATTGGGTTGAGCCGTATTGTGAGCTTATTATTTATCATAAGATTCGCTCCGAGGAAAATTGATCCGGTGAAACCTAACAATCCCCAGGAATTTCGATATCCATTGACAGTTGTCAACCCGTAAAATTGAGAAAAATATCACTCAGCTTGATGATTCAGCGAAGGAATCGCGCCTGCTCCCCGACATATTATAAAGAGAGGACATTGGCTTGAATCCAGACACCCCAGCTTCACTGTCGATCCCTGAAGACGAGCTTATCCATGGATTGAAACAAGGCCAACCTGAAGCCTGGGAGACCCTGTGCATAACTTATGGAGAGCCGCTTTTCCTCTACGCCTATCACCGCTGCGGGCAAGACGCGGATGCAGCAGGCGATATCCGCCAGGAGACCCTGTTGGCGGCTGTAGACGCCATCTCTCACTATCGAGGGGAGACACCCCTTTTTGGATGGTTGTGCGGCATCGCTCGTCACAAAGCCGGCGACATCCTGCGCCACCGGCAGCGCCAGGGTGTCTCTTTGGAAGCTGTCGGCGAGGCGGCAATTCCTGCGGACCGTCAACCGGTTTGGGAGGCGGTATCTCTTAACCCGGCCGAAGAGCATGCTCTCAGCAGTGAAATGCGCTCCGCCATCATCCAGGCGCTCTGGTCCTTACCAGGAGATTATCGCCTGAGTTTGATCAGCCGTTATGTGCAGGGTGAAGCGGTGGAATTGATTGCCCGCAAGCTGAAGCGCTCCTACAAAGCCACCGAATCCTTACTCAGCCGGGCTCGCTTCGCCTTAAGGAAATGCTTACAGGAGAACGATAATAATGGATCTCAGAACGGCTAATTCCAAAATGACCGGCGATACCCCCGAAGATGAGATTGCCGCTATGCTGAAATCGGCAGTGATCATTTCTCCCCCTGCCATGAGCCCGGGTCAAATCCGAGACGTTGTTGACAAAGCACGCATCCGGCTGAAACCAGTAGCGTCTTTCCCACTCTGGGCAATCGCAGGCGTGTTCGGGTGCTTCTTGATCCTTGCGGTACTTGCTATCTTCCTCTCCGGAGAGAGCTCTATCGAGCGAATCCTGGCTGCCTGGGTTCCTTTAATCAACGTTGGTTTATCTCCCTTCGTGGGCATTATTATCATCCTGCAAAGGAGAAAACGTCATGTACCTTATTAAGAAATGGCTCCCTTTCATCGCATTGATCGGCATTAGCACCCTGATCTTAACGCTGGCTTTAGCCTTCACACAACGCTCCACGACCCTCGTAGATGACGGCGTCACTCGCCAATCAGTCGAGGCCTCCCTGCAGCGCCTCTTGCCAGGGCCCTACACCTCCCTCCAGGACCCAGGATTGCTCTCGGCGTTGGGCGAGCTTGACAAAGAGCCCTATGTTGCCGCAGTCTGGCTGGTCGACCCGGCAGGCGTGATCCTCTTCCATACCTCCGGGCCGGGGAAAGTGGGCGATACCATACAGACCCTTGCGGCAGGCGATATGGCGCCCAGCCTGGCAGCGCTTCCCGTGCAGGCGCTCTCTCAGGAACAAGAGTTCCAGCTCCTGGCGGTCGGCGCCATCCGCTCCGAAGGCGAACATAACGACGTCTTCCGCCAACGAGTTTACCCACTGACGAATGCACAGGAACAAACGATCGGTCTGGTGGTTCTGGATTACGACATCAGCCCGCAGGTCGCCAGTCCTGGCGCGGCGTGGATCATCCTTCTGCTGGGCGCCCTGATCGGGCTGGCGGTTTACTGGCTGTCCCTGCCGCTATGGGTCGCCCTGGATGCGCGTGAGCGTGGTGAGTCTCCCGCCTTATGGGGCCTCTTCGTCCTGGCGACTAACCTGATCGGCTTGCTGGCTTACCTGCTTTCGGTGAGCAGAAAACCACCTTCTCCTTCGCAAGGGGGCTAAACCGATGTAAACTAGTGGCTGTCAATCGTTTCACCGGATGGTCAGCCTGTGCCCCGTAAAATCCTGCACCTGGATTTGGATGCCTTCTTCTGCGCAGTCGAGGAAAAGCGCGACCCCTCCTTGCGCGGGAAGGCATTTATTGTCGGAGGCCGCCCAGGGGAGCGTGGCGTGGTCCTATCGGCATCCTATGCCGCCCGGAAATTCGGTATCCGCTCAGCCATGCCCACAGCACGCGCCGTCAAGCTCTGCCCGGACCTGACCATTGTTCCTGCCAAGCATGGCGCTTATTCGGCGGCCTCGCAACAAGTGATGGACCGCCTGGCGAACCTGACCCCATTGATGGAACAGATTTCCATCGACGAAGCTTTCCTCGACATTTCCGACCTGCCCGAACCGGGTGAGGTTATCGCTCAGCGCCTGCAGGCCTCGATCCGCGACGAACTGGATCTCCCCTGCTCGATCGGCATTGCCGCCAACAAGCTGCTCGCCAAGACCGCCACCGATGTAGGCAAAGCCTCTCACCGCTCATCCGGACCGCCTTATGCCATCCTCGTTGTGCCTCCCGGGCAAGAAGCGGCCTTCCTGGCGCCTCTTCCGGTGCAAGCCCTGTGGGGGATTGGTCCGAAAACCTCTGAGAGAATGGCCGGATTGGGCATCCATACCATTGGAGACCTGGCCAGCCTCCCTGAAGCTCAGCTTGCCTATCACTTTGGCAAAATGGGATACGAGCTGGCCCTGAGGGCGCGCGGCATCGATAACCGTCCGGTAATCACCAGCCGCGCGGTGAAATCGATCAGCCAGGAGACCACCTTCGAGAAAGATGTCAACGACCAGCGCACCCTGGAGCGCACCCTGCAGGATCTCTCTGCCCAGGTTGGCTACCGGCTACGCCGTGAAAGCCTCGCCGGGACTACCGTACGCTTGAAGCTGCGCTGGAGCGATTTCACCACTTTGACGCGGCAGGTTACCCTGCGGCAAGCCACCAACCAGGATGGGGAGATCTCCGCGGCTGGCCTGCAGCTGTTCCGCCAAACCTGGGAGAAGGGTCGCCTGGTACGCCTGCTGGGAGTGGGAGTCAGTGGATTAGGCCCCGCCCTACGCCAGCTCAGCTTGTGGGAAGGCGGCGGAACAGAGAAGGAGCAGCGCCTGCTCCAGGCAGTGGACGAGCTGCGCCAGCGCTACGGCAAAACTGTGATCCGTAGGGGAAAGGCGTAGGAGTGCAATTCGATTGCACCCAGGACACAATCCAATTTCGCCCTTATCCATGCGAAATTCAACAGGGCTTGCTGTCGGTATACCCGCATACGATCAGCTGCTCGTACAGATCTGTCAGGCGGGGAGCGACTTTTTCCCAGGCATATCCCAGCGCATAGGCGGCTGCATTCTCTGCCATTTTCCGCCGCAGCCCAGGGCTCATGATCAGGCGCGACAGGGCGTCGCAGAGGGCATCCGGGTTTCCATCCGGTACATGGAACCCGGTTATGCCATCCTGCACCAGGAAGGCCAACCCACCCACTTGCGAAGCTACCACAGGCGTGCCGCAAGCCATCGCTTCCAGCGCTACCATGCCAAACGATTCATAATGGGAAGGCACGACTACCACTTCCGCAGCCGAGTAGTAATAGGCCAGCGAATCCTGGCTGCGCTTCCCCAGGAAAACCACCAGATCGCCCAACCCCAGGCTGGCCGAAAGCGCCTGCAGGCGCGCCATTTCCGCCGTCATATCTTCTGGGCTCACATCCGGATCACCGCCGATAATCGCCAGGTAATGCGGGTATACCGACAGCAAGCCCTCCTGGCGCATCAAGGCGATCGCCCGGATGAGGGTATCGACCCCTTTCAGTGGCTCGATCCGGCCTACGTAGAGGAGCAGGCGCTCCCCCGGTGGAACCCCAACCACCGCCCTCGCTTCATCTGCCGGGATCGGATAGAAACGGCTGGTATCCACCCCGGGCGGGACGACGGTTATCTTTTCTTTTGGCGCTCCATATAAAAACTGGAGCTGAGCTTGCTCGGCCAGCGTGGCGGCAACAATTTTATCCGCTTCATGGATCACCACGCGCTCACCTTCCAGGCGGTACTCCCCTTCCATCTCTGCAGTGGAGTTCGCCACCCGGTTTTTCATCTTTCCCAGCGTGTGGAACATCTGGATAAAGGGAATATTCCAGCTTGCCCTCAGATCTCTGGCTGCCAGGCCGGAGAGCCAGTAATGGCTATGGATCACATCATAGCGCAGGTTCTTATCGGCGGCAAATGTCAGAATCCCCTCGACATACTGCGGCAGATATCCGGCCAGCTCTTTTTTGGGGAGAGGGATTTCAGGACCTGCCGGGACGTGCACCACCCGGTTGCCATACCCCAGGTCGTGCAGCACATGGGGCACGTGTTCGTCTTGCGAGCGCGTAAATACGTCGACGTGCACTCCCAGGCGGCCTAACTCGCGCGTCAGGTCCCGGACGTACACATTCATACCACCGGTATCTTTCCCGCCCAACGTTGCCAGAGGGCAGGTATGATAGGATAACATGGCAATATTTAACAAAGAAATACCTCTTACTAACTTTAAAACTTACCGATTTAGAGCCACTGCTGGTATAATTTCTGCTGTTGCCACCGTAGCTCAGCCGGCAGAGCAGACGTTTCGTAAACGCCAGGTCAAGGGTTCGATTCCCTTCGGTGGCTCTTTGATTGCTCATAGTTAATGGTTTTTCCCAATAAAGGAAAAACCAGGTTAGAGCATACTTTATTTCCTCGATATTGTAAATCAATTTAGCCCAGATAGGCAATCACGAAATTATTCTCCTCTGTAGCCAATACATTCTCTACCTCAATTTGGCATGGGGGGAATTTTCCCTTTTGAGCGAACAAATCTCCCGGTGCATACCCTGATTCTGGGTTTCGCTCGATTGATATAGTTCTTCCTATTGGCTGATAAGTATCATTACGAAGAGGGAGTTATTCCCGACGGGACCACCCCCAAATGACTCATATGAACACCATTTTGAGTAGATTTGTGTAAAATTGTCAGCGGGAGATTGCTCGCAGCCTGGAAGGGCACCAGACTGCTCTCAAAGACATATATTCAAACCAATTAATAGGGATTGTTGCCACTATATTATCCGTCATGGCCACAAGGAATAATTAAGAAAATAAATGATGTGAGGTGCAAGATGAACGTAAGTGAAGCTATTCGTACAAAACGCGCTGTGCGGAAATTTCGAGATGAGCCTATCCCGACTGAAGCCGTGCAGGCCATCCTGAACGCCGGACGGCGGGCTCAATCAGCCAAGAACCTGCAGCCCTGGCGGTTCATTGCCATCCAGGATAAAGCCACCTTGAAAGCCCTTTCGGAGATGGGCACTTATGCCGGTCATCTGGCAGACGCGGCTCTGGGAGTCGCCATCCTGACCCCTGACCCCGCATCACGCTACAGTGTAATGTTCGACGCCGGTCAGGCGGCTGCCTTTATGCAGCTGGCTGCCTGGGAGCTAGGTATCGCATCTTGCCCGGCCACTATCTATGAGCCTGAAAAAGCCCGCGAGCTGCTGGGTTTCCCAGATGAGCTGCACCTGCGGGTGGCATTCTCCTTCGGATATCCTCTTGATAAAACTGAGCTCGAGCGCCCTCCCCAGAAAGGCGATCGCCTTGCTCTTGAGGACATTGTCCATTGGGACCGCTGGTAATCCAGATCCGCATGACCGCATGGGAACGGGATTTTCTCACCCAACATTCGGTTGCCCACCTGGCGACGGTGGACAAACTACACCATCCGCACGCGTTGCCGATTGTGTATGCGTTCGACGGAACACGCCTTTACACCCCTCTCGACGCCAAACCTAAGCGGGTAGAGCCATCGCAGCTTCAAAGGGTGCGTGATATCCAGGCCAACCCGCAAGTCGCCATCGTCGTGGACGAGTACGATATAGAATGGAAGCGCCTGGCTTGGGTTCAGGTGCGCGGAAAAGCAGAAATGGTCGGTGAAGGGGAGTTCTATGAAGCCGGGATCAGGCTACTTACCGATAAATATAGCCAGTATCGGGTGATGCCGCTCACCGGAAAGCCCCTGATTGTGGTTCTTGTCGAAAAGATATTGAGCTGGAAAATCTAGATACCGGCTATCCCATTTGGCGCAGTGGGTTCAGGCGTTTGTGCGAGAATAGATCCGGCACGCCCATCACATGCCCTTTGGCGATCATAAGGGCAGCCGGATATCCGGCTATTTCTGATTGCTGCGGGATAAACAGGTATAATATTTTCATGCCCAAACCTGAAATCCCAATCATCATCGGCATCGCCGGGGGATCAAGTTCCGGTAAGACGACTGTGGCAAACATTGTTCTGCAGCGGGTTGGCGCCCACCGCATTGCTTACCTGCCCCACGATGCATACTACAAAGACCTGCGCGACCTGGCGCCTCTCCACCGCGCAGAAATTAACTTCGATCATCCCGATTCGTTAGAGACCGACCTGCTGGCCAAGCACATCCAGCAGCTAAAGAATTGGGAGCCGGTCGAGATGCCGGTCTACGATTTCACCACCGATACCCGCACAGATAAGACCGTGCGCATCGAACCTATGCGGGTGATCATCGTCGAAGGCATATTAATCTTCGGTGAGCGCATCTTGCGCGAGCTTTTCGACGTCAAAATTTTCGTGGATACCGACGCAGATATTCGTTTCATCCGCCGCCTGCAACGTGATATCGCCGAACGCGGGCGGACGATGGATACGGTTATCCATCAGTATCTCACCACCGTGCGCCCAATGCACCTGGAGTTCGTAGAACCTTCCAAGCGTTATGCAGACGTCATCATTCCGGAAGGGGGCTTGAACACCGTAGCCATGGATATGGTCATTGCCCGCATCGAGTCGTTATTGCAATCGCCTCCGAAAGAATGACATGCTGGCAAACCGGCGCACCAATCTTTTCCGCCTGGTCACCCTTCTCTTCGTTATCGCGATAACCACCCTGGTTTTTATCTACCGAGAGCAGGCTGCTCAATTGCAGGGGTATGGTTATCCGGGGATCTTCCTCCTGTCCATTGTGGCAAATGCCACCGTGATCATCCCGGTCCCCGGGGTGCTGCTGACATCTGCCATGGGAGCAGTCTTTAACCCCCTGGGGGTAGCAATTGCCGCTGGAAGCGGAGCCGCTCTGGGGGAACTCACCGGTTATATGGCGGGTTTCAGCGGGCAGGCGGTAGTCGAAAATACGAAAAGGTACGAAACCCTGACACACTGGATGCAGAAATACGGCGACATCACCATCATGCTCCTGGCGTTGGTTCCAAATCCGTTATTCGACCTGGCTGGGATTACCGCCGGCACCTTGAAGCTGCCGGTTAACCGGTTTTTATTCTGGTGCTGGTTGGGAAAAATTGGCAAGATGCTGCTTTTTGCGTACGCGGGCTCGTCAATCATGAAGTTTTTCCCGGGCGGCTAGGGGATTCGTTCACCCGGTTTCTTTTTTGCCGGGCGCTTTTCACGGTTTGCCGGATGCGCCGCCAGGCTGCTTCCACAGCTTCGACTTCTTCACTCGTCTCAGCCGCCTCCCCGTAACGCACTCGCAGGTACGCTTGCGTAATACCGGCCAGCTCCGCGCCTGAGGACGGAAAAGTCAGGTTTAACGCGGGCAGGAACTCCAGCGGGGTTGCCGCAGCCGGGCGTGGTTGGCCCAGGTCCGCAGACAGCTTCATCAGACGTGAATAGATCCAGCGGATGCGCATGGCAGCCAGCATCCGTCCTGCCCGATTCATTCCCAGATACCCCGAGAGGCCGTCCGCTACGCCTTGCAGACGCCTGTGTAGCGCCTCCTGCCATAAATGCAGGAAATCCTCTGCGCTCAAGATGCTTTCTGGCGCTTCTTCCTCCCTGTGTCGATCTCGCCATATTTTCCAGCTCAAGCCCAGAAGAATAACTACGGCCACCAGGATCAAGATCCCCCATAGGACTGCGGGTTTGGCAGCTTCAAGCTTGTCGACCAGATCACCCAAGGCGGAAGGGACTGGCCGAATCTGCTGCAGCGCCTGCAAATCCTGCTGCAGCTTTGCCAGGCTGATAAAGATCGAAAATTGGGCCAGAAGCTTCTGGATCAAGGGGAGAAGAAATAAAAATAAGAACATGAGCGGTGCGGCAAGCATTAACATCAGTCCGATGATGATTTGCAGAACCAGCAATATCGCGCTGGAAAGCAGCGCGAGGCCGCTTCCCTGGATCCAGACCGACGGGGCCAACCCCAAACCGGATACCAGCAGAGAAACCACGCCAATCCCCGCGATCCAACCCCAACGCAACTTGATCGTCTTCCCCCCTCGCCCGCGCTCCGATTCGTGGATGCGCCCGACGCTCATGGCGATCATCCCACTGAACAAAAACACGAATATTGCCAGTAGCACGGTTTGATTGCCGAGCAACTGTGGGAAAATCCCATAGACGAAGATGATCATTGCTCCAATCTGGAAGCTGCTCAAGACCCTGTCCACGCCAAAAGACCTGCGTGCCATGCTGACTCCCCTGCGCCAGACGAGCAAGATCGCCAGCATCACCCAAAACTCTGCGGGGATGACATTCAATTCAGCAAAAGCGACGATCAACTTTAACGCCATGCTCCAGGGAGAGAGCATTAGCGGTGTATACACCAGGAACAGGAGCGCCAGGTATAGGCTCAGCAGGATCAAAACGGCAAACAAAATCCGGCGGTATACTGCCCGGACTTCGAAGGTATTCATCATGCGGGCCAGGAAGTATGCGGCAAGCAAGATGCTGCCCAGAAAAAGAAACGTTTTGCCGTAAGATACTCCACGGCTGATTTGCGATAGCGCAGAATACCACAGGCTCATCCAGCTTAACTCCATCGCCATCCATCCCAGAGTAGCGGCTTCGCGCCAGGGAGAGAAGAAAACCTCCTTCATGCGATCTCCTGACAAACGGATCGTATTCACTTCGACTCCGGTTTGAAGGGCAAATGCACCGTACGAACCCCAGGGATTGGCGGCGGCGCTTTCGCTTCGAGTGAGATGAGTGTCATGTGTTTGCGATATTTACGCAACCGCCCCAGGGTTTCACTCAGCTCGGGGGGCACGAGGGCAGTCACAATCACCACCGTGGCGCCATATGGGATCTCTGACATGGACTTCAATAACAGCTTCTCGAAAGGCGCCGTGATAAACGGAGTGACCTCCGCCAGGGCTTGCAGCAGCCTGACCAGCTGTTTGGGGGACCGTCCAGGGAGCATGCGGAAGGGCTGGTCTGCACGGGCCAGGCAGCCGTTCGAGAGCAGCCCGACGGCGTACCCGGTGCGCATACCCTGGTAAACCAGGGTTGCAGCCATCTTGATCAGATGCTCGAGAAGGGGCGGGTAAATTCCCTCCCAATAATGAGGGAATGTAGCTACATTCAAGCAAACGAACATCACTTGAGAGGTAACAGGCTGGTAAATTTTCGACTGCAGCTCTCCGGTGTGCGCCGTAGCAGGCCAGTGGATGCGCCGAAACTCATCTTCGGGCTGATACTCTCGCACGCCCATTTGGCGGTTGGGATCCTCGAAAAGCCGCCGGTGTGCCTGACGGTCGCCAAATGGGTCGTCAGCGAGCAGCTTAAATTCGGAGAACGGCAGAAGCTCAGGAAAAACGGTCAACGCTTCTCGGGCGCCAGCCTGCTGCCGTTGTTCGTACATGCCGAACAGGTCTCCAGAAGAGAGCTGCACCGGCCCGATACGGTAATATCCACGGTTGCGGAACGACAGTGTGTAAGAGCGGCTGGTGCGTTCAAACCAGCGCAGAGAGAATATATGCGTCAAGTAGCCCTCATCGGGGATGTGTGAAGGCGCCAACAGGCTGAGATCTTCTGGTCCAACCGCTTTGGGCCAGGGATCTTCAGTCCGCAGCCAGGAAACCGGTAAAAGCTTGCGGTTCTCGATCTCGACTTTCACCGAGGTGGTTTCTCCGGGGAACCCCCGATTGTAGTGAAAGCGCCGCCGGTAGATCACCCCATCTAAAGCATGGCGCTCCCACCAGGAAGCTGCGGCGAGAATCACTCCCAGGGCAACCGGGAGAATGACTAAAAGAGGCAGCTGGAAAACCGCTCCGAGGACAAACATCAAAGCCAGGAAGGGCACCCAGCTCTTGAGGGGCATCACACCTCCACAGGAACGGGAACCTCAGCCACGATATCGGCTACCAGCTCTTCGGGCCGCCGCCCGCGCAGTTGGGCTTGCGAGGAAACCATCAGGCGGTGGCACAATACGTAAGGGGCCATCGTTTTCACGTCATCCGGGAGGACAAATCCCCGGCCGTGGATCGCCGCCCATCCCTGGGAGGCTTGATAGAGCGCAAGCGTGGCGCGCGGGCTGGCTCCCAGATCGATCTCTTCGTGTTCGCGCGTCGCCCGAGCCACCCGCACCACGTAATCTCGCACCGACGCTTCCACTTTCACCTGCCGGCGTTCTCCCTGCATGGCAATAATCTCTTCCGGGGTGGTCACTGCGGTTAGTTCGGGCAAGGGATCAGACACCCTGAAGCGCTCCAATAGCCTGTTTTCGTCTTCCTGGGAAGGGTAGCCGATGGCAATGCGCATCAAGAAGCGGTCGATCTGCGCCTCGGGCAAGGGGAAGGTACCCTCCAGCTCGACCGGGTTCTGTGTGGCCAGCACCAGGAATGGCCTCGGCAGGTGGCGCGTGACCCCATCGACGGTAAACTGCTGTTCTTGCATGGCTTCCAGCAGCGCAGACTGTGTGCGCGGGGTCGCCCGGTTGATCTCGTCGGCCAGGAGAACCTGGCTCATCAATGGACCCTGGCGGAATTCAAACTCCTGGTTTTTCTGGTTGAACCAGCTGTGACCGGTCACATCCGAAGGCAGCAGATCGGGCGTGAACTGCAAACGGTGGAAGCTGCAGCCTAAAGATACCGCCAGGGCGCGTGCCAGCGTGGTTTTGCCAATGCCGGGTACATCTTCGAGCAAAATGTGCCCTTCACAAAGCACAGAAACCAGGGTAAGCTGGATGACCTCTTCTTTTCCAACGATTACTTTTTGAACGTTGTCACAGATGCGACGTGCCAGAGACTCGATCAATTCTTCATTCCTCGAATGCGGATATCAGATCGTTCTATCCAGGTACGACTCACAATACCTTAAGGAATCCGATCAAACACTCATTGAGGTCCTTCCACTATTCTACACCATAGGTATAATTTGATTATGGACCTGGTCCAATTCCGGCAGAACGTGCAATCAAAACTGGGCATCCAGCTTTCTTCGAACCAGATCGAGAACTTTCGACGTTATGAAGAGGAGTTGTTTGCCTGGAATGAGGAGTTTAATCTCACTGCCATCCGCGACCGCCCGGGGGTGCGCGTCAAACATTTTCTCGATTCGCTGACCTGTACGATTGCCTTTCGCGACGCCCCACCTGCGCGCCTGATCGACGTAGGCACCGGGGCGGGTTTCCCCGGCATCCCGCTCAAGATCGTCCAACCTTCGCTTCGGCTGACCCTGGTGGAATCAGTTGGAAAGAAAGCCGATTTTTGCCGTCACGTGGTGAACAAGCTCCATTTGGAAGGCGTGGAAGTCCTTCAGGCCCGCGCTGAAGAAATCGGCCAGATGCCTGCCTACCGTGAGCGCTTTGATTGGGCAGTCGCCCGGGCCGTTGCATCGCTGCCGGTGCTTTTGGAATATTTACTCCCACTGGTAAAAATCGGCGGCCGCGCTCTGGCGCAGAAGGGAGAGAGCGGTCCAGCGGAAGTTCAGGGATCGGGCCGCGCTCTGCAGCTCCTGGGGGGAGCCCTGAGGCAGGTTATCCCGGTAAACTTACCGGGCGTCGCCGAAGACCGCTACCTGGTCGTAATCGATAAGGTGGTGGCTACGCCGGCCCAATACCCCCGGCGGGCAGGGGCGCCAGCCAAGCGACCCTTGGTATTGACTGGATCAGGCTGATCGCTGCACGCTGCCGGATACCACCTGCCAGATTTCCGCTTGCTGCGTGAACTCGGGCGAAAATAAATTCAGATCCGTAGTTGTCAGAAGCGCCTGTTCGGATTCCTTTAGAAAATTTAGCAAATCCTTCCGCCTCTGTACGTCTAATTCTGCCAGGATCTCATCTAATAACAGCACCGGCCACTGGCCGGTCTTCTCTTTCATCCATTCGACTTCGGCCAGCTTTAATGCCAGTAGAGTGGTGCGCACCTGCCCGCGTGACCCGAAATCCCCCAGGTCCACGCCGTTCACCAGGAAGCGCATCTCGTCGCGGTGGGGACCGACCGTGGTCACCCCGCGTTCGATCTCATCGCTGCGTAGCTCAACCAGCTTCTGGTAAAAACCCTGCCGGATTTGATCCTGCGTCAGGCTGGTGCGGTCGATGGGGGTATTGAGGGCAAAGGCGTACTGCTTGCTGGGCTGGGGCATGGGATCATATGCCGGAAGATACACCAGACGGAGGACCTCGTGGGTGTTCGTCAGGCGGTTGTGGATGCGCGCTGCCAGGAGCTCAATCTCCTGAATGGCGGTGATGCGGGCCTTGATAATCTCTGCGCCGCGTTTGCTCAAGGTCTCATCCCAAAAGGCGAGCTGCTCCGGGTCACCGCCCCGTTCTCCGAGCTGCTTCAGCAGCGCATTGCGCTGGGTGAGCACCTGCGCATATTCGCTCAGCCCTTGTGCGTATGCAGGCGAGGTCTGTGAAAGCGCCAGGTTCAGGTAGCGGCGCCTTTCATCGGGGCCGTCTTCGATGATGCGCGCCATGTGTGGCAGGAAGATAACGGCGTTGAAATGGCCGATCACTTCGTTGAGGTTGCGTTTCACCCCATCCAGGAGCGCTTCTTTCCGCAAACGGCTGCCGCCGTTGATTCCGTTCGGCTCTAGGATGATGCGAACTTCCAGGTGGTGGGCGCTTGGACCCCGCTGGTAATCTGCGACCAGCCGGGCCACCGCAAGAGGCTCTTGGGTTGCCAGGAAATTGATCAATTGGCGGTCGTGGTGAACGTGGAAGGAGGTGAATGTTGCCAGATAATGGATGGCTTCCAGCAGGCTGGTCTTGCCCTGAGCGTTACCCCCCACTAACAAGACAATCCGCCGGGGCACGTTTAAGTCCAGGCGGGCAAAAAGGCGAAAATTCGTCAGCGATAGGTGGGTTAAATGCATCAGTCTGCAGGCAAGGTTTCCTTCTCAGTCTCTTTCGGCTTCCACACCTTCGTCGCCCGGTCTACATATAAAACCCCATCCAGATGGTCGATTTCGTGCTGAAAAATGCGCGCCAGCCATCCAGATGCTTTAATTCTTACCGGCTGGCCGCGCCGGTTTATGCCTTTCACCGTCACCTGTAAGAAGCGCTCAACATCGCCCACCAGGTCTGGTATGGAAAGACAGGCCTCTACCCCAGATTCGATATCGCTGGAGGTTTGGATGATCTCCGGGTTGACCAATGTGTAGAGCTTCTTGGGAGCTTCATCGTCCTCGTCATCCCCATATTCAACCACAATCACCCGAGAAGAGACCCCCACCTGGGGCGCAGCCAGCCCAACCCCGGGAGCTTCTCGCATCGTTTCGACCATATCATCGATCAGAATTTGCAGGTCTTTATTGAAAACCGTCACCTTGCGAGCCTTTCGGCGCAAGATGGGGTCTGGCAATGTAACAATTTCTCTTTTAGACATCCCTTACTTCGTTCTCTCGTTCTTTCTTTTTACCTGTTATCCGTATGATTTTACCCTAAAATGATCCGGGTGGGAAATCCGCTTTGGCATCTCCAGCCTGGTCTTTCGGTGGGTGCAGGCTTTCGTGGTAGGCGGCGATCCATTCCGAAACCCGCTCACGCTCCGCATGGGCTTCGGCTTCTCTCTTTTTATTCACCCGCTCGGCCATATGCCTGAAAACATCCTGCTGTACCTGCGATGGGTTATACACATAATCAAAGGTGAATTGAGCGTTCCCGATCATGATGGTAACGGTTCCAAAATTCAATATCAGGCCGATAATCCCATTGCGTTGGAATTCTATGCTCAAGATATTGTCTAAGGGAGCGGCTTTCCGTTCTTCTTTTCCCAGCGGCGTCCGTTCGATATCCACAATTTGATCGGGTGTAACCTGATAAACATCATCATGCCAATCAACATAGCGGTATAACAGCCACAAACACCCGCCAAAAGCCGCCGCGCTGCACAAAATGATCGCCGTTGAGGCTGAGAGTAAAGTGAAGGCACCCGCCAGGCTTGCCCCGCCCAACGCCAATGCGACGCCTGTCAAGATCAGGGGCTTCCAGGTCTTCTTTACCAGGATAAACCAGTGTTTGCGGTAGGTAATCACCCCATCCTGCTCGAAGCGGACGTGGAATATATTGGCAAACCAGGTCTGCAACCAACCGGGTTGCACCTCTACTGGAGGCTGGCCTTCGCTTTGCGCTGCGGCGGTGCGCGCAGTCTCCCCGGGCCTGTTTAAACCCAATCGCTGCCGGATCGCCACACCCATGGCGGCGGCTTCAGCCTGGCGCGTTATGACTTTCGTGCGGAACCAGTAGGCTTCGATCAGCGAAGCAACCTGGTCTGGGTGGCCGATGCGGTTGAGGGTCATCGTACCGGTATACGTCCGCACCAGCACATCGCCGAAGCCGAGCATCCTGCCCAATTGGGTGGTCTTCACCCCGACTGAAAGCAGGGTGGAAAGAGGCGCCTCCTGGCGGCTGTCATAGAAACCTGCCACCCGTTCCATCCACACCACGCGGCGGTCTGTGGTTACGTAATAATCGTTCCCCCAATCAAACACAGACCACACTCCCCATCCCAGGGCGCCCAGGTAGATCAAACCGGCAAGCGCCACCGGCAGCAAGCTGCCGGGGAGGACAACGAAATTAAACAGGTAGATCAACACCAGTGCAAAGAAGCAGGCAGCCAACGGACCGATCAAAGCGCGTGCCAGGAAGAAACCGTGCCGCCTGGAGATTAAATAAACCGGCTCGTCGGTGGTCAGCCAATCGAAGCGGGTATGCTGCGCCATGCGGTGGGTCGACCGGATGATCTCCAGGTTTGGTTTCAGCGCCGAATACTCGCGGGTGACCTTCTGTAGCGTCTTCTGGTCTGCATACAGCAGGATGGTCTCGGTTAATGCCACGGCCAGGGCAGATCTTCGCCGGCGGGGAGAGAGTGCTTCTTCTCCGAACACATCCCCCTGACCCAAAATCACGCTGCGCTTCTCTTTGCCCTTGCGGATCTGAGCGACCTTGACCTTCCCGCTCACGATGATGTAAAAACGGTCCGCCGGGACGCCCTCCGCATACAGCACCCGACCCTCATTGCGCGAGGTGATGCGGAAATATTCGACGACTCTTTGGAATTGGTCGTCATCCAGTTTACGAAAAAAAGGGGTATTCTTGCATGCCAGGAGGATCTCAGACCGTTCAGTGGGCATAGTTAAAGTATATCTTAAAAAGATGCGTCCGGTGAATGGTCCACCGGACGCACCTTTATCGATTATCTAGGGTTAAGAAGCCTCGGCCTCGGCTTTACTGACCGTTTCTACCGGAACGGGCTGTTCAGACCGGAAGACCAGGCTTTCGCTCTGAGGGTCTTTATCCGCGTAGACAGTATCTCCACTGCGGAATTCACCTCCCAGCAAGCGGATTGAGAGCGGGCTCTCCACGTGCTTCTGCAACGCCCGGCGCAGCGGGCGGGCGCCAAAGTTCGGATCGTAACCCGCTTGAGCCAGCCATTCTCTGGCTGCCTCCGTTAGGATGACTTTCAAACCATGCTCCTGCAAGCGGCCCTGCACCTCTTTCATCTGCAAGTCTACGATCTCGCGCATTTGCTCCAAGGTTAGAGGCGAGAACATGATGATTTCGTCTATGCGGTTGAGGAATTCAGGCCGGAAGGTGCTCTTCAGTGCCTTTTCGATCTTCTCCTGCGCCTGCCGCTCCTCATCATCGTCGGTGCTCTGCAAGAATCCCAGGGTGCCGCCCTTGCGAACGAACTCTGTCCCCAGGTTGCTGGTCATGATCAACACCGTGTTGCGGAAATCCACCGTACGTCCCTGCCCGTCGGTCAAGCGCCCATCGTCCAGGATCTGGAGTAAGGCGTTCCAGACCTCAGGGTGAGCTTTCTCGATCTCATCGAATAAGATCACCCGGTAAGGCCGGCGATGAACCGCCTCGGTAAGCTGCCCGCCTTCTTCGTAACCCACGTAACCCGGAGGCGCACCAAACAGGCGCGAAGCCGTGTGCTGCTCACGGTATTCACTCATATCGATCCGCACCAGGGCTTCTTCATCGTCGAACATAAACTCAGCCAGTGCTCGGGCGAGCTCCGTCTTGCCTACTCCCGAGGGGCCGATAAAGATGAACGATCCAATGGGCCGGCGGGGGTCTTTCATCCCCGAACGGGCACGCCGGATCGCATCCGAAATGGCGTGGATGGCTTCATCTTGCCCGATAATGTGCTCGTGCAGGCGATCTTCCATGCTGAGCAGCTTTTCCGCTTCGGTCTCCATCATCTGGCTCACCGGAATGCCCGTCCATTGGGCAATCACTTCGGCGATATCATTGATATCCACCACCTCGTCGAGCTTGTGCTCGGCCTCCCAGGAATCACGCCGTGCAGTGAAATCCGACTCCAGGCGTAAGCGTTCAGCCTTCTTCTTTGCCGCACGTTCGTAATCGCGTTCCAGGCCGGCCTGCTCTTCTTCCACCGTCAGGCGATCCAACTCGGTCTTCAAATCCTTCAGGTCAGCCGGCAGAGAGTAGAGCGCCACGCGGAGCTTGGCTGCGGCTTCGTCGATCAGGTCGATGGCTTTATCCGGCAGGTGCCGGTCGGTGACATAGCGTGAAGACAGCCGCGCTGCAGAGACCAGGGCATCGTCCGAGAAGCGCACCTTGTGGTGAGCCTCGTAGCGGTCGCGCAGCCCGCGCAGCATCTGGATCGTGTCGTCGACAGAAGGTTCATCGACGTAAACAGGAGCAAAGCGCCGTTCCAGGGCTGCGTCTTTTTCGATATGCTTGTGGTACTCGTCCAGGGTGGTCGCGCCAACACACTGCAGATCGCCGCGCGCAAGCGCCGGTTTCAACATATTCGATGCGTCCATCGCCCCCTGAGCTGCGCCGGCGCCAATCACCGTGTGCAGTTCGTCGATGAACAGGATGATCTCCCCTTCGGAGCGCTGGATTTCTTCGATGGCGGCTTTCAAACGCTCTTCGAACTCGCCGCGGAAGCGTGATCCGGCAATCATAGCGCCCAGGTCTAGCGAAACGACCTTCTTGCCAATCAAGATCTCCGGTACATCGTTCGTGGCTATTTTCTGCGCCAGTCCTTCGACGATGGCGGTCTTGCCAACGCCTGCTTCGCCGATCAGTACAGGGTTATTCTTCGTCCGCCGTGAAAGGATCTGCATCACCCGGCGAATTTCGGTATCTCGCCCGATCACAGGATCCAGTTTGCCCTCACGGGCTGCCTGGGTAAGATCGCGCGAATATTTCTCCAACGTGCGGTAGCGCGTCTCTGCCTGCGGGTCGGTCACTCGCTGGCCCCCGCGCAGCTCCTGGACGGCTTCATAGACACGTTCGCGGGTCAGCCCGCTGCCTTCCAGCAGGCGTGCAGCCGGCGTATTGCGCTCGCTCAAAATGGCCAGGAAAAGGTGTTCCGTGGAGATATATTCATCTTTCAAGCGGTTGGCTTCTTCGTTCGCCAGATCGATGATACGCTTCACCCGCGGGGTAATGAATATCTGCCCCGCACCGCCGCCGAAGATATTCGCTTTCGGACTCGTGCGCAAGATGTAATCCAACCGCTCCGATAGAGCGGCTGCATCGACTTTCAATATTTCCAATATTTGCGGGATCACGCCCTGCGGCTGCTCGATCAGCGCCAACAAGATGTGTTCGGTGTCTATTTGATTATGACCATATCGTTGGATGATTTCAGCTGCGCGCTGAGCAGCCTCTTGAGCGCGCTCGGTAAATCGGTCAAATCTCATCATAGGTATATACTATCCTTCTGCGAAGTTATCCGCCTCGCAACTGGCATTATACTACCGAGAGCGTATACGATATTTTAACAATGCGTAAGAATTCTATATGATCTAAAATTCTCTTCGCTGCTTAATTATATCTGGTTTTCCCTGCGCCAGGCCTCGCTTTACCAAACTGCTTTAGATGAAGATGCATCTCACCAAATTCTGATTTCTGCAGGAGACCACCCCTACCTGACCGGAGACAGGATCCATCTCATCGATGATACCTCTCGCGGATACGTCCGGCGAGAGAAAATGCGCCATCAGCCAGTATCGGTAGGGCTAAAAGCGGCAATCGCGCTGCGCAAGCCCCGCATGCAGCGCACTGCCCAGAAATAGCGCAACCCTGTCCAAGAACCATCAGCCCTGATCCGAAGGCTACTCCTAACCAAAGATGGAACAATTGAGTGCGCAATTTTGTTGAAACCCACTTATTTTCCATATTTTCCCTTGCGTGATATCGTCATATTGAAGCGTAGAGAGTTCTGATCACCCACGGTTTTTCGCAGCGCTGCCCTATGATTTGCCTCCTTCATAATCTACGAATTGAGATGGCTTTTCTCGCGCATTTCCCTTCGCAAATCCGGCATTGGTAGCAGCGACGATAATCGATCCTGGCGATTTCGGCCGCTTGTTTATCCACGGTGATCGCCGCAGCCGGACACTCTTTTTCACAGATGCCGCATCCCCCGCATTTCGACAAATCAATTCGCTCCCGGAAGGTGAAAGGCAGCCTGGCGCCAAGGATATTAAAGATCGAATCAACTGCGCCTACCGGGCAAAGCAAATGGCAATGACCGCGCCCATCGGTAGCGATAATCCCCAGGACAAAAACAAACAGCAGCACAGATACCATCCTGTAACCGGTGAAGACCATCAGCCACATTTCTGGCTTGAAAAAAGCGCCGAAAAATTCTGGCACCGTGCTGAAATTGCAGTAAGAACAACAGATATTGGCAAACCCCACCATGGGCAAAATTAGATACGCTCCCAGAAACCCATAGCGGAACAAGGGTGTATTCACCGCCCTTGCATAATCAATTTTCAAACGAGGCGGCAGCAGTTTGGAGCCAAACTCAGTCAGCGCACCTACCGGGCAAAAATGGCTGCAAAACCAGCGCCCAAAGAATAAAGTAGTCCCAAGCCATAGAAATAATAAAATTACCCCCCACGTGCGTGAAAACAGCTCGCGCACGAAACTAGAACCGATAGCCATGCGGATGCACAGGTTACCGCAAATCGTCGAGCTTCCAAATGCCTGCGCTAAGAATCCAAACGGGGGGGCAAGCGCTAAAATGCCCAACACCATCCACGCATACCGCAAGAGCTGTTTTCGATCAACGCCCGGCTTGCTCTTCAGGATCGCCATAGATCAACTCCCCAATCCATTTACCAGACCGGCCCATGACCATCAATGGCAGGTTTCTTCAATTTTCCCCCCGGGTCCGGCCTTCTGCGGCAGCTCGAAAAAGACCGGTTGAGAAAGATAAACCCTCCCGTTATTCGCGTCCTTAAGCACGATCGCGTACTCTCCCGCCTCCTGTGGTGGTTTAATCCGCATGACGATCAGTAGACTGTCGCCAGGCTGTACACCTTTATGCAAGTTATTTTCAAAGGAGAACCAGGTGTGAAACCGGTTGAGTATCGGAATTACCGGCGGGTAGCGGCTTGATGCGCTATAATCCAGTTTTTCTGGACCGCTTACTTCAAGAAGGATATCTCCGCTCACAGGAGGGATCACGGTAGCGGTCAGTAAGAGAGTGAAACGCCCAAACAATCCCTCTCCGAACACTAAATGAACCTCATGGAGGGCTTTCCCGCCCTGCATATTCAAAAGCCCGATGGCATGAGCAGTATCATTCTGGATTGGCTGCAAAATTCCGCTCAGGAATCCGAAAATTACGATCCCCACGAAGATCGATTTCCCCGACCAGAACAGCGATTTCAATTTGACCAATATCACCCCCACCTTTTGCCCAAAAAAGCCGGTTGCTTATGTCTGCTTCGTCACCACCTGCCCAACTGCCATTTGCACCGATTGCGTTCCAAACCGGACTAATTGGGCAGAGTGGGTAACTAATACGATCGTAATCCCGGTGCGTTGATGGATCTCCGCGAATAATTCCATGATCTCCAGCTCGGTCTGCTCATCCAGGTTGCTGGTAGGCTCATCAGCCAGGAGAACCGCGGGCTGGTTTAGCAAAGCCCGGGCAATGACCACACGCTGCTGCTGCCCCGCAGAAAGCTGGCGCGGGTAAGACGAACGTTTATCGCTCAAACCCAGGGTTTCTACTAACTTCACCGCACGCGGGTAGATTTCTTGAAAGTCCTGAGAGTGATTGATGATCGTTGGCAGGGCAATATTTTCTAATACCGTCAGAGCCGGCAATAAGCTCGGAAACTGGAAAACAAAGCCAATTTTTTGGTTGCGCGTTAACGACTGCTCCCGGTCTGGCAGGCTCCACCAATCTACGCCCTCAAAAAGCACGCGCCCGGAGGTAGGGCGAGTGAGACCGGCTGCCAGGTTCAACAGCGTAGTTTTCCCCGAACCCGAGCGTCCGGTAATGACCAGAAACTCGCCCATTGGAATCTCCAGGTTGATGTCTTGCACGGCAGCCACCTGATTCTCTTTGCTGATCGGGTAGATTTTTGAGACCTTATCCAGAACGATCATCCATTTACTCCCGCATGGCGATGGATGGATCCAGGTGGCTGATGCGGTATGCCGGCAGCGAGGCAGCCAGAACGACAATGACCAGCGACAGGCAGATAACCCCCACCACCAATAGAATCAGCACTGGTAATGACGGCAATAAGAATGGCATCCCCAAAATAGAAATAATCAAGTTGCGGAACAGTGTCAGGATTAAAAAAGTGAGGAGGACGCCTGCAATCCCCCCATTGATTGCCAGCAAAGCGGCCTCCATGACCAATGAGCGGAAGACGAAACCACGCGAGGCGCCCATGGCGCGAAGCACCCCCAATTCCCGGCGCCGTTCGTTGGCTGCCATGGAGAAGACCAACCCAATCAGCAGCATTGAAAAGGCCAGAATGATGACTATCATCACCAATACGCCCCCTAATAGTCCCTTCAATTGACCCTGGTAAGACTGGAACATATCTGGACTTACGATGGGTGTAATCGTGCGATCCCGATCGCTGATCTCCAGGGCCACTGCATAGACGTTTGCGCCCGGTTTTAGTTTTACCAACACCGCCGAGATGCTATTTGTGGGGATTTCCAAGGGCTGTACCGCTTCAGTCAGAGAAACCCGCCTCATCTCTTGGGCCGTATCCATCGTCATGAACAGGCTTTGATCCAGCCCCGTGCCGGTAGGCGCTAAATTTTTTCTTAGATTGAGATAATAGCCGTAAAGCTTGATCCCTTCTTCTGGGACATAAACCGATGATCCCCCGATCACATCCCCGAGCTGCAGGTTTCCTCCGATAGTCTTCTCAAGCCAGGGTTTCACCACAAAGTCTGTTTTTGGATCGAACACGATCAGGAACATATCTGAGACCGTGCAGCAAGAGGCATTGGTCAGGCTTGCCAGATAAACCTGGGGAGAAACGGCTTCCACCCCGGGGATTGCGGCTACCGTATCAAGCGCCGAGGCGGGCATCCACACTTTCGTCGGACGACCCATCAGCAAGGCAGTTTCGACTCGGGTAGCGGCGCCCTCCGGCACAACAATGATATCCGCTCCCAGCCGGTCAATTGCCAGACGCAGGCTGCTCTCAGCACCCAGCAGGATCAGGCTGGTTGCCAACACCAAACCTGAGATGAGCAGAGCGCACAGCCCTACCACCCAACTGCGAAACGAGTACCCCCGAATATTACATAAAGCCAGCCGGTAGAGTGCCGCCATGCTTAATTGTGACCGGCTTTGTCGGCAAATAACCTGGGCTGCGACCTGCTCAAGAGCACGATCCCGAGAATCCCGGCAACTACTGCAAGGATGCCGCTAAATATGAGGGTGGGTTTCATTATGATATTACAAAGCATTTCATCACTGGCACACACCCCGATAAGAGTGGTAGGCACAAGAATCGCAAACAAACCTTGAACTCCCCCTAAAACGCTGAGAGATTGCAGCGCGGCCTTATTTCGGTTAATGATCATCAACACCCCCACCGCCAACATCGGGATGGCAACCGCCAGCATGGCTTCAGCCGTAAAAAAGCACTTCATCGGTGTTGTTCGCCCGTTGGCAAGCTCCAGTGTGCGTCCCTGTGCATAGCAGTTGGTAAATTGAGGCACAATCCCAATTACCAAAGCCAGTACGATAAAAATGGTCCCAACAGCTTTCATTCTCTCTCCTCTAAAATCGCGATATTCCTTGATGCCCCCTCGACAATCGCTTGCTCCCTCTTGAGCTGTAATAATCGATTTAGAGATGGATCTGGCTCTCCTTTCTGGAATTCCCCGCACCCCTTGCTGTTTCAAATTATCATATATAGATTTACGAATTTTGTCAACGTCAATGATTTGTGACAACCCTTCCAGGATATCGATGAGAGACATTTTCATCTTCGAGGTACAATTAATTAGTATGGCCGAATCAGACTTATCATCCATCCGGATTCAAAGCAATTTGCGCCCTTTGGATGTGCGCCGGGATCTTCCCGTTGTGGCTGATTTGATCGAAGAGTGCTTCGCCTCGACCATGGATCCGGATGGACAGGAATACCTGCGCCAGATGCGCCGGGCAGCCAACGATGAGACTTTCTTGCGCTGGGCGCCGCGCGTCGTTGATCAGGCTTCCCTTCCTATTTCAGGATTTGTGTGGGAAGAGGAAGGGAAAGTGGTCGCCAATCTCAGTCTGATCCCCTTACGGAAAGACGGGCAGAGAGTTTATTTAATTGCCAACGTTGCTGTCACACCCTCCTTCAGGCGCCGGGGCATCGCTCGAGCACTCACGCAGGCTGCATTAGGTCACGTCAGGGCGCGGGGCTCGACAGCCGCATGGCTGCAGGTGCGCGCCGACAATGAGCCGGCATACCACCTTTATCAAACCCTGGGATTTATCGAGCGGGCACGCCGCACGACCTGGATGAGCCCGGTATCGAACATTACCTGTGAAAAAGACCCTGCGATCGACATCACATTCCGCCGTGCGGTGGACTGGCGTCTGCAGAGCAACTGGCTTGGAAGGGTCTACCCGCCTGAAGTCTCTTGGAACCTGCCGTTATCTTTACGGAGCCTTTCCCCGGCAATTTTCAATGAACTGGTGCATTTTTTTGCAGTCGATCGCATCCAACACTGGGTCGCCCGTAAAGACCACACGCCGATCGGTTTCCTGACCTGGGAATCATCCCATTCGTATACAGACAATTTGTGGTTAGCGCCTCAGCCCGACAACGAGGACGCCGCGATCCGCGCTTTACTGCCCCTTGCGCGCAGCAATTATCCCAGCAGCCGGTTAGTGTCTCTGAACTATCCGGCAGGGCGCGCGATCGATCCCATCAAATCTTGTGGATTTACCCCTCACCAAACACTGGCTTGGATGGAAGTCAAATTTAAATAAGGCACAAGGAGGGAGTTATGACACGCTTCATCTTGCGATGGGCAATCAACGCAGCTGCGTTGTATGCTGCCATCGCCCTTCTCCAGGGTCAAGGACTCACGATTCACGGGACGCTCCAGCAAAATTGGCCGTCATTTCTGCTGCTGGCGCTGGTCTTTGGGCTGATCAATGCATTATTAAGACCGATCCTGGTCGCGCTGACCTGCCCATTAATCATCCTCACCTTGGGCTTGGGGACCCTGGTGATCAACACTTTTCTGTTCTATTTGGCCGGGATCATCGGCGATTCGCTCGGGTTCGGCTACACCGTCAATAACTTCCTGACGGCATTTCTGGGCGCGCTGATCGTAAGCATCGTCAGTTTCGTGCTCAATCTGGTACTAAGGGAGGAGCTTAAGAGAGCCTGATCGAAGGACGATTTCGGGGTTACCCCATCTTATCTGCGTCTCGCACCAACAAACGGGCCAGATCGAGAAACTCTTGCCATTCTTCTTTAAAGAAATGAATGGTGACGCTATTTAGTTCGAGGTGGTAGGTGGTCTCGCCGTCGTTTTCTTCGGCTCTCCAGGCGAGATAGTTTTCTGTCTCGGCCATGGTTTGTGTTTTGGGCTCGGGTGATTCATTCATCTCTGCGCTCCTTTTCCCCTTTAAATAATCATGACGATCCATCGGTGCAAGGTTATTATCTCACAGGTTTTTATCCCTGAGCACCGTTTTTATCTTCTCTTTTCAAAGATAAATAAATCATCATCATAAATGCGCTTGAAACCGGCACTCTGCAAAGCACTCGCTGTTTCGGGGTGCAGGGGCGCGGTCCATCTTGCGGCAGGGTAATTCAATTTAGCTGCCAGCCGGCGGTAATCCATCAGTAATTCTGCCTGGTCCCCGGAGGCACAAGCGAAGATTTTGATCCAGGGATAAAACTTTCCTTCATCATCGTCATCTTCCCAGAGTAACAGCAAACTGCTGTCGCCCTTCCACCACCATGCCCTGCCTTCTTTCACCACCTGTGCTACCAGGTTCACATCCGGTTCAGCCCATTTCCAGCCGAGGCCCATGAGCTGGTTGAACCAAGCATAAGCAGGGCTGCGCCGGATAGCTGTTAGCCCGCGAGCGATATCTTCACTCTGCAGCGGGTTAAAATTGCCAATATCTTCATGCAATGGATCAGCGGCATACTCTGCGTATTCCCCAATTTTCCTGAACCCCGAGCGGGCGCACATGTGATGCACTTTCACATTCGTTGAAGAGGTGCCTAAACGGACCACGCCCGAACCGATGCGCTGCCAGAGCTCCACGGTATAGTCCATCAATCTCGATCCAATCCCCTGCCCTTGCAGTTTTGGATCGATACGCAGCCCTTCCATCCACCACTGCTGCGGCGCAAGCTCGGTCAGTTTTGCCAGCCCGACGAGCCTGCCTCCAAATTCTGCGACCGTTAGTTGGCCGGTAGAATCTGCCAACCAGGCTTCCCAAACAAAGGGTATGTAATCATCCCCACCCCATATCGATCGCACAAACTCGAGCACACCATTCCGATCCGACGAGCGCGCCGGACGGCAAACAACTCGCCGCAGCGAGGTAGAGGTAAACCGATAGTAACTATCCATATTTTTCTTGGTCTTTTTCCCGGGATTTATTCCGTCTTTTCCAATTCTCACTCAACCACTCGAACGCTGATTGAGCAAATTTCGGGAGAATGGAATGGCCAGATTGAGCCGTCTCCAGGTCAATACCGGTCCAGGGATCTTGATCAAACATTTTTCGAATCGCATATTCGGCAAGGAGCTTCAGGGTTGCCAATACCGGAGCAGCCAATAGGACGCCAACCAGTCCGATAATATTCGCGGCGATCAACGCGGCAATCAATACCGCCGCAGGGTGGACTTTTAAACTGGAGCCCATGAATTTGGGAGAAATGATATTGTCAAAACTGCTGTCGATGACAATGGAAAGACTGACAACCAGAATTACGTACCCCACGGCGGACATGCCGAAGATTGTGACTCCCTGGAAGTAAGCTACCAGGCCAATCGCCAGCCAGGCAATGAAAGGGCCAATATAGGGTAAGAATCGGCCAAACCCGGTCAAGATAGCCAAGCCGAGAGAATACCTGACCCCTAAGATCGTCAGGACGAGCACATACACGATGACCGTCAGCAAGAATAAAGTCAGCTGGCCGCGCAGGAAGACGTTCCAGACGCGGTCAAGCTGCTGAGCTAGCTTCCGAAAATCTGCAGCATAACCCGGCACTTCGAAATTGATCAAACTCGAAGACATGCCACCCGATTCGGCTGTCACAAAATAAGATATCAGGATAATGAAGGATATCCAACCGAGAAAACTGGCAGCACTGGTGGCCAGTTTGCCGATCAACGTCCCAATCTGTCCTAACGCCGGCTGGACCGTAGCCAGGATCTGGTTGTTGACGGTTTGTAGGTCTAACTGGCTCAATTTAAACTCGAAAGTGCCGACCTTGATGACCTGTGTAGAAAGTGATGAGATGTATTCGGGGATAGTCACCAGGGCAGCCTGCTGCACCAGGTTGAACAGGCTTTGCGACTGCTCGATCAAGACGTATCCCCCCAGGACGATCAATCCCAACAGGACGATCACGAGCAGCACGTAGAACAGGGTTACCGAAAGCCGCCAGGAAAGCTTCAGTTTGCGGCGCAGGTAACGGGCGGCGGGATAGCTGAGATATGTCAGGACGAATGCCAGCAATAGCGGCCCCAGAAAAGCCCTGAAGCGGTTAATAAGCCAGGCGACGATCGCCACAAAGGAGAGCGCGACAACTAATTTAGTTGTCCAACTCCATTTGGGAGATTCGATCTCGGGCGTTTCTCTCATCAAGGCACTCTAATTCAGGGCATCCTGGATTATCAACTGCTATGATTATACAACACGTCTGTCTGCCGGATTCTTTCGAGATGCGCCAGCCAGGGCCCCAACCGATTCTGGACACCCAAATACACCCAACCACCAGGCTGTGCAATCCCTGTGGTTCTCGCCTGCCACAGGTCTTCATCTACGGCAGCACGCGTTTTCAGATTGCTCTCAGCTCGCTGCGCCTTGGGCTAAGCACTCCAGCGAGGCCGTGCCTGAATGGACAGAGATATCAACAATATGGCAGGATGCTCAGCCTGAAATCCGCCCGATTGGCTAATCCTCTTTCAATACTCCCCGGAGCGCTGACTGGCTCTGCGTGAGTCGCTAAAACCCTCCACAAGAGATCTTAGGGGCAACCCGGGATGAAGGGCAGGACACTGCACCAGAGCGAGTTGGTGTCGATGTAATAAAAAACCCCTACGCAAGCGCAAACCAGGAATAGGACCACCAGAATCAGCAGGATGAGCCACAACCGCGAGCCTTTCTTTTTCGCCGGAGGGGGAGGCTCGACGGCAATTACCGGGCCCGGAGGCACCTGCCCCGAAAAACTGGGTTGTGGGGGAATGGGTGTAGGCGCAGGTTGAAAGGCTGCCGGCGGGGGCGTCACGGGGGGTGTCATCGGCTGGGGGATGGTGTCTCTCGCAGCCGGGGAAACGAGCGTAGCATCCGCATCCACCACCACAGCTTCGTAAGCCAGGGTAACATGCTCGCCAAGGGTGATGATCTCGGTTGGTTGCAGGATATAAGGTCCGCTCAGGCGCTGCCCGTTAACAAACGTTCCGTTGGTTGACCCCATATCCTCCAAAACGTATCCTCCGGCTTGGGAAACCAGCCGTGAGTGGCGGCGTGAAACCTCCGGGTCGTTGATTACGATGTCGTTCGCCAGATCTCGCCCGATGAAAAGCTCCTCTTTCTCCAAAGGAAAAACCTTTCCCTGCGCCGGCCCCGAGCGCATGACCAATTGATAGTTGGGTGCAGCCATAATGTCCTCCAAATGATGGTAGGGTCTAGCGTCTATCGTGCATCGACTTTATGATTGAGTCTCAAACAATAAAGGGCAAGAGATCAGTTTACAATGTCGGGAGATGGATAAGGATAAAAACGGCTAAGGTATTATAAACCCTTCTTCTACCATGTCAAAGCCAAAAACTTCACCAAACCCCGCCACCACGCAATCTTGTACCTGTTCCATTTCTGGAGGGGTTTCGAATAAATCTGCCAGGCTGACCATCTGGACGCCGTCTAATCCGCAGGCTACAATCCCCTGCCAGTAAGACATATCTGGAGCCACGTTCAAGGCAAAACCATGCCGGGTAACTCCGCGCACGTCCACTTTAACCCCGATCGAGGCGATCTTGGAGGGAGCCTGGCGCAAAGCCGGGTCGCAGCGCGGGCAACGCGAGGCTACATCGGGTTGCACCCAAACGCCAGTCAGCCCGGGGATGGTACCGGTTGCCAGCCCAAGCCGGGCGATGGCGGCCACCAGGGCAGTCTCCAGTTTGCGCAAATAGCCTACGTAATCCATCTGTGGCAGTCGCTCTCCCTGCCACCCGGGGGTTGCCAGCGGGATGAGCGGGTATCCGACGAGCTGCCCGGGCCCGTGGTATGTCACATCACCCCCCCGATCCACCCATTGGACGGTAACCCCACGCCGCGTGAGCTCGGCTTCATCCCAAAGCAAATGATCTGCCTGGCCTCGCCGGCCAAAAGTATAGGTATGCGGATGCTCGAGCAGCAGCAGGGTGGCCGAGCGCTCCCGGCTGGCTACCTCCACTGCCAGAGCTTCTTGCAGCTTCCAGGCTTTCTCATACGTCACCATCCCCAGCCGGTGGACGGTGCAGATAGCACTTGGTTTTTCCATTTAGATAATTGTACAATTATTTCTATCTATTTTCTAATATTCTTTTGATACTGCTCCTACATGGGAAGGTTAAGGTATAGGAACGAAATACTGTCAGGAGTAATTCTATGAATCTAGATCGTTATACCCAAAAAGCGCAAGAAGCTCTGGCTTCTGCCCAAAACCTGGCGTTTGAATACCATCACCAGAGCATTGAACCGGCCCACATATTGCTGGCACTGCTCCAGCAAACCGAGGGTGTCGCACCGGCCGTGGTCACTCAAATCGCCGGGAGCACCTCCGCCCTGGTGGAGGCACTCACCAATGATCTACAGGACCAACCCAAAGTATACGGCCAAAACGTACAGGTTGGTCTCTCGCGCCCCGCTTCCGATGTCTTGACGGCAGCCGAACGTTATGCGAAGGGCATGGGTGATGAATACATCTCCGCCGAGCACATTTTGCTCGGGTTAACCGAGAGCCCTGAAAGCCGCCGCCTGCAAGAGTATGGGATTAATAAAGACGCCATCCTGAAAGCCCTGCAAAGCATTCGCGGCACCCAGCGGGTGACCTCGCAAAACCCGGAGGAGACTTACCAGGCGCTGGAACGCTACGGGCGCGATCTTACCAGTCTCGCTCGCCAGGGCAAATTAGACCCGGTCATCGGGCGCGATGAAGAAATCCGCCGTGTGGTGCAGATTCTCTCCCGGAGGACCAAGAACAACCCGGCTTTGATCGGCGACCCCGGTGTAGGGAAAACCGCCATTGTAGAGGGCCTGGCGCAACGCATCGTTAACGGTGACGTTCCCGAAAGCCTGAAACGCAAGCGACTGATCCAGCTCGATATGGGCGCTTTGATCGCCGGGGCTAAATACCGCGGCGAGTTCGAAGAACGCCTAAAAGCCGTCCTGCACGAAATCACCGAAACCTCCAGCCAGGTCATCTTATTCATCGATGAGATGCACACGGTCGTCGGCGCAGGCGCAGCCGAAGGCGCCATGGATGCCTCGAACATGCTCAAACCCCTCTTAGCCAGGGGTGAGCTGCACATGGTCGGCGCCACCACGATTGATGAATACCGAAAATATGTCGAAAAGGACGCGGCATTAGAACGACGCTTCCAGCCTGTCCTGGTGGAAGAGCCTTCCGTTGAAGATACCATCAGCATTCTACGCGCGCTTAAGCAGCGCTATGAAGTCCACCACGGCGTGCGCATCACCGATGCGGCAGTGATTGCCGCGGCAACCCTTTCAAACCGCTATATTGGCGACCGGCACCTGCCGGATAAAGCCATCGACCTGATCGACGAAGCTGCCGCTCGCCTGCGCACAGAAATCGACTCCAAGCCGGTGGACCTGGATCAGGTCGACCGGCAGATCATGCAGCTGGAAATTGAGCACCAGGCGCTGCAGAAAGAGAAGGATAAAGCTTCTCACGACCGCCTGGATAAACTCGAACAGGAATTAGCCGGATTACGCGAACGCGCCACGGCCCTGCATGCGCGCTGGCAAACCGAGAAACAGGCTATCGCCGAAATTCGCACCATCAAAGAGCAGATCGACCGGACACAATCAGAGATGGAACAGGCGGAACGCCAGGCAGATCTTGAAAAAGCCGCCCGTTTGCGCTACGGCGTGATGCACGACCTGCAGGAAAGGCTCGAGCAAGGGGAGGCTCATCTGAAAGACCTGCAAAAAGATGGCGCTTTATTAAAAGAAGAAGTGGACGGCGAGGAAATCGCCGAGGTCGTTTCGCGTTGGACGGGGATTCCCGTTTCACGCCTCCTGGAAGGAGAGATGCAGAAGCTCATCCACATGGAAGAACGGCTGCGCCAACGCGTGGTGGGTCAGGAAAACGCTTTGCATTCCGTATCCAACGCAGTTCGCCGGGCACGCGCCGGGCTGCAGGACCCAAACCGCCCTATGGGCTCTTTCATCTTCATTGGGCCCACCGGTGTCGGCAAGACGGAGCTGGCCCGCTCGCTGGCCGAGTTTTTGTTTGACGACGAGCATGCCATAGTGCGCATCGACATGAGCGAATATCAGGAGAAGCACACGGTTTCGCGCCTGATCGGGGCGCCTCCGGGCTACGTGGGCTACGAGGAGGGCGGTCAGCTCACCGAAGCCGTCCGGCGCAAGCCCTACAGCGTAGTGCTATTCGATGAGATCGAGAAAGCCCACAGCGAGGTCTTCAACGTGTTCCTGCAAATCCTGGACGATGGCCGGCTCACCGACGGCCAGGGCAGAACGGTGGATTTTCGCAACACATTGATCATCATGACCAGCAACCTGGGCAACGAGCTCTGGATCGGCGGCGCCAGCGAAGTCAGTCGCACTGATGTCACTCAGGTGCTTCAAGCTCACTTCCGCCCTGAGTTCCTCAACCGCATCGATGAGATCGTCGTCTTCCACCCGCTTACCCGCCTGGATATCAAAGCCATCGTCGACATCCAACTTGGTCATGTGAAAGAGCTGCTGGCGCAGCGCGGCCTCAGCCTGGAAATTACCCCGCCTGCCATCGACTATCTGGCGGAGGTAGGTTATGACCCCGATTATGGCGCTCGCCCCTTGCGGCGCATCATCCAGCGCGAGCTGCAAGACCCGCTGGCGCTGAGCTTGCTGGAAGGAGAGTTCCACCCGGGCGATACCATCCATGTCGAACCCAGTCCTGAAGGGTTGGTATTCACCCCGGTGACCCAATCAGACGTCCAGGCTCACCCCGGTGAATAGATCGCCTGTATGCCTGCCGTTTGCCGGTTCCGGATAGGCTTGCATATACATCTCCCGGGGGCGGATCAAGCGCAAAACCATGCCCTGAATGCCACTCCCCAGCGCCCCACCCCCCTGGCTGGCATGGCAGGCGGCAGCCGCGTCACGCTGTTTGCGCACCTGGCCATAGTCGACTACCACATTCACGGGATAATCCGCTGCCATTAAAGCCGTCAGATCGACGTCGCCGTTCTTACCGAAATGGCGCGGGTCTTTACCAACCATACGCAGCAGGCTGACCCCCACGCGAATCATCCGGCGCGGTATGACCTGGAAATAAAGCCGCTGGGGAGTATAGCTCGGCACCCCATCCGGGTAAATCTGGGAGTTGCCTGCCGCGTAGAACGCCTTGACCGTGGCATTGTGAATGGCGATGTGGTCTGGATGGCGGTAACCTCCAATCGGATCGAAGGTCAGCACCACCTGGGGCCGCAATTTCCGGATCAGTTGTGCCACCCGGCTGGCGACCTCGTCCAGAGGCGCTGCGGCTAAGGCTCCAGGAGACTGATTTTCAGGAGAGCCGGCCATCCCCGAGTCGCGATAGCCGAGGAATTCGACGCCCGCCAGCCCCAGGGTTTGCGCCGCACAGCGTAGCTCTGTCTCACGCAGATGACCCACATCCCTAAACCCATTCAGCATCTCAGGCTCTACATCGCCAAGCTCGCCGCGTGTGGCGCAGGCTAGATACACAGCCGCGCCTTTCCTGGCGTACAGGGCTAACGTTCCACCCATCCCGAAAGTTTCGTCGTCGGGATGAGCCAGCACGGCTAAAAGCCGCATTCCAGTTTGTGGCTGGGAAATTTCCTTTTCCGGCCTGGTTTCTTGTCCTACAACCTGCATAATTGAATTCGTTCCCTAATATATCGGCTGCTCTGGGTCCACATCCTGGACCCAGGCGTTGATTCCCCCACGCAGGTTCTTGACCTTGCGGAAACCCGCGCTCACCAAAACCTGCAAGGCGCGCGCCGAACGCGTGCCGCTGCGGCAGAAGAGCACCATCTCCTCCGCGCTATCCAGCCGCGAAAGGTTGGCAGCCAGCTCGCCCAACGGGATCAAGTCTTCTCCCGGAATCCGGGAAACGGCCAGCTCTACCGGCTCGCGCACATCGACCAGGTGAATCGCCTCTCCCGCCTCCAAGCGCCTGGCAAGCTCTAGCGGCTCGATATCCCATTCAACCCCTGCTGAACCCATATCGTGATCGTGGCCGGGCACCCCGCAGAATTCCTCGTAATCGATCAGATGGGTGACCTCCGGCTCGGGTCCGCATACTTTGCAGTGCGGGTTCTTGCGCAGGTTGACGAATTGGAAGGTCGTATCCAGAGCGTCGTAAAGCAGCAACCTGCCAATCAGCGGTTTGCCGATCCCCAGGATCAGCTTGATGGTCTCCGTAGCCTGTAAGGTGCCAATCGTCCCGGGCAGCACCCCGAGCACGCCCCCTTCCGCGCAGGAAGGCACAAGCCCTGGCGGCGGCGGTTCGGGAAACAGGCAGCGGTAGCAAGGTCCCCGTTTGGCATCGAAAACACTCACCTGCCCTTCAAAACGGAAGATCGAGCCGAAGACGTTTGGCTTGCCCATCAGAACACACACATCATTCACCAGATAGCGAGTGGGAAAATTATCTGTACCATCCAAAAGAATATCATAATCCTCGGCTATGCGCATCGCATTCTCCGAGGTGAATGGCTCATTATAGACATCCACCTGGATGTCCGGGTTTAGGTCCAGGATTCGGTCGCGCGCCGACTCGACTTTCAGATCTCCTAGCCGGTTCGTCCCGTGAATCACCTGGCGCTGCAGGTTCGAAGTGTCGACAACGTCGTAATCCACCAGGCCGATACGCCCGATGCCGGCCGCCGCCAGATAGAGGGCAGCCGGAGAGCCCAAACCTCCCGTCCCGATCAGCAGCACCGAGGCGGCTTTCAATTTGCGCTGCCCTTCCAGGCCCACATCTGGAATGAGCAGGTGCCGGGAGTAGCGCAAGATCTCTTCGTGGGTCAGCTCAGGCAGCATCGCCTTCGGCCTCCTTCCCGCCGGCGATACTCGGGATGAGCATCAGGCGGTCCGTCTCTGCCAGCGGCGTCTCCATGCCCTGCAGGTGCTGGATGTCTTCATCGTTAACGAAGACGTGCACGAACGGGCGCAGCTCGGAGTTCGATTTAAACAGGTGCGTCTTGAGAGCCGGGTACTGGCTGGTCAGATTCTGGATGGCCTCCGCCACCGTCTGGCCACTGAGGGTCACTTCCGGCTTCCCATCCACATAAGGTCTCAATGGTGATGATATTTTTAAAGTAGCCATTTTCTTTCCAATTTCATTCAGTTATATTTGTCACCCCGGAGTTCACTGAGAGCCCAGAGTATTTCATTTTATGTCTCTCTGTGATCTCAGCCATCTCTGTGGTAAAACCCCTCTTATTCGATTACTAATTTTTCCTCGACGAAGGCGGTACGATCGTCTTTCAACCGCCAGGAGCGGCTGTCTAAAGCCCGGCCTTCATGCACGCTGGTAATCACATACGAAAACCAAGGCAGCGCCCACTCCAGGTCGTACTCCGATGGCCGGTTGGGATGATCTGGATGAGAATGATAGACACCGATAATTTCCATATTGCGTTCCTCGGCGATTTTCTCCGCAGAGACCATATCATCTGCCGTGATTAAGTAGCGCCGGTGCCTTGCAGTATCCTCGCGCGCATTCGGAAGTCGAATGGTTGCCTGCACCTGCCTGATTTCTCCGCCTTTTCCCAACAAGAAACCAGCTCCCTCTTCAGGATAGGCTTCTTCGCCTTCTGCGTGAATCTGGTTCAAGATCGTTGGAGAGACCTCGAGCATGTTGTTTATCCCTCCCAAAAATGATCGCTCAAATATTTATATGCCGAGTCCGGAAATATCGTCACGACTACCCCCACATTCAACTCCACGGCGATGTTTAATGCAGCAGCTGCTGCCGCGCCTGAAGAAATCCCCACCAATAACCCCTCCTCTCGGGCCAATCGCTTCACCATAGTATACGCCGATTCGGTATCCACGGTGACCGTCTGGTCGGCCAGACCTGCATCAAAAATCGCAGGTCGGATGGCGGTTGGCATGTGCTTGAGCCCTTCCAGCCCGTGGAAAGCGCTGTCTGGCTGCACGGCCACGATCTGGATAGCGGGGTTGTATTCCTTCAGATAGCGACCCGTCCCCACCAGGGTCCCGGTGGTCCCCAGTCCAGCTACAAAATGGGTGATCTCCCCTCCGGACTGGTGGGCAATCTCGGGACCGGTGGTCAGGTAATGTGCCTGCCAGTTAGCCGGGTTGTCGTACTGGTTAGCGTAATAATAGCGCTCGGTGTCCTTCGCCAGGCGACGTGCTTCTCGCAAAGCTCCGTCCGATCCTTCGGTAGGGTCGGTCAAGATCAGCTCAGCTCCCAACGCACGCAGTAAAACCATCCGCTCGCGGCTGGCGTTGGCAGGCATGGTCAGGGTCACCGGGATGTCGAGAGCATTGGCAAAGGTGGCGTAAGAGATCCCCATATTTCCGGAGGTCGAGTCCAGCAAGCGCACGCCCGACCGCAGATGGCCTTCTTCGATTGCTCTGCGTAAAATATTCAGGGCCGGCCGGTCTTTGACCGAGCCTCCCGGATTAAACCACTCAGCTTTGGCGTACAGCTTCACCCCTTCCGGCAGCTCCCGCCCGATCTTGAGCAAGGGCAGTAAAGGGGTGTTGCCCACACGCGATGTCAACCTCTCCAAAGGGGGGGTTTTGACCCCCCGATCGATTACTATTTGAGACGTCACGATTCACTCCAAAAAACAAAAACGGCCATATGGCAAAATAAACGGGCGGCTTTTGTACCGGACCTGCTCCCAATTTGATGGGAACTAACCCTTGCGATTCATTTTTTCGCAAGCGGAGCGGAAGCCACCCTTTGTCAAATGACCGTAATTATGCTCTCAGGTTTGACTTCGCGGCGGCTATTCGCTCCGCCGCGGACATGTGCAAATCAACATTTGTATCCCTCAAGAATTATTATGACATTATTGATATATATTATAGCCTTAGCTTTGCTTTTGTCAAGATCAATATCACGCTTGACGATGTAGTAAAATAACCTTATGCGCGTGATATTGACTCACGAACAGGCTGATTTTGACGCTCTGGCCGCGCTTTTGGGGGCTCATCTGCTTCAGGAAAACTACCTGCCGGCTCTGCCGCGACGCCTTAATCGCAACGTACGCTCCTTCCTGACCCTGTATGGGGCAGACCTGCCTTTTCTCGAGGTTCCCGACCTGCCCTCCGAGCCGGTGGAAAGCATCCTCCTGGTAGATACCCAATCCCTGGTCACTCTGAAAGGCGCAGGACCCAGCACTACGGTGCAGGTTATCGACCACCACCAGCCGCGGCCAGACCTGCCCGCGGAGTGGAAGGTTGTTTGCGACCCCACCGGGGCGGTGACCACGGTCTTCGTAGAAAATCTTCAAGAGCACAACGGAGGTCTTAATCCGCTCCAGGCGACCTTGCTTCTGCTCGGCATCTATGAAGATACCGGCTCGCTTACCTATGCCGGCACCACCTCACGCGATGTCCGCGCCGCAGCATATTTGCTGGACCAGGGCGCCAGCCTGAGCATTGCCGGAAAGTACCTCAACCCGCCGCTTTCGAACGACCAGCGCCAGGCGTACGACCGCCTGCTCGCCAGTGCCAAATTCCACCACATCCACGGACAAAAAATCGTCATCACTTACGGTTCGGCAGAGAACATGAACGAAGAGGTGTCGAGCATCGCGCATAAACTGCGCGACCTGCTCGACCCGGATGCGCTCTTCATGCTCGTGACTACCGGGGATGGCATCCGCATGGTGGCCCGCTCCACCACGAACAGGGTCAACGTGGCTGAAATCTCCGCCGCATTCGGTGGGGGCGGGCATGAACGCGCTGCGGCAGCCCTCATCCGCCAGGAGACCGTACCCAATCCAGACGGCAGCATGCCGAGTAAAGATGAGCTGTTGGAGCAGACTGCGCGCAAGCTGCTACAGCTCCTGCCCGCTTATATTCGCCCATCGATCATGGTCGGGCAAATCATGTCACGGCGCCCACGGCTGATCAGCCCACAAACCTCTGCCCAAGAAGCTGCCCAGCTAATGCAACGTTACGGCTACGAAGGCTATCCGGTGATCCGTGAAAACAAGGTCATCGGTTTGCTCACCCGCCGGGCGGTCGACCGGGCTTTAGCACACAAGCTCAACCTGCAGGCTGCCTCCCTGATGGAAGCCGGTGAAGTCGTGGTCCACCCTAACCATTCCCTGGAACATCTTCAGCAGGTGATGATCAGCAGCGGATGGGGACAAATCCCGGTCGTCGAACCCGAAAGCGGCGAGATCGTGGGAATTGTAACCCGCACCGATCTGCTCAAAACGCTCTCTTACCCAACCAGCCTCCCCACCCGGCCAAACCTCTCAGAGAAACTCGAGGCGGCCCTTCCGGCGGGGCGGCTGGCATTGCTCAAAGCTGTAGCTGAAAAAGCCCACCAGCAGCGGATCGCTGTCTACATCGTCGGCGGGTTCGTGCGCGACCTGCTACTCGACCTGCCCAGCCTGGATTTCGATGTGGTGGTCGAGGGAGATGCCATCACCCTGGCTCGCCTGCTGGCCGGGCAATACGGCGGGCAGATCGTCAGCCATACCCGCTTCGGCACCGCCAAGTGGAATCTGTCCGGTGTCCAGGAGAACCTTCCCACCAATGGGCATGAGGCGGCGGGATTTGAGCCTGGGGACCTCCCTGCTTCTCTGGATTTGATTACCGCCCGAACGGAATTCTACGAGCGGCCCACCGCCTTGCCGGTGGTGGAACGCAGCGGTATCAAGCTCGATCTGCACCGTCGCGACTTCACCATCAACACCATGGCCTTGCGCCTGGACGGCCGCCATTATGGCGAGTTGTACGATTACTGGGGCGGATTGAACGATCTGCGGCGCGGCCTGGTGCGCGTGCTGCACTCGCTCTCCTTCATCGACGACCCCACCCGCGCGCTGCGGGCAGTACGCTTCGAGCAGCGCTTCGGGTTTGAAATCGAATCGCGCACCCTGCAGCTGATGGAAGAGGCGCGCGCGCTGCTTAAACAGGTTTCGGGCGACCGCATCCGTCACGAAGTAGACCTGATCCTGGCCGAGGAGCGTGCCTCGCAGATGTTGACCCGTTTGGATGAGCTCGGGTTGCTTTCCGCAATCCAACCCGGGCTGCCGGCTCAATTCACCCATCCCGTGCCCACCTTACCCGGTCCCGAGTGGGATCTTGGGCCCCGCTCCCTCGGTATCCCTATCCAGAAGCTGCTCGCCTATCTGGTCTGGCTGGCGCCTCTCAGCCCCGAAGAGGCAAAACAGGTTTGCGCGCGCTTGAAGTTCTCTCGCTTCGTCTGCGAGGCTTTAGTGGCCTGCTGCCGGCTACGCATTGACCTGCCGGACCTGGCAGGGGCTGCCCCCAGCGTGATCACAGGGCGGCTGGAAGAGGTCCCTCTCCCCAGCCTGTATGCAGCGTTCAAAACCACTGAGGACCCCCAACTATGCGCGTTGATCGAAAGCTACGTCTGCAAGTGGCGCTGGCTCACCCCTGAAACCACCGGTGAAACCCTGCGCAGCCTGGGTTTGACGCCCGGACCGACTTACCGCACGATCCTCAAATCCCTGCGCTCCGCCTGGTTAGACGGAGAAATCGATACTCCAGAGCAAGAACACCAAATGTTGGCCGAACTGATCAAAAATGGTTGATATTCCCTCGGTTAAGCAAACCTCTCTCTGGTTGAGCTGCCTGGTGATCCGCAATGCCAGGACAGGCGACCTGCCGGAATTAGAATGGGAGGGTGAATACGCCCATTTCCGCCGCGTCTACGCGGATGCTTTCGAAAGAAGCCAGACGGGCCGCGCCGTTATGTGGGTAGCAGATTATCCAAATGTCGGGATCATCGGCCAGACATTCGTGCAGTTAATCTGCGACCGCCCGGAGCTCGCCGATGGGGTCACGCGGGGCTATATCTATGCAGTGCGCGTGCGCCCGGAATATCGTAGCCAGGGTGTAGGGACGCGCCTGCTGAATGCCGCAGAAGACGACCTGCGCCGGCGAGGCTACACCCGCGTCACACTGAACGTCGCCCGCGAGAACGTGCGCGCCGAAGCCCTGTACGTCCGTCTGGGCTTTCGCGTCATTGCGCCAGAACCCGGGATTTGGTCCTACCCGGATGAGAAAGGGATCTGGAGAACCGTGGAAGAGCCTGCCTGGCGCATGGAAAAGCAGCTTGTTTAAGCCCCCGGATGCCTGCTGGGGCTGATCGGTCAAAAACGATCTTTGACAAGAACGTGTTCTTCCTTTAAAATAAGCAGGCCATTTTAAAATATTAATCAGATAAAAAAGGATACTTTTCATGAAAGAGTATACCACCGAGACTATCCGTAATATTGCGCTCGCTTCTCACAGTGGCGCAGGAAAAACGATGTTGACGGAGGCATTTTTGCATTGCGCTGGCGCTACCACCCGCCTGGGTAAGACCGAGGATGGCACCACTGTCTCCGATTACGACGAAGAAGAAATTCGTCGCAAGATTTCGTTGTCCACCTCCATCATCCCCATCGAATATAAGAACTGCAAGATCAATTTCCTGGATACTCCGGGATACACAGATTTTATCGGCGAGGTGATATCGGCTTTGCGGGTGGCCGATACAGTTATCTTGCTCGTCGATTCAGTATCCGGGCTGGAGGTGGGTACCGAAGTCGCCTGGGAGTATTGTGACAAATTCAAGCTTCCGCGCTTCCTGGTAATCAACAAAATGGAACGCGAGAATGCAAATTTCCGCAAAGTCATTGATGCGGTCCAGGAGTTTTCACAGGTACGCTTGGTGCCAGTGCAGCTTCCTTGGGGTGAGAAACAAAATTTCAAAGGTGTGATCGATCTGCTCACCATGAAAGCCTTCAGCGGTGAAGGGAAAAATTTAGCCGAAATTCCTGAGGATCTAAAGGGAGCAGCCGACGATGCCCACGTCGTCTTGGTGGAAGCCGCCGCCGAAGGTGAAGACGAGCTGTTGGAAAAATACCTAGAGAATGGCACCCTCTCGCCTGAGGAGATCACCCGCGGCATGCGCAAGAGCATCAGCTCGGGCAATATCGTTCCGGTGTTTGTCGCTTCGGGCGCCGCGGAGATCGGAATTCTGCCTCTGCTGGATGCGGCCATAGGTTTGGCGCCATCTCCAGCCGAAATCGCTCCCGTCGTGGCAGATGGGAAGGATGGTCCGGAGGAAATCAGCGCCAAGGATGGTGGTCCGTTGGCCGCCTATGTGTGGAAAACCACTGCCGATCCTTTTGTTGGCAAGCAGACCTATTTTCGGGTGTATTCGGGGATGATGAACTCGGATACACGCGTGTGGAACCAGAACAAACAAACCGAAGAGCGCTTGGGCACGCTGCACGTCTCGCGTGGGAAAGAGGTGATATCGGTGAAAACCATCCACGCCGGGGATATCGGCACGGTGGCCAAGCTGAACGAGACCTCCACCTGCGATACGCTTGGCGACCGGGGCCACCCCCTGACTCTGCCTGTGCCTGAGTACCCGACCGCCTTATACAGGGTGGCCATCAATCCCAAGACGCAGGCCGATTCAACCAAGATCAGCCCGACATTAACCCGCCTCTCCGAAGAAGATATGACCCTCTCCTGGTATCAGGAACCGGCCACGAACCAGACGATCATGCAGGGGATGGGCGATCAGCACATTGACGTCGCCATCCGTCGCGCCGAGACCAAATTTCAGGTCGCCCTGGTTACGCTCGAGCCTAAGGTGCCTTATACCGAAAGCATCACCAAGAAATCTCAAGCCATGTACCGGCACAAGAAGCAGACCGGTGGCGCAGGGCAGTTTGGCGAAGTCCACCTGCGGGTTGAACCGCTGCCGGAGGGCGATTTCGAGTTCGTCAACGACGTGTTCGGCGGGGCCATCTCCTCCAGCTATATGCCCGCTATCGAGAAAGGCATCCGAGCAGTGATGAAAGAAGGCATCGTGGCCGGCTACCCGGTGCGAGGGGTCAGGGTATCGGTTTTCGATGGGAAAGAACATCCGGTGGATTCGAAACCCATCGCGTTTGAAGTCGCCGGGCGTGAGGCTTTCAAGCTGGCTTTCAAAGATGCTTCTCCGGTCTTATACGAGCCGATCATGAACGTGAAGGTCATCGTCCCCGAAGCCAACATGGGCGACGTGCTCGGCGATTTGAATACCCGCCGCGCCAGGGTCCAGGGGATGGAGACGGAGCGGGGCCGCTCGGTAGTGACCGCCCAGGTTCCGCTGGCCGAAATGCTGCGCTATACCACCCAGCTGCGCTCCATAACCGGCGGGCGCGGACTGTTCACCATGGAGCTGGACCACTACGAGGTTGTCCCGGCGCACATTGCCCAGGAAATTATCGCCGCCAAGCAGAAAGAAAATACCAACAAGAAAGAAGAGTAAGATCAAATAATAAAAAGCGCCCGTCTACTCGGTCGCATCTGGGTTGGTATTTCCGTCTACGGCAAGCTGGGGGACCAGCGCGGCGCGGCCCGGTTTGAAAGCGAACAGGCTGTCGTCGATCTGGTGGCAGACCCGTGTCGTCCCGTCGTCGGTTTCATCCGGGCATAAGATCACTGTCGGCTCAGCCCAGCTTATCCAGACCAGTCGCTCGGTGCCGGAATTCATAACGGCAAAGTCTTCTTTGTTCAAGGGGCTGGCAAGCGCTCTCTGGACGCTGGCCTTGAAAGCCGTCGCTGAGGGACCGTGAGCGATCGGGATGTAAGTAACGTGTTGTTTGATCTCCTAATAGGCTTTATCATAGTCAGGTTGAAAATTTCCAGCTCAGCTGATTGCATTCCACGCCTTAGAATCAAGGTATAATCCATCGAATCATCTCCTGCCCATCGGGGCAAAGCTCTGGAGGGTGCGTTTTTGAAATCCGAGATTCCGATCCCGCTGGATGATTTTTGGGACCAAATCTTATCCCGCCAACCTGAGATCATTCGCCTTGCGTTTGCACAAGCTGACCAGATGGAGCAAAAGAACGTCCTCAGCCACCTGAAAAGGATGGCAACTGAAGAGGGCTGGCATCCACAGCAGCGTGCTTCTGCAATCGCTGCCTTAGATGCATTGGAATCGAATTAATACAGGAACCTGTCCTATGCGCGTTACTGTTTTCGGGGGATCACAACCTCCCCCGGGTAATGGTTTTTATCAAGATGCGATGTGTTTGGGCGCGATGCTCGCCAGAGAGGGTCATGAGGTCCTGACCGGCGGTTACATCGGCTCAATGGAAGCGGTTTCGCGCGGGGCAGCCGAAGCCGGCGGACACGTGATTGGGGTGACCTGCCAGCAGATCGAAGATTGGCGCAAAGTCAGCCCCAACCATTGGGTGCACGAAGAATGGCGCTACGCCACCCTGCGAGAACGCCTGCATGCGCTCATCGATGGGTGCGATGCAGCCCTGGCATTGCCGGGAGGCGCGGGCACGTTGGTCGAGATCTCTTTAATGTGGAATGAAATGATCGTCCAATCGATTCCCACCCGACCGCTGATTGTGATCGGGCCTGGCTGGAAAACCACCTTCACCCAGCTGCTGGACAGCTTGGGCGAATTTGTCGCCGAACACGACCGTCGTTTCCTGACCTTCGCGCCGGATGTCGACGCGGCGATCGCAGAGCTTCGCAGACATACGGCTGCCTGACCGCGTGTACTCGATAACGAGAATTACAATATCTCACAACCTGGAAGAACTTACCCATGACTGACGAAAAACTCCCCACCCGCAATGAAAATTTCTCCGAATGGTATAACCAGGTCGTCCTGCGCGCCGAAATGGCTGATTATGCGCCGGTGCGTGGCTGTATGATCGTCCGCCCGTATGGCTGGGCGCTCTGGGAAAATATCCAGCAAGCCCTCGACCTTCGCTTCAAAGCCACCGGTCACGTGAACGCAGCTTTCCCGCTGCTCATCCCGATGTCTTTCATGGAAAAAGAGAAAGAACACATCGAGGGGTTATCTCCTGAGCTGGCAGTGGTGACCATCGGAGGTGGTGAAAAGCTGGAGGAGCCGCTCGTCGTCCGGCCGACCTCCGAGACCATCATCGGGCACATGTATGCCAAGTGGATCAAATCCTACCGCGACCTGCCCGTCCTGATCAACCAATGGGGGAACGTCGTCCGCTGGGAGATGCGCACCCGCTTGTTCCTGCGCACACTCGAGTTTTACTGGCAAGAAGGGCATACAGCTCACGCTACGGCCGATGAGGCGCAGGCGGAAACCCTACAAATGCTGGAGACCTACGCGGATTTTGCGATCAACGAGGCTGCCGTACCGGTTATCCGGGGACGTAAAAGTGAGGCGGAAAAATTCGCCGGGGCGCTGCGTACGTATTCGATTGAAGCCATGATGGGCGACACGCGCGCCCTTCAAGCCGGCACCTCACACAACCTGGGCCAGAATTTCGCTCAAGCCTTCGATATCCGCTACCTGGATACCAATAATGAGCTGCAGCACTGCTGGACCACATCGTGGGGGCTATCGACCCGTTTCATCGGCGCCATTATCATGACCCACGGCGATGACCAGGGATTGGTGCTTCCACCGCGCCTGGCGCCGATCCAGGTGGTTATCGTGCCAATCTTCCGCAACGATGATGAGAAATCGCAGGTGATGCCGGTTGTCGAGCGGCTGCGTGGAGAGCTATCCGGTTTCCGCGTGCGCGTCGATGACCGTACGGAAGTCACTCCGGGTTTCAAGTTCAACGACTGGGAGATGCGCGGGGTGCCGCTGCGCATCGAGGTGGGACCGAAAGACGTCGCCAAAGGCACCCTGGCTGTCGCTCGGCGCGATATTGCCGGTAAAGCCGGGCGCACTTTCGTCCCGCAAGCCGGAATCGCCGCCCAGGTCGCCGACCTGTTGGAGGATATTCACAAGTCGCTATACGATCGGGCAATAAAATTCCGTGATGAGCATATTGTAGAACCAAAGGATTACCCCGAGTTGAAAGAAATTGTCCAAAACGGGTGGGCTTTCGCCTGGTGGTGCGGTGATGCCGCCTGTGAGGCTAAAATAAAAGAAGAAACCAAAGCCACCACACGCTGCATCCCCCTCGACCAATCAGCAGGCAGCGGGAGATGCATCTACTGCGGTAAGCCTGCTTCGGAGAAAGTCTATTTTGCACGTGCGTATTAGCCTGGAAATGCGCTCGGCGCCGGATAGCTTACCCGTGACCCTGGGGAGACACTGATTAGATGCCTGCCATCCAGATGTCCCGTCTTAAACATCAAATCGCTCAATTAGGCGATTCCTTCAGGCAACCGGATGTATTTCAACATACGCTGCACGAGGTGCTGTACTTCTATGCCAACCGGACACTGCGGCCGCAGCAATCGGGCGCACGCGCCACGTTAATCCCTCATTACTCCCCGCCGGCTCAGGTGCTCAGGCAGATACAGGTCGAGCTTACCCAGCGTTGTGCTGCCAACCCGACCGCCGCTCTGGCGTTGGCGGACCGTTTATGGGCGGATACCTATCTCGAACCGCGCATCCTGGCAATATTTCTCCTGGGAGAGATCAGCCCCAATCCTCCTGAGCCCATCCTTCAACGTCTGCGGGAATGGGCCGTCCCTTCCACGGATCACCACCTCCTGGATTTGCTGCTTGCCAGTGGAAAAACCCGGCTGCAAAAGGAAAAACCCGCTTTATGGGTCGACCTGCTCTCCTCCTGGCTTGCAAGCGACAAAATCGCAATCCAGGCCTTGGGGTTGAGAGCCCTACGATCGATGGTTGACGATCA
>JAMCRR010000049.1 GCA_023381565.1 Chloroflexota bacterium
CCCGCCACGCTCAACGCCTACAGCTACGCCGGTGGGAACCCGATCCTGTACTCGGATCCTTCTGGACGCTGCTTCGATGGGATCAGCACGGTAGTGTGTGCAATTGCCTTCGGGGCGGGAATCGGGGCGGAGTTCGCCGCTCGGCACTTTGATCGCCAGCAAGTCTTGCATCTCGCGCTGGATGGCACGCTTGAGCGGGCACGCCCCGAAGTTGAAGAAAGGTTAATGGAACGTTAGAGAAAGGTCTGTAACAAATTGGGGCTAATTCAGCCGGTTTTTGGCGATAGAATTAAGCACATGGATGAGAGAAACTCGATGGATCGCTGTGTCGTCCATCGCCTGGGGAGAATGGCTTACGACGAAGCCTGGCAATTGCAGGAACGCCTGGCAGGTGAGATTGCGCGGGGCAACCGCCCGCCGAGCCTGCTTTTATTGGAGCACCCCCACACGTATACTTTTGGGCGCAGGGCGCACGCCGAGAATTTGCTGTGGGACGCGGCCGAGCTGGAACGGCGCGAGGTGAGCCTGCGCTGGGTGGACCGGGGCGGAGACGTGACCTACCATGGCCCCGGCCAGCTCGTGGGGTACCCGCTGTTGCCGTTAGCGCAGCCGGGATGGCCCGGCGGCCGCCTGCCCCAGGCCGATTTCGTCGGTTACCTGCGCAAGCTGGAAGAGACGCTGATCCTGGCGCTCTTCCACCTGGGTGTGCCCGCCGGCCAGCGCCCCGGCCTGACCGGGGTGTGGGTGCAGGCGGACGTGGCTTCGCGTTGCCCGCGCTGCGACCCTTCCCGGCTCAAGGAACCGGCCAAGGTCGCCTCGATTGGGGTGAAAGTGGACGCGCACGGCGTCTCACGGCACGGCTTTGCCCTCAACGTGGATCCGCAGATGGAGTATTGGGAGGGAATCATCCCTTGCGGCCTGAAACAGGTGACCATGCTCAGCCTGGCCGACCTGTTGAACCCCGTCCCTACTCTGGGGCAGGTAATGGATCAGGTCACAGCCGCGTTTGGGGAGGTCTTTGGCTGCGAAATGGCCGAGCTTTCCCGCGTAGATTCAGTTTGACTTTTTCATGGATTGTCATTAAACTCTAAGAAATGCCGTCCATTGAGGAGGAGATAATGGTTGCTTCCACGTACCAGTTGGTGATGCGTTCCGGGCCTACCCCAGGGAAGGTTTTTCCCCTGGAGAAGAGTGAGATCTTCATCGGCCGCGATCTCAATAACGACCTGGTGATCAGCGACGCCGAAATATCTCGCAAGCACGCCCGCATCGTCATGCAAGCTGGCGGATTCGTCATCGAGGACCTGGGATCGACCAACGGAACCTCGGTAGAGGGCCAGCGATTGATTGGGCCCTATCTCCTCCGCCCGGGAGAGATGATTACGCTAGGGGAACACGTCACCCTGGCCTTTGAAGCGGCCGCTTTCGATCCGGATGCCACCGTCGCCAGCGTGCCCGCCCAGGCGCCGGTGATCCCCCCTCAGCCCTCTCCGGAGCTCAAGCCCACCGGCCCGCTAACCCCTCCCCCAACGCCGGCGCCGGCTTACACGCCGCCCCCCGAGCTTTACCCGGCTCCATCCTTTACCGGGCAGGTGCCGCCCGGCCCGGAACAGGGCGTCGAGCCGAAGAAATCCTCTAACCGGTTAGCGCTCATTCTGGTGATCGCGGTGCTGTTGATGGCTATCTGCATTTGCGCGGGCGTGCTGTATTACATCGACGCGAATTATTTGTGGTGCAAGGTTTTCCCCTTCCTGCCGGGGTGCTCATAAGAATATAATTATCCCATGGAAGCACGCAAACCGGTCTGGTCGACTCAGACGAAGCTGATTGTCGCTCTGGTCGTCCTGGTGATCGTTGGTTTCTTGCTGTATAAGTTCAGCGAGATCCTCACTCCGTTCATCCTGGCGATCGTCCTGGCGTACATCCTTTCCCCGGTGGTCAATTCCTTCCAAAAGAGGCTGCACCTGGGCCGGATGGTAGCCATCCTGTTCACCTACCTTTTGCTCATCTTGTTTCTGGCCGCCGCGTTGAGGCTGGTGATCCCATTGTTGATGTTCCAATTCAGGCGGATCAACGTGGACCTGCTGCACGTGCTGCGAGAGGCTCGCTTGCTGTTTGGACAGAGCTTTACCGTCGCCGGCGTTACCGTCGATGGCACCAGCCTGCTCGAGCAGGCCTCGGGCTCCCTGCAGGCCATCCTGGAGCCGGTCTTTGGCAGCACCCTGGGGGTGCTGGCAGACATCCTTTCTTCCCTTGCGTGGGTCGTCTTTATCATCATAATTTCGATTTACCTGATCAAAGATAGCGAGGCTCTGCGCAAATGGCTGGAGAGCCTTCCGCCCCCCGATTACCGCCAGGACTTTATTCGCCTTGGGGAAGAGATCAATAACCTGTGGTCGTCGTTCTTTCGCGGGCAGTTGATCCTTTCTTTTGTGGTAACGCTCATTTTCATCACGGTGAGTTTCGTCATCGGGCTTCACTTCGCCTTATTGATGGGCGTGCTGGCCGGCCTGCTGGAATTCTTTCCCAGCATTGGGCATGGAATCTGGATCGTGATCGCCTCGATCCTGGCCCTGGTATTGGGGTCTTACCACCTGCCCGTTCCGAATTGGGCCTTCTTCCTGGTGCTGATCGGCATCGATTTCTTATTCACTCAATTCGACATCAATTACCTCATCCCGCGCATCATCGGGCGGAGGGTAAACCTCCCGCCGTTGGTCATCATCCTGGGCATCATCGCCGGCGCCTCGCTGGTAGGCGTGCCGGGGGTCGTCCTGGCGGCCCCAACCATCGCTACGTTGCGCGTGCTGGCCCGTTATATCTACGCCCGCCTGTTCGACATGGAGCCTTTCCCCGACACGTCTCTCAAGCCAATGCCTCCGCCCACTTTGCGCTGGTGGCACTTGCGGCCCGTCAAGAAAAAAAGACCCGAAGTGGGGTAAAATTCAGATATGAGCGAAGACCAAGGCAGTACTTCTCCCAGATGGGGCTGGCCCACGAAACTGGTGATCGGATTCACCATCGTTGCCATCCTGGCCTGGTTCTTCGTCCAGTTCAGGGGGGTGATCGGCCCGCTGCTCATGGCGTTTATTCTCGCTTACCTGGTGTTCCCGCTCGCAAATGGGTTGCACAAGCTGGCGCGGCTGCCCTGGCGTCTGGCGGTCACTCTGATCTATTTCATCCTTCTCCTGGTCGTCGTCGGCCTGCTGACGCTGGGCGGCCTGGCGATCACCGAGCAGATCCAGGCGCTGATATTCTTTCTGCAAAAATCCGTCAACGACTTGCCCGCCTTCTTGAACACGGTTTCCACGCAGGCCTACGTGATCGGCCCCTTCCATTTCGACCTGACGACCCTGAATCTGTCTGACTTTACCAACCAGATCGTCTCTGCCGTTCAGTATCTGCTGGGGCAGGCCGGCACGTTGGCGGGCCTCGTGGCGACCAGCGCGGCCAACCTTTTCATTTGGTCGGCCTTTATCTTCGTGCTTTCTTATTTCGTCTTGAGCGAGACGGGCGGCCCCTTACGCCCCATGATCGACATACATATTGCGAATTATGAAGCGGATTTCGCCCGCCTGAAATATGAGCTGAGCCACATCTGGAATGCCTTCCTGCGCGGCCAATTGATCATCATCTCCCTGGCGGTGGCCATCTATTTCCTGGTCTTGTTGGTGCTGGGCGTGCATTATTATCCGGTTCTGGCTTTATTGGCGGGCTTTGCCCGGTTTATCCCTTACGTAGGCCCGTTGATCGCCTGGTCGTCTTATGGCCTGGTCTCGTATTTCCAGGGCACCACCATCTTTGGCTTATCCTCTCTGGCCTATGCGGTCGTGATCGTGGGCACTGCCCTGGTCATCGATAGCCTGCTGGATAATCTGATTTCTCCCCGGATCATGGCGCAGTCGCTGCGCGTGCACCCGGCAGCCGTATTGATCGGGACGATCATTGGCGCCAATTTGATCGGCGTCATCGGCGTAGTCCTGGCGGCGCCGGTGGTCGCGTCTCTCAAGCTGGTTGGGAAGTACGTTTTACGCAAGCTGCTGGACGAAGACCCCTGGAAAGGAGCCGAGGAACACTACGTTCCCCCGAAGCGATTCGTGCTCTTCCACAAGGTGCGTGATTTCTGGCAGATTGTAAAGGCGCGCTGGAAACTGTTGCAAAAAGAGAAGGGCAGTGAGTGAGGGATTTATCAATCCCCTGGCAGGGTAGATGTACCTGTGGGATAATTGGTCGAACGAAGAAGAATTCAAATCCTAGAAAGACTGGAAGGTGGAAACCGATGAGCGATAGCCGAGAACCCAAGACCCAGACGATGGCCGAGACTGAAAGCTACCTGGCCTGGCAGGCGGAAGAGCCAGATGGCGAAGTGACCTATCATCTTGAGCTGAACAACGTCACGCTGCACTTTTTCAACGAGGAGTGGGCGGAATTCCTGGATCTCGTCAGGATCCTGGTGAGGGACGCCGATAAGAAGGCCTGATAAGACTTGAGCGGGGACATCCAAAAAGGACGCATACGGTGATAAAAAACGCAGAGCCCTATTTCTTTCGAAATAAGGGCTCTGATTTCGGTGCGGTCCCCTGAGTTTAATACCGCACCGCAAAGAAATTGCTTGTCCACACTGCTCAGGGATTCTGGTTTATAAATGCATCGTCGTCCGGCAGGATGTTGATGATGCGTTGTTTTGGCTGCATTTCGGTGTCGCGAGCTGCGTTAGACGCATTGATCTCATCGTGCAAGAAATGAACCAGATCCTCCAGATTGCCAAAGGTAGCCTGGTGTCCTGTAGTGATGTATTCAACCCTTCCACATAACTCTGCGTTGTTGTCATCGGGAACCAGGACGGTGAGTAAAAACTTATGGGGCTTCCGCATAGCGCTACCTTCGAGGATAGAATAGCATGGTTCACTGACAAAGGACTGACACAGTGCCTTTATTGGCGCAGTTGCTTGACAAGATCTCTCAGGTCGGTGCGGGGGAGGATACCCAGGTCTTCCTGGAGGGTGTGCTCCAGTTCTTGATAAAGGCGCATGGCGCGGGGAATGTCGCGCAAGGCCAGGCAGGCGCGCATCCCTAAAAGAACGGCATCTTCGTTCCAGGGATCGCGTTTGACGATCGTCTGGCAGCATTCCAGGGCGGCGTGAGGCTGCCCGGCGTTCAAATTGGCTTCGGCCAGGGCCAGCAGCCCGCGCAAGTAGAGCTGCGCCAGACGTTCGCGTGGAGCGGCGGTCCATTCTGCGTACACATCTTGCGGAAACAGATCCCCGGTGTAAAGCGAAAGTAGGCGCTTCAGCTCGTCGACTTTTTGCGAGCGAATGGCCTGGGGAACCTGCATCTCGAATTGCTCGAAGTCGACCAGCGAGCCCGGGGGGAGCTGTAAAAGCACGCGCTCGCTTTCGACCACCAGATAACGGGAAGGGAATTTTTCGGGCAGGTCGGGTTCCAGAATGTGCCTCAAGACAGACGTCGCCTGGTGGAACATATCCTGGGCGCTGGCTGGGTCGTAATCTTGCCAGAGCACATCCAGGATGGCTTCGCGGTGAGCCGTGCGATAGGGTTGCAAGAGGAGGAAGCGGAACAGCTCTCCGGCCTTGCGTCGTTGCCAGACCTGATCCGGGATGGGGCGGCGAGCCTGCCACACGCGGAAATATCCCAGCCCGGTCACTCGTAAAGGCAGCGGGGCGACGTTTGCCAGGTGTTTCAGCAAGGTTTCGGAAGCGGTGCGCACGTCGCGCCGCCGGCTGCGTAAGTTTTGAGCGACCAGGGGAAAGGCAAGCGCGCGCTCACGCTCCAGGATGAAGGCGTACCCCCCACGGATGATCTGGTTGGCCGCGTCCAACCACATGTCCTCCTTTTCGGAGTGCTCCTGGTTGGCGTAAAGGGCTGATAATAGAAAAGCGGCCCGGGCCTGGTCGTAAGCATTGCCTTGCTTCGAAAGGATCTGGATGGCTTCCAGCAGGTCGGCTTCCGCGCTGCCTGCGTCGCCGGCTTCCCAGGTGGCCTGGCCGCGCTCGATCAGCGCCTGGCCGGTGATGTATTGATAACCGGTGCGGCGGGAAAAGCGCAGGGCGTCGTCTGCCCAGATGCGCGCTGTGGGAGCATTGCCCAACATGCGGTAGTAACGGCTGGTCTCCAGCCGCACCCAGATGTTCAAGTCGGGGGCGCCGGTGGTGTTCGCGATGTTGAAGGCCAGGTGGAGGTATTCGTCGGCCTTTTCCATTTCATCTTCATCCAGCGACAGGCGCGCCCAGAGGAAGAAATATCCCCCCGCAATGAGCGAGCCGGGCTGCACCATAGGCAACATCTCGTCCAGCGCCCGGCGAGTGCGCCGCCGGTTTCCGGTGATTTCATTAATAAAGGCCTGAAGGAAAGGCAGTCCCCAGTTCGAAGCGCAGGATTTTGAATTCAACTGCGCCGATTCTTCCATGATGGCCAGGGCCAGATCGAACTGGCCGCGGGTGAGGTATACCTTTTGAGCCAGGTTGTGCAAGGCGCGCGCCAGCCCCAAATCGAAGTGGATGCGCCGGCTGATGTCTGCCGCCCGGTGGAACAACTCTTCAGCCTTTTCCAGGCTTTCGGTCTCCGCCGCACAAATGCCCTGGGTAATCAGGGCGGTCACGTCTTTGTGGGTGTCCGGCGAAAGGCGGTTTACTTCACTGGCGTTTTCAAAGGCTTCCGTGTAGCTCCCCAGCAGAGTCTGGATCTCCGCCACCTGCACTAACGCGCCGGCTATTATCTGAGAGTCGTGATTGCGCCGGGCGAGCTCAAGCGCCTGTTGAGCTTTCTGCAATGCAACGTCTAGATCCCCCTGGTCCTCGCGTAGGTTGCTCTCGGAAAGGAGTTTGTCGATTTCAGTCAGCATAGAAGCTCTTAAACCAAACTAAAAATCCCAGGAAATGCTCAAACCATTTTGGGTTAGCGAATCCCCTTTTCGGCGCGGGGCGAGGATGAGTTGTGGGGATGCGTGCTTAATCTAACGTAGCTCGTCCTTCAAGAGCAAGGTCAAGACGATACTGACCACACTGACGATCAGAGCGCCCAGGAAAGCCGGTACGAAGCCGTCTACTGTAAAACCGACGCCGAATTGGGTTCCAATTAAGCCGGCCAGGTAGAAGAGCAGGGTGTTGATCAAAAGCGTTCCCAGTCCCAGGGTCAGGATAACCAGGGGGCAGGTGAGGAAGTTCAAGATGGGCCGCAGGACGGCGTTGATCAATCCGAAAATGAGCGCCAGCCAGACAAAGGAGAGCCAGTTCGTGCTCTGTGGGTGAATTCCATTGCCCTGCAAGAGGGCGATGGCCGCGAACAATGCCAC
>JAMCRR010000069.1 GCA_023381565.1 Chloroflexota bacterium
TGTGTATGGATGGAGCGGGTTGGCATACAACTCTTTAACATAGGCTTCTTCAATGATATAGCCGGCGTACATCACAATCACACGCTGGGCGAGCCCGGCGATGATCCCTAAATCGTGGGTGATCCAGATGATGGCCATGCCCAACTCATCCCGCAGCCGCTTCACCAGCTCGACAATCTGGGCTTGGATGGTCACGTCCAGGGCGGTGGTGGGTTCGTCGGCGATGAGCAGTTGGGGGTTGCAGGATAAAGCCATGGCGATCATGACGCGCTGGCGCATGCCGCCGGAAAATTGGTGCGGGTAATCGTCCAGGTGGTTTTCCGGCTCGGGCAGGCCTACCAGACGAAGCAGCTCCACAGAGCGCTCGCGGGCTTCTTTATGGGTCATCCCCATGTGCAGAATGAGTGGTTCTGCGAGCTGTTTCCCGATGGTGAGCACGGGGTTGAGTGATGTCATCGGGTCTTGGAACACCATGCTGATTTGCGCCCCCCGCACATCACGGATTTCATCATCCGACATATGGATTAAGTCTTTACCCTGGTAGAACGCTTTCCCCGCCACGATCTCTCCGGGCGGAGAGGGGATCAGCCGCAGAATGGAAAGCATGGTTACGCTTTTGCCGCAGCCGCTTTCGCCTACAATTCCAAGGACTTCCCCTTCTTTTAAGGTAAAAGACACTCCATTTACAGCATGAACGATCCCTTCACGGGTTTTAAAGTGTGTTTCAAGACCTTGCACATTGAGCAAATCGGTCATGAACTTTTCCTGATCTTGATTTGGAATATATGTATTTAAAATCCAGACCTGCGAATGTTAAGGATAATAAAGTGAAAAGAGTATACACCGAAAGCATGCCACTGTCAAACAATGAAATCAGACGAATGTCATAAAATTTGTAGCCGTGGAGGATAAATGTCACCATTTACCAGTCATTTAATTATCACACGATTCGCCAGGAATGCAATCTTTTTTTATTTATCTTGCGTAAATTATTAATTGTATTTTCCGAGAATTACACCATTTATATTACAAAGGAAGGATCATCAGAATCCTCTATCCCGCTTTTTCACCCATAACGCAGGCGCAAATAGGATTGGTACCGCTCAGGATGGACGCGCCCCTCCTCCACTGCCCGGCGCACCGCGCATCCTGGCTCACTGCGGTGTGTGCAGTTGCTGAACTGGCAGGCAGCCACCAGATGCCGCAACTCGGGGAAGTAGCCATCCAGCTCTTCGGGTTGAGTATCCCAAAGCGCCAGGGCTTTGATCCCGGGGGTATCGCCCACATAACCGCCCTCCTTCAGGGGGAACAGCTCTCGGACGACTGTGGTGTGGCGGCCTTTACGGGTCAGCTCGCTGACATCGCGCACGGCTAACCCGAGGCGCGGCTGGATGGCGTTCAGTAGGGTGGATTTCCCCGCCCCCGAAGGCCCTGTGAACCCGGAGAGCTTGCCCGCCAGCCTCTGATGCAGCTCGCCAATCCCATCGCCCTGGCGGGCGGAGGTGAACAGCACCGGATATCCCAGCGCAGGGTAGTGGCCGAAAATCTTCAGAGCCTCCTCCATCCCCACCAGATCGACTTTGTTGGCCACGATCAGCGGCGGGATGCGCTCCTTTTCGGCGATCACCAGGAAGCGGTCCAACATACGCAGGTGAGGGGCAGGATGCGCACAGGCAAAGATGAGCAGGATTTGGTCCAGGTTGGCTATCATGACCTGCCGGTAGGTCCCCCGCGGGGAGGGAGCGTTGCGGCTCAACAGGCTGCCACGCGGCTCAACCGCGTCGATCACCCCGCTTCCATCAGGCAGCACGGTGATTTGCACGCGGTCGCCCAGGGCAACCAGGTCTCCCAGGCGGCGTCCCTGCTTCAGGCGGCCGCGTAGCGTGCAGGTAATCTGCCCGTCTGCAGTCTCGACGGTGTAGAAACCGGACTGGAGGCGGACGATTAAACCAGGGAGGGCGGCAGGCGATTGTTCCACTCGAGAAAGTCTTATGGAGCGGGGGTTCCTTCGGCGGCAGGCGTTTCTGCGGGTGTTTCGGTGTAGAGCGGCGTGGGCGTCTTGGTGACGTAATAGCTGGCCTCCCACGGATAGAGCCGGCTGGGCTGGCCGTAGAAATAGATCTCCATGATGCGGCGGAAGATTGGAGCGGCGATCTCGGAACCCTCGCCAGCATTTTCAGCAATCACGGCGATGGCGATATCCGGCTTGTTGGGGTTGTTGGCATTCGAATAGCCCGCAAACCAGGCGTGAGGCTCTGCGCCAGGGTTCTGCGCGGTGCCCGTCTTTCCATTGATGGGCACCTGCAGGCTGGAGAAAGTGTAAAATGCCGTCCCTTTTTTATTCTCTACCACGCTGGCCATCGCATCCTGGACGATCTTTAAATTTTCCGGACTCACCGGGAGCTGGCCACGCACCTCGGGTTTAAATTGGAAGGTGGGGTCTCCGTCCAGAGGGGCGATCTTTTCGATAATCTGCGGCCGGTATAAGGTTCCACCGTTGCCCACTGCAGCCACAAAATCAGCTACCTGGAGCGGTGTCACCAGCACGGTGTATTGGCCGATGGCCATCTGCACTGCGTCTGATTCGGTTACCGGATCCTGGATGTTGCCGGGGTCCTCGGCGATGGCGCCGATGCCGGTGGCGTTGCCCAATCCGAAAGCCCGAGCCATATCCGAGACGAAGGTGGCCCCCTTCTGGCGGAACAGATCCAGGCCCAGGTGGTAGAACCAGGGGTTGCACGAGCGCATCAGCCCTTCGGGCAGGGTGAGCTTACCGCTGGCGGGGTATCCCTTATCGTACGTCCAATCATATAGGGTGACCCCAGGAAGCTCCTCGAACGTGTAGCCGCAGTTATAGGTCGAATCGGCGGTGTACAGCCCACTTTGTAAAGCAGCCGACATGGTGATGATCTTGAACACCGACCCCAGGGGATAGGTCCCCTGAGAGGCGCGGTTGAGATAATCGATGGGCGCGCTGGGGTCGTAATTCTCATTGGTCGGCTCCAGCAGGTTTGGATCGAACTCCGGAGAAGAGGCCATCGCCAGCACGCGGCCGGTGTTGCGCTCCAGCACCACGATGGCCCCGGTGAAGCCTTCCAGGGCTTTCTGAGCCTGGGTCTGGAGGTCCTTATCCAGGGTGGTGTAGATGGACTCGGCCGGCTGTGACTCGACCGAGGCCAGCATGGTGACGATCTTTCCCTGGGGGTCGGTAACGTGCAGGGTGGCGCCGTGCACCCCTGCCAGGTAGGTTTCACCCCATTTTTCTAATCCGAAGGTGCCCACCTTTTCGTCCCCTACGTAGCCCTTTCGCTGGTAATCCAGTAGCTGTTCTTTGGGGATGAATTGGACAAAGCCGGTGACGTGCGGAGCTACACCGCCATCCGGATAGTAGCGCGCCCGGAAATTCCCCAGATACAGGCCAGACAGCCCGGAAAGCACGCTCAAGCGCGCGTTGACCGCTTCTGCCGAGGCTTCGCCAATGGAGATGCGCCAGTTCGCGCCGACGTCGACGGCATTCTGGTACAGGCTCTTAATGGCCTCGGGAGTCTTGCCGGTGAGGCGCGAAAGCTCGGTCAGCAGCGTGCCTTCCTGGTCGGGGTTGAGCTCCCCGGAGTTGAGCCAGATGGCTACCGCGTCTTCCTGCGAGGCGATGGCGTGCCCGTTCATATCGTAGATGTTGCCGCGCGCTGGAACTTTGATATCCAGCGCCAGGCGATTCCCACCCTTCAGCTCCGGCATGATCATGCCGTCTTCCCACTGCACCTGCCACTGGCCCTGAAACAGGCTAAGGCTCATCGCCATCTGGCGCTGCAGGTCTCCCAGCAAGCCGGTATGGTAAGTAACCTGGTAGGCGACCTGGGCGGTAGATGGATTTGTTAATGAAGACAGGACCTCAAAGTCGAGCTTGGTCAGGGTCAGGTTGATCGCGGCATCGGTGTAGCGCTGAGTGAAGTCGTCCTGAGAGATCGCATCCCGGCTCAATTGGGTCAGCATAGAGTACATCTTGGAAAAATCTTCAGACTGCCAGGCTTCCAGGAACGATCTAGCGACGGCTTTCGGGTCGGGGACGTGGGTGATATCCACCAGCGCGGTGGGCAGCGGTGTGGTAGGTGATGCCGACGGGGCGGTTGTGCCTCTGGGTCCGAATGTTCCGCAACTGGTCAGTAAGAAAGCCAGGAGGAGAAATAGGCGAGGGAGCTTCATAGGTGGTTTCCTCAATGATGCGCCTACGGATTTGTCCGGGCAAACCTGCGGTAATACTGACAGGGGCTGTCCGGATCGTTCGAGCATCCGGGAGGCACGTCAGCGCCGGGGGTGAAACCAAGCTGCTGGAAGAGATGAGTCAGGCGGCATAGAGGCAAGCCCATCACGCTGGGGTAGCATCCGTGCAGCCGCTCCACCGGGTGGAAGGCTGCGTGCTGGATGCCATAAGCCCCGGCTTTATCCAGGGGATCCCCGCTGGCGACATAGCTATCGATCTCGAGGTCGCTGTAGAGGCGCATGGTTACGTCGGTGATGCATAAATCAGTCAACAGGTCGACGTGAGGGGCCGGCAGTACGGCCAGCGCCGTGTAGACCTGGTGCGTGCGGCCGCGCAGCTGGCGTAGCATCTGCACAGCCTCCTCTGCGGAGGCGGGTTTGCCCAGGATCTCCGTGCCGTCTACGACCGTCGTGTCGGAGGCCAGGACGAACCAGCCTGAGGGCGCCTGGTCGGCGGCGGCGCGGGCTTTGCTCTCTGCCAGGCGCAGCACGTAGGCGCCGGGCAGCTCTCCCGGCAGCACAGCCTCGTCCACGTCCGACGGAGATGGAGTAAAAGCCCACCCGGCGAGCTCGAGGAGCTGCCGGCGGCGAGGGGAGTTGGAGGCCAGGAGAAGGTTTGGTTTGGGCAAGGGTTTATGCCAACCTGCAAGAGTTACGATTTTACAATCATACCACGAACGAGGATGAGGGGTTCTGCAGCCAGATGCAATCGCCCTGACTCTATCTGTTCACCTCCCCTAAGGCGTCGTACAATAGTATAAGACCGATCCATTTCGAGGGACGAACATGCAGGCCTTAAAAGAACGTATTATGCGTGACGGCATCCACTTAGGCAGCGGAATATTAAAGGTGGATGGTTTTATCAACCATCAGGTAGATGCTCAGCTCATGGATCAATGCGGGCGAGAGTTCGCGCGCATCTTCGCCGGTATCGGAGCCACCAAAGTGCTCACCGCCGAGATTTCGGGCATCGCCCCGGCAGTCATGACGGCCTTCCACATGGGTCTGCCGGTGGTTTACGCCCGTAAGAACAAACCCATCACCATGCCCGACCAGGTTTACCTCACCCTGGCGCCTTCGCATACCAAGGGCCGCATGGTCGAGCTGATCGTCTCCCCGGAATACCTGGCGGGGGGCGAGCGCGTGCTCATCATCGACGATTTCCTGGCTTCTGGCGCCACGATTGCCGGGCTGGTGCGGCTGGGGCAGGCTGCCGGCGCCAAAATTGTCGGGATCGGGACGCTGATCGAGAAGTCTTTCGAGGGCGGGCGCGACCTGCTTACTCCCCTGGGCATCCCCATCCATTCTCTGGTATGCATTACCTCGATGCAGAATGGGGAAATTACATTCAAGGAATAGAGGCGCATGCCCGATTCGATCGCCATCCTCGATTTTGGCTCGCAGACCACCCAGCTCATCGCCCGCCGGGTGCGCGAAATCCATGTCTATGCCGAGATGTTTCCGTGGGATGCCCCAGCCGAGACCGTCCTGGCTCTGCAGCCCAAAGGGTTCATTCTCTCGGGGGGCCCTGCTTCGGTCTACGCCTCCGGGGCGCCTCAGCTCCCCGCATACGTGCTCGCCACCGGCTTGCCCATCCTGGGCATCTGCTACGGGATGCAGGCGCTGACCCACGCTTTGGGCGGGAGAGTGGCAGCCTCGGCCCGGCGTGAGTACGGCAAGGCAACGATCCGGACGCTGGCCGAGAACCAACTGCTGCCCTCCGCCAGCCAGCAGGTGTGGATGTCGCACGGGGATCGCATCGACGCTCCACCGCCCGGCTTTATTCCCCTGGCGAGCAGCGCCCACAGCCCGGTGGCGGCGATGGGCGACCTGAACCGGCGGTATTTCGGCGTCCAATTCCACCCCGAAGTGCGACACACCCCTGGTGGGACAGAGATCCTGCGCCGCTTCGTGGTGGAAGTGTGCGGCGCCCGCCCAGATTGGACGGCGGACTCGATCGTCTCCCAATCCATCGAGCGCGTCCGCAGGCAGGTTGGGGGAGAACGGGTGCTCTCGGCGGTTAGCGGCGGCGTGGATTCCAGTGTGGCAACGGCCCTCGTCTATAGGGCGGTCGGCGAGCAGCTTATTGCGGTATTCGTCGATACCGGGCTGCTGCGCCAGGGCGAGCCGCAGCAGGTGGAAGAAACCTTCCGGAAAAACCTGGGGCTTGACTTGCGCGTGGCAAATGCCGCCGAGACCTTCCTGCAGGCGCTGCAGGGGGTTACCGACCCCGAAGCCAAGCGGCGCATTATCGGCGGGCAATTTATCCGCATCTTCGAAGCCCAGGCGGCCCTTGCCGGGCAGCCGCGCTTTCTGGTGCAGGGCACCATCTATCCGGATGTAGTCGAATCATCCGCCCACGACCGCTCTCAAGCGCAGCGCATCAAGACCCACCATAATGTCGGGGGGCTCCCACAGGATATGCGCTTCGAACTGGTCGAGCCGTTGCGCTACCTCTTTAAAGATGAGGTCCGGGCGGTAGGCGAGGCGCTGGGGTTACCCTCTGAGCTGGTCTGGCGGCAGCCCTTCCCGGGGCCCGGGCTGGCGGTACGCTGCCTGGGAGAGGTTACACCAGATCGCGTCGAGCGGCTGCGCCAGGCAGACGCCATCTTCACCGAAGAGCTGGCCTCCGCCGGGATTCTCGGGCGCAGGTCCGGCGAGGATGAAGATCGAGGGGTTGCCCAGGCGTTCGCCGTGCTGCTGCCCGTGCGTTCGGTCGGTGTGATGGGCGACCAGCGCACCTACCAGGAAACGGCCGCCCTGCGCGCCGTGACGAGCGACGATTTTATGACCGCCGATTGGGCGCCCCTGCCGCATGAGCTGCTTAAGCGGATCTCGAACCGCATCGTTAATGAGGTAGACGGAATCAACCGCGTCGTGTATGATATAACTAGCAAGCCTCCCGCGACCATCGAGTGGGAATAGACCGAATTTAGAGAAATCCACAAATCGCGCGAATATTACGGAAAACCGTAATGAGTCAACCCAGATAATAATTGGACGAGGCCCTACGCGGAAAACGCGGATCAAAGT
>JAMCRR010000064.1 GCA_023381565.1 Chloroflexota bacterium
CGGTGTCAGCCCGATGATCCCGAGAATCTCTGTCAATCCCCACCCGATAATGCCTCCATCCAGGCCGGCTTCTGCTCGGTCTAACAAACCGCCGCCGGCAGCCGAAAGCCAGGCCACCAGGGTGAGCGCGCTGCCTTCCAGCGCCAGAACCTGCGATAACCGCACTTTAACGGCTCTCGCCTTCTGCCTGCGAAACGCCCAAATTCCCCCCCAACCTGCAGCAACAGCGATGATCCAGCTCCCCCAACCGAGCCAATGGTAGAGAAAGGTCACCACCGGCGTGATCAACACTCCCTGCGTCGCCCCGAATAAGGCCAGGATAACCAGCAGGGGCGATAACGATCAACAGCGTGCCTGATATATCCCAGCCAAAGCGGCCAAACCGCTCTGTCAAATAGGCGACTTTATCCAGCCAATCGTCTGGGCGAGAAAGTTCGCTTGCTGGCGGCGGCTTTGAGTAAGCTTCGGGTTGTTTCGATTTCGATGGCTTTTTACGATCAGCCATCCGGGCTACTCACTGGCTAACAGACTTAAACCCAGGCGTCTTTTTTCTGCCTCAACGTGAAGTATCTTGACCTGCACAAGCTGTCCCGGTTTGAGGAAGCGTGAAATATCCGTCTGACCGGCGTTTAAATTCATCGACGATATGTGGATCAACCCTTCCACACCTTCTTCGAGGCGGGCAAATGCGCCGAACCGGGCAATTCCGGTAATCTCAGCCGAAACCACATCCCCGGTATGGTAGCGTTCTGGGATGGTTTCCCACGGATTAGGCATCAATCGTTTCAAGCTGAGTGCCACTCTGGAATTTTCTTCGGAGACGTGCAAAACCAGGGCTTCCACGTCTTGCCCGACGCTCAGGAGATCAGAGGGATGCTGAACCCGGCCCCAAGAAAGTTCGGAAACGTGGATCAACCCTTCTAATCCGCCCAGGTCAACGAATACGCCGAACTCGGTAACGTTTGTCACGCAGCCCCGCACGATCTCACCAGATTTCAGCTCGCGGAAAAGCAATTTCCGCCTGCCTTCTCCGGCCAGCGCGGCTCTTTCTGAGAAGACCACTCTCTCTTGATCGGGCTCGCACTCAATAACTTTCAGGTTCAAGGTCCGGCCGATATAGTTGATCATGATACTGCGCCGCTCTTCGTCCCCGACGCCGTTCGGCATATCCACCAGGTGTGAAACAGGAACGAAACCCTGCAACCCATCCCCTTCAACCAATAACCCTCCCCGGTTGAAACCCTGGACACGCAGGCTCACGATCTCATCCTGGTCGTAGATTGCCCGCACCCGTTCCCAATCTACAGGCGTGAGCATAGATTGCCCCCCGGTTTTCGTCCCTCCCTCTTTCTGCGATGACGGAAAACCTTCCTCATCCGCTAAAACCGAGGACCACCATCCCTCGTCGGGAGGAAGCGGATCGTCACTCATATTAATCCCATACCGTTTCGATAGCATCCAAAGACCTCCCCTTTTCAGCAAAGCAAGTGAAAACGGCTATAGACCTATGAATTTGATTATTTCTCGCGACGCCTACATGATAGCATCATTCGCTGATTTTTGCCATATCTTGACGGGCATGTTCTTCCATTTCGGTAATTGCTTTTGCCACAGCTTCGATAGCAACCCGCTGTTTACGATATAAATCCGCCTCAGACATCGCCAGACGAAGAGCCACTTCACGTACCCTCCGTCCTTCCAGGAATTTAAGCTCTAATATATTGTAAAGGATCCACTCACCCGTAAACCGCCGGTCGCCTTCGGGCTTAACCTGCTCGATCGCTCTGCGCAGGATGGCGCGCAGCGCATTCGCATTATTCCCATCATGCGATTCTATGGCGTCCTGAACAATTTTCAGCTTCATTAAGGGGTTTTCGGTTAGCTTGGGACCGCCCCAGTAGTGGGTCAGGGCGTCTTTTACCCATTGAGCCATATCGCCTTGCGGCAATAAATCCTCATTGAGTAGCATCCCAGAGCCGTCATACCGCGCTGCAGCCCGCAAACGCTGGATCAACTCAACTTGAGGGTTCAACGATTGCAAGGATTTAAAAATCTCCTGCTGAAGGTGCCTGTCCTGTAAAGCTAGAGCAGCCCGCTCCGAAAGAAGGGCGAGCGCAGTCATCTGCTCCTCGTCGAAGCGATCCCCCTCCGGGCTGGCAACCCCCAGAAGGCCAACCAACTGGCTCTCCTCTGTGAAATTGGTCCTGTGAAGGGGAACCAACAGGTAATCACCCCAGCGAAATTTTTCCTCGAGCAGGTGATTTTCAGAGACGACCTGGAATAGCTCCTGCGACATGCTGCTTTCGGAAATAAACTGGTCATTCCCGGTCTTCACCACCAATTCCAGACCATCGCCGTTTAATGCAGCCACAAATGCCGCCGGCGCCTGCAGCCGGTCACAGACCGCAGCCAGGATCATTTCAAGAAATTGCCGCAGATCGTTGCGCGTGAGCAAGCGATCTTCCATGGATTTCAGCAGGGTCAGATCTTTCCGGTCTTTACCATAGAACAACCAGCGCTCCCAAAATGGTGAAAATAGAGTCACCATGTACTCTAACAATAGAATCGATAAGACCATCACAATCGGCACCAATGCCGAATAAGTGATGCCGAAGAATACCCCCGTTCTGCGTACGAGAGTCGTCAGCGCCAAAGCCACACTGGCGGTAAACGGCCCGCGCAGTAGCCATTTGAACAGGCGCGCCTTGACGACCCGGTCGGGCCAGGGAACGCCAAAGAATGCCACCGCATAGGCCATCACCACCACCAGAACCCCAACCATCAGGTTGCTGAGTGTAGCCAGCGTCCAGAATAGCAGCGGGAAATTGGCGGCGACCGCTGACCCGAATAGCAGGTATGGGTAAGAACCCAACGCCGGCGCAGTAGCGCCGGCCAGCAGATAGATCATTCTACGGCGGGTAGTCGGGGTCAGCGTGCGGCGATACGCCCGGGCAAAATTAACCCAGGCTAAAATCATGATTCCAGCGTAATAGAGGGTGAAGAGTGTCGTCCATGGCGTGCCGGCCAGATGCGGCGCCGGTTGATCGCCGAAAACGACCGGACCCAACATGGGCAAGATCGAAAACGCGATCAGTGTTACCACTGAAATCAGATAGGTAAAACGAACCGCCCACGAACGCCTTCCACGGCTGGGTTTACCCGTGGTCGCCAGGAGGGCATCTGAAAAATGCAGGTATGTTGGGGGCAGGAAGATGATGCCAACCCACTGCAGGCGCAGCCAGAAACCTACCGAGGGGGTATCCGATACGGTACCCCCGATGGCTTTAGCGACGAAGACGATAACCACGCAAATTAAGATTTGGGCGAAAGATCTGGCAACCCTGTCTCTTAAATTAAAAGTCAGCGCATATAACAATAGAGAAAATGCCGTGATGGCAATCCCGGCCGCTAAGATTTGATTCAGCGTATTAAGACCGCTTAATAACCCCACTACTCCGTCTGGCATTTCAATAATCCATGGCTTGGTGGTGCTTCAGCGCAAAAACTGTCCAAAAAAGAGGGCGATATCCTGGTTAGCATAATAATGATCATTATACCCACAAAATTCATAGCCGAGTTTCTTTGCCATCCGGATAGCCGCTTGATTTTTGGATTGCATTTCCACGATCATCCGCCGGTTGTTGCGATGGCTGGCCCATTCTTGCGCGGCGATCATCAGCGCCGAAGCAATGCCCTTCCGGCGGACTTCTGGAGAAACCGCCAGATCGGTCACCCAGGCGGTAGTGGGCGCAATGTTTTCGGAGAGGCTGATATATCCCACCGGAGCTCCTCCCAATATCCCAACCAATACGGCGGACCTCATCGTCCACTCTTCAATCAATTTCCTGGGCAGGCGAGGATAATCGACGTTAACCGCCCTGGGCAAGCGGATTTCACGAAAGTTGATCCCGACAGAACCATCATCCATCGTCAGGTTCATTTGCCAGACGTAGTTACTTTTATAGCTGTGATCAATGGCTGCCAGGGTGGCAATGTCTGCAGGTTGCGCAGGACGAATCTCAATTTCAGGCATAAAAGTCTCCTATTGGGCGGCAAGGACTCTAACCGGGATGACGCACGCGGGTAAGGAATTTCCCGCAATATCAACGACAACTAAGCGGAGGTAATAATCACCCGGGACAAGCAGGCTGGTATCCCAATCTCCCAACTGGTTATAATCTTCCTTTTGAAGGGTGGGATCTGCGCATGTCTCGCTGTCGCAGCGAATGTGATCCCCTGCCTGGATGGTTGTCCAGGTGTTCTGCCCGGGTTGAGAAAATTCATACTTGTAAAAACCGAAATTCGGAAGGTTCACCGAGCCCCTTAACGTGACCTTGCCCTTGATTTCTTGCCCCGGGGTTGGATCGGTGAATTCGATCTGACCGCTGACGCACTTGCTGGCGACCGGCTGGAAAGTTGCTACGACCGACGCCTGGCCCGTTGCCTGAGACACGTTTGTCAACGAAAGCGGCGCAGCCAGAGTGGTTGTGGGGGAAGCAAGGATATCTAAAGTTGGTGTAGGGATGATCTGCAAGCTTGGATAAACCGGTGCAACAAACGATACCAGGATAAACTCCCCGCCCATCATCAGCAGCACGAGCACCAGGATGCTTGCCGAGCTGCTCAGCCGCCTCTGGGCATTGTCTCGCTCAAGACCAAAAAATGAACCACGCCAATCTTGATAATCGAGCACTGCTTTGCGCAAATACCACAGTCCAACCAAACCCAGGAGGATATAGATCCATATTTCGTTTTCATCAAAAAACCGGAGTATCTCGTTCATACAGCCGTGAGGCTACATCCTTCTGAGCACGCCTCGAATCAGACTCGTCAGCTTCGGAACCAGCACCCTTCCGGCAGCCAAAACCTCCTCGTGGGAGGTTACCGTGTTCCCGTCTAAATTTGCTTTATTGCTGATCCCAGAGATACCCAGGACCCGCGTCCCTCCATGCCGGGCAACGATCACCTCAGGTACGGTGGACATCCCTACTGCGTCGGCTCCAGCGATGCGCAGAAAGCGGAGATCGGCTGGCGTCTCGAAAGACGGCCCCGCCAGTCCTGCATAAACCCCCTCGTGAAGCAAGATTTGATTTTCAACAGCCGCATCGCGGGCGATCTGGGAATACGGACGATCATACGCCTGGCTCATATCCGGGAAACGCGGTCCGAGATCATCCAAATTCGGTCCTCGCAAGGGGTGGACACCCGCCATCGTTGCCAGATTGAGCTGATCGGTGATCAACATCAGGTCTCCCGGGGAAAATGCCGGGTTGATCGCCCCGGCAGCATTGGTAACAATCAGGGAAGGGATATTCAAACGCTGCATCACCCGCACAGGTAAAGTGACCTCAGCCATCGTATAGCCTTCATAATAATGCACACGACCTTGCAAGACCATTACGTTGCGACCCTCCAGTTTTCCGGTCACAATCCTCCCCTGATGTCCGGGAACGGTAGAAATCGGCCAGCCTGGGATCTCGGGATATGGAATTACCTGCGCATCTCGAACGCTATCCGCCATTTCTCCCAACCCGGAGCCCAGGATGATCGCGACCTGGGGGTTAATCGTGAAATGCGAACGGATCACTGCCGCAACTCGATCGATTTCTTCAAGCGAATAGAATTCTTTCATTTTTCATCATCCTCAAGGCAGAAACCTGCCCTACCCTGCAAATAAAATCCAGGCGTTCGATGCATGCCTGGCCGGTGCAGGTTTCTGGCTCGATTCTTGCTCAGAATTAGCGGGATAATCTCAAATACCAATTAAATTATAGCAGAAAATCAAGCGAATTTTTAAGCTGCCCGTATACATTAATCTCCATATTTACGTCATAATATGATGGTTAGCTTTCCGGAGATCCAACCAATCAGAACCGAGCTGCACAGCGGATTTACTATACTTAGTCAGTCCATTGAGTAATGCATTCTATGAAGAAGAGCGTCGCCCCGATTCGCCTGACCATCACCGAACGCCAAAATCTTGCCCTTCCAGGCACGATTGCTGCCTTCTTTGCATCTGCTCTCTTAATCGTGGAGAGCTTTCGCCCGACGGTATCCATCAACCAGAGGGATATTCTCCTGAACACCGGAGTGGCGGGCATCCTTTATATTCTTGTACTATTCTTCTTACTGACCCGCTACCTCGACCGGTTCCCCATTGTGCATTGGGGAGTGGTTGTCAGCAACGCTGCCGCAACCTGCCTGCTCTTGGTTCTTGTCCCCTCCGAATTAGTAACGATACCATTAATCTTGGATATTATTATCCTGGTCACAGCCGCAATTATCTCTGGCCGCTGGCAAGCCTATGTGTTTCTAGCGATCAACACGATATTCCAATTCATTCTGATTCGCGACAAAATCAGTTATGGCCGTTTGGCTTATATCGAGGTGATCAGCCTGCCAATTGTCGGCCTCATCATTGTCGAGACCATCTTGCGCTTACAAAAAGTAATCATCACTCAACTCAAGCGCCTGGAAACCAGCAATAATGTAGCGCGTAGCCTGGCAACATCCCTGGCCACGCATGAGGTTCTCTCACTGCTGAGTGCTTCGATCCAAAACGCATTCGCTGCAGACACGTACTATATCGGTTTCCTCCAGGAGGATCATCTCAGGTTGGAGCTGCTTTATGATGAGGGGGATTTTTATTCAGAGATCGATCTTCCCCTCGAAAACACCCTGACGGGTTGGATATTCATGAAAAACAAGTCACTCCTGGTTCACAACCTCGCCGAGGAAGCGGCAGCCCTGGGCATCTCACCATCGACCGTAGGCAAGCCGAAAATCAGCCTCTCCTGGATGGGGACTCCTATTCGTTTGGGCAGAGATAGGATGGGGATGGTCGCTGTGGGATCTTATTCTCGGTCTGCATTTAATCAAGGTGATCTCGAGCTATTAGAGAATGTCGCCCAGCAAGCCGCCCTGGCGATCCTCAATACCTATCAGCATGCTGAAGTCGAGCGCCAGACTCACCTGGACAGCCTCACCGGCGTTTATAACCACGGGTATTTCTTGAAGGTTTTAGACGATGAAACTGCTCAGGCGGCTCAGGAGAAGTACACGATCAGCCTGATTATGCTGGATATTGACTATTTCAAGCAGTATAACGACCGCTACGGACACCTGGCCGGCGACCAGATATTATCTCACCTGACAGCCAACATCCGCGAGCACATTAAATCGACCGATTCGGTTGGCCGGTGGGGAGGAGAAGAGTTCGTGATCTTACTTCCCCATACCGACTGCGTGCAAGCTTTGCTGGTAGCCGAAAGAATTCGCCAATCGATGAATCTGCTGATGATGCCGTTGAAAAACGGGTCTGCGATCCCCAGCCCGACGGTCAGCCAGGGAGTCGCAATTTATCCGCATGAGGCAGACGAGATGTTTGCGCTGATCGACCTGGCCGACCAACGCTTGTATAAAGCTAAAGAGCGCGGCCGGAACCAGATCGAAGCCGGCAAACCTATCTCTGAGCTCAACTACCTGCCGGTGAGCAGCGCAGAGAATAAAACCTCATAAAGCCGCTGAGAAAGCCTTGATCGTTTGCTCAACGGCAGCATCATCAATCCAATAATGGGTCACCAGGCGGAACCGCTTCGCGCCGACTACCCCCACCTTGATTTTCTTCTCAGCCAGCCGGTCAGCTATCTGAGCAGCGGTTAAAGTAACCCCTTCATCAAGCGATAGAAAAACCATATTCGTAGCCGGCATCCCCATAGTGAGCTCGAGACCCTGGATTTTGCACAGACCTTCTGCGAGGGCACGCGCCCGCGCATGATCTTCGGGGAGGCGATCTGACATCTCCTCCAGTGCAATAATCCCGGCAGCCGCCAAAATCCCGGCCTGGCGCATCCCTCCGCCGAGCTGTTTGCGAATGCGCCGCGCCCGCCGGATAAAATCGCCCGAACCACATAAGACCGACCCAACCGGCGCGCAAAGCCCCTTGCTCAAGCAAAATGTCACCGAATCGGCAGGTTTTGCGAGTTCAGATGCAGGTACCTGGTACGCCCCGGCGGCATTGAAGATGCGCGCCCCATCCAGGTGCAGGCTTAAGCCGCGCAGGTGAGCCAGGTCGCCGGCAGCTTGCGTGTATGCCGCCGAAATGGGTGTCCCCCCGCACCGATTGTGCGTATTTTCCAGGACAAGCAGGCGCGAGACCGGTGCATGGATATCCTCTCCCCGTATAGCGCCCGCGATACCTTCGAGTTCAAGGGTGCCATCCGGCAGGTTAGGCAGCGTATATGGGTGAACACCGCCTAAGGCAGCCACCCCCCCGGCCTCAAACAGAAATGTGTGTCCCAGGTTACCCATAATGACTTCATCTCCGCGGCCGCAGTGCGTCAGGATGGCGGTCAGGTTGCCCATCGTGCCAGAAGCTACAAAAAGGCCGGCTTCTTTTCCCATTTTCGCTGCTGCCAGTTTTTCCAGCCGGTTAATTGTCGGGTCTTCTCCGTAAACGTCATCACCAACTGGGGCGCTGGCCATCGCCTGCCGCATGGCCGGTGTAGGTTGCGTGACCGTGTCTGATCGCAAATCGATGATTTCCATGGTAAATCTCCTGGTTAGATGAATTTGCAGTGCTACTGTCTGCTGCCGCCGTGTTTCAGGCTTTATTAACAATGGATTTTGAGGATATGGGAAATTGCTTTCCCAAATTCACGAGCACTGCCTGCAAATCGGCAGGCAGCGGAGCTTCAAATATCGCCGGATCGGTCCTTCGCGGAAGAAGGATTTCCAACCTGGCAGCATGCAGGAAATGCCTCCGGATCGCGAGCGAGGGGTGTTTCCGGCCGTAGACCGTATCTCCCACGATTGGACACCCAATCCAGGCCATGTGCAGGCGAATCTGATGAGTCCGGCCGGTGAGCGGATGCACCTCCAGAAGCGTGTGGGCGGGATATTGCTCCAGAGTGCGGTATTCGCTAACGGCGGGCCGGCCCTTTTGTTCAGGCACGACCGCCATTTTTTTTCGATTCATCAGATCCCGCCCCACGGCAGCTTCGATGCGTCCCGTAGGTGTCGGAGGCCGGCCGTCCACCAGCGCCAGGTAGGTCTTCTTTGCCTTCCTCAAGCGGAATTGGTCCTGGAGCCAGCGATGCGTTGAGTCATTCTTCGCCACCAGGATCACCCCGGAAGTATCCTTATCCAATCTGTGCACAATCCCGGGGCGCAGCTCTCCTCCGATGCCTTCCATCTCGGGGGCATGGGCCAGTGCTCCTTGAACCAGAGTGCCACGGCTGTGGCCGGCAGCGGGGTGTACAACCATGCCAGCAGGTTTATTAATCGCGATCAGATCCCGATCTTCGTAAATGATCTCGAGGGGGATATCTTCGGGTTCCAGGGCAGATGGTTCTGGTGGGGGAATGCGGATTTCGACTACCTGTCCCGGTTTCAGCTCTTGCCCGGCTTTTTCAGCAGCCGCAAACCCAACGATCACAAATCCGTCGCGGATCAACCCTTGCAGGCGCGAGCGCGAATATTCGGGGAGACAGGCAGCCAGGAACTTGTCCAGTCGTTCTCCCTTTAAGCCCTGAAAGATAAAGCGCAGAACGCGGTCACCCACCTTGCTGGCTTTCCGGGCTCCCCGGGGAATCGTCTGGATTGCTTGGGATTGTGGCAGCGGGGGTGTTAGGTTTTTTGGCTTGTAAATCTCGAATCCAGATAATGAGCAACAAGAGAATGACACCGACTGTGATACTGGAGTCGGCAACATTAAAGACCGGGAAGGAGCCCACCGAGATAAAATCGGTGACTTGCCCGGTTGTCAAACGGTCGATCAGGTTTCCTACTGCTCCTGAAAGTTGGAGACCCAGCGCGATCTTCAACCACCAATCTCCTTCAGGCAGCTTCGGGAAGTAGTAAATAATCGCGATCGATACCAGTATGGCTAATACCATGAAGACTGTCCCAAAGTTTTGCAGCATGCCAAAAGCTGCGCCAGTGTTATTCCAATGGATGACCCGCGCGAATGGAGCCAGCCAGGGCCAGGGCGACCAGCTTGCGCCCAGGGGCAGTTGCTCGCGAACCAGAGCTTTTGTCCATTGATCGAGAGCAACGATAGCTCCGGAAAAAACAAATAAGAATGTGTAACTCCAAACGTACTTTTTCAAACCTGCCTCCAGGCGGCATTTTACTATCCCCATTTTACCCTAAGTCAGGGGTTACCGGTTAATCAACGACAGATCGCGATCCAGCCCACGCCTATGCGCAATCACTTAATCAGGCTTTCACCAACTCAACCACCAGATGCTCCCCATCAAAATCATCCGTTACCGTCTGCAGATTGGTCGGCGGATTGCCCTGGATCAGCTTCAGCGCCAGAGTCTCGCCCATGATATAGTCACGGAAAGCTTCAACTGCCCCGGTCAGACCAGGAGTGGCGCTGTAGTAAACATGTATGCGGTCAGCAATATCCAGGTCTGCCTGCTTGCGCAGGTCCTGAACCCGGCGCACGAACTCACGCGCCAGGCCTTCGCGCACCAGCTCCGGCGTCAGGTCCGTTTCTAGAGCTGCCAGGTAGGCTCCCTCTGAAGCAACCACAAAACCGGCTTTTGCCTGCAGCCTGACCTCGACCTCTTCAGGTAAAACCTCAACCTCCTGACCATCGGCTTGAAGCTGTAGGGTTTTACCGGCCAGCAAATCGCGGGCCGCGATTTCGGCATCCAACGACAAGATCGCCTGGCGGATTGCCGGATACTGTTTTCCATATTTCTGCCCTAACTGTTTGGGCAGGGGGTTCAGGCTGTAAGCGACCACCTCGCCAGCGGTGCTCAATCCCCGCACGTTTTTGACGTTTAATTCGTCTTCCAGAAGGTCGCTATACCGTGCCAGGATGCGCTGTTCTTCCGCGCTCCCCACCGAAAAAGCCGCTTCTGCCAATGGCTGGCGGACTTTACGGTTCGCTTTGTTCCGCGCCGCGTGGCCCAAGGAAGCCAGCTTCATTACTAACGCCATTTCCCGATTTAAGGTTTCGTCAATGCGGTTTTCGTCGAATTTTGGCCAATCTTGCAGATGGACAGATGGCCTGGCCTCGGGGTTCACTGACTTTACTAAATTCTGGTAGAGCTCATCTGCCAGGAACGGCATGCTGGGTGCTAACAGTTGACTCAGTGTGACAAGGGCCTGATAAAGGGTGGCATACGCCGCCTGTTTGTCTGCATCAGACTCACTTTTCCAGAACCGGCGGCGAGAACGCCTCAGATACCAGTTCGAGAGCTGGTCCACGAAGGTCTCGACCGGCCGGGTGGCTCCCAACACGTCATAGGTATCCATGGCGCGGGTTACATCCCGCACCAGCGTATGCAGCGCCGATAAGAGCCAGCGGTCCAGGTCGCTGTATTGTGGCTGAGCAGACGCATCCGGTTGCCAGTGGTCGAGATTGGCGTAGGTCACAAAGAAGGAGTACGTGTTCCACAGGGTCAGTATAAAGTTGCGCACTACGTCGCCGACCAGGTTTGCAGAGAAACGCCGTTCCTGGCCGGGAGGGCTGGCGGTATACAGATACCAGCGCATGGCATCCGCGCCGTGCTGGTCGATCACCTCCCAGGGATCCACTACATTACCGCGCGATTTGGACATTTTCTGCCCGTCGGCATCCAGGATCAACCCCAGGCAAATCACATTGCGGAAGCAGACAGAATCGAAGATCATGGAGCTGATGGCATGCAGCGAATAAAACCAGCCGCGCGTCTGATCGACCGCCTCACAGATATAATCCGCGGGGAATTGCTGTTTGAAGGTTTCCTGGTTCTCGAAAGGGTAATGCCATTGTCCGACCGGCATCGACCCAGAATCGAACCACACGTCAATCAGCTCGGGAACGCGCTTCATTACGCCCTGGCAATGCGGGCAGGTGAGGTGGATTTCATCGACATGCGGTCTGTGCAGATCTAATCCTGATAAATCTCGCCCAGCCATCTCAGAAAGTTGCGCCACGCTGCCAATACATACCTGATAGTGACAGCTTTCGCAGTCCCACACCGGCAGGGGCGTGCCCCAATAACGCTCTCGACCCAAAGCCCAATCGACGTTGTTTGCCAGCCAGTTTCCAAACCTCCCATTCTTTATATGACTCGGATACCAGTTGATCTCGTCATTCAGTGCCACCATTTTATCTTTGTACTGGCTCGTGCGGATATACCAGGTAGGTCGTGCATAATACAGGAGGGGAGTGCCGCAGCGCCAGCAAAATGGGTAAGTATGGGTGATCTTCTCGGCGCGGAACAGCAAGCCACGCCCGCGCAGGTCTTCCGTGATGAAGGGGTCGGCATCTTTAACAAACTTGCCTGCCCAGGGCCTCACGTCCGACATAAATGTCCCATCTTCGGCAACCGTCATGATGATCGGCAGATCTAGATCCAGGGCGAGCTGCATATCGTCTGCTCCAAACGCAGGCGCGATGTGTACCAGACCCGTGCCGTCTTCGGTGGTCACAAAGTCTGCCAGGGTGACGTAATGAGCCGGTTTACCCTCCGGGGGTGGCACGAAGGTGAACAGGGGCTGGTAGCGTTTTCCCTTAAGGGCTTTGCCTTTGTATGTCTCCACGACCCGAACAGCCTCATCGCCAAAGACCTGCTGCACAAGCGCCTTGGCAAGGATGAGCCGCTCCTTCCCCCCTTCCGGGAGGTCGCGCTCTACAGTGACGTATTCCACGTCGGGATGAGCAGCAACGGCGACGTTTGCCGGCAGGGTCCATGGGGTGGTCGTCCAGACCAGGAGCGAGGTGTCAGGTGTGTCCACCAGCGGCATGCGCACAAAGACCGAGGGATCAACCGCTTCGTCATACCCCAGGGCGACCTCGTGATCTGAGAGGGGCGTCCCGCAGCGGGGGCAATATGGTACAACTTTAAATCCCTGGTAAAGAAGGCTTTTCTCCCAGAGCGTCTTCAAAATCCACCATACCGATTCGATGTAATCGTTGGTATAGGTAACATAGGCGGTCTTCAGGTCGACCCAATAGCCGATCCGGTCGGTGAGGCGTTCCCAATCCTGGATATAGGTGAACGCAGATTTTCTGCAAAGCTCGTTGAAACGCTCGATGCCGTAAGCCTCAATTTGCTGCTTATTGTTAAAACCAAGCTGTTTTTCAACCTCAATCTCTACCGGAAGCCCGTGCGTATCCCAACCTCCCCTCCGGCTGATGTGATATCCCTGCATGGTTTTATAGCGGGGAAAAAGATCTTTAAATGCCCTGGCCAAGACGTGATGGACGCCCGGCCGGCCATTCGCTGTTGGCGGGCCTTCATAAAACACATATTCCGGCCCTCCCAGGCGCTGTTCGGCGGATTTATGGAAGATGTCATGGGCTTTCCAATACCGCAATACGCCCTCTTCCATCAGAGTCACGTTTAATTTTGGGGATACAGGTCGAAACATTCCGCCTCCTATATAGATAAAAAATCTCATCCCTTCACGATCAGGGACGAGATCCAATGGCCTCGCGGTACCACCCTGGTTCCCGCATAGAAGCGGGCGCCTCAACCGGGTACGGCTCCTGGTGAGAATATACCCGCATTGTTGATAACGGTCAATGATACCAGCTCACTTACTGGCAAAGACACACGTTCAGATCGCAGCTCCGGAAGGATTTTCGGCTTGCGGCCCTGTCCCGGCTCGCACCAACCCCGGGTTCGCTGGCAGTCGCCCCATGCTTACTCGTTTCCATCATCGCCTTTATAATATTAAATTATGCCACAATCTAATCGCTAGGTCAACGACCAATCATGAACTTCCTAAGCAATCACCTCGTAGAACAGGGGTAGTGGATCGACTGGTTGGTCGCTCCATTCCACCGCCTGCAGGCAGCTTTGCCGGGCTGCCGCCAGCCGCTGCTGGTCTTGAGCATGGATTGTGAATAATACCTCGCCCTTCTCAATGTAGTCGCCTACCTTATGGTGCACGATAAAGCCAACGGCGTGGTCGATTGCCTCTTCCTTCTTCGAACGGCCGGCGCCCAGGTCGACAGACGCCTCGCCAATCGTGCGCGCATTGACCTGGCTTAAGTACCCGGTTCGGGAGGCAGCAACCTCCTCAATATATTTCGTTTTAGGGAGTTTATCCGGATGGTCTATAAAGCTGACATCGCCACCCTGTGCTTTCACCAGGTTGCGAAACTTTTCCCATCCCTTGCCTTCGCGCACGGCGGTTTCGACCATGCTGCGAGCCTCATCCAGGTCGCCGACTTTGGCGCCCAATACAAGCATGTGCGCAGCCACTGTCAGGCAGTGCTCGCGAAAATCTTTCGGGCCCCCGCCCTGCAGGGTATCGATTGCTTCCTGCAGCTCGAGTGCATTTCCCACCGCGCATCCGAGGGGTTGGTTCATGTCTGAGATTAATGCAGTCACCTTTCGTCCGCTCAAACGACCGATGGAGACCATCAGCTCAGAAAGCTTGCGCGCCTCTTCCAGGGTCTGCATGAAGGCCCCCAACCCCATTTTTACATCGAGAACAATTGCTTGCGCTCCTGCCGCGATCTTTTTGCTCATAACCGAGGAGGCAATCAATGGGGTGGATTGGACAGTTCCGGTAACATCGCGCAGCGCGTAGAGCTTCCCGTCCGCTGGCGCAAGGTCACTGCTTTGCCCGGAAAGCACCAGCCCCAACTCTTTTAGCTGATGGAGAAACTCCTCCCGGGTCAAATTGGTACGGAATCCGGGAATGGATTCGATCTTGTCCAGGGTGCCGCCGCTGAAACCCAGGCCCCTGCCCGACATCTTGCACACCGGAAGCCCGCAAGCTGCCACCAGAGGCTCGACCACCAATGTGGTTTTATCTCCCACGCCGCCGGTCGAATGCTTATCCACTGCCACCGGCACCACCTGAGATAAATCCAGCACCTCCCCAGAATGGGCCATCGCCAGGGTCAGGTCGGTGGTTTCACGGTCGGTCATCCCATTCAGAAGAATGGCCATAGCCCAGGCAGATACCTGGTAATCGGGAATTTCACCTCGGGTGAACCCCCCTATGAAATATTCAATTTCAGTTCGATCCAGTTCCTGGTGGTCGCGTTTTTTGATGATGATATCAACCGCACGCATGGTTCTCCTCGGTAAACGGAGTACACCCCGTTCTATCCCTATGCATGGCGTTCGGTCAAACGGAGTTTATTTCTTTATTACGATTGTGACTTTACGGTTAGGTTCCTCGCCAACACTCTCAGTAAAGACCTGTGGGTGGTTACGCAGTTCCAGGTGGATGACTCGCCGCTCACTGGGAGGCATCGGTTCTAAGACCTGACGCCGTCCGGTGCTCACCGCCTGTTCTGCCATCCGCCGGGCAAGCTGCCGCAGCTGACGTTCCCGCCTGGCCCGATAGCCTTCTACATCGATGATCAGCGGGACCCACTTCTCCAATTCCTTGCCTATGATCAGGCTGGATATATATTGGAGGGCATTTAGGGTCTCTGACCGCCGGCCGATTAAGATGCTCAGGTCGTCTCCATGGACCTCGATCAGGATCGAAGCCTGGTCTTTGGGGTCTTCCGGTTGGACATACTTCGAAGTGACCTGCGCGTGCACCTTCATCTTTTCCAGGAGCTCCGCAACCGTTTCGCGGGCAACCCGCAAGCTGGTATCCTCACCCTCTGGCACCTCGGGTTCCTCGGCATGGACTGCTTCGAGAGCAGCAGAGGGGATGTTTTCTTCTCTGCTGGCCTCAGAACGCTCATGCGTGTTTTCCCCGCCGACGGCGATTGATTGAAGCTCAGCCTGGTTTTTTACGGTCAGTCGGATGCGCGCCTGGCGGCTGCCCAGGCCGAACAGGCCTCGGCTGCCAGAATCCAGGACTTCTACTTCTACTGCCTCAGAGGGCAGCCCAAGGTCTGCTAGCCCTTTTGCGACTGCCTCTTCAACAGTCGGTGCAATGATTTCCAGGGTGGTTCTCTCTTCACTCATCTTCGCCTCAACAAAATAATCAGGCTTCCTTCTTGGCTTTTCTCTTGCTCTCAGGCTGAGCGGTCTTGCCACCGGTGGTTGCTCGCGGTTTCTTTCCATTCGGATTCACTGCTTTCTTGCTCTGAGCAACCGGTGATTTCTTGCCATCAAGCGAGGCGATCTTATTGCTTTCAGGCAGCGCTGCCTTCTGGGTCGTGACAGTCACGGTTTTCGCTCCTCCTGGGAGAAGAGAGCGCCAATTGACCTTCCCCAAAAGGGCGTATTGGATAATGCCGATCACATTGCTGACAACGAAGTACAATGCCAGGCCCGAAGCCAGGGTAAGAGCCAGATAGCCCATTAAGAAGGGCATATACAGGTTCATCGCCTTGCTCATCGCGGCAGCCTGATCGCCTGGGTTAGAGGGTGGAGTCAGAAGTTTAGATTGCAGATACGTAGTGATGACAACGATAATTGCCAGGATTGGGAGGCCGATGCCGGCTGGCAGAAAGGAGAAGTGGATCAGGTCGGGTTGACCCAGATTCATCCACAAGAAATGGCTGTTCAATGGCACTACTGCCGATACATGGAGAAAGCCGGGGTAAATATGTTTGACTAAATCCAGAAGATCCAAAGGAGTTGTACCAAGGGTGCGGATAACGCTTTGGTACAGCCCAATAATGATCGGGAACTGGATGATGGTTGGTAGACAGGACCCAAGAGGATTGATGCCCATTTCTTTGTACAACTTCATCTGCTCTTGGGCCAGTTTCTCTTTATCGCCTTTGTATTTTTTTTGCATCTCGATCCAGCGTGCATCGCTCTGCAGCTTCTGCATCCCCTGAGTGCCTTTCAACTGCTGGACGGTAAGAGGATGGGTGATCAGCCGGATCAAAATGGTGAACAAGATGATGGCGATACCAAAATTATGTCCTACCAGCGTGTAGATAAAAAGAAGGACATTTACAAACGGGGTGATAATTAACGCATCCCACATGATGTTTTCCTAAACCTATTTAGGCGGGATAAAAGACCAAACCTGGTTGCCATTCTTATCCATCGCCACCACCAAATCGGTGCCTTGGCTGATCGCTACCAGGATCCGGTCCCCTGCCTGTACCGGAGTTGTGTACAGTTTACCATTAATCTGCCGATTCCAGAGAATTTTTCCGCTGAAGTCAGTGGACACCAACGCTCCGCTCTCGGTCCCAAAAATGATAGCACTGGTGGTTAACAGTGGCGAATCGATAATCGCTCCACCAGGATTGATCTGCCACTTTACTTTACCGGTTGCTGCATCAACCGCATAAAAATTGCCCGACATATCCCCGAAATACAGGGTGCCGTTATCGAATATCGGCTTGTCCCAGACCCCACCGGTCGTCGGCATCCTCCACAGGACCTTCCCAGAAGCGGCATCTACGGCGAGCATCTCCTTCGAAACAGTCCCGACGTAGAGAACTCCCGAGCTGCTCAATGCCGGTTCTCCTACTGCCGGGCCTCCCAAATCGGTCTTCCAGACCAGGCTACCACCGGATGCATTCAAGGCATAGAGATAGTGGTCCATCGAGGGCTGATAGACCCGGTTCGCGTCGCGCACCGGTGTAGCCCATAAAGAGAAGCCGGTAGTGTATTTCCAGATCAGCTTGCCCTTTAAATCCAGGGCATATAAGATGTGGTCGGAGGATGGCGCGTCGATAGTCTGGTCGGAGGCATTCACACCTCCGATCCAGCGGTCAGTGGCCTGGGTAAATGTCCAATTTTGTGCCCCGGTTTTCGAATTGAGGCTGTAAAGGATATTGTCATATCCGCCGACGATCAATTGGCCGTCAGAAGTGAGCGCTGGAGTGGCATAGAACCCCTTTCCTGCATTTTGCGGGAATTTCCACTGCAGGGTCCCATCGCTCAGGCGGATCGAGTAGACATAAGATGCATTGGCAACATAAGCTGAATTCTGATCGGCAGTCAAACCTGGCCAGCTTGTGTTCGAGGGTCCCGCGGTGCAGGCGCTGAGGAAAACGACAGCAACGAGCAGGGAAACGGTCAAGGGACGGGTAATCTTCATGGAATAGGGTCAAATCCTCCGGGATTGAATGGGTTACACCGTAAAACGCGCCAGAAAGCCAACCAACCGCCTTTTATGGCACCGTATTTGTAGATCGCTTGATAACCATAGTGAGAGCACGTTGGATAGAAACGACAGGTATCGGGGGGCAGCGCCGGCGAAACCACTTTTTGATAAAGTCGAATCAGCAGGAGTAAAATCCATCGAGGAATATTCTGCAATCGAAAAGGTAGGTCACGCAACCTGGGTTCTGAGACATATTCAGATCGAACTTCACTTTCCTCACTCATATTTCCATACCACTATTAATTAATCTTGCGCGCGAGATCAGGTTTTCGACCGCTGCCTGTAGCTGCTGATAGGTTGCTTCCTTGAGCGGCTGGCGCACCAGGAAGATTAAGTCCCATCCGGGACGAAGGCCTGGCACAAGCGGGTAGAGAACAGCTCTGAGCAGCCGCTTTGCTCGATTTCTCTGGACGGCGCCGCCATAATTCTTACCCGCTACAAAACCGCATCTGACCTTTTCCAACTCATTCGGGCTGGCTACCAGCACAACAAGCGGGTGGGCATATGACTTACCCAAACGCCTCACCCGCTGAAAATCGGTGGACCGGGTTAATCGATACTCGCGCTTCACCCTCTTGTCTAAACCAGAAAAGAATTACCACCGGATCCGTTTAACATGATTGTTCATTGTGACCGTCAATTTATAGCGCCCTTTTAATCGGCGTCGTTTGAGCACCTGGCGACCATCAGCAGTAGCCATGCGTTTGCGAAAACCATGCACGCGGATTCGCCGGTGGATTTTTGGTTGATAAGTGCGTTTCGGCATAGATAATTCCTCTCAATTCCAGGCATTCGATCCATTGGCGCTCCACAATGGACCATCAGACAGTTAATTATATCGCATCATCCAGACTTGGTCAAACCCAACTTCGCCCGCCCTTTCAGGGCGAAAGGAAGGCTTCCAATTCCTCTGTCCCTTCTTGATCAGTTACCGCGAGCACCTCGTCGCCGGCTTCGAAGGTTGTGATCCCCCGGGGTACAATCACCTCCCCATGCCGGATAATCGCGGCGATCACGCAGTGCTCGGGGAGGCGCAGATCTTTAATGGCAATCCCAATGGCTTTCGATCCAGTTTCGATGCTTTCCTCCACCAATGAATAATTCCCGCGTCGCAGCTTGAGTAAAACCATCATATCTCCGATGGACATCTCCTCTTCGATCAGCCTGGCCATAATATCCGCCTGATTGACGGCCGCGTCTACGTGGAATTTTTCATCGAAAAGCCAGACATTGCGGGGATTATTCACGCGCGCAATTGTCCTATGGACGTTGTACGCCGTGCGTGCAAAATAACACAGCGCCAGGTTCTGTTCGTCACTGGTAGTACAGGCTGCCAGGACCTGCGCATTTTCGATCCCAGCCTGTTCCAACGAGAGAGGATTCACCGGATTCCCTTCAAAAATCACTTCTGTTGGGAGCTCTCGATGGATGCGGCTCAAGACCTCGCGCCGGTTTTCGATAAGATGCACCTTATGATTTTCTGCCAATAATGTCAGGGCTAATTGGGCACCCGTTCTTCCTCCGCCTGCGATGATTACGAACATATCAGGCCTCCGTCTTTTTCCGTAAAAGCTTGCGGATCGCATCGATCCCTTCGGGAGTGGCGCTGAAATGGATGACATCCCCCGCATGAACCTGGGTATCAGGTTTGGGTAAAATTGCCCTGCCAGAACGGGTCAGCGACGAAGGTAGCGATTCTCCCGGGGCGAGCAGCTCTCCGACTTTCAAACCCTCCAGCTCTTCGGGGATGACGAATTCATAAAATTCCACTTCACCATTGCCCGCGGAAAATACCGTTTTTAATTCACCATTCAAGAGCAGATCCTCAATTCGTTTTGCTCCCCAAATGGTCGAGCTGATCACCTGGAGTCCAAACGCCTCATATAACTGTCTTGCCTGGGGGTCATAGTTGCGCACTACCACGTTTGGAATATTGTAAACCGTGCGTGCCAGGTACCCTACAACCGCGTTCAACGAATCTTGATTCGTCAATGCTGCCAGGCCGTCTGCGGTTTCAATTCCTGCCCGGTAGAGAACGTTCTGGTCTAAGGCTTCTCCTTCAACTGTGCGACCCTGGAAATCAGGGGGGAGCATGTGGAAAGCCGCCGGAATATTATCCACAATGGCAACGTCATGCCCGTTTTGATATAGCCGATAGGCTACTTCTACACCCAATCTCCCGCAACCAATGATGATGACTTTCATTTCTTCTCTCTCCCTGCATACCTCTCAGCCTTCAATCGACCTGGTAAGGCACATCGGTAACCACGATCCCTTTGCGAAATAATAATGCCCAACGGAGTGTCATGGCGGTTTGCTGATGTAATACATTTGCCCACCAATGCCTGGGGACAAACTGGGGAACTACGATGGTAATGATATCGTTTGGCTGGCGCTTTTCTGCGATCTCTTCGACATATTCCAACATCGGTTCCAAGAAGGTGCGGAAGGGAGAGTCGAGGATAACCAGGCGGTAACCTTCACCCCATAACTCCCATTTAGCGCGAATCTTTTCTGTTTCTTCAGCATCGATCGAGACGTGGACCGCGGTGATGTCATCGGAAAGGGTATGGGCGTAACGCAGAGCCGCGATCGTGCCGCGATGAACCCCGCTGATCGGAATGATCACCCGGTGCCGAGTAATCGGGGCGGGCGGCCCAAATCGATCCAAAGACAGACCTTTAGCCAGCGTACGGTAATGGCGGTGAATGCTCGATGAGATCAGCACCATGATGGGGATGACGACGATGACCACCCATGCGCCTTGTGTAAATTTCGTAACGGCAAACACCAGGGTAACCATGGCAGTCATTACCGCGCCAATCCCATTAATGACCATCTTCAATTCCCAAGATTTCTCGTAGCGCAAGGTGGAGCCGCGCTCTTTTATTTCTTGCCCGAGAGGCATATGGCCGATCTTCCACCAGCGGTGCGCCATCCCGGCCTGCGATAAGGTGAAGGAAAGAAATACCCCGATCGCATATAAGGGAATCAATGCAGACACGTCAGCTTTAAAGTAAATGATCAAGAGCGAGGCCACGCCTGCCAGGGCAATTATCCCGCGCGAGTAAACCAGTCGGCTTCCCCGGTAAGCAAACTGCCTGGGGATGAAGCCATCGATAGCAGCCAACGCACTCAACCGGGGAAAATCGGCAAACGAGGTATTCGCAGCCATGATCAAAATAACTGTCGTGCCAAGAATAGTTAAAAGGTATAAGAATCCTCTCCCCGCAAAAGCAGTCCGCGCCAATTGAGAAATGACTGTCTCTTGTATCGACGGCACCGCGCCGATAGAAGTAGCCAGAAAGGTGATCCCTAACATGAGAGATCCCAGAATGAATGCCATGGCAATCAGTGTCTTACCGGCGTTACTTGAACGAGGTTCTTTAAACGCCGGGATCCCATTAGAGATGGCTTCAACCCCCGTGAGAGCAGTGGTCCCATTGGCAAAAGCCCTCAAAATTAGAAACGCTGTCACTCCTTGGGCTGCTTGGATTACCTGCAAAGGAGGCGGATCAATGACCTTCCCTAAGTCCCCCCCTATATAGCGGATCAAACCGATTATGACCGTCAGATACATCGTGCCGACAAATAGATAAGTCGGCGCTGTGAACGCTAAGCCCGATTCGCGTACTCCCCGCATGTTGACGATCATGATAAAAATGACCATGATCACTGCAATCTCGGCGCGCAGGTTAAATAAACGTGCGTCTGCTGATACGAGCTGTGCCACGCCTGAAGAAACCGATACGGCAACGGTGAGTATATAATCCGTCAACAACGCTGCGGCTGCAATCTGGGCTGGGATTTCTCCAAGATTATCGCGTGAAACAATGTAAGCTCCCCCACCATTCGGATAGGCGTGAATGGTTTGTTCGTAAGAAAGCGTCAGAATTGCGAGAAGGATTACAATCCCAATGACGAGAGGAAATGCAAACGCAAAAGCCGCGCTACCTGCGACCGCCAATATGAGCATTAACTCCTGCGGAGCATATGCAGTAGAGGACAATGCGTCCGAGGCAAATACCGCTAAACCGATGAATTTTCCCACCGTCTGGTGGGGCGCATCTGCGGTAGGAAGCGGCCTCCCTATCAGCCACGTTCTCCATGACTTGGGGGGTCGGTAATCTGCAACCCGGTGTTGGATTGCTCCCCCATTCATTTCTTCGGTTGGTACCTTTTTACGCCTTACATCAGTCATTATCTATTTCTAGCAACCGTCATTTTCTAAGCTGGAATTAATATACAAACAGCCCTATTATAAACCATCCAGAGAATTCTCCATCCGCCTGACCCTAACAGCCACCCGCATTAGTAACCGGCGATCATCCTTCCTTGCACGATCCATTCCAGCCTAATATTACAGGTATACTTCATCTCACTTGTAGAATTTACTGGTTGGATGAAGTATAATCAATTAATCGGCTTACCTATCTTTTGGTAACACCACAACGAACCCGGGTTGATCCCATATTCAGGATTGACCGGGTTTTACCAGTACTTCATTATCGATAAGGAGATAGAAAATGGGCAATATCGGAACACCTGAGCTGTTGCTGGTCCTGGGGATTGTGGTAGTCTTATTTGGAGTCGGTCGTATCAGTAAAATCGCAGGCGAGCTAGGCAGCGGAATTCGCGCCTTTAAAGAAGGTCTGCAAGGGACAGATAAAGATAAAACCGAAGAGAAACCCGAGGACATGCCAAAGAAAGATTGACCTCAGGCGGCGTGAATGGAAATCTTTAACGTTGGCCCCTTTGAGTTGTTTTTTATCCTGTTGATCATGCTGATTGTGTTAGGCCCAAGAGACATGGTCAAAACAGGGCAGCGGCTAGGCAAAACGATCCATAATCTCGTCCGCTCCCCAACCTGGATCTCGATGATGAATGCTTCTCGCGAGCTGCGTGATCTCCCTACCAAGCTCGTGCGAGAATCCGGGCTGGAAGAAGAGCTATCCCAGGTGCGCGACCAGGCACAAATCCATAATTTAGGGCTAAATTTTGCCGGTGAGATTGATAACCCCAAGCCTGCCCCTTTCAGCGAACCAATCGAAGAGGCGGGCGTGCAACTCGCCTCAGTTGACCCCCCTATCGAAGCCTCCGGACCCGGAACTGCCGAGATAGTTGATGCAGCCCATCCCGACAATCTTGAAAAGGACGTTTCGTCCGATCTTAACCAGGAATAGCAAAACCTTATGGTTGAGTTCTACTCTCGTCCGGCCCGAGTTGCTATCGTCGGCGCTGGAAATGTCGGAGCAACGTTCGCCTATTCGCTCCTGCTCAGCGGTTTAGCCAGCGAGATCGTGCTCATCGACGCTAACCTGCAGAAAGCCGAAGGGGAAGCTATGGATTTGAACCATTCGGTTCCCCTGGCTCATCCTACTCGCATCTGGGCAGGATCCTATGCCGACTGCGCCGGGTCCATCGTCACCGTCATCACCGCCGGGGCTGCCCAGAAACCGGGAGAAACTCGGCTGGACCTGGTTCAGAAAAACACCACCATCCTGAACGACATCGTTCGAGCGGTTGTTGAAAATAACCCCAACGGAATCCTGTTGGTAGCCTCGAACCCGGTGGATATCCTCACCTACGCCGCCTGGAAGCTTTCGGGTCTGCCATCCTCGCGTGTGATCGGATCGGGAACGATCCTGGATACGGCCCGCTTCCGCTATCTTCTTAGCCAGTATTACGGCGTCGATGCGCGCAGCGTCCACGCCTTTATTATCGGCGAGCATGGAGACAGCGAGGTGCCTGTGTGGTCGCTGGCGAACATCGCCGGGATGCAGCTCGAGGTGTACTGCGCTGCCAACGGGGTTGAATGCGTGGATGAGGACATGGAGGCGATTTTCCGACAAACCCGGGATGCTGCCTACCATATCATCGAACTGAAAGGCGCAACTTACTACGCCGTCGCTTCGGGATTGTTGAGGATTGTCGAGGCGATTTTACGCGACCAATCCACCGTGCTCTCGGTTTGCAGCCATTTACAGGAGTATGGCGAAATCCAGGACGTATGCTTGAGTTTGCCAACCGTGATCAGCCGGGCAGGTATCGAGCGGGTGCTGAAATTGGACTTATCTCCGCAAGAATGGTCCGGTCTCAAGCAATCTTCGGATATCCTTAAAAAGACCCTCGCCGAGCTGGATCTGGTCGCCTGAATAGTCTGGGTTATTCCTCGATCTCCGCCAGGTAGACTTCATAAGGAGCCAGGGTTATTGAGATCTCGTCCTTCAGGTGCAGATGCTTTTCCTCGGTAGAGAAAAGCGTTTTCTTAATCTTCCCGCATTGGTTAAGGTCGAACGATAGGCTTTTTGCGTTGTAGTTGATCGCCACCAGGCAGGTTTGCCCGTCCCCCTGGCTCTGGCGGATGTAGGCCAGGCAGTTCCTCGGGGTGTGCTCAAGCGGTTGATAATCTCCCGCGACCAGAGCCGGATTTTCTTTGCGCACGCGCAAAAGTCGCCGGTAGTAATTCCATAGCGATCCGGGATCTTTCTGCTGGCTTCTTACATTGATGCCTTTTTGATAGTTGGGATTCACAGGCAGCCAGGTCTTCACGCCTTCAGGAGAAAAGCCTGCGTTGGCCTCATTTGACCACTGCATCGGCGTCCGAACCTTATCGCGTCCAGTTTGGTTTGCATAGATCAATGCCTGATCTGGAGGGGTTTTCATCTCCTCGATTTCGGTCAGGTATCTTCCAATGCCCCATGTATCTCTAAACTGGCGGATATCTTCCAAGAGATAGTTGGTCATGCCGATTTCTTCGCCATTATAAAGGAACGGAGTGCCGCGCAGGGTCAGCATGAGCGCCAGGGCGATCCGTTCGATCGCCTCATCGTGGACACCGTCTCCAAAATGGCTCCCTAAACGGGAAGCATCGTGGTTATTCAGGGTGTTGCACGGCCAGGCTTTCGGGGGCAGCCTCTTCAGGCGTTCTTTTTGATTCGCTTTCACCCCGCCGGGTGTGAACCGGGTATGATCCATCAAGGGGAAGTTGAACACCATGTGCAGCTCATCCTCGCCGTTGCCATAATACTCAATCATCCCTGTCTCCCCTACCAGCATCCGGTCGGGATACTCGTCAACGACCTTACGCAGCGCTTGCATTAAACCGTGAACTTCGGGCAGGTCGTGCTGGTGGCGATACATTTCACGCCAGACGCGGTCGATCCACTTGCGCTCGGATGGTGATTTTGCAGACCTGACCAGGCGGTAGAGCTCTGTCTGAGTTACAGGCGCCGATTGGTTGCGCAAGCCTTCATCCTCGAAAATCGTCCCAATTGCATCCAGGCGGAACCCATCAACGCCCATATCGAGCCAGAACCTGACCGCGTTGAACATGGCTTCCTGGACCTGCGGATTGCGCCAATTCAGGTCCGGTTGTTGTTTCAAGAAATAATGGTAATAATACTGGTCGGTGACCGGATCAAACTCCCATGCCGAGCCGCCAAATGCCGAATACCAGTTGTTGGGAGGATTGCTGCCCACCCCATCGCTCCAGATGTACCAATCCCTGCGGGGGTTAGATAGGGAAGAGCTCGATTCCAGGAACCAGGGATGCTGGTCGGAGGTATGGTTCAACACCAGGTCGAGGATCAGGTACATGCCGCGTTGGTGAAACCCATCCAGCATGCGCTTGAAGTCATCCAACGACCCATATTCAGGGGCGACCCCGGTATAATCGGCGACGTCGTAGCCGCAATCCCATAGCGGGCTGGGATAATGGGGTGATAACCAGACTGCGTCGACCCCCAGGTCTTTCAGGTAATCCAGGCGATCGATGATCCCTTGCAGGTCCCCGATTCCATCACCGTTGCTATCGGCAAAGCTGCGTGGATAGATTTGATAGAATACTGCTTTTTGCCACCACTTGAGAGTTTGCATCTGGTAAGATTCCCTCCTCTTTGAGACTTCGGTTATTATAATCTCAACCTGATCGTATAGGGGTTGCTCCCCCACATTTACTGATGGGGATTGTCCATAATTGAGAATCAAGGTTACAATTCGTATCGATTGAACCAGATTCCACGCATCCAATCCGGAGATAAAAATGAGCGATCCTTATTATGGTTTGCCTGTTCGGACAATCGAGAACGACACCCTCCGTGTAGACTATCTGGCCGAAGCCGGCCCGCGGCTGGTGCGCCTTTTTCTATCTGGGAACGACGAGAATCTATTGGGTGAGGTCCCCGAGAAAACCTGGGATACCCCATATGGCAAATACTCTTTACGGGGCGGGCATCGCCTGTGGCATTCACCGGAAGCCTTCCCTCGCTCATACTTCCCCGATGATGGTGGCGTGCAGGTGGATGCAATCGACCGAGGCGTACGCCTGGTGCAGCCTGTTGAGACCCCCACAGGCATCCGTAAAAGCATCGAAGTCCAGCTTGCCGATCAGGGTCCGCGTCTGGTCATCACCCACACCTTGAAAAATGAGGGCGTCTGGCCTGTCGAGCTGGCGCCCTGGGCGATTACCGTCTTCCCGTTAGGGGGTGTGGCCGTACTCCCTGACCGCCTCGAACCGTCTCGGGAAGGAGAACTGCCCCCTGACCGCAGGATGGTCCTCTGGCCTTACCAAAATTGGAAAGACCAAAGGCTGCAGCTGGACAACCGTTTCTTGCTCATCCACGCCCGGGCGCAGCTTCCTCCGGTGAAGGTTGGATATCCAAACCGGTCAGGTTGGATCGGCTATTACCGCAAGGGCGTTTTCATCTGCAAATGCTTTGATCCCCAGCTCGACCAACCGCATTCTGATTTTGGATGCAACGCCGAGAGCTATTGCAACGACGCATTTATCGAGCTGGAGACCTTAGGAGTGTTCACCAAGCTGGAACCCGGCGCGTCGGTTACCCATACCGAGCGTTGGGAGATCTTCCCCAACCTGGACTTCCCTCCAACCTTTGAGGGAATAGAAAAATTGGTTTCAACGCTTCGCCTGTAATCCGGGTAACTGGAAAAATGGCCCAACCTGAAGATGGTAAGATGGAGCTGTTCGATCACCTGAACGAGCTGCGCGCGCGGCTGTTAAAGTCAGTGCTGGCAATCATCGTCACCACTGCCGCCAGCGCCACGCTCGCACAGCGTATCATCGAACTGCTGGCGCGTCCCATCGGGGGCATACAAAACCTGCAGGCTATCGAGGTAACTGAAAATATCAGCGTCTTTATGCGGGTTTCACTCCTGGGAGGGGTAACCCTGGCGATGCCGGTGATTGTTTACCAGCTGCTGGCATTCATCATGCCCGGGTTAAAAACCGGAGAAAAGAAATGGGTCTACATCGCTGTTCCAATGGCCAGCCTTCTGTTTTTGGCCGGGGTTTTATTCGCTTACTTTGTCATGCTCCCCTCGGCGGTGACTTTCTTGATTAGTTTTTTGGGAGTCGCCGCGAACATACGGCTGTCGAACTATATGGGTTTTGTGACCAATCTGATGTTTTGGATCGGTTTGAGTTTTGAAACCCCCCTGCTCGTTTTCTTCCTGGCCAAGCTGAAGATTGTTACCGCAAAAACGCTGCTGCGACAGTGGCGCGTCGCCATCGTGGTTATTGCTGTGATCGCCGCAGTCGCTACCCCCACGGTAGACCCGGTCAACATGGGGCTGTTGATGGCCCCCCTCTTCGTCCTTTACTTGCTGAGCGTTCTGATGGCTTTCCTGGCTCGCTGACCCGGATCCTTATTTGTCAGCTTCTTCTTCCTCTTTTTTCTCATCCTCTTTCGGGGAGATCCCCTTACGGAACTCCCGGATCGCCGACCCAAGTTCACCACCGAGGCGTGAGATCTTCCCCACCCCGAACAAGATAATAATGACAACGGCAATGATAATAATTTCAGTCGGGCCTAAACCAAACATACGAGCCTCCTCGCTCAGCTACCTCGCCGATATACGGTCTAAACAACCCCCCTCTCAGTTACATTATATAACAAAACCCCGCGGGTTACTCTAGAATCTGCCCGCGCAGCCCTCTGGAAGATATATCCAACAATTGAACAGGAGTGATCTCGTTCCAAAGAGGAGTAGGAGCAATCGAAGTAACCCGCAGATAGTTATCGGTCAGCCCATTGATCCGCCATCCCTGAGGAGTGAGCCCATCGGCAGTTTCCCACAGCACATCGAGGCGTGAGCCAACAAAGCGCTGCCTGTATATGCGGCTGGCATCCGCTAAAATCGCCCGCATGCGTGTGCTGCGCATTTTTTTCACCGAAGAGGGCACCTGGTCGGCAAATCCAGCAGCTGCGGTGCCATTCCGGGGCGAGTAAGTAAATACGTGCCCGCCTGCAAACTTCATCTGGCGCACGTAATCCAGGCTCTCTTCAAATTCGCTCTCCCCCTCTCCTGGGAAACCCACAATAATATCTGTAGTAATTGCCATATCTGGGACAGCAGACCTGGCTTGCTCTACCAATCCGGCAAATGAGTCTGGAGTTACCCGGCGAGCCATCCGGCGCAAAATCAACCCCGAGCCAGACTGCAAGGGGAGGTGCAGGTGGCGGCACATGCGCGGCTCATCCCAAAGGGAGAAAAACGCCTCATCCAGGTCCCAAGGCTCCAGGGAAGAAAACCGCAGGCGCGAGACGTCGGTCTGATCCAGAATCGTTCCTGCCAGGTGAAAAAGCCTCTGGTTTTGCGGCAAATCCTTGCCCCAGGATCCAAGGTGAACGCCGGTCAGCACAATTTCTCGGGCGCCCCCCTGCAACGCCGCTCGGATATCGGCCAACACCTGTGGGATCGTCCGGCTTCTAGATGATCCGCGCGCCAGGGTGGTGATGCAGAAGGTGCAGCGATTATTACACCCATCCTGCGCCTTGATAAAGGCGCGGGTCCGCTGACGCAAACCGGGTAAAGGCTCACGCCTGAGGGGTTCCAAATCGAAGGCCTCTTCTGGAAGACCCAACACGCTGGGAACCAGGCGGTCTTTCTCTAGATTTGAGAACACACCCCGGACCCCGGGGAGGAGAGCGGCTTGCCCCGGCTCGAGGGTCGCCCAGCAGCCGGTGACCACGATATCTCCTGCGCCCGCATGGGCAGCCTGCCGGATCTTCTGGCGGGAATCCGAGGCTGCGGCAGCAGTAACCGTACAGGTGTTAACCACCACCAGGTCGGCCTCGCCGGGTTGGGCTACCAGGGTATGCCCGGCCTGGCGGAACTGGTTGGCGAAGGTTTCAATCTCGCTGTGGTTGAGCCGGCACCCAACTGTATCTAAATATACTTTCATAACTCTCAAACACACCTCTAAGGTTGGGTAACTACAAAATTATCAAAGGAAATATCAGTGCCGGGTGTTGCGAACGTACCTGCGATCAGCCCCACGTCTCCCGTCGTAAACTCGGCATCCTTTTCCTCGAGCATTTTATCTCCATTCACCGTGAGTGTCAGCGTATCACCGATGCAGTCCGCTTCGACCTGATTGGCAGCAGCTCCCCGGCGGATCGTCTCACTGTAAGCCAGTTCGCTTGTCCCGAGCAACTCGTGATTCCCATCTTTCATCTTGGTAATGCCATAATATCCATCGCTGCTGATCAACAACCCGTAGAAATTATTTTCATCCTGATAGCGGCAGATAATGCCAAAATCGTTGTCGTCTGTACCCGAATTCTTTGTCGCAGTGACCACGACATGCACATCGCCAAAGCTGAGATCCGGATTCGACCACACGTCAGTCTGCTCGGAGTCGATTGTAAAATTCAATTTCCCATCCAGATAAGATACCCGGCTGCCAGCATCCTCGAGCGTGTTCCACCCGCTACCTGCATCCGAAAAGTCATCCTGGAACAGGACATTACTGCTGAAACCAGATGAAGCGGGGGTATTTTGCAAGATATCCGAGAACCCCGAACAAGCCAAAGAAGCAGCCGCCATCAGGCCCAGCAAAATCAGTGGGCGTACAATCGTCTTCAATCTGATGCTCTCCTTCAGCCGCACGAGATCCTGTATATGTGATGGGTGATCAGTTACCAACAGGACCATTTTAGCATAAAGCCAATTCGCTATGGAAAATAAATTTTCAATAGACGGCTGGCTGATTGGCTCGCATCGGGATCGCTCCCCGCATCTGCGGCCTTAACCAGTAAGGGGTAAGCCTGCGAGGTTTTCCCCCCTCGGATGTAAGCCATGGCGAGATGCAGGAGCGCCGGCTGGTAATTCGCATTTTCATCCAGAGCGCGCATGCAAAATCTTTCGGCGCTGCTCAAATCATCCAATGCCAGGAAAATCTGGCTCATGGTATCCAATGACGCCGGGTCATCCTCGCCAAGGCTTAAAGCCTGGCGAGCGGCAGGCAAGCCAACCTCCCGCATCTGAACCATATTTTGGGCAGAAAAGACGGCTAAAAGCCGCCAGTAATACGCATCCTGAGGAGCCAACGAGGCAGCCTTCTGATAGTAGGGTAGGGCTTCATTCACATCACCCAGAGAGGCGATTGCTTCTCCCAGGGCGACCTGCCAGACCGGGTTATCAGGCTCGAGATCGGCTGCAGAATGCAGGTTGACCAGGGCAAGGTCGGTCTTTCCCTGCCGTTGCCAATACATGGCAAAAAGCGCCTGCACCAGCACCGAATGGGGGTTTAGGCTCAAGGCCCTGTTTAATGCTGGATAGCCATCTTTTTTCAACTCCTGCTGCGCCTCCCCCAGGAATGCCCACGCTTCTGCGTAAGCAGGATTGGATTGCGTTGACAGATTGAATGCCCGGCTGGCGAGCTCCCATTCGCCAATCGACCCCAGGGACCTGCCGATGATCAGGTAGCCGTAGGCTTTGTCTTCTTGCCTCGACGCCAGATTGATGCCGGTTTGCATGGTCTTTATGGCGGCCGAACGTTGTGGATCCAGTGCCTCAGTCTTGAGCAGGGCTTTCAATCCCGCTTGTGGATTGACCAGAGCCGCGTACAACCCATAATGATATGCCAGAGAGGCGCTATCAGGGTAAAAAGCCAGCCCTTTCTGCAGATCGTTGGTAGCTGCAGATAAATCCCCCTGGGTCAGCTGAGCCTGAGCCAGCTTTTCATACAGTTCTGGAGAGGCATGCCCTTCAACCGCCTGCCGATTCCAGACGCTTACCGCTGTGTTGAGATCGCCTTGAGCCGCATACGCGTCTCCCAGGCTTTCCTGCCCGGCAATCGAAAGACGCCCCAGCGAAGCCGCTTTCTGGAAGGATTGCTCGGCAGAGGCATAATTCCCAGCCTGCAGAGCTTCACTCCCGGCTCTTTCCCACAAATCTGCCCTCCAGGGTATAGCCTGAGCAGCCTGCTCGAACAGCCGGGCGAGATTTAGTTGAGCGGAGACCTGCGTCCTCCCGCCGCTGAGCTGCAGCGCCTTATCCACAGCGATCGGGCGCGGCGAGAGCCCAAACCCTGGGACGATAACGATGGGTAAGAATATCTTTAGCAACACAGCAGGTTTAAAAAAGTCCCGCATAAACCGATTTTAGCACGAAGCTCCCTTTTTTAAGATGACGTTACTCATTCACCCTTACCTGTTAGGAAAACTTCAAAAGTGAACTGATCCAAAGTTGAAAAGTGAACTTTGAAGTTTTCCTGATCGTGAACCAAAGTTCAAAAGTGAACCGCTTT
>JAMCRR010000081.1 GCA_023381565.1 Chloroflexota bacterium
GATTTTACAAGCCTCTGCGTAACGCGCCGCGCGTCTCTGCCATCATCACCGCACTAGGCGTGGGCATCTTCCTGGAAAATTTCACGCTCGTTTTCAGCCCCTACCCTCAGTCAATTCCTGCTCTGCTTCCAAACGTCACCTGGACAATTGGCGGAGTTTCGATCTCGTCCCTGCAGGTAATTATCATCGCCCTTTCGCTGGTCTTGATGATCTTGCTGGACCTGCTTGTGCAGCGGACAATGGTGGGCATGGCGATGCGGGCCATCTCATGGGATAAATCCATCGTGCCCCTCATGGGCGTCCCCCTGAACCTGGTGATTTCCATCACCTTCGCCATCGGCACCAGCCTGGGGGCAGCCGCCGGCACGATGTACAGTCTGGCTTTCCCCGTGATCGATCCCTACATGGGCATCTTGATCGGTTGGAAGGCGTTTATTGCTGCAGTAGTCGGCGGGATCGGCAACGTGCGCGGCGCCATGATCGGAGGTTTTATCCTGGGCACTGTAGAGATCATGGTGGCGGCGTTTTTACCCTCGACTTACCGCGACTTTATCGCTTTCACCTTACTCCTCGTTTTGCTGATCTTCCGCCCTTACGGTATCCTGGGCAAGCCAAGGCCGCAAAAGGTGTAACTATGGCGACTATTCCATTAGAAGGAACTACGTGGCGCACCCGTTGGAAAGCCCGCTGGGATGGACTCATGGCTAAACGCTGGATGCTGCCCGTCTTGCTGGTAGTGGGGTTTGCGCTTTCTTTTGCCATCCCACAGTTCAACCTGGTCAACCAATACGTTCAGCTGATCTTGATCTATATCGGGATCAATGTCATCCTCACCACCAGTCTCAACCTGGTGAACGGCTACATGGGCGAGTTTTCAGTCGGTCACGCCGGGTTTATGTCCGTTGGAGCGTATATCTCCGCCATTCTGACCACGCAGCTCTTACCCAAAGCCCTGCTGCCCTATTTATTCCCGCTGGAAGTGCTGGCAGGGGGCCTGGTGGCGGCCCTGGTAGGCCTGGTGGTTGCCCTCCCATCTTTTAAAACACGCGGCGATTACCTGGCCATCGTTACTCTGGCCTTCTTGATGATCGTAAAATCGGTATTCGAGAATATCGAGGCTGTCGGAGGCCCGCGCGGCATCCCCGGCATCGACAAGCTCACCACCTTGCCCTGGACATTCTTCTGGACCATCCTGGCGATCTGGGTGATCCGCAACTTTGTCTACTCCAGGTTTGGGCGAGGGGTGCTTTCCATCCGCGAGGATGAAATCGCCAGCGACCTGATGAGCGTTAATACCCGCCAGGTTAAGCTGCAGGCCTTCGTGATTTCGTCCTTCTTTGCAGGTGTGGCAGGCGCCCTCTTTGCCCACGTCCTGCAATTCATCAGCCCGCGCGTCTTCGACATCATCAAATCCACCGATATCCTGATCATGGTTTATCTGGGCGGCATCGGATCGATCGCCGGCTCGATCATCGGCGGCACGATCTATACCGTCCTGCTGGAGATCTTGCGCCCATTGGGGATGTGGCGCATGGTGCTGATGCCCCTGCTTCTGGTTATACTGATGATCTACCGCCCGCGCGGCATCATGGGCCTGCGCGAGTTCCGCTGGTTTGTTCCCCTACACGATCTGATCGGGACCAAGCTGTGGCGCCGCAAGAAGGAGGCGAGCGATGCTCCTGCAAGCTGAACACGTCACACACTACTTCGGCGGGCTGTGCGCAGTCTCGGATTTCAACCTGAACCTGGAGCACGGCGAGCTGGTGGCGATTATCGGCCCTAACGGCGCCGGGAAAACTACTATTTTCAACCTGATCACCGGTGTCTACCACGCCACTCAGGGCAGCATCCGCCTCGGAGATGTTGAGCTGGTTGGAAAAACCTCTAACGAGATTACCGCATTGGGCATCGCCCGCACCTTCCAGAACATCCGCCTGTTCAAAGAGCTTTCGGTGATCGATAACGTGCGCATCGCCCAATACGGGCAGATGAAATACGGTACCTGGGAGGCGATGTTCCACCTGGGAGGTTATCAGACCGAAGAAAATCGCTCCATTGAGAACGCCATGAACCTGCTGGAGGTTTTCAAGCTAGATAGCGTCGCCGATGAATCTTCGAAAAACCTGCCCTACGGTATGCAGCGCCGCCTGGAGATAGCCCGCGCTCTGGCTACCCACCCCAAGGTGCTCCTGCTGGACGAACCCGCCGCCGGGATGAACCCCTCTGAAATCGGCCAATTGATGGATTTTATCCGCTGGATTCGCAAAGAATTCGACCTGACGATCATCCTCATCGAGCACCAGATGAGGCTGGTGATGGGCATCTGCGAGCGCATCAACGTGCTCGACTTTGGCGCGACGATTGCCACCGGGGTGCCGAAGGAAATCCAAAATAACCCCCGCGTCCTGGAAGCCTATCTGGGAGAAGGAGCGGAAGTATGAGCACCGCTGAAGTCTTGCTTTCTGTTCAAGATCTGGACATCTCTTACGGCAACATCAAAGCGGTCAAAGGGATCTCCTTCGATGTGCACGAGGGAGAGATCGTCACCCTGATCGGCGCTAATGGGGCAGGCAAATCTTCGACGCTGCGCGGCATTTCGGGTATGGTGCCCTATCACGGCAAGATTTCTTACCGGGGAAAGGACCTGCACAAAACTGCGGCCGATAAGATCGTGGCCATGGGAGTAGCGCAGGTGCCGGAAGGCCGGGGCATCTTCGGCAACCTGACGGTATTGGAGAACCTCAAACTGGCCACCTGGCAGCGCAAGGATAAGGTGGAGATCGCCCGGGATTTCGAGCGCGTCTTTACGATCTTTCCACGCCTGAAAGAACGACTGAAGCAGCTTGGCGGCACCCTTTCGGGCGGCGAGCAGCAAATGCTGGCCGTCAGCCGGGCGCTGATGAGCCGGGGTAGCCTGATGCTGCTCGACGAGCCCTCCATGGGGCTGGCGCCGGTACTCGTGCGCGAGATTTTCCACGTACTGCGCGAGATCAACCAGGCCGGAACAACCGTCTTGCTGGTGGAGCAGAACGCCAATATGGCTCTGCGAGTAGCCAACCGTGGCTACGTGCTGGAAACGGGCACGATTGCCCTCTCCGGCACCGCATCCGAACTCCTGGGCAACCCGCGCATCAAAGAAGCCTACCTGGGAGGGTAATAATTCCAATCCACAGATGACGCAGATCGACACAGACGTTCACGAATAGATAGGAGATTTTTTATCTGTGCTTTTCTGTGATATCTGTGGATTTTTCGTTACCCCTGCCCAAGACCGGCGCGGAGAGCCAGCAGCGCAGCCTGTGTGCGGTCGGAGACATCCAGCTTGGTCAATATGGTGCTGATGTAGTTCCGCACCGTACCTTCCGATAGATACAGTTTTTGGGCGATTTCGGGGTTGCTCATACCCCGCGCCAGCAGCCTCAGCACGTCCACTTCGCGCTCGCTGAGGATACGGGTCAAGTCGGTCTCTGGCAGCGTGGTGCCGCGACTCACCTGCTTGAAAAGCTTGCCCGCTACAGCCGGGTCAACGAAAGTCTTGCCATCCACCGTACCGCGGATAGCCGCCACAAGCATTTCGCGCGGGGTGTCTTTCAGCAGATACCCGGCCGCACCACTGCGAATCGCATCGAAAACCCATTCGTCGAAATCGTACGTGGTGAGCACCAGGACACGCGTCTCTGGGCATTGGGAGCGTAAAATGCGCGTCGCCTGGATCCCATTCATCACTGGCATCTTCAAATCTAACAGGATCACATCCGGGTGCAGCTGGCACGTCATCTCCACCGCCTGGGCGCCGTCATTTGCCACCCCCACCACCTCAATATCCTCGGTCGTGCTTAATATGGCACGCAGCCCCTCACATACTACTGCCTGGTCATCGCAGATTAACACCCGTATCACGCTTTACCTCCATGCTCACCCTGACGGTCGTCCCCTTATCGGGTTGGCTGTCAATCGCCAGTCTGGCGCCGATTGACTCAGCGCGTTCACGCATGCCTCGTAGCCCAAAATGGTCCTCAGTAATATCCGGCCCGTCCCGGAATCCCCGCCCATTATCAGAAATGGATAGATCGATCCTGCGCTCATCGCAGTCCATTTTTACCGTCACCAGATCGGCCCCCGAATGGCGCGTGGTATTGCGCAATGCTTCTTCCGCGATTCGGTACAGGCTGTGCTCCACATCCGGGTCCAACTCGGGGACCTGCTCGGGAACATCCAGGTTCAAGGAGAACCCACCTCGCTCTGCCTGCGAGGCTGCCAGATTACGGATCGCCAGCGCCAGACCCAGGTCTTCTAAAGGAGCCGTACGCAGAGATTGGATCGACCGCCGGGCTTCATTCAATCCATCACGCGTCATCGCCAGCGAGTGATCCAGCATCGACCGGGCAGTTTTCGGGTCTGCATCCCACAATGAGCGAATCGCCTCCAGCTGTACGGCCAGAGCACTCAGCGAATGCGCCAGGGTATCGTGGAGCTCACGCGCCAGGCGGTTGCGTTCTCGGCTGATGGTCAGCTGCTCTAAGGTCTTGGCAGAGTTCGCCAACTGGCGGTTAGCCTGTAAAAGAAGGGCGTTCTGCTCGCGCTGTTCAGCCGAGAGACGGTTGATGACGTATCCGATAAACAAATACATCACGGTTCTGAAAAAGACAACGGACATGACCGGCCATAAATTAATTCCGCTCACGTCTGTGAGCGTCAGAGTCAGAATCCCATCCAGGGCTGCCGTCCCCAGGCAGTAAGCGCCTATGACCCAAGTCCGGTACTTCCAGCTTACCAATATCAAGGGCACCAGGAGGAGGATAACCACCTCCCACTGCCCGGCAAAGGCGCGGACCTGAGTGACCTCATCGGTGATATGCAGGTCAACTGCAAAGAAATTTTCGAGAATAGGACCCACCGTGGCCACCAGAAGTGCAATCGGCAAATAAGCTTTCCCGAGCTTTATGCGCAACCAGGGCCACGAAAGATAACCTAATAACAAGGCTGCTTCAATAATGCTGGGCCAGGGAGAAGCCTGAATGCGCAAGATCCTGGCGTTATTGATGTATTGCTCGACCACCAATACGAGAGCCGAGAAAATCAAGCGTATGCCCACAAAAAGGCGGAACACCGACAAAAAACCCGATTCGGATTCCAACCGGTACCCATTCATGCAGTTATTGTAGCACGTCCAACTCAGAGGGTATCGTGATCGCCATCACAAGCTTGTATGACCGGCGTCACCATAAGACGTGAATGCAGTCAACCCGGCTTATGACATGCGCCTCTTTGTAGACGGTTGTTCGGAGGATATAACTATACATAGATGGGATCCGCAGGGTGGAAAGGAATCCTGGACTATGCAGCCGGAGGCACCTGTCTGATCGGGTGCGCCTCGGCAGCCACTGATGCCAATACCCTGGATGACTTAGATGAGAGAAAATCATAATCTCAACCGCGGATCGAGATTAACAATACGGAGAGGTTAAATTATGAAGAAATGGTGGATTATCTCTGGTGTAGTAGTCGTCCTGGCAGTTGGCGGCTTTTTCGGCTATCGTTATTTTAAAGGGAAACAGCAAGCAGCTTCCGTAGCCAATGTCCAAACAGTATCGCTTAGAATGGGCTCCGTCACGCAAACGATTGGCGCCACGGGCAATGTGAGCGCGAAGCAGAGCGCCACACTTACCTGGCAGACCAGCGGGCAGGTGGCCCAGGTCAATGTGGTCGCCGGGCAGCAGGTAAAAGCCGGCCAGGTGCTCGCCACCCTGACCCCCCTGTCAGTATCCCCACAGATCCTGCAAGCGCAGGCCAGTCTGTACACCGACCAACAGGCGTTGAATACTCTGCTCCAATCCGATTCGGAACGAGCCAACGCATATAATACACTGGTCCAGGCTCAGGATGCGTATACCAAAGCCAATAATGCCGTCATCGCCTTGAAATACCCGCGCGGCACCACAACAAATGACCAAAATGCTTATACCACTTACCAACTCGACCAGGCGAAGCTGGCCCAGGCCCAGAATGCTTATAATCGAGTTGCAAATTTACCCAATACAGATATCCGTAAAGCTCAGGCATTAAACACTCTCACCGCCGCTCAAACGGCAGAACAACAGGCGCTGGCAACCTACAACTGGCTGACAGGCAAACCCACCGCTCAAGATGTAGCCGATGCCAATGCAGCACTGGCTGTTGCCGCAGCCAACCTGTCTGACGCACAACGCCAGTACAACCTGGTGCAGTTTGGCCCTACCCAGGGAGAGATCCAGGCGGCGCAAGCCAAGGTTGAATCAGACCAGGCGACACTTTCCGAGACACAGATCACCGCCCCCTTCGCCGGCACAATTACCGACGTAAGCCTGCAAGCTGGCGATACCGTCTCTGCAGGAACATCAGCTTTCCAACTTACAGACCTTTCGCAGGAATACGTCAGCCTGCAGGTTTCCGAGGTGGATATCGATAACGTACAGGTCGGGCAGCCGGTGAGCTTCACCTTTGCCGCCATCCCCAATAAAACCTATACCGGTAAGGTCACCCAGATCGATCCGGTTGGCGTCAACTCCAGCGGCGTGGTCGACTACACAGTCAATGTTCAGATCACCAACCCAGATAAGCTGGTCTTGCCCGGCATGACCGCCTCGGCCAACGTGGTTACTGCCCAGGTTACCAATGTTCTCGTGGCGCCGAGTGTCGCTATCCAAACCGTTGGCAACCGGAGTGTTGTCTTTATGCTGAATCAGGGCAAGCTCCAACCGGTAGTCGTCCAGGTAGGCGCATCCTCAGGCATCGAAACCCAGATAACCTCCAGTCAATTGAAACCAGGGGAGGCTATCGTTCTGAACCCAACTTCCTCAGCCTCGGCCGGTAGCGGCAACTTAGGCGCCTTGTTCCGACTCGGAGGCGGCGGTGCAGGTGGCAACTTTAACCGAAGCGGTGGCAACTTTAACCGCGGCGGCGCAGGTGGAGCGGGTAGCCCCAGCAGCGGCTCAGGCAGCTCGGGTGGCTCGAATAGCAGTTCGGGAGGCGCCCAATGAGCGAACAGGTGATCTCTGCCGAGAACCTGGCCAAGACCTACCGCATGGGTGAAGTTGAGGTCCACGCCCTGAACGGTGTCACCATCCACGTGGACCGGGGCGAGGTGGTCGCCATCATGGGTCCATCCGGCTCGGGCAAGTCC
>JAMCRR010000070.1 GCA_023381565.1 Chloroflexota bacterium
GCGAAGAGATCGCACTTCTCCAAAAAAACTGACCAGGGTAAGTCGCGGTGATACGAGGGGAAGCGATAGGAGCTCAACGCGAAGGGTAGAGTGGGGAGACTGTTACGTAAGGCATTCATGTACTTGTTGGCTGCCGTGGCCTTGCCAGACTGTTTATATTCGGATTCTGCGTCGATTACGTAGCCTTCCAGGTTCAAGTCCTGGATGCGCTGGATGGCAATGCGCGCTTCTCCCAGGGGGTCGCTCCCGTAGACGTAATGCCAGCCCCACACGTGCAGGCCGCGGCTGCGCAAAGCCTGCGCTACCGGAGGAACCAGGTCGACGCCGAGGCCCCGGTCGTAGTTCGAGGCGATGGTCCCATCTGCAATCTTGATGATAACGTGCGTGAACCCCGAAGCCTGGGCGGCTGCGGCGATGGCGTCCGCGCTTCCCCCTTCGCAACTGGGAATTTTCCATATAAAGAACCCTTTTCCCTCTAACGTCATGGAAATGACTCCCTTCGGGCAGCAATGGTAAGTTCGATGTTAAGACGCAGAACAGCCTAAAGATTAGGTTGGCCCGCCAGGCCAAGTTGTGGGGCGATCCTGCGCATGGCCAGGATCACGTTATCGACGTGCTCCCATAAATCCACCCCAAATTCTTCTGCCCCCAAAGCGATCTCTTCGCGATTGGCGCCGGCGGCAAAGGCGCGGTCTTTCCACTTCTTCTTGACCGACGACGAGGTCAGGTCGAGCAATGAGCGCGAGGGCCGCACCAGGGCCACGGCGGTGATCAGGCCGGTGACCTCATCGCAGGCGTAAAGAGCCTTTTGCATGGGGGTGACGCGCGGCACGCCCGTCTCCACGCCATGGCTGAGGATAGCCTGGATGATGTCTTCCGGCACGCCCCGCTGCCTGAGAATGGGCGCTCCGGCCAGGGGGTGTTCTTCCAGGGTCGGGTGAATTTCCCAATCGAAATCGTGTAAAAGGCCGGTAATTCCCCAGAGTTCTACGTCCTGGTTCAGTTTTTCCGCATAGAAGCGCATGGCTGCTTCTACTGATAACATGTGGTTGATCAATCCCGGGTTTTTAACGTACTCCTCAACGATAAGGAGCGCTTCAGAGCGTTCCATGATACCTCCGCGATTATGAAATTTTGTAGGTTAGTATACCTTTATTTTCTAGATATGGAGTGCAAGATTTGTTCCCGTTCCAGGGTTCTCCACGGCCAAATCTTACTCGCGATCACGGCTACTTTCGAATTCAGGTGTGGCTCTCCAGGGTTGGGATGGGATTCGGGGCCTGCCCGCTCTGAGCCGGAGGAAAGATCGGCTCGGGATCCCCCAAAACGGGCAGAGGGCGAGTGACCCATACCTGCCAGATAGCCACCAGGGTGGCCGGTATTTCGCGCAAGTTCCAAAACAGGTAAGACCTGCGTTGGTACTGGCGCCGGTCGGCGCTCACCCCCACCGATTTTACCCCCAGGGCGTTGCAAGTGTAGATCGAGCGGGGCAGGTGGAAGTTTTGCGTCACCAGAATCGCCTGCTGTACGTCGAAGATGAAGCGGGCCCGGTAGCAGCTATCGTAGGTGCGCCGCCCGGCGTAATCCAGCACGATAGCCGATTCGGGCACCCCCAGGCTGAGGGCGTAGGCTTTCATCGCGCCGGGCTCATTATAGTAGACGTAGCGATTGTCTCCGCTCATCAGCAGCTTCTGGACTTTGCCTGAAAAGAAAAGATCTGCGGCGGTGGCTACCCGGTCTTTCAGCACGGCGGTAGGGGAGCCATCCCGCATCAAGCCGGCGCCTAACACGATCGCGACGGGAGCGGAGGGCGCGTCATCGGTCTGGTAGGTTCGCGGGCGGGCATACGTGTGGGCGATCAGCACGGAAATTCCCAGGGCTAAAACCCCGCCCGCCGACAAGAATAGCAAAACTCGCAGTGGGATAGTCGTTTTTCTCTTAAGCATCCCGAAATTTTACCACAAGCCACTTCACGAAGAAGCAGCCTGGAGCGTGAGACGCCCAGGCTGCTGATTTTACCAGGTGTGTTCTCTGGGATCAGACCAATACCTGCCTCAACTTGGCGCTGGCGAAATCCATCAGAGCTACGACTACAACGATGAACAGCACCACCGTTCCGGCCTTGTGGTATTGCAGCAGCCCGAAGAACGTGTTCAGCATCAATCCGATGCCGCCGCCGCCCGCGAAGCCGATGATGGTGGCCATACGCACGTTGATGTCCCATTGGTAGATCAAATAGGAGGTAAACGGAGGCACGATCTGCGGTAGGATGGCATAGTTGATCACCTGCAGCGGGCTGGCGCCTGTGGCAGTGACTGCCTCAATGGGGCCGGGGTCGATCTCCTCGATTGCCTCGGAAAACAGCTTGCCGATCAAGCCGAAGGTGGTCACCGCCAGGGCCATCATGCCAGCGAAGGGGCCAATACCTACCCAGAATACGAAGATGGCGGCATACAGCAGCGCTTCGATGGAACGCAGCACGTTGAACAGTCCGCGTGTCAGGTAGAAGATCCAGACGGAAAGCTTGCTTCGCCCGGTCAAATTTCGGGCGGCCAGGAAGCTGAACGGCAGCGCAATAATTGCACCCAGGGTGGTTGCCAGCATGGCCTGGAAGATGGTGATCAGCATCTGTTGCACCACCGGGCCGAGGGTTTTCGGTCCCAGATCAATCGTCACAAAGTCGTGCAGGATGCTGCCCAGGGTAGGAGCCGGCGCGAACAAATCTTTAATGCTGATTTCCGAAATATTCCAGCAGTAAATAAACGCCAGAACCCCCAGCAGGACCAGAAAAGCGGTGCGGATTTTGACCCAGGTCGAACGGCGTTTTTCTGGCTCGGATGGCTGATCAGCCAGGATGCGCGCGCGCCAGGTGCTGCTGATCGCATCCACCAGGATGATCACTACCGCCACCGACCACAGCGCGGTGGCGTAGAGCTGGTAACCGCCCATGCGAATGGTCTCGACCACGAAAAAGCCGATACCCCCGCCCGCTACAAAGCCGACCACGGTGGCCGCGCGCATGTTGATGTCCCAGCGCAAGAGAGTGTAAGCCAGGAAAGGCGGTGTGATTTGCGGCACCACGGCGTAGCGCAGCGTCTGGATCAGGTTGGCTCCCGAGGCCGTGACAGCTTCCACAGGGCCGGGGTCAATGTGCTCGATCTCTTCGGAGAACAGTTTAGCCAGCGCTGCTAAAGAGTGGATGGTAAGCGCGATCACCCCGGCGAAACTGCCAAGCCCTACCCACACGATGATCAACAGGCCCCACACCACCGGGTCGACCGCGCGCACGATGTTAAGGAGGGTACGTGTAATGTAATAGACCACGTTCCCGCCCGGCACGCGCGACATGATATTGTGCGCCGCCAGGAAGCTGACTGGAATGGCCAGAATGGTGGAGAAGATCGTGGCCATGAGGCCCATGGCAATGGTCTCGATCAGGCTGCCGGCAACAAAACCAGTCACCTGGCCTCCGGACTGGGCCAGGCCGAGCTTGACCTCCCAGGCCGGCGCCTTGACCTGTTCTACTCGTCCGATGATATCGAGCAAGGTTTTGCTGGCGCGTATGGGTCCCTGGGTAGGGCGGCCGGCTAGTGTATCGCTAATGTACTCACTCATGCACTGCCAGGCGCAGATACGATCTTCGCCGTTGATGGTGATGGTGATCACATCCGGGTTGACCAGGTTGGTTGCTACTGATTTGGCGTCATTGAAGCGTGTGACCAGCCGCTCCGGCTTGATTTGGGTAACGTTCCAGGCCACGACGTATAGGATCACCAACACCAGAAGTAGCCCTAAAAACGAATTGCTTTCTTGACCATTTCCCAATCTGCGCGCATCGAACACGTTCCAGATCCAGAAAAGCGCCAACGGCGCCCACAGCCAGCTCGTCGTCCAGGAGCCGATGGTCACCAGGCCAACTTTCTGGTACGACTGAGCCCAATAAACGATATAACCCAATACGGGGATGGACAAAAAAAGCAGGGCGCCGCGCCAGCGCCTGCCCATCAAGAACTGGCTCGAGCCGGGAATCACCAGAGCGAGCAGAGAAAAGAATAGCGTTCGATTACGTTGCGGAGCGAGGGTATGTTCCGAAGCTGTCATGAATAAGGGTCTCGGGGATTAATGGTTCGAAAAATGAACGCCACTCGCTCAGATGATCGAGACGCGCTCGGCTTCCTGTCCGTAGATGGATTTAAACTGGGCGTCGTCGATCTCCTGCGGGAGGCCCTTGAAGACCAACTCGCCGTCTTTCAGCGCGATGGCGCGGGTGGCGTAGCGGTGCACCAAATCCAGGAAGTGCAGGCTGCACAGCACCGTGATGCCGCGCTCTTTATTGAGCTGTTCCAGGTATTTCAGGATCGAGTGCGCCAGCACCGGGTCCAGCGAGGCCACCGGCTCATCCGCCAGCATCAGCTTGGGTTCCTGCATCAGGGCTCGCGCGATGCCCACGCGCTGCTGCTGCCCGCCGGAGAGCGAATCGACCCGCACATGGATCTTTTCCGATAACCCCACTTGATCGAGATTCGCGAGCGCTCTTGCGCGATCTTGCGCAGAGAAGACGTGCAGGAGGCTGGGGAAGGTATCGACATAGCCCAGACGCCCGCTCATGACGTTGGTATAAACCGATGCGCGCTTCACCAGGTTGAACTGCTGGAACACCATGCCAATCTGGCGGCGGATCTTACGGATCTCTGGGCCTTTGGCCGCCGTGACGTCTGTGTCGTCCCAGTAGATTTTCCCGGAAGTTGGCTCGATCAAGCGGTTGATGCAACGCAGGAGGGTGGATTTCCCTGAGCCGCTCAGTCCGATCACTGCCAGGAATTCCCCATCGGCTACCTCAAAGCTGACGTTTTTCAAAGCCTGGGTGCCGTTGGGATAGACTTTTGTGAGGTTTTCTACGCGTAGCATGGGGTTTCGTGGAAGATAAAAGAAGTATGCAGAATTGATAACCTTCTCATTGGGGCCAATCTGCCCCGGTCGAAGGCCAGAGACAGCGTTCTTATCGACCGGGGCAGTATTTCTGGTTTATTTACAAGCTACCTTATTGAGGAAGTGGGCACAGGTCTGGCCCGGCAGTGTTGCAGAGCTTGGTGAAATCAGCGTAGAAGGTTGGGTCGATCTTCTCGTATGCGTTCGCGTTGTACAGGCTCTTGAGCATAGCTGCGCCACCCGGGTCGGCGGACATAGAGACCATGGCATCCACTAATGCGGTGGTGTACTCGGTTGGGAAGTCCTTCACCACCTGAACGCCATCGTTGGGGATGCGATCGGAATCGGCGAACACAGTCACTTTGTCCATAATGTCAGGATAAGTGGCTTGCAGGTTGGCAGTCGTGTCGGTGCGAATGTCGACGTAGGCCACTCCAGCATCACAGTCGCCCTTGTAAACGGCGATGGCTACGTTGTTATGTGAGCCTGCATTTTGCGTGGATGAGAAGTCTGTGTCGGGGTCGATGCCGTTGGCTTTGAGGATCATGCGAGGGATGATGTAGCCGGAGGTCGAGGCTGGGTCCACGAAACAGAAGGTCTTGCCCTTCAGATCGGCGAAGGACTTGATCCCGGAGGCTGCGTTAGCGAGGAACTCTGCCTTGTAGAAAGGCTCTGACTGCCCGGCTAAAGCTTTGTCGGGATCTACATCGTTGGTCGAATAGTTGCGCACGACGGCCAGCACGGGCACGACGCCGTACTTAATCCCGGCCGCAACAGCGGAGAAGGTATTGAGGAAGCCTACCTGGGCCTTATTGGCGCCCATAGCCTCGATGGAAGCGGCATAGCTCGTGCCGACTTCGATGTTGAAGGTAAGTCCGGTGATCTTGTTCAGGCAGTCAGCGATGGCGTTGCCGGCTGTGGCGATCTTGCCCGTGTCGCCCGAAGGAACGAAGGTGATCTCGATCGGCTTATCGGCGGAGCCCAGATCGCCAGCTTTCACCGTGGGTTGGGTAGCCAGAGGAGCGCAGGCAGCCGGTGGGATTGTAGGCGCAGCAGTGGGCGCTACAGTTGCCGCGGCGGTGGGCGCTTCGGTTGGAGCAGCCGTAGGCGCTTCAGTGGGGGCCGCCGCTACCGGTTGCGTTGGCTGGACCTGGACCTCAGTTGGGGCAGCCGTAGGGGTTGCTGCCGGGGCGCAGGAAGTCAATGTGAACGCGAAAACCAACAGGATGGCAAAAGCCATGTACAGTACACGAGCTCTTTTCATCTTCTTCTCCTTTGTTATTTGGTGTTCTTGAAAATATTGGTGAGGGGATACTATTGACCGCTAATATCTACCCTCTGGCGACCTTGATAATAACTCGATTCCAGGTTTACCGCAAGTTAAAATTTCTTAAAATCTTTTGGGTGGAAGGATGAATATTATTTGCCCAACAGGGTACTCAACTTTACTTGCGAATCAACTTGAACGGTGCGCAGGACATCGTAATAACTGTCGTCTACGACCTTCAGCTCCGATATATCATATTGGTTAAACGTGGTGAGAGCGGCTTTCCCTTCCACTGTTTTGGAGTAATCCAGTAAAGCCTGGGTCACTTCCTGGCGAATTGCCCCGGGGATAAAGGGTGAAAACGTGACGTTCAGGTTAGGAATAATGGCGTCGCTGCGCCAGATGACGGCGACTTTTTCCATGACGTCCGGAAGCTCGGTCAGGATCGATTCGGCAGTGCGCGGGTCGCCCGAGATGGCGAAAGTGACGCCGAAATCGCAGATCCCGTTGATATACAAGGCCCGAATCAGGGCGCTGTGGCTTTGCGTGATGACTCCGTCCAGGGTGTTGACGTTGGCTTCGTCCAGCAAGCCCTTGGCCACCACGTAGCCTGACGCAGATTGCAGGTCCACCCAGCAGGGGCGCTTCCCGTCAAACTGTTTGAGGGCATCCCCGGACGCGGCCGTATCGCTGTTCTGGCCTGGATCAAAATAGGGCGTGAAATTGCTATCAACGTTGGCCAGGAACTGGATGCCGTACGAATAGACCCCAAAGTGGTTGGTCATCAGGGCAACGTCGGCGTAATTCTTATCGCTGGCAATCATATAAGTAAAAGGGGGCAACCAGGCGATCTGGACGTGCCCCAATTTCATTTCTGTCAGCAGCAGGTCGTAGGTATCGGTAATCTCGGTGGTCACCTGGTATCCGCTTAGCTGGGTGAGCTTTTTGGAA
>JAMCRR010000007.1 GCA_023381565.1 Chloroflexota bacterium
TACCACAGACCCAGTTCACTTTTCAAGTTGGGATGGTTCACTTTTGAAGTTTTGGGCGGTTCACTTTTCAACTGGAAAGAGTTCACTTTTGAACCGCTATCGGTTCACTTTTCATCTTTGGCTGACAAGGCGCCAATCAACTCTTGACTCTGATAAGCGAGAAGGTTATAATAATTGCAAACGTTACCGGTAACGCTTGAAGTTTAGCAAGCATGACAATTCAGAGAGCACCGGTCAGGCCATTTCACACCTCGGTTGGCCAATACACTCAACACTGAGGCATCTTCTTGGGGGAAATCTGCACGAGGCTACATAATTGCATAATCAGGTCTGGGCTTTTGGCAGGAGTTTATGGAACCTTATCTTTAGCGGTAATTGTTCTATAAGGCATCTGGCAAGTCATTCAGATACGAAAGGAGGATGAAGATATACCCCTATACCTCCACCTGTGTAACTTCTGTTCGTCGCCTCATCCACCCCAGGAGAATCCAGTTATTCTCAGCACCTCGAATCTCTCAGTTCCCCCATCTCAATTATTTTCTAATTCGACGTAAACGAATAATCGCCCTGGAGTCCCTATCCCTATCCGATTTGATCTAGAAAGGAGTATAGTCTATGGCTACAGCAACAGGTGAATTGACCAAGAAGAAATGGTACCAGTTCGACATAAGAAGGGTCGCATTCCCGCAACTCAAGCCCATGCACCTGGCGGCTATCATTCCGATGTGCGTGGCGATGAATTTTGCCGGATCTGTGATCGTCCAGAGCCTGAAGCTGCCGATTTTCCTCGACTTCGGCGGAACGATCCTCGCCACCATGATCGGCGGGTGGTGGCCCGGCGTGATCGTTGGACTGATCACCATCATCCTGCAGGGGCTGTTAGTCAACCCAACTTCCTTTGCCTTCTTACCCCTGCCCCTGGTCGGCGTCACCGTCCTCTGGTTGTGCCTGCGCAGCGGGCTGGGACGAACCTGGCTCGGCTTTATCATCACCCTGATCCTGTTTTCTTTCAGTCTGACCCTGGTGACCGCACCGGTGGTAGCATTTGCCTTCGGCGGGTTCACCGGCGCTGCCTGGGATGTCGGCACGGCAGTGATGGTAACGGCAGTCCACAATATCCTCAGTGCGGCAATCATCACGCAAGGGGTTGAGTCGCTGGTCGATAAAGGCATCCTCTTCTTCGTGGTCATCGCTATTTTGCGGGCACTACCACCGCACTGGCGGGTCACTTCCCCTGTTCATGTCGATTAACCGTATGAGATATACTGGTGGGTAGGATAGTAGGGGCGGCCGGAAAGCCGCCCCTACCGGGATTCCCACCAGCAGAGGCATCATGGAAAAACAACCTATCGACTTATTGATCTCCAACGGCGCGATCATTACCATGAACGCCGCCGGCGACGTGTTCGAAAATGCCGCCGTTGCTATCCAGGGCAACTCCATCCTCGAAATCGGTCCCACAACCCAGCTTGAGACGAAATATCACCCCGCACAGGTGCTGGACGCCGCTGACCATATTGTGATGCCGGGGATGGTAGACACGCACTTCCACACCGGCCAGCAGTTCGAGCGAGCCATCTTGCAGCGTCTCAGCAAGGAGATGAAGCTCAGGGAACCCGTCTGGCAGAATTATTTGATCACCTTTGAAGCCAATCTATCCGACGACGATATCTATTTGAGCGCCCTTTTCGCCTACGCCAACCTGTTGAAAGTCGGCACGACCACATTCGCGGATGCCGGAGGCCCCCGCCCAGAATGCATGGCCCCGGCGTTAGAGAAGACCGGCGTACGCGGCATCCTGGCGCGCTCGACGCTCGACCTGCAGCAGGGCATCCCGCTCGAAATGCAAGATACGCCCGCCGGGGTCGCGGAGAAAGGTCGCAGCCTGTTCAAGGAATGGAACGGGAAAGCCGGAGGCCGCATCCGCGTCTGGATGGGCATGCGCCAGATCATGATTTGCAGCCGGGAGTTGCTGGAGACCATTCGCGATCTGGCGGCAGAGTTAAAAACCAATATTCACATCCACCTGGCTGAAGGCACCTACGAAGTCGATTTCGCCATCGAGAAATCGGGGCTGCGCCCGGCCGAATACCTGGCTTCGCTCGGTTTCCTGGCGCCCAACGTCCATGCCGCGCATTCCGTCCTGCTCAGCGAGAAAGAGCTGGATCTCTACCAGCGCTATGACGTCTCTGTTGCCCACTGCCCGGCAGCTGCCTTCCGCTACTGCGGGCCCACGAAAGTGCCCGAAATGCTCAAACGGGGCCTGCGCGTGGGTATCGGCAGCGACGGGCCTCTGGCATCCGGAGGCAGCCTGGACCTGTTCCGCCAGATTCACCTTTCGCTCTACGTGCTTTCGACGGCCTACGGCCTGCCATACCGCAACCCGGCGCCCATCCTGGAAGAAGATCTGCTCCGTATGGCTACCCTGGGAGGCGCCAGGGCGCTGAGTTGGGGGGACGAGATCGGGAGCCTAGAACCCGGAAAGAAGGCTGACCTGATCCTGCTGACGCGCAACGACCTGGACGTCCTACCTTCTTACGACCCTTTGTTCACAGCCGCCAGCAATGCCAGCGGCGCCCAGGTGAGAACGGTGGTCGTCGACGGTAAAATTGTCCTCAAAGATGGTGTTCTGACGAATGTCGACGAAGAGGAGCTGAAAGCAAAAGTGAAAGAAGCGGCTCCGAAGATCGTCAGGCGTTTTCTAGAAAGGGTGCAATGATTTCGAACAATCATAAAAACAACAAGAGCCAGTTTATACCGGACGCTGCGAGGACGTTGGTCCAGGTAAAAGACCTGGTTCACGTGTATCCCACCGGGACGCGCGCTCTTGAAAATATCAACGTCTCGGTCGGGGAGCATGAAAAGCTGGCGATCATCGGGCAAAACGGGAGCGGTAAAACTACCCTGGTCAAGCATTTTAATGGGCTGCTCCAGCCTACCGAGGGAACGATTTTGGTGCATGGCGCAGATACCCGCAAGACTCGCACCGCCGTGCTGGCCAAGACCGTCGGCTATGTCTTTCAAAATCCCAACCACCAGTTGTTCTGCGTGACGGTTGCAGAAGAGCTGCGTTTTGGGCTGCGCAACCTGCGCCTGCCCCCTGATGAGATCGAGCAGAAAGTTAAAGAAACCATCGAGCTGTTCAAGCTGCAGCCCTATCTGGATGTCCATCCTTATTCGCTCAGCATGGGCGCCCGCAAACTGGTGGCCATCGCCTCCATCTTTGCCATGGGTCCGCAGCTCATGATCCTGGATGAGCCGACTACCGGGCAGGATTACGAGAGCAAGAAGATCCTCTCTCAGGTGATCGGCATGATGTACGAGAGCGGCAAATCGATCGTGTTCGTCTCGCACGACATGAGCTTTGTCGCCGAGCACGCCGACCGGGCCATCGTCATGTCCCGCGCCCACATCGTTTTCGACGGTTCTCTGCCGGATCTCTTTATCCGGCAAGACGTACTGAACGAGGCCGACCTGCGCCCACCGCACATCACCCAATTGAGCCAGCGCCTGTCTGACTATGGGGTCAGCCCGCGCGTGCTCAACGTGGCGGAGATGGTCTCCGAGGTAAGGAGGTGCCTCGCATGAAGACAACCCTGTATATCCCCGGAAATTCCATCCTCCACCGCCTCGACCCCCGCACCAAGATGGTCTGGATGGTGTGCGCCATGGTCTCAGTGTTCATCCTCAATAACCCGCTGGTTCCGCTGGTGGTCATTGCGGTTTTGGTGACTTTTTTACTGGTGGCCGTAAAGGGCAAGCTGTTTGAAAATGCCCTGGTGCGCTTTCTGCCGATCGTGATCCTGACCGTTACGATCACCCACGGGTTCGTCAACCCGGTCGGAATAACCCCGATTATGATCGGGACGAGCCCAATCGAGCTGCCGTATTTCGGAATGATGAAATGGGAAGGGCTGTATTACGGCGTTCTGCTCGCGCTGCGCATCTCCGCCGTCTTCTTTGCCTCGATCACCCTGGTCCTGACCACCACTCCCGAAGATCTGGTCAGCGCTATCGCCAAGATCGGCATCCCTTATTCCTATGCTTCCATGTTTGGGATGTCACTCCAGATGATCCCGATCATGCAGGAAGAAGCCCGCATTATCGTCCAGGCGCAGCGGGCCCGAGCATTGCGTGAAAACAACCTGAAGGAAAAAATCCAGGCGCTGGTGCCCCTGTTCGTCCCACTGGCGGTTGGATCGATGCAGCGGACGGAAACAACAGCCATGGTGTTGGAAGCCAGGGCTTTCGGCGCGCCGGTCAAGCGTACCGAACTGCGAGTGATCAAGTTCAACACGATCGACTACGTTCTGATCACGGCTTTCGTCCTTTTCATCATCTTCCTGATCGTCTTGCGCGTGGTCTACGGAGACCTGAGCTGGATGTATTCTGTCCGCAGTTTCTGGGGGCTGTTCTGGCCCGTACATTTGTCCAGGTAAAGAGGAGTCCCATGGATTCTCAGGCATTAAAACTCAAAGACGTCACTTATTGGTATCCGGGCACCGAAAAATGCGCCCTGGAGAAAATTAACCTCGAAATCAAGACGGGAGAATTTGTCGGCATCGTGGGGGCGAATGGCGCCGGGCGCAGCACGCTGTGTTACTGCATGAACGGGCTGGTGCCGCACTCCTTGGGCGGAAAAATGGAGGGGGAAATTATCGTCCACGGCATCGACACCGCCAAATCCACCACGGCAGAAATCGCCCAATGGGTGGGCCTGGTCTTTTCAGACCCTGAAGCGCAGCTTACCCAGCTTCTGGTCGCCGATGAAGTGGCTTTCGGGCCGGCCAATCTGGGCCTGCCGCGAGAAAAGATCGCCCAGCTCGTCCAGGAGAACCTCAAACTCGTCCAGCTCGACGGCCTGGAGGAGCGCAATACGCACTCTCTCTCGGGCGGGCAGCAGCAGCGCCTAGCCATCGCCTCGGTGCTGGCAATGAACCCCGATATCCTCATCCTCGATGAACCCACCTCGAACCTGGACCCGCGCGGCACTTATGAGGTATTTTCTATCGTCACCAAGCTGAACCGGGAGAACCATACGACTGTGGTCATGGTGGAATACCAGGTAGACCTGCTGGCCGAGTTTGCCGACCGCATACTGGTCCTCGACCACGGCAATATCATTCTAGACGGCCCCCCCGGGGAGGTCTTCAGCCAGGTCGACAAGCTTTCCGCAGTCGGCGTGCAAGTGCCGCAGGTAACCAAGCTCTTCCGGCAATTGGACCACGAAGCGGTCGTGCACGTGGATCAAGCCACAACACCGGTCACAGTCGAGAAAGGCTCGACCGAGCTGGCAAAAGTGTTGAAAAAGACGGTCGATGCCCGTCTGAGTTGAATCGATCTTTTGGATATCTTAGGCATAATGGGAGTAGAACCAATGTCAAGTCTTTTAATCAAGAATATTCACACCATCGCTACACTGGACGCCCAGGCTACTGAGCTGCACGATAACGACATACTGATTGACGGCCCGGTGATCAAAGCGATCGGTCCTCATCTTACGCCTCCACCGGGGACGCGGGTGATTGACGGAAGCAGCAAAGTCGCCCTGCCGGGATTTGTCAATACCCACCACCATATGTACCAGATCTACACCCGCGATCTGCCGCGCACGGCTAACGCCCTGGACATCTGGGACTGGCTCAAGATCAACTACGATATCTGGCACGAGCTGGACCCCGAGCTGGTATACGTCAGCGCGCTGGTCGGCCTGGGGCTGCTGCTGAAGACCGGCTGCACCCTGGTGAGCGATCTGTTCTACGTGTTCCCGGATACCGGCGACAAGAAGCTCATCGATGCCGAGATCCAGGCTGCCAAAGAGATCGGCGTGCGCTTCCACCCCACCCGGGGCAGCATGTCGCTGGACCAGGCGCATGGGGGTATGCCGCCTCTCAGCGTGGTGCAGACAGACGAGGAGATCATGCTCGATTCTGAGCGGCTGGTGAATACCTATCACGATCCGTCGCCCTTCTCCATGCTGCGCATCGCCCTGGCGCCCTGCTCACCCTTCTCAGTAACCTCCAACCTGATGCGCGAGACGATTAAATACGCCCGCCAGCACGGGCTGCACTGCCACACGCATCTGGCCGAAGCCGCGCTGGAGGACGATTGGTGCAAGGACATGTTCGGGATGCGCCCCTTCGAATATATGGAGAGCCTGGATTGGGTCGGCCCAGACGTGTGGTACGCCCATTCGATTTACGTCAACGACGAGGAGATCCGCCGCATGGGGCAGTACCGCTGCGGTGTGGCTTCTTGCCCGGTATGCAACGCCCGCGCCGGCCACGGCATCGCCAAGATCCTGGATATGCGCGCTCAAGGCGTGCGGGTTGGCTTCGGGGTGGACGGCGCCGGAGGCTATGGCGATATGATCGCCGAGCTGCAGACCGCCCTGGTGCTGCACCGCTACATGACGCGCGACATGAAACCCATGTCCACCGAGATGCTGCGCATCGCCTCGCAAGGCGGCGCCCAGGTGCTGGGTTGGGATGAGCTCGGTTCGCTCGAGGTGGGCAAGGCCGCCGACCTGTCGCTGATCGATACCCGCCAGCTCGATTATGCCGGCGCCACCCACGACCTGGTCAGTTCGGTCGTTTTGTTCGGCGCCAACCACATCGTCGATACCACCATCGTTAATGGCGAGGTGGTGGTGGAGAAAGGGCGGCTGACGCGCGTTGACGAAGACGCTATCGTCGAGAAAGCCAACAAACTTTCGAAGGATTTCATCGCCCGCGCTTCCCGCGTGACCGGCGTGGATTACTCGAAGGTGCCTGTCCGGCAGATGGTGTAGGTATTCGCCGTTCTTGTTACTCATCTGCTCCCACGGTCGCCCCGTGGGAGCTTTTCTTTTATCTTGTGGAACGTGCTTTAACTCATTCCCGGGCAAATTGAAGCGTGCGCTGCCGGTTCCTTTCCGGGTATAATCTTCTGCATGCCCTCCATGATCTCCCTGGATATCGAAACCACTGGCCTGGATGCTCAATCCGACTCCATCCTGGAGATTGGCGCGACGCGTTTCAACGGTCGCCGGATCGAAGCCGAGTGGACCACCCTGGTCAACCCGCTGCGTCCCATCCCGCCCTTTATTACGCAGCTCACCGGCATCACCAACGAAATGGTCCACAGCGCCCC
>JAMCRR010000119.1 GCA_023381565.1 Chloroflexota bacterium
ACGGTGTCACTTCGGATCAGATCATCAAACGCGGCATTGTGTTTCAGCGCGAGATCGGCAGGGTGCACGCCGTCGACGGCGTCACTTTCCAGATCCGCCAGGGAGAAACCCTGGGCCTGGTAGGCGAATCCGGCTGCGGGAAATCGACTACCGGCAGGACCATCCTGCAGCTCTACCGGCCCACTTCGGGGCACGTGTTCTTCGAGAATGAAGACCTGGTAGAGATGCACGGTGAGCACCTGCGCCGTATGCGCCGTAAGATGCAGATGATCTTTCAAGACCCCTACGCCAGCCTGAACCCGCGCATGACCGTTGAAGAGATTATCGGAGAACCCCTGATCGTGCACAATGCGGCTCAGGGCCGGGATATTCGCGAGCGGGTCAAAGAGCTGCTCGGGCTGGTTGGGTTGAGCGCAGGTGTGGTCGACCGCTACCCGCACGAATTTTCAGGAGGACAGCGCCAGCGCATCGGCGTAGCCCGCGCCCTGGCTCTCAACCCCTCCCTGATTGTTTGCGATGAGCCTATCTCGGCGTTAGATGTATCCATTCAGGCCCAGGTCGTGAACCTGCTTGAAGACCTGCAAGGTCAATTCGGGCTGACCTATTTGTTTATTGCCCACGACCTCTCAATGGTGCGTCATATCAGTGATCGTGTGGCGGTCATGTATTTAGGGGTCATTATGGAGTTGGCCTCGCGCGATGAACTCTACTCGCACCCGCTCCATCCTTATACTCAGGCATTACTCTCGGCCGTTCCGATTCCCGACCCTGTTGTCGAGGAAAAGCGGCGGCGGACGATCTTGCAAGGGGACGTTCCTTCGCCGGTTACTCCTCCCTCGGGCTGCCGCTTCCGCACGCGCTGCCCTCTGGCGCAAGAGATCTGCACACAGCAGAGGCCGGAATGGCGCGAGTTGGCGCCCAATCACTGGGTTGCCTGTCATTTTGCATAAATGATGATTGTAATTTTGAAGCAAGTCAACCACTCATACTGGCTATAAATTGAAAGGAGGTGATGGCCTGGGAACGATACTCCGCCAATTCGCTCCCGATTACGTTAGGTCAAGTTTGTTTGCAACCCATCATCCTATTGCACGATATGAAGGAGAAGAAGTATGCGTACAAAACTACTTGCATTTGCATCACTGATTATCATCGCGAGCATGGTTCTGACTGCCTGCGGTGCACCTGCAACCACGGCTCCCGCCACCCAGCCCCCCATCGTTAACACGGTGATCGTGGCAGGGACACCGCAAACCGTTGTGGTGACGGCTACCCCTGCTCCTGCTCAGGTAGCGACCTTCAAATCCAAGGATCCAACCAGCTTCGTTGAGATGACCTTCGGCGATCCCGAGACCCTCGACCCGGCCCTGGATTACGAAACCGCTGGTTCGGCTGTCATTCAGAACGTCTATGACACCTTGCTTTTCTATAAGAAGGACACCACCGACCTGGTTCCCTGGCTGGCCACCGAAATTCCCACAACAGAGAATGGGGACATTTCTGCGGATGGTCTGACCTACACCTTGAAGCTCCGCACGGGTGTCACCTTCCATGATGGCAATCCCATGACCGCCACCGACGTAGCCTACTCGCTGCAGCGCGGCCTGCTCCAGGGCGGATCCGCCAGCCCGCAGTGGCTGATGTTTGAGCCCATCCTGGGTAGCGGCGTCGGCGCCGGTAACAACGACATCACCGACCTGCTCGATAAAGATGGCTCGCTCGGTTTGATCGATAACCCCGAAGCCCTTCAAAAGGTCGACCCGGCTGCTCTGAAAGCCGCTTGCGAGAAAGTGACCTCGGCGATCGTCCCCGATGACACCGCCAACACCGTCACCTTCCACCTGGCACAGGCCTGGGGACCCTTCAACGTGACCCTCGCCGGCAGTTGGGCGTCGGTTATGGAGAAATCCTGGGTCGCAGCGAATGGCGGTTGGGATGGCTCCTGCGACACATGGCAGAAATTCTACGGTGTCACTTCGGATCAGATCAACAAAACCAAGATCGGCACCAGCGAGATGGGCACTGGCCCGTACATCCTCGATCACTGGACCCCGGCTGAGGAATATGTCCTTAAGGCGAATGACAACTACTGGATGAAGGACCCCGCCTGGGAAGGCGCCCCCACCGGTGCCCCCGCGCTTAAGACCGTCACGGTCAAGAGCGTTTCTGAGTTCTCCACCCGCTTCGCCGCTTTGCAGGCTGGTGATGCCGATATGATCACCCCCGGCAGCACCTCCGATTGGACCCAACTGGATACCCTGACCGGCGAAAGCTGCGACGTGACGACCGGCCAGTGCGAGCCTACTTCAACGCCGGATGCTCCCATCCGCCGCTATACGGGCTACTACGCACCTGTTCACACCGATGCCTTCTTCAACTTCAAAGTTGACGAGACCGGCGGCAACAACTTCATCGGCTCTGGCAAGCTGGACGGAAACGGCATTCCTGCCGACTTCTTCAGCGATGTCCATATCCGCAAGGCCTTCGCCTACTGCTTTGACTGGCAGACTTTCATCAACGACACCATGCAGGGCCAGGGTCGCCAGACCTTAACCCTCATGCTCCCCGGCCAGCCCGGCTATGATGCGAATGCCCCGCACTACACCTTCGACGAGCAGAAATGCACCGACGAGTTCAAGGCTTCAACGCTAAAGTCTGCCGATGGACAGAGCCTGTGGGATATCGGCTTCCGCATGACGGTTGCTTACAACACCGGCAACACGCAGCGCCAGACGATTGCCCAGATCTTCCAGACCGATCTCGCCGCCGTCAACGATAAGTTTGTCGTCGAAGTTACCGGTCTGCCCTGGCCAACCTTCCTGAAGAACCAGCGGGCCCAGAAACTGCCCATGTTCTTCTCCGGCTGGCAGGAAGACATCCCCGATCCCCACAACTGGGTCGTCCCCTACACCTATGGCACCTATGGCATTAACCAGAATATGCCCACCGATCTACTTGATCAATTCAAGGCGCTTGCCATCCAGGGTGTGCACGAGTCCGATCCCACCAAGCGTGCTGCGATCTATGCACAGGTCAACCAGTTGTACTACGATCAGGTTCCCACCATCCTGCTTGCCCAATCCGCAGGGCATCACTACGAGCAGCGTTGGGTGAAGGGCTGGTACTTCGGCCAGCTATACGGCGATCAGTGGTTCTACTCACTGTCCAAGAACTAACCTCACCAGGATAGTTCGTGGATCACCCTTCTGGGGAAGCCCTCGGGCTTCCCCAGATTTACCGAAGATTGGACTAGGATTGTAGATTTTAGAGAATAGAGATCGGTGCGTTCGAGAAGAGCAATCAGAAACGATCCATAAGACTCCACGTGTCTTCATACACCGCTTATCAACAAATAAGCTGCTCTCTCTTCTCTAAAATCCGCAATTTGGTTTTTGATTTTATTTTGGAGGTAGTGAATGAGCCAGTATATCATACGCCGGTTGCTGATCTTGCCGGTCACCCTGATCGGCGTGACCATCCTGATCTTTGGAATGCTCTCCTTCATGAGCCCGGAAGAGCGTTCATCCCTTTACGTGCGTGATATCCCCAAGAACCCCGCCGCCCTGCAGGGCATTATCAAACAATACGGCCTGAACCAGCCCATCTACGTGCAATACTGGCGCTGGTTAGTGGGTATGCCCGACCCCATCACGGGGAAAATGGTGGGCGGCATCTTACGGGGTGACTTTGGCTACTCGCGGACCATGTCGCAGCCGGTGATCGATATCATCAAGTCGCGTTTTCCGGCAACTGTCGAGCTAACCCTGTATTCAATCTTTCCTATTCTCTTAATCGGTATCTGGTCGGGCATCCTGGCAGCAGTCAACCATAATAAGCCCATCGACCAGCTGGCACGCGTTTTCAGCATTATTGGCTATTCTTTCCCAACCTTTGTCTTCGGCCTGATTCTGCTGATGATCTTCTATGCCCGGTTGAACTGGTTCCCGGCAGGGCGGATATCGGATTGGGCGAACATGGTGCTTTACTCCCCTTCTTACCATAACTATACCGGGTTGATCACCGTGGACGCGCTGTTGAATGGGCGCTTCGACATCTTCCTGGACGGGCTGCGCCATCTGGTCCTGCCGGTCGTCACGCTGTCCACCGTCACCATCGCCGTTTTCCTGCGGGTAACCCGCTCATCGATGCTCGAGACCCTGCGCCAGGACTACATCGTCACGGCGCGCGCCAAAGGTTTGAAGGAAAGGGATGTGGTCAGCCGGCATGCCCGGCCGAATGCCTTGATCCCGGTAGTAACCATCGGCGGCATCCAGGTAGCCGTTCTGCTGGGTGGTGTGGTCTTCACCGAGACGATCTTCAATTTCCCGGGTATCGGCAATGCCGCAGGCATGGCTGCCGCTAATCTGGATGTGATCACCGTGCTGGCTCTAACCCTGCTCACAGGGGGTATATTAATCGTGGCTAACCTGGTGGTCGATATTCTCTATGCCTCTCTCGACCCCCGTATCCGCCTGGGTTAAGCCGGCAAGGAGAAAAGGTGATATGGCAACCGTAGAGACAACCTCTCCTCAAGCACCCGGCTTACGCGGCCGGGTCAGCGATCTGCCCCAGCGCAAGATCACCCGGCTGGAACGCCTATTAGGACCCGAGTTTTACCGCATTCTGCGCGGGGTGATTACCAATCCCCTCTCGATCATTGGGGTAACCCTGATCACGATATTTATTGTGATCGCCCTGGCAGCCCCGGTAATTGCTCCACCTGTTAACGTACGCAATCCCTACCAGATCCCTCGCGACGGTTTTAGCGGCGTACCCAAAGCCCCAGGAACGGTGTGGGCTTCTCGTCCGCCGGAAATACCTTTCTGGTATACCACGCTGACCGGCAGCGCAAAATGGCTGCACCTGTTCGGCACAGCCTCGGGTGGTTGGGATATCTTCTACGGGGTCGTCTGGGGAACGCGCACGGCTTTGATCGTGGGGGTACTGATTGAGGGCATCACGCTCTTGCTCGGTATCATGGTCGGTAGCATTTCAGCTTTTTACGGCGGTTGGTTTGACGACCTGATGATGCGCATCACTGAGATCTTTATGGCCTTCCCCTTTATCATGGCCGCCCTGACCCTCTCCGCCATTCTGACCCCCATCCTCGGCAAAGGCATCTGGCCGCCAACCATTGCCCTGGTAACCTTTGGCTGGATGAGCTATGCACGTCTGATTCGCGGCGATATCCTCTCGGTGCGCGAGCGCGATTTCGTTACCTCGGCGCGCGTGGTTGGCGCCAAAGACAGCCGCATCCTCTTCAGGCACATCATCCCCAACGCCATCTTCCCCACCCTGGTGCTGGCTTCTATGGATATCGGCACCATCGTGATCAGCTTCGCTGCTCTGAGTTTCTTGGGCATCGGCACCGAGGTCGGTTACGCCGATTGGGGCCAATTGATCGCCTTTGCCCGCAACTGGATCCCCACCCTGTCTACGTACTGGTACATCGTGGTCTTCCCAGGGATCGCGCTGCTCCTGTTTGTGCTGGGCTGGAACCTGGTGGGCGATGCCTTGCGGGATATTATGGATCCGCGCATGCGCGGTCGCGGCGCCTGAGATGTAATTAACTGTGATCCACAGATGGCACAGATTTCCACAGATAAGGGGTTTTAATATCTGTGAGTTCTGTGTCATCTGTGGATTTGTTTTTTGCGATGATCTCCGTAACCTCTTTGGTTATTTCTGGGGGGTGGTAAAGTGAAACGAGGGATCTGGGGGATAATCACCGGGGCGGGAGTATTGGGCATTTTCGCCCTCGGGTTGCTCGGTGCGAGCGGCCCACCTCCTCAAGGACTACAACCGCAGGCCATGCCCACGCCCTTCGACCGGCTGGCGCCTCCTCCGACCGTCTACCCTCCAACTCAGGCAGACCAGGGCGCTCAGGTATTTTATTACTACTGCATGGTTTGCCATGGCGACCGTGGACAGGGGCTAACCCCTGGATTCCGCAGCTTGCTCGGCGTGCCGGATAACAACTGCTGGGCTCACGAATGCCACGCATCGAACCGCATCGACGGAGCATTTCGGCTGCCCCGAGTCGTTCCCGCCGTGATTGGGAAGGGCGCATTATCCGGATTCAAGACGGGCCTGAACCTGTACGATTTCATCAGCACGGAAATGCCCTATCAGGCGCCCGGCATGCTCTCTCAAACCCAATACTGGCAGCTCGCCGCCTTCCTGCTGCGCTCCAATGGCTATTATTTGGGGGCGTTGCCGCTCAACGCCGGCCCGGCGCAGGCGATCCACCTGGATGCCCCGCCGCCATCTGCAGGGCAGGACAGGACTTTCGGGGCTAGTGTAATTGCGGTAACCGTTTTGATTGTGGCGGCCGGCGCCTGGTGGTGGCTGCGTCGCCGCAAAGACGCCTGAAACCCGCTTTATTCATCCACGCCAATGATGATATTCGATGCTTTAATGATCGCGTAAGCCTGCCCGCCTTCACGCAGGTCCAGGCGTTCGACCGAGGCTTTTGTGATCGTGGCGGTGATCTCGGTCCCGGCGCTTAGCTCGATGGTCACTTCAGAAGTGATCATCCCGGGATTGATCTTCTTGATCTTTCCTTTAAACACATTGCGTGCGCTGAGTTTCATAGAGTATCCCCTTTCGTTTGTCTCATTCAGACCATCCGATGTCTACAGTGTATCTGAATATCGATCTGGGCGCAATCACTCATGCATCTGATTTTCTGTTACACGCTTTCGCTTGCGCTCTCACCAGAACAAGCTGACGCATGTTCTACCCGATGCAGCGCACACTTTCGCTTGCCCTCCCACCAGAACAAGCTGAAGCATGTTCTACCCGATGTAGCGCACGGTTTTCGCTTGCGCTCGCGCCAGAACACGCTGAAGCATGACCCAATGTAGCGCACGGCTTTCGCTTGCGCTCTCACCAGAACAAGCTAAAGCATGACACGATGTAGCGCACGCTTTAGCTTGCGCTCTTACCAGAGCAAGCTGAAGCATGTTCTACCCGATGTAGCGCACGGCTTTCGCTTGCGCTTTTACCAGAACAAGCTGAAGCAT
>JAMCRR010000045.1 GCA_023381565.1 Chloroflexota bacterium
TCAGCAATTCACGATGGGTCACCACTTTGCCGGTTTGCCTGGCCAGGTACAGCAAGACTTCGTATTCCTTGGGCGTCAGGTGGACGGGCTTCTCCCGCACGGTGACCTGTCTCGAATCCAGGTCGATCAGCAAATCCCGCGAAAGGATCAAATGGTCTTGATCCAGCGCGTCAGATTTGGAAGCGGTCCAGCGCCGCAACGACGATCGCACCCGCGCGAGAAATTCGCCCATGCTGAAAGGCATCACCAGGTAATCGTCGGCTCCCAGGTCCAGCGCCTCGATCTTGGTCCGTTCGGAGCCAATCGAGGACAAGACGATGATGGGACACCCGCTGATCTCGCGCAATTTCGCGCAAATAGCCAGGCCGTCGATCTCCATCGTGGTAAAGTCGAGATTTAAAATGATCGAGTCGATCGGATTGCATTGGGCCATCTCGAAAGATTCCTGGTCATCGAGAGCCAGGAGAACCTCATATCCTCGGCCCACCAGATTGCGTCGCAGGGTCCTCAAGATATTGGGGTCATCCCCGATGAGCAGAATTTTCACAGAATTCATCTTGACTGTTCGGAAGCCGCCGGCACCGTCAGGCGCAGCTCGAAATTCCCCTCGGAATTTCGAGCGGCCTCCGCCCGGATCTCTTGCGAGCGTAATATATGGCAGGTTACAAACAGCTTCAAAAGGATTTCGGCCTGAAAACCTTTGGGGTTGTGAAGCATTTCATCCAGCGAGCAGCAACCAATAAACGGCAAGAGCTCGGCAATCTCTTTAGCGGCCCCGCGAATGTCGATCTGCCAGCCCTCCTCGCTTTCGGCGACAAACACCCCTGCGCGGCGCGGCGGCAGGCCAACGGCTGCCAGGACTTCGAACAACAGCTTCAGAGCCAGCTTGAGATATTCATAATCGACCAGGGCCAGCCTGCCTTCGCCCGGAAAGGCAATTTCCAACTGCAATTTTTGAGACCAGGAGGAATTTTCATTTTGCACTACGGAAAGGATTTCTTGCAGGTAATTAGGCTCCCGTTTCAGCTCCAGCGCGCCGGCCTCGAAACGGAAGGCTAAAGCGGCCAGCATGATCAAATTCGAGGCTTCATCCGCGCTGGAGTCGATCGTCTTGAGGAATTCGTGCTGGGCAGAGGCGTCCCAGAAAATGTCGTTGTTCAAAAGACTGGATACCGCCGCTTTGATTGAGGCCGAAGACACTTGCAGCTTGCGGCTGATTCCAATCAGCAAAGCCCAGATCGCCTGGTTCCTGGTTTGGAGCCGGGCCAATTCTTTGCGGAGGGCCAGGTTTTCTTTGCTTAATTCGTCCAGGGTCGAGAGGGATTGGTTTCTCGATTCAGCGGCCATCTCATCCCCCCACCAGCCCCAGCAGTTCCCTCAAGGGAGCGGCGGAGCCGATGCGCAAGCCGCTTTTCCCCTCCAGCGCCGCCGGCAAGCTCCGCAACGTGGTGATCACCACCTGCTCGCCGCCGTTTTGCAAGAATTCGGCGGCCGCCCACAGCTTGGCTTGCACCGAGCTTGAGCTGAACGTCTCATTCTTTAGAATGAGCTGCAATTCTTCCAAAGTGAGGTGGCTCGCTATCTCCGTGCTCAAGCGCGATAAGATGAACTTGCTGTCCTTTTCTATCACCATCAGCAGTACCCTGGCCTCGAGCTCCTGGGCCACCATGCGCGCCACGTGCTCCGTCTCGATGACGGCTTCCAGGCCGCTGAGCGTGCCGTCCGGGTTGCAGCCCACCGGCACGCCGCCCCCTCCGGCGGCGATCACCACCATACCCGAAGCGACTAATTGCTTGATGCCCTCGATCTCCAGGATTTCGCTGGCGGGCAGCAGCGGCACCGCCCGCCGGTAGCCCTGCCCGGGCTCTTCCACCATCGTCCACCCCCGGGACTGGCGGTACTGCTCGGCCTTGTCCCGATCGAACCAGGGGCCGATGGCTTTGACCGGATACTCCGATTGCAGGTGGCTGGTATCGACCCTGGTTTGGGTCAGCACGCACATCACCTTGCGGTGAACGTCTTCCTTTTTCATGGCGTTCATGAAGGCCTGGCTCAGCATGTAGCCGGTGGCCCCTTGCGTATCCGCGCCGCAAACGTCCAGTGGAATGGGATGAAGGATGTGGCTGGCTACTTCGGATCGAAATAAAACGAATCCTACCTGGGGCTTATTGCCATGCAAAACGGCGACATTCAGCTTGCTGGCGAAAAGTGGAAGCAGGCTCTCCGCCAGATTCATGGCGCTGCGGCGCTGATCGGGAATCGCGGAACCCCCTCCATCGGCCAAAACCTCACCGTTCACGAGAACAACGATTGTATCCGCCATGCACTGCACTCCTGCTCTCAAGGTTGGTAGAGCTGCTTTTTCAGGGTAACCAGACGGGCCTGGGCTTCTTTCCGATCCAAAGCAAACATGTGCGTCAGCCCAAAATCTTCGATGGCAAAGGACGCGGAAACCGCTCCCGCCAGGCCGGCCTGGACGAGATCGCCCGACTTGGCAACCATGGCCATAAAGCCTCCACAATAGGCGTCCCCGGCGCCGGTGGCGTCCACCACTTTCGTGGGGTAGGCGGGGATGCGGGTAAACGCGTCCCTGCCCCGCTCGTAGATCAGGGAGCCTTCGTGGCCCATTTTGACCACCACGGTGCCCGCCCCCCGCTCCGCGAACTGGCGGCACGCTTTTTCGTAATCGCGGTGGCCCAGGATGCGGTAGACTTCCTCCTGGCTGGGCAGGTAGACGTCCACGTCCTTCAGCAGCTCCAAAATGCGCTCGACGTTGCCGGCGATGTAATCTTCCTGGGGATCCACCGCCACCAGGCCGTGCTTGCGCAACTGTGGCGCCAGCGTCTCCTGGGAAGCCAGATCCATGGCCAGGAGCATGAAGGCTTTGGCGTCCAGGTAATCGGCCGGGATGTCCTCCAGGGTGGGCGAGAGCGCAAAATAATCGTCGGGATTGCTCTCCACGATCCAGGTGCGATTGTTGTTGTCTTTGTAAATGACCCAATTGCGGATGCTGGGGAGGTCCCGTTGGGGCAGCCCGCGCGTATCCCAACCGGACTCGTGCAAATGCGCCAGGTGCTCTTCCGGGAAATCCGTGCCCACCGGGGCCACGAAGCTGACCTTATCCGACCAGCAGGAGGCGCCCAGCGCCGAGTAAATGGCGTCGCCGCCAAAACAGCCCAGCCGTTCCGTCTTGTCGGGAAGGACGACGTCGTCGATGGTCAGATTGCCCAGGCAAATGAGATCGTAAGTCAATGCTTTGCCTCGAAAAAATAGCTACTCTAGCTTTAATTCACCCCTGGCGGCGTCTTCTGGCTCTTCATACCATTGCACCGACTTGCCCACGACCGCGCGCATCTTCCAGCGCATCGATTTAGGAGCCTCGTCCATGGCTTTGGCCAGCTCCGCCAGCCGCGCGTTGATGACGGCCGTTTCCCTTTCGGGGAGATCCAAAGCCGCCAGGAACTGCGGGATCTTGTCCATGTTCATGCGCACGGTCGTATAGAAGCCCCAGTCGTCGCCGGTGATTTCGTTGATGCGCCTCACGTTGACGGTTTCATCGTCGCTGTCGCCCAGCGGGTGCTCGAGCAGCAAGGCGGCCACGTCCTTGACGTCCTTGGGGTTGATCTTGACGATCTGCAGCTTGGTCAGGAACAGCTCCGCGAGAGGGATGGTGACCGGGTCCTGCGCCAACCGCTCGCGGGCGAACTTGAGCTTGTGGCACATGCGGAATTCGTTGATGAAGACGTCCACGTACCAGGAATCGTCCGGGCAATTGAAGATCATGCGCGTCTGGCCCTGCAAGGCGTTGAAGCGCGCGTTCGGGGAGAAATCGATCGACTCGAAAAAGCCGCGCATCCGTTGGTCGTCCGGGGAAGCCGTGACGAAATCCAGATCGCCGTATTCCCGTTTCAGCGCGGGCAGTTGGGCCGCTTCGGGGCAGTGCAGGTTGACCGCCATCCCACCGATCACGCGAAGCAGAACGTTCTGCCGGCTTGCCTCGGCTAAGATAGCCTCGCAGTTTTCCCGCATGTTTTCCATCTAGAACTCCTTTGCCAAAGGCCCCATCCCTGACTCAGCCGGATACGCTCAGGTAGTTGACGTACTTTGCCTGCTTGTCGGTATTGAAGATCAGGATGATGCCTCGCAGGACGCCCTGGGCGTATTCGCTCCCGGGGTTGAAGCAAAAGGTCTTTCCGATCTTATCCTTGCCGGCGGATTCGTGAATGTGGCCGTGAACCGCTACCAGGGGCTGGTATTTCTCGATGATCGTCCTGACGGCGGTGCTGCCCACGTTCTGGAAGGGTGAGCCGCCCAATCCGGACTGCATCCGGAAATCCTTGTCTAACGTGGGCGCCACGTCCAGCTTGGTCCTGAAGGGGGGCGCGTGAAACGAAAAGATGCATTTCTTCACGTCCGGCGCCAGCCTGACCAGGCCTTCCAGCTTTTCGAGCAGTTGATCTTCCGGCAATTCGCGCTCCGTGTCCCAGGGGGTAGGGTTGGTCCAACCGCAGGTCAGCATGTCGATTTTCTCGTGCACCGCCACCAGTTTTTCTTCCGGGTTGACGACCACCTGGCTGCTATCCAACACCGGGTCCACGCAAAACGGATCGTCGTTTCCGGGAGAGATGTAATAGGCGATCCCGTCTTTTTTGCTGGAAGCCTCCATCTGCTCCACCCACGCCTGCATGCGCTCGACGATGAGCCGGTTCACCAATTCGTCGCTGCGCTCCTTGTCGGCGTGCAGCGCGGAGACCTCTTCCCGGCTGGTGACGTAATGATAGAAGCCCGAGTCGTCGATCAATTCGATCATCTTCTGCAAATCGTCCTGGGTTTCCATCCGGCTGGGCTCGCCGCCGAATTCGCACACGTACCCCGATCCTTCCTTGAGAATGGGGATCATTCCCTTCCCGACCAGGTCCCCGGCGACGATCACCGCGTCCACCCCGTAGAATTTGCCGGCTTTCAACAACTTCTTGAAAGTCTGCTGCGATCCGTGCACGTCACCCGTAAAGTACCCTTTCCAAAAAGCCATCCATAACCTCCCGGTTTTATGAAGAGGTCAGGCGCCACCAGCCTGGGCCAAAGGCTCTGGGAGTACCTGACCTCTGCTTGCAGTGCGAATATCGTGCTAAAGGCTTATTCGGGCGGGATCTCTTTGAAGGCCAGATCGACGTCGACGCCCTTGGATTTTTGGACTGCTCTGTAGATGTAGTAGTACAGAGCGCTGATGAGAATGGTCGCCGCGACAGCCGTCAGCGACAGCGGGGTATTCGCGCCAAAGACCGGGTAGAACCCGAAGAAATAAGCCATCAACGCGATGAAGAGCACGGAGACGACCCCCGTGACGGCCACCAGCGGTACGCCGAAGACTTTGCGGGCGCTGGTTTGAGTCTGCCACAGTTTGGGCAGCTTGAACGGGAAGACGATGGCGGCCACAGACAGAACCAGGTAGGCGAACAACTGCGCCATCATGGAGCTCAACAGCGAAGCCTGCTTCACCGTGATGATCACTACGATAGCCACCAGGCCCATCGCAGCCGTGAAAATGATCGCCCGGACGGGGGTGTGAGTCTTTTCAGAGACTTCACCCAGGGATTCGGGCGCCATGCGGTCGAACGAATAGGCCAGGACGCTGCGCGTGACGAAGGCGATGATGTTCGGCGTGCCGTTGGTGGCCCACAAGACGTAGGCGAGGCCCAACAAGGCCGCTACCGGGGTCGAGCGCGCGATGACGTTGACCAGGAAGTTGAAATCCGGGGTGACTCCCAGATTCAAAGCATCGGGGTTGTTGAAGAACAGGTAGCCCAGGGAGTTCAAAAAGTTCGAGCCGATGAACTGGTTGACCAGGATCGCCAACAGGGCAACCACGCCGCCGTTGGCCAACGTGGCCACCACCATGGACGTGAACTGGGTCGAGCGGGCCTTCTTCACCTCGCCGCCAATCTGCGGAGAGCCATTGAAGAAACCCACGATCCAGAACACCATCGGCATCAAGGCCAGGGTGCGGCCCAGGTTGAACGGCGCGTTGGGATCGAAGCCAGCCGCCTTGGCCGCATCGATGACGCCCTGATAAGTGAGGCCGCCCTTCGCCGTCATGATCGCGTTCCAGTTGGCCTGGAAGCTCGCGCCGCCGAACAGCAAAACGCCGATCGAGACCAGCACGCTCAATGCGCAAATAGCGAAGGTGATCTTCATGTAAGTGAAGTAATTCTTGATGCCGGAGATGTGCAGGAGGGCAAAGAGGATCTGGAGGACGACAGCGATTCCTACCACGACCCACGCATTGGTCACCTGCCCGGCGAGATCGATCAAGCCCTGGTTTTGAGTGAACTCACCCAGCAATTGCAAGGTGCCGGGTAAAGCGAAATTCGCCATGGCCCAGGCATTGAATGCCATCCAGAAGAAGTTCCAGATGACCTGCTGTCCGCTGAGCATGAATCCCCAAACCGGGCCGAGAACACGGGAAGTGAAGACGTAATCTGCTCCCGACCGGGGGAAAGCGCCAGCAGCGGCCGCATAGTTGTAGGCAGTCGAGAGAGCGACAAAAACCGTACAAATGATCGTTGCTCCCAAGATGCTCGCTCCGGGCAACTGCGCTCCCCAGAGGAACAGCAATGCGACCCCTACCCCGATATTCATGCCCGAGCTGTTCAGGACGATCGCGTCCCAAACAGAAACGTCTCGGACGAGGCCGGTAGCTTTGCGCAAGAACATGCCGCCGGTCCCGGCACTATTTCCTTCAGCGCCCTTACTTATTGTTGCCATAGGTCTCTCCTCTCTAGAAAAATTTGATTCGTTTCGATTAGCCGAAATATGCCTGCAGGACTCTTCCCAGGCTGTCACTGAGAATCGCCCTGAAATGCCCAAAATTGAAGGGGCCTACACTTTACAGCCTGGGGACCATGACTGGCCCCGAATCAAAGGATTCATCCGATATATGGCTTTCGAACTGAAATCCGAACATGGTGGCCGGGTAGACCACGCGAGAGACTTCGACGGGCATGCCGCTC
>JAMCRR010000186.1 GCA_023381565.1 Chloroflexota bacterium
GGAAGCCGAACTGGTTGTTGTTCCTTAGCCATAAATACAGTGAACGGTAAACAGTAGGCGGTAAACGGAATTTCCCTCTCCCAGGACCGAGGCCCGGTCAGATCAAGCGGCCAATATCCCTGGGAGAGGCAGGGTGAGGGCCGGCAGACAGCCGTGCCCTCACCCCTTTTATTTATCACGGGTGAAATTTATTCTTATAGGCCGCTCCCGCCGGGCGTGGCGCTGGGCGATGCCGGGGTTGGATTCGCCGGATTCGCTGCGCTGGGGGATGTTCCACCGCTCCAACCACCAGGCCCACCCGGTCCCCCGTGCCCGCCCGGGCCTCCGCGGCCGCCAGGCCCGCCAAAGCCGCCCGGACCAAACCACCCGCCCATACTGGACACCTGGTTCAAAATAGTATCCGCCTGGGCTTGCGAGATCACGCCCTGGGTTACAGCCGCATTGACCGCGGTTTCAAAGGCCGATTTCATTGCCGATTGGAACGCCGAGTCGTTCGACAGGGCATTGCTGCCCTTAGCTGCATCCGCCTGCGCCTGCGTCAGGATCCCATCTTGCACGGCCTGGTCCAGGCTGGCATTGCAGGCTGTCTGGTTCGCCGCCGCGAGCTGGCCGGTGGTGATGCCTAAAGCTTTGGCCAGCAGGGCGTTGTAGTCGATATCGCTGCCTCTGATGAAGCGCCAGGCTTCCTGCGGGTACTGGTCGGCCTGGTTCTGGGTAATCAGCCCTTCGGCAACGGCCTGGCCAAGCGCCTGGCTGTTGGCGGTTTGTTGGGCCGTTTGCAGCTGCTCGAGGCTGACGCCCAGGGCATTGGCCAGCTCCTGATCGGTAACCCCGCCACCGCCGTGCCCATAGCCGGGCCGGCCCGCTATGGATGGAGCTGTTGGGGTGGTTGGGGTGGGTGTGGACGCCTGTGCGCTGACGAGACTGTAAGTTATGGCCCCAAAGGCCACCACCAACACGAGAGCGCCGCCAGCGATTACGGAGAGGATTGTTTTTCGTTGCATAGAGATACTCCTTGTGAATCGGTAAGCTTTCCTGTACAGGATTGGATAAGAATAGACCCTCTGGTACATGGATCTATCCCCAGCATAGCAGGGACCTATTCAAATTTCATTCAGAAGTGATTGAAGTTTCCGGTATATCGGGGTCAGTGAACCGTTACCAGCGGTCAGTGAGTACCCCTCACCCTGCCCTCTCCCAGGATATTAACTGTATTCATCTCCAGAAACCCTCACCCAGCCTCTCCCTTACGATCCCAGGGAGAGGAGTCACTGCTCACCGTATACCGTTTACTGTTCACTGTTAACTTTCAACTGATCTTCAAATCTTCATCATATATACATTCCCTCTAAATCAAATCTGAACAAGTATTTGTTACGCTGGGGGCTGTTGAAGAAACCAGGTTTTGTTCGGAGGGATAGAAGTTTATGGACGTAGAGCGGAAGTCGAAGAAATCAAGAGGAAAGAGATGGGTCCTCTTTGCAGGGATGGCCGTGGTCGTGGTTGGGATCGCGGGTATCTTCGTGTATTCGCGCCTGCAGGCATCCAACAGCAGCGCCACCACCTACACCACCCAGGCCGTCACCCAAGGCGACCTGACCAATACGGTCAGCGGGACGGGCAACGTCTACACCCGCCAGTCGGTCACCCTGAGCTGGGAGACGAGCGGGATCGTCAGCCAGGTCAACGTGACCAAGGGCCAGCAGGTGACCGCCGGAACGGTGCTGGCCGAGCTGGACCAGTCTTCGCTGCCAGTGAGCAACTTGAGCGCTGCCACAGACCTGGCCAGCGCCCAGCAAGCCCTGGACGACCTGCTCAACTCCGGGACCGCCCGGGCCAATGCCGAGCTGGCCTTGATCCAGGCTGAGCAGAACCTACAGTCTGCCCAGGAAAGTGCTTTGAGCAAGCTTTACCAGCGCGCCAGCCAGACAACCATCGACAGCACCAATGCCAACCTGATCCAGGCTCAAGATGCGTTGAAGAAGGCCACGCAGGCTTACAACCAGGTCAAATCGGGCGACACGAGCAGCATGCAGTATGCCCTGGCGCTCAGCAATTATGCCGCTGCCCAACAAAAGTACGACCAGGCCCAGGCTAACCTGGCTTACGTCACGGGGCTCCCGGATGCGCTCAGCGTCCAGGAGACGAACGCCGAGCTGGCTGTAGCACAAGCAACCTATAACGACGCCAAACGCGCCTGGGAGCGCGTCAAAGACGGCCCCAACCAGGACGACGTCGCCGCTGCGGAAGCGAAGGTCGCCGCCGCTCAGGCTGTATTAGATGAAGCCAAAATCACTGCACCTATCGCGGGCACGGTCACAGAGATCCGCAGCCAGGTAGGAGATCTGGTATCCCCATCCGCCACCGCTTTCGAGATCGACGATATGTCACACCTGTACATCGACCTGTCGATCTCAGAGGTAGATATTGACCAGGTTGAGGTAGGCCAACCGGCAGCGATTACATTTGACGCGATCTCGGATAAGACTTACACCGGCAAAGTGACCGACATCGGCATGATCGGGTCGAGCTCTTCGGGGGCAGTGAATTACACCGTTACCGTAGAGATCGACTCACCCGACGCCCAAATTAAACCCGGCATGACAGCCACTGCCGACATTACGGTGATGGAGAAATCCGGCGTACTGCTCGTGCCGAGCAGCGCTATCCGCACGCTCAATAACCAGAATGTAGTCTACGTGCTGCAGAATGGGACCCTGCCCCTTCGGGTGGTGCCGATCACAACGGGTGATTCTTCGACCACGTCCACCGTAGTGACCAGCGGCAACCTGCAGGTAGGCGAGCTGATCGTGATCAACCCGCCGAGCACCACGACGAGCACGACAACCACGAGCACACGCCAGGGCGGCCTCTTGGGCGGTTTGTTTGGAGGCCTGTTTGGCGGCAGCAGCGGTGGAGGCGCGCCGGGCGGAGGGGGCGGCGTTCCCCCAGATGTAGGCGTCCCCGGAGGGCCTGGCTCATCCCCCTCCGGGTCGTCGGGCTCTTCGGGGTCATCGAGCAGCAGCCAGAGCGGGTCGCAGTCGAAGTAAGGAGGTTGAAATGACAGATTATGTAGTCGATGCACGCAACCTCACGAAGGTCTACCAGATGGGCGAGATCGAGGTCAATGCCCTGCGTGGGATCTCCATTCAGATAGCCGCGGCAGAGGTCGTGGCCATTATGGGGCCTTCCGGCTCAGGCAAGTCGACGCTAATGAGTATCCTCGGTTGCCTGGACCGGCCCACCTCGGGCGAATATCTCTTGGATGGCGAGGTCGTGGAGGGATTAAGCGACGATGGGCTGTCGCGCATCCGCAATCGCAAGGTAGGTTTTGTGTTTCAGCAGTTCAACCTGCTGCCTCGCACAACCGCATTGGAAAATGTGGAATTGCCGCTGCGCTACGCGGGGGTTAACGGCTCCAAAAGAGAGCGGGCCAGGGCGGCTCTGGAGGCGGTGGGGTTGGGGGATAGGCTCACCCACCGCCCCAATGAGCTCTCGGGAGGCCAGCAGCAGCGCGTGGCCATCGCGCGCGCCCTGGTCAACGACCCGGCCATCATCCTGGCCGACGAGCCTACCGGCGCTCTGGACTCCCGGTCGGGTGAAGAGGTGATGAAAATCCTGCTCTCCCTGAATCAGGAGCGCGGCACAACCATCGTCCTGGTCACGCATGCCCCCGATGTGGCGGCTTACGCCCAACGAGTTATCCGCCTGCGCGACGGTGAAGTGGTGGAGGATAGCGGCGACGGCATGTGGCCCCAACGCGTAGCGGCGGAACGAGAACATTCTTATAAGGAGCAGCCATGAACGCCATCCAAGCTGTCCTCGAAGCTATGAGCAGCCTGACGATGAACAAGCTGCGCTCTGGGCTGACCATCTTAGGGATCGTCATCGGGGTCGCGGCGGTCATCTCCATGCTGGCGATCGGGCGCGGGGCGCAAAACCAGATCACCTCCTCCATCAGCGGCATGGGGACCAACTTGCTCACGGTCCAATCCGGCAACTTCACTGCAAAGGTGTTTAACGCCCAACCGCTCACCACCGGCGACGTGACCGCCCTGCAGAACCAATCGGCTGCCCCGGATATCGCTGCCGTGGGAGCGACGGTCTCCTCCCGGTTTACCGTTAGCACCGGAGGGAAAAGCTCTACCACCCAGGTCAGCGGAGTCATGCCCCAGAATGCCCAAATCAGCAACGATACCGTCTCGGAAGGCACCTACATCACTGAGCAGCAGGAGCAAAGCCGCATGTCAGTAGCCGTGATCGGCCAAACGACGGCTACCAACCTGTTTGGCGCCACCACCGGGCTGGTCGGCAAGACCATCCGCATCAACGGGCAGATCTTTACTGTCGTTGGGGTGCTGGCTTCCAAGGGCGGCACCAGCCTGGGCAACGAAGACGACCGGGTACTGATCCCCCTGACCACAGCCCAAATACGGCTGATCCAGCGCAATCCATCCAACGCCGTTGACCAGATCCTGGTTTCGGCCAAGAGCGCCAGCAGCATCAGCGCCGCCGAAGACGAGATCACCGCCATCCTGCGCGCCGAGCACAAGATCAAAGCCAGCGGGAAAAATGATTTCAGCATCCTGGCGCAATCGACCCTGGTCAGTGCAGCTTCCTCGATCACCGGCACGCTGACCATGTTTCTGGGCGGCATCGCCGGCATCTCCTTGCTGGTGGGCGGGATCGGCATTATGAATATCATGCTCGTCTCGGTTACCGAGCGCACGCGTGAAATAGGGCTGCGCAAGGCCCTGGGAGCGCGTAAGCTCGACATCCTGGTCCAGTTCCTGACCGAATCGATGCTCCTATCCTTGATCGGGGGGCTGATTGGGATTGCCCTCGCCTGGGTCATCACCCTGGTGATCAGCAAGGTGGCTGCCGCCAGCGGCACAACGCTTAGCCCCTCGATCGGATTGGATTCGATCATCCTGGCGACACTTTTCTCGAGCGCCGTGGGGCTGCTCTTCGGCTTGTATCCATCCAACCGGGCAGCCAGCCTGCAGCCGGTGGAGGCGTTGAGGTACGAGTGAACAGCGGGGGGTGAACAGAGAGCTACATCAAGGGAGACGGTTCGCTCACGATCGGCAACTGCCAACTCACCACTGTCCTCTACCCGCTGAAAATGGAATACTGTCAACTGATTTAGAAAGGTTTATCATGAAGAAGAAAATCACACCCGCTATTCTCGGTCTATTCATCCTCAGCTTGCTGGCGGCCTGCCAGGCAGCCAGCGGAGCCACCCCGGCAGGACCACAAGGCACACCTAACCCGGCGATGATGACGCAGATCGCCTCAGGGGGAGGTCCGGGGGGGCCGGGAGCGCCGGCTAGTGCCACGCCCACCCCGACGGCTGTAGCGACGGCCACGCCTCAGGCTACCCCCACCACGATCTCGCAGACCGCCGGGGCTGAGCAGGCTGCACAGGCTTACTTTCGATGCCGTCGCGCAGGGCAACTATGGCGCTGCATCGAAGCTGGTCTCAGCCTTCAGCATGCTGGTTTTCAATATGACCACCAGCGACGTGACCGCTGAGCTCACCCAGCAACAGCAAGGGATCACATGGTCTGACCTGCAGGTCAAGGACAGCCAGGTGTTCAACGAAAACACCGTCCTGGTGCACGTAATCTATCAGCAGACCGCTGTTGATTCAAAGACCGGCGCAAAAACTACCCAGCCGGTCGATTCCACCTGGGCACTGCGCCTCGCCTCGCCGGAGGCGGGGCGATCAAACCAATGGCTGGTGAATTGGGATAACGTTATTGACTTTGAGACCCTGGACTTTAGCACGAAAACCACCGCTGGGCTGGCGATCACACCCCTCCAGCTCACCCGCTACACCGACCGCATCGTGCTGACCGTGCTGGCGCAGAATTACACCAATGAGACCATCGTCATCGGGCAGACCAACCAGATCCTGGCGACTTTCCGCTTCGGCGACCAATCGGTAGATGCCGTCAACACGCGCTACGTGTTTGAGCGCCTGCGCAGCTACGATGATGTCGAGATCACAGTGATGGGCCTTTACACCAGCTATCCGGATTCGGTCGAAATGGTCCAGTATATTAACTATAAAGTCTCGCCCTGGTTTACGTTTGGACTGGTAGAATCATAAAGGAAACCTACAGACCTATGCCAAACACAGTCCTGGTTGTAGACGATCAATCCAGCGTGCGGCAGCTCCTGCAGGATTACTTGAGCGAGCAGGGTTTCCGCGTGGTCACGGCGGTCGACGGGCAAAGCGCCATTTACACGGCGCGTCACGAACAACCGGACGTCATCTTGCTCGATATAATGATGCCCAAAATGGACGGCTACCAGTTCCTGCGCCAGTACCGGCAGGAACGCCAGACCCCGGTCATCGTGATCACCGCCCGGGAAGAAGAAACCGACGCCGTGCTGGGCCTGGACCTGGGCGCCGACGATTACGTGGTCAAGCCTTTCCGGATGCGCGAGCTGCTGGCGCGCATCCGGGCTGTGCTGCGCCGCCACGAGAATGCCCCCGAAAGGTTCGAGCTTCTGCGCGCGGGGGACATCGTCCTGGATGAAAGGGCGCACACGGTGACAGTAAAAGGCGCTCCGGTCTCATTGACCCCCATCGAGTACGCTTTGCTTGAAGTGTTTATGCGCTCTCCCGGTCGGGTGTACAGCCGCACCGAGATGGTGGATCAGCTGGTAAACAGCCACTTCACCGGGCTGGACAGCACCCTGAACGTGCACATCCGCAACCTGAGGCTAAAAATAGAGCCCGACCCGGCCAAGCCCCAATATGTCGAGACGGTTTTTGGCGTGGGCTACCGCTTTAATCGAGAACCCTGACCCTTATGCTGAAATCGCTGTATTGGAAACTGACCCTGGCTTTTGTGCTGGTTGCTTTCACCACCGCCGCACTGGTGGCGCTCTTTATCCGCCTCACCAGTGCAGACCGGTTGACGCAATTGATCATAGATCAGCAGCGCAGCAGCCTGGAAC
>JAMCRR010000039.1 GCA_023381565.1 Chloroflexota bacterium
ACCGCCCCCCCAACCACTTTCAAGCGCAGTGCTCGCTCTGCCACAACACGGCTCCCTTCGTGGCAGTTGGCGCAGGTAGTCGCTCCGCTGTGGTTGAAGATGCCTCCCGCCCAGGTGACGCCCGGTTGTTTGTGGCACGAGGCGCAGTCGCCGGCGTAGTGGTTGGCCGGACGGCTCCCTTCGTGGCAGTTGGCGCAGGTAGTCGCTCCGCTGTGGTTGAAGATGCCTCCCGCCCAGGTCACCCCCGGCTGCTTGTGGCACGAGGCGCAGTCGCCGGCGTAGTGGTTGGCCGGACGGCTCTTCTCGTGGCAGTTGGCGCAGGTAGTAGCGCCCTTGTGGTTGTAGCTGGCCCCCTTCCAACCCGTGGTAGCGTGGCACAGGGAGCACTGGCCCGCATAATGCTTGGCCGGGCGCCTGGCGGCATGGCAGCTCTGGCAGTTGGGAGCGTTGTCCAACACGGAGTGGTCCATGCGTTTGAGCGGCGTCCAGGCGCTGGTATTGTGACAGGACGAGCACTGCGCCTCACCCACCTGGATATGCCCGGCCGGCCGGCTGTCGGTATGGCATTGCGCGCAGTCAATCGGGGCAGCCAGAACCGCGTGGTCCATGCTCTCCAAAGGTTTCCACGCCTGGGTATCATGGCAGGCAGAGCACTGCGTTTTCCCGACGTTTACATGAGCCGCCGGTCGAGCAGCAGCGTGGCACTGCACGCAGTTCAGCGGCTCAGATAGCACAGCAAGCACACTGTGCTCCATACGCTTCAGCGGATTCCAGGCGGCTGTATTGTGGCAGGCGGAACACTGGGCGCTTCCCGTTGCAAAGTGAGTAGCAGGCTGAGTGCCGGCATGGCAGCTCAGGCAGGCGGTGGCCTGCGCCCGGGTGTGGTCAAAGCCCGACATATCGTCCCATCCGGCAGTCACGTGGCAGTCGGAGCACTGGCGGTTCGCCGGCTGCACCTGGGGGTGGTCTGCCGGCCGTGTATCGGCATGGCAGGAGATGCAGTCGGTTGCTGCGGCCAGGGCGTGGTCAGGATTGGCGCCCCTGAAGGTGGCCGTGTTGTGGCAGAGCGAGCACTGCGCTTGAAAGTGGTTGGGGGGGCGGTTCTCGAGATGGCAGGAGATGCAATCGGTCGACCGGGTGGCTTCGTGATCGAAATTCGCCTGTTCCCACAAGATGGGGCTGTGGCAAGTCTGGCAGGCACCGGCGTAATGATTGACCGGTTTCAACGGCCCGTGGCAGCTCTGGCAGCCGGTGGGGGCGGACGCATACTGGTTCCCGGTGTGGCAAGAGGGGCAGCCGACCAGCGCATGTTGGCCCGCCAGGGAGAATGGGTGGGGCGGCGGACCCGGGTTGAATACCGCCACCTCCCGCAGAAGGAGATCCATCTCTGCGGGGAACGGCAGGGCGATCAGGCCCAGGCGGGAGGGGTCGCCGCCTTCGCTGCGCACCGCCCCGGTGAGCATTCTCAGCGTGGCGATCTTATCTTCCACGGCGGCGTACAGCCGGGGGTATTTCGCCGGGGTAACCAGCAGGGCATCGACTGCCGACTGAAGGTTCGCTTCCAGTTGGATCAGCTGCTCCTTGGGGAGGTATTGGAAGACAGAGACGGCCTGAGCCGCCCGGTCGACATCTGCGTTTAGATAAACCAGCGCCGGCAGCTCCTGGTTCGTGCCGGTGACCTTCGCGAGGTCGTCTACCCTGCGGTTGGCAAGCTCTAAATATCGTTGAGCACGCTCGTCCGGGTTGGAGATGAGGCGCGCCATCAGGCTCTCGGCGGCATATTGGAAATGAAATAATGTCTCGCCCGGATGGTAAATGCCACGCCCGGCGAATGCGATCCCGCTAGAGATAATAAGGATACTTCCGGCTCCTGCAAAGATGAGGAGCCCAATCAGAAACCACCTCAGTCTAAGGGGCATGTTTGGTTCCCGGTGTCGATGAATGCAGTCAGTGAATCTTGAAAACCAAATACGGTACTCCGGTGCCCTGGCCCCCCGGCACATTCCTCGCTGTCGGCGCAGCGAGCGCAATAGATCTAAGAATTAATCTCAATCTAACCGGTTAATCACAATTTTTTAATGTAGTTCAATTCTAGGAATTAGAACACCGCTCGTCTACTGACATATGTCACTAATTGCCCCCAATTAAGGCGATATACGTCATATATGTGAAATCATCCACAAAGGGATCATTCTTCTAAACGGGCGAGCTCGCGCCGCACCATTTCCAGGGAACCCGAGCGCATTTGATTTCCCCCGCCGTTTGTGGTCCCAATCTGGAACGAGAGCCCTGGAGTGTGTTCCGCCCGGCCCTCGATCCACGCCAGAGCCCTGCCCAAAGGACCGTGAGTAAAGACGTGGTATTCCCCCGGCTCGATGCGGTGGGCCGTGAAGGTCCCGTTCTTACCGAGGAAGATGTGCGCCGGGATTTCGCCTGGGATGCTGGTAATATAGATGACGGCAAGGTGTTCGATCAGCGGCTGCAGTGCCTGACGGAGCCGGCTTTCCAATTGAAAATCTTCGCGATCCATCCGGTAGACATATCCCCAGGCTTCCATCTGATGCCTGGCCGAACGCAGCCGCCGCTCTAGCCGCTCCCCCTGCAAGATCACCCCCAGTTTTTGCAGCAATGCGCGAGAAAGGTCCAGCCCGCCGATCAGCGAGGCGGCATAAGCGAATTCATCGACCGAGAGGGAAAAATCCGCACAATCCACTATAAAATGATTTTATCATCTCTTTGTCATTTTGGTGAAATGCGTGAAGTCTCTGCGCTCTCGACCTCTCGCCAGAAATCCTCGTGGTTTATCCCCTTGCCTTCTCGGATCGGCTGTTTGGCAGCTTCGAGCAGGCTCCAGAGTTTAAACGATAGGAGCAGGGCCAGGCCTTCGAGTTCAAATACGGCAGGGGTGGATTGAGCAAGAGCGCCGGCTCCTTTTCCGGCGAGTATGGGGTCGGCGTTCAACTGATTAATCGGGATAACCACCTGGATTTTATACGCCAGCGAGCGCCTCGTTCTGCTGTCACTCGATTCTCTGTGGCGCAATCTGGACTCTTAATCCTACACAATCGAGTTGCATTTTTGTGATAATTCCGCTAAACTTACTCCATATATTTTGGCGATGATCGAATCGCATGGTCTTCAATCAAGCGCATCCCAACCGGCGCAGGCAGAACGATCGGCCGCGCCGGATCATTTTTTACAAAGGAGCATCAATTATGGGTGAATTTTCCGGTAAGGTTGCTATGGTCACCGGCGCGGCTTCGGGCATCGGCCGGGCATGCGCCGAATTCTACGCCCGAGAGGGAGCAAAAGTCGTCGTATCCGATGTGGACCAGGCCGGCGGGACGGAGACCGTCCGGCGCATCCAGCAAAATAAAGGGGAGGCCTTTTTTGTCCGGACCAACGTGGCTAACCCGGGAGACTGCGAGGCACTGGTCGGGCAAACGCTTGAGAAATACGGCCGCCTCGATTTCGCCTGCAACAACGCCGGCATCGGCGGCGAGACCAACCTGGTGGCCGATTACAGCGTCGCCTCCTGGGATAAAGTTCTTGCCGTCAATCTCTCGGGGGTGTTTTACTGCATAAAGTACGAGATCCCGGCCATGCTCAAGAATGGTGGGGGCGCCATCATCAACATGGCTTCTATCCTCGGGCAGGTCGGCTTTTCAGGGGCGCCGGCTTACGTGGCTGCCAAGCACGGCGTAATTGGCCTGACCCAAAACGCGGCCGTCGAGTATGCCGCCAAGGGCATCCGGGTCAACGCCGTTGGTCCGGCCTTCATCCACACGCCCATGATCGCCGGGCTGGAAGAAAACGCTGAAGCGCTCAACAATCTGGTCGCCCTCCACCCCATCGGCCGTCTGGGCAAGCCCGAGGAGGTCGCCGAGCTGGTTGTCTGGCTGAGCTCTAACCAGGCTTCATTTATCACCGGCGCCTATTATCCCGTGGACGGAGGCTACCTGGCACGATAAAGTGTATATTTCTGGCCGCCGACAACTGAGAACCGCCCACTATCAAAACCGGTACAGTGCCTGCCCTCCCCCTGCCTGCAGGTATTCTTCGAGCGCCTGGCGCATCTCCTCCTCATGGCCCCAAAACATGTGGAGCTGCGAGCGGTAGCACAGGACGCCCTCCTGCCAGGCCTGCAGCCCCTCCCGGCCGACCGGTAGCGTATAGCGCTCAGCTTCCATCGGAACCCAGTCTTCCAGGCGGAAGGCGTGCTGCGCGGCATAGGGGTAATCCGCATAGTACCACAGCGGGATGCCCAGCCTCTCGGCCGCCAGGCGGGTGAGCTGATGATCGCGGTGCCCGCCCACGCCCAGCGGCGAGACCACCTCCCACCCCGGCGGCACATTCTTGCGCAGGAAATCCGCTGCCGGCAGGAGCAGGTGCGCCTCGTCCTCCTCCAGGGGGCCGAAATTGTCGTCGGGGACTTTAACCAGGGGCTCACCGCTGTGTGGATCGTAACGGTAGATATTATCGGGGAGGGTGTAGCGCCGGTACGTCGAAACGCCCAGAACCCGGCAGGCGGCGGCGTCTTCCAGGCTGCGAGCGTAGGAGGCCTCGTCGCCCAGCTCCCACAGGGTATGCATCAGGGCGGCGTAGTCGCTGAGGGGTCTGTCGTGGGGCGGATCTCCGGCGCAGATCGTCCAGAGCTCCACGGCGTCGCCCTGGCGGGTCTGCTCCCAGATCAACCCGCCTGCCGATAGGACAACGTCGTCAAAATGTGGTGAGAGATAGATCCACCGCCGCATGGCTACAGCATCAGCTTCTGCAGCTTCATTAAATCTTCCATGGCGCCTTTAGTCTGGATCTTGCGCTGCATGTAAGCCGTCATGCCATTGATCTTTTTATCCATCACGCCCGCCAGCACATCCGTGCTGGTGGTGATCAGCACGTCCGGCTTCTCAATCGTCTCCTGCTGCATGGTAGCCTGCTTGCCATCGAATGTTTTGATCAGCCAATCTTCTTTGGTATCGGTGAACCTGAACTGCAGGGTCTTGCTGAAGCCGGCCAGGCTCTTCTGCACGCCGGGGTCGGCAAAACGGTCGACCATACGCTGGAGATAAGGTTTGACGTCTGTCATAATCGAATACTCCTTCTTCTGTTTTTTTTCGTAGAGTGTGTTGAAAGCTCCATAATGGAGATAGCGAGGTCACTTCATCGCCTTCCGGCACGGATTTGCTTCCAGCGCACCATCTTTAGAGAATCTAGAGAAAAAATTGGTGCGTTGGGTCAGAGACGTGATCGAAGGGATCTGTGACCTTTCTGGTGCGCTTGTCATCGGCTTATATGCCGAAATGAGCGGGTCGATTTCTACACCGTCACAATACGGTGGCCGCTGCGCGCCGATTCGTAAGCCGCCTCGATCACGCGCACGGCGTAGCAGCAGTCCAGCGGGTCCACAGCCGGGGGGCGGTCTTCCCACACTGAGGTGACGAAGTCCTTCACCTCATCTACGATAGAGAAATAATGCCAGCCCATGGGGTCATACTCCACACCTTCCACGGCGACGCCGTCGAAATCGGCCGGGTCGGCGTATAGCTTCGCCGGCGGGAGCGCCAGCTGATCGATGATCAGCGAGCCCTGCGTGCCGTAGACCTCCAGGCGCTCGCTGTGAGGCACCTCGGCGGTGAAAGTAAAGCCGCAGTGGAACTCGGCCCCGCAGGCGAGCATGCCGCGCACATCGGCATTGTCTTCCACCTCGCTGCCGCTATCGCGGTAGAGGCGCGAGGTATAAGCTGCCAGCTCGCGGAAATCACCAAACAGCCACTTGAGCAAATAGAACGAATGCGGCCCCGAATCGATCAGCGCCCCGCCGCCCATGTGCCGTCGCTTACCCCAGAAATCGTCGCTCGAAAGGCGCACGCGCTCGTTGGCCGGCAGGAAGGTACGCACCAGGGTGATCTCGCCCAGCTGCCCGGACCGGATGATCTTCTCGGCCTCGATATATGCCTTAACGTAGCGCGTGTTCTCGGCAACAGTAAAATGCACCCCGGTATGCTGGGCCTTGCGGTAGATTTCCAGCGCTTCTCGGTAGGTCATGGCGACCGGCTTCTCGAGCAGCAGGTGCTTACCGGCATCCAGGGCGGCTATCGCGGCCGGATAATGCAGGTGGTGTGGGAGGAGCACATCCACCAGGTCTACCTGCGGGTCGGCAATCAGCGCGCGGAAATCGGTGTAAACGCGCGCCCCGAACATCGCCGCCTGGTCGCGGGCTTTCTCTTCGTCGCTGTCGCAGATTGCCACCACCTCGGCCTGGTCGGGCATTTCCTGGTAGCCGGCCGCATGCATGGGAGCGATCAGCCCGGCGCCGACGATGCCAACCCTGATCTTTTCCATGCGCGCCTACAATTCCCGCTCGATGATCTCCAGCGGCAGCCGGCTGAGCTGCTCCGGCTCCCCGCCGGTGACCACGTAGGTCTCTTCGTCGCCGATCATCACGCCCTCGTCGCTGGGCGAATAGAGCTCGATGTTGAGCACCATGTTCTTCTCCACCGGGGTCGGGTCGTCGGGCAGAATCCAGGCTTCGTCCACCTGCAAGCCGATACTGTGCCCCACGTGGAAGAACATCGGTTCCAGGTCGGCCTGGGCGAAAAGTTCACTGGCATAGGCGTGCAGCTCGGCGAAAGTCTTGCCGGGCTGCAGGGCTTTACCCAGCGCAGCTACCACGCCGCACAGCTTGCGGTGCAGCTCCTTCAGCTCGGCGGGGACCTTGCCGGTGTAGACCAGCCGGCGGTTATCGGAGACGTAGCCGGCGTAGGCCGCACCCAGATCGAGGGTGACGATCTGGTTTTTCTCCAGCAGCTCGCCCAGAGCGATTTCGGGGTTGGCTCCCCCAAAAGCCACCGTCACGTGGTCGACCCCATCCGCCCCATTCTTGAGCAGGCGGTACTTGGCTTCACGAATCAGCTCCAGGCGGCTCATCCCCAGGCGGAGGACCTGCGCCAGTTCCATCACC
>JAMCRR010000124.1 GCA_023381565.1 Chloroflexota bacterium
ACCACAGACCCAGTTCACTTTTCAAGTTGGGATGGTTCACTTTTGAAGTTTTGGGCGGTTCACTTTTCAACTGGAAAGAGTTCACTTTTGAACCGCTATCGGTTCACTTTTCATCTTTGGCTGACATAAGGCAATCTGGTTATTGACATCGTCGCATATTTGTAATAATATGTACTCTAATCGTCCAGATAGATGAATGGAATGAACTACAACAGCCCAATTTTCTCCCGACGATCCAGCACATCTCCAAAGGCCCGAAAGGTATCCGGAGCCTTTTTGACGTTGGTCTGGGAGTAAACCCTGGGATAATTAATTCAATTTGTTTTTCAGAGCCCTCCAGACCGGAGGGCTTTTTTATTTGCGAATGGAGGCTATAAATTATGAGCGCACAATCATCTGTAAATTGTCCGGAATGCGACGCCGAACTGAACTTGGAGGACGTTGTGGAAGGGGAAATCGTCGTTTGTTCCGATTGTGGTGTCGATCTGGAGGTGACCAGCCTGAATCCCCTGCAGGTCAGCCTGGCGCCGATGGAAGAAGAAGACTGGGGCGAGTAAACCTGAGGATAACGGAGCGAGAACGAGATGAAAATCGGAGTATTGCTTTCGAGGGTGCGCATTGAGGAGAAATGGCTGCTTGAAGCCCTGCAGCAAAGGGGCGTAGATTTCGAACGGATCGATGATCGTGAAGCCGTCTTTGATCTGGATGCTCCCGGCAGATGGGGCCAATACGATGCGGTGCTCGAGCGCAGCCTGTCTTACACGCGCGGCCTGTATGCTACCCAGATGCTAAATGCCTGGGGGATACCTACCGTGAATATGTCGCATGTGGCCATGATTTGTGGAGACAAACTGGGGACATCTGCAGCCCTCAGCCATGCCGGTATTCCTCAGCCGCGATTAAGGGTGGCATTTACGCCCGAATCTGCTCTCCAGGCCATTGAAGAGCTCGGCTATCCAGTGGTGCTCAAGCCAATCGTCGGCTCGTGGGGCCGGCTGCTCTCGAAAATTAACGACCGGGATGCTGCCGAGGCAGTCCTCGAACATAAAGACACCCTTGGGTCTTACCAGCATTCTGTCTTCTATATCCAGGAATATGTGGTCAAGCCGGGGCGGGATATCCGGGCATTTTTTGTTGGCAATGAAACGGTCTGCGCAATCTACCGGACTTCTCCCCACTGGATTACCAACACTGCCCGCGGGGGGCAGGGGGAAGTTTGCCCGGTAACGCCCGAGCTGAACTCTATTTGCCTGGCAGCTGCCCAGGCTGTAGGCGGGGGCGTGCTGGCAATCGACGTTTTCGAAGACCCGCAGCGCGGCTACGTGGTCGATGAGGTCAATCACACGATGGAGTTCCACACCACCGTCCCGGTGACGGGTGTGGATATCCCCGGCATTATCGCCGATTACACCATCGCGGTGGCGAAGGGTGAGATCAAGCTGCAGCCTCCGGTGGTTATCTTGCCTCAAATCAGGCAGGGCATCCCCTGGCCGGAAGTGCTGCATATGGCGGCCTCCAGCGCGGCGGGCGGAGGGTAGAACCCGTGGATGGAGGTCCTGTCACCGCTTCGATTGTAGGAGCGTCCGGTTATGCCGGCGGGGAGGTACTCCGCCTGTTGCTGGACCATCCCCGGGTTGAAGTCAAGCAAGTAACTTCGCATAGTCATCTAGGTGAATACGCCTACCAAATCCACCCAAACCTGCGCAAGAGGTCGCATTTGAAGTTCACCTTGGCCGAAACTCTGGAAAAGTGTGACGTCCTCTTTCTGGCACTGCCGCATGGTGAAAGCCAGCAGATGATCGACACTTATGCTTCACTGGCGCCCTGCATTATTGATCTGTCTGCAGACTTTCGTCTGCGTCATGCGGACCTCTACCAGAAGTATTACGGTGCCAGCCATGCAGCTCCGGAATGGCTTGAGCGCTTCGTCTATGGTCTGCCGGAACTTCACCGGGAGGAACTGTGCCATGCTCGCTATGCCAGTGGGGTAGGCTGCAATGCCACAGCGGCAAACCTGGCCCTGACCGCGCCTCTACACGCCGGTTTGATTGATTTGACCCGACCGGTCATTGTGGATATCAAGGTGGGTTCTTCAGAAGCAGGAGCTTCGCCAAATTCAGGAAGCCACCATCCGGAACGGTCTGGGGTGATCCGTACCTTCTCGGCATACGGTCACCGGCATACCGCCGAGGTGATCCAGGAGCTGGGGATAAACGGCGTGCATCTCACGATGACCTCGGTAGACCTGGTGCGCGGAGCATTAGCAGCGGCGCACGTGTTTGTCAAACCTGGGGTGGAGGAGAAAGACGTCTGGAAGGCTTATCGATCCTGGGCCGGAAGTGAGCCTTTTGTACGCCTGGTGAAAGACCGGCGAGGAGTGTACCGCGCCCCAGAGCCGAAAATCCTGACCGGCACCAACTACGTGGATGTGGGCTTCGAGCTGGACCCTGACAGCGGCCGGATGGTGTGCATGGCAGCTATCGATAACCTTATGAAAGGCGCTGCCGGTTCTGCGGTGCAGTCGATGAACCTGATGTGCGGTTTCGACGAGACAGCCGGTTTGACGTTCGGCGGCTTGCATCCCATTTAGTGAAGGAGATTTTCCGATGCTGGTGGTGAAAATTGGCGGCGCGCAAGGGGTAGACCTGGAGCGCGTCTCGAGAGATGTTGCCAACCTGGTCCGCGGAGGAGAACAGGTCATTGTCGTCCACGGTGGGTCAGCGGAGACGAATACGCTATCAGAAAAACTGGGCCATCCGGCGCGCTTTGTTAAGTCGACCTCGGGATACACCAGCCGATACACAGACCGCGAAACGCTGGAGATTTTCGCCATGGTGACCTGTGGCAAGATCAATACCCTGCTGGTCGAGCAGCTCCAGATGCTGGGGGTGAACGCCTTCGGGCTTTCCGGCCTGGATGGAAGGGTTCTGATCGCCCGGCGTAAAGATGCTGTGAGGATTGTGGAAAACGGCAAAGTGCGAGTGCTGCGAGATGACCATACCGGAAAAATCGAGCAGGTCAATGCTGAGCTGCTCCATGATCTTCTCAAATATGGCCTCACACCAGTGATTGCTCCCCTGGCTATTTCGCCGGTGGGGGAAGCGCTGAATGTCGACGCGGACCGCGCAGCGGCGATGGTTGCTGGGGCAGTGGGCGCTGAAAGCCTGATCGTGCTCACCAATGTCCCCGGCTTGATGAGGCATTTCCCCGATGAAAGTACCGTCATCCCTCACATTACGCCTGCGGGATTGGAGCAAGCCCTGGCTCTGGCGGAAGGGCGCATGAAGAAAAAGGTACTGGGAGCCGGCGAAGCCCTTCAATTGGGAGTTGAAAGAGTCATTTTTGCCGACGGGCGGGTCGAAACGCCTCTTCTTCGTGCTTTGGAAGGAAACGGCACCGTCATTTCGGCATAGGTATTGTGGAGGAGGTAAGATGGGAAATTCTAAAGAAGCAGCCCTAGATGTTGGGATCAGTGCAACTCCCACATCCCTGGATTTTGCCGGAATTGTGGAATTAGAAGGAAAGCGTACCTCAGGCGTGTATACCAAGCGCCCTATGGCGATCGTGCGTGGTAGGGAAGCCCGCGTGTGGGACGTCGAGGGAAAGGAATACATCGACTGTGTTGGCGGGCAGGGCGCGGCCAATCTGGGCCATGCCAACCCGGTTGTGGCGCAAGCAATTGCCGAGCAGGCCCAGGTATTGATCAGTTGCCCGGAGATGTTCTATAACGACCGGCGGGCTGCTCTGGAAGAGAAGCTCACCGCGTTAGCGGAGATGCCGCGCGTTTTTCTATGCAATTCGGGCACCGAGGCGGTTGAGGCGGCGCTCAAGTTCGCCCGCCTGGCTACCGGGCGAACAGAGATCGTCGCGGCGATGCGCGGATTCCACGGTCGCACGTTTGGCGCCCTCTCCGCGACCTGGGAGAAAAAATATCGCGAGCCGTTCGAGCCACTCGTGCCGGGCTTCAGTCACATCCCCTATAATGATATTCAGGCGCTGCAATCTGCGGTTAGCGGGCAAACGGCTGCGGTGATTCTGGAAGTTGTCCAAGGTGAAGGTGGGGTGACGCCGGGGACGGTGGAATTCTTACGGAGAGCTGAAGAAGTCTGCCGTGAGAATGGCGCATTGTTGATCCTCGACGAGGTGCAAACCGGCTTTGGGCGCACCGGAAAAATGTTCGCTTTTCAGCATTATGGGTTGCAACCAGATTTATTATGCCTGGCGAAGTCGATCGCCGGAGGATTGCCAATGGGAGCCACCCTGATCGGTGAACGCCTGGGCGAAATTCCCCCGCAGGTGCATGGCTCGACCTTTGGGGGAAATCCTCTGGCTTGCGCGGCTTCTCTCGCGGCGTTGGATTATCTACAAACTCAAGACCTGCCGGCAAAAGCGGCAGAACTGGGTGAAGAATTCATTCAGAACCTGCGCCAGATCCAATCACCGCTGGTGCGGGAGGTGCGCGGGTTGGGCTTGATGGTAGGGATAGAGCTGAAACAGAAGGTCACCCCCTATTTGCAGGCTTTGATGGTTCAGGGGGTACTGGCATTGCCTGCCGGATTGACCGTGATGCGTTTTCTGCCGCCTTTGGTGATCAGTCGTGAGGAGCTGCACCAGGTGGTCAAGGTGGTGCGGGTCGTTCTGGGTTAATCAGCTCGAAAGATCAGGCAGGTAGAAGAGACGATGGATCACGAGGGTGAGCTGGATCTGCTGGAAGGTTTGTTGCGCTGCTACAGCCCAACCGGGCAAGAGCGGGAGGCAGTGGAATACCTGGTCGAGCAGATGCGAATGCTGGGGTACACGGCAACCGTCGATGGGGCTGGCAATGCCGTGGGTTGGATTGGCGAAGGCCCACGAGAAATCCTTTGTTTGGGTCACATCGACACGGTTCCGGGTAATATTGATGTACGGCGTGATGGAGAGATGCTGTGGGGTCGGGGGGCCGTCGACGCCAAAGGACCGTTGGCGGCGTTTGTCTGCGCGGGAGCCAGGGTGGAGGTGAAGGAAGGCTGGCGAATAACCGTCATCGGGGCAGTGGGAGAAGAAGGCGATTCGCGCGGCGCTAAGGCTCTATTGTCGAGGAACCCCCCTGATGCTGCAATAATCGGTGAACCCAGCGGTTGGGATCGGCTGACTTTAGGATATAAGGGCAGCGCTTCTTTTCGCTATAAGGTGTCTCGATCTCAGGCGCATGCCGCTTCAGGGAATGAGACGGCTTGCGAGGTGGCGCTCAGATTCTGGGGCGATCTGCAAAACGAGGTTGCTGTCTGCAATTCAGGGAAAATAAAAGTATTCGACCAGTTAACCCTGAGCCTGCGCGGCATGAGTTCCGATCAAGATGGTTTCAAGGATACTGCCTGGTTGGAAATTGGCGTCCGGCTGCCTCTGGGTTTAGACGTGCGGGACCTGGAAAAAAGGTTCTCTAAACTGGCAGGGGAGGGAGAAGTGATATTTGGCGAGACGATCCCGGCTTTCCGGGTCGATAAAAACGGTTCCCTGGTGCGCGGCTTTCTAAGTGCAATCCGCAAACAGGACGGTAAGCCCAGCTTCACCTTGAAATCCGGCACATCCGACATGAACCTTGTGGGACCCAAATGGAAATGTCCCATGATCGCATACGGACCCGGTGATTCGAACCTGGACCATACGCCTGAAGAGAGGATCAATCTATGGGAATATTCTTATGGGATAAAAGTGCTTGCGAATGCCATCCAACAGGTTATGAACGATCCGATCAGTGAGATGAAGAGGCTTTCGCGCCAGTGAGCCGTTGGCTACCTAATCCCTGGATGAATTGGGGGTCTGGGGGCGGCGGTTGACCGGTTTGGTGGGCGCTGTCCCTGAAGATCCTCCCACTCGCCTGCCAGGTGTCGCCGAGGTTGCTCCGCTGCGTTTGGTCAGGGTTACCGGTCCGCGCTCAATCACACGCAAGAAGGTTTCCACCATCTGGGGATCGAACTGGGTACCCGAACAGCGTTTGAGCTCTGCGATCGCTTCGGCATGGCTGTAAGGGCGGCGGTAGGGGCGGTCGTCGGTCATCGCGGTGTATGAATCGATCACGGCGATCAGGCGGGCGCCCAGAGGAATTTGCTCACCCATCAGGTGGCTGGGATAACCGTTGCCGTCGAAACGCTCGTGATGCGTGCGGATGATAGGAGCCACGTTAGCCAGCTTCTTCACGGGTGCAACGATCATGGCGCCGGTATCGGGGTGGCGCCGCATGATCGCCCATTCCTCTTCAGTCAGCGGTCCTGGCTTGCGCAAGATTTCGTCTGGGACGCCTATCTTTCCAATGTCGTGCAGGACGGCTGCCAGGCGGATGGCTTTGGTAAGCTCCTCGTCGAGATTGAGCTCGATGCAGGCAGCTTCCGCAAGGGCCGCCATGCGCTGCGAGTGATCGTTCGTGTAGGTATCGCGAGCGTCCATGGCATTAGCCAGCGCCAGCACCGTCTGCACGAAACTCTTTTCCATCTGTTCGTACAGGTAGGCGCGCTGCAGTGCGCTGACTGCCTGGTCGGCGAAGGCGGTAATTAAGCGTAGTTTGTTCAAGTCGAAGGGTTCGCGTGAGGAAGTGCGCGCTTCGCCTAACACCAGCACGCCAGAAATCGAATCCTGGATCTTCAGCGGTGCAATACAGAGACTGTTGACCAGGTCGAAGTGCAGGGCACGCCGGTCTTCGTCGGTCAGGTTCTTATCGGTCTGGTCTAACACCAGGGTTTGCCCCTGCGACATCGCCCGCTGGTACTCGCATAGGGCGGGGGAAGTTTCCAGGGTGCCTGCGCCTAAATCCTGGTCCAGGATGCGGATGGGATAACTTGCCCGGCAGCGGAAATTACACCCCTCCTCAAGGATCAAGATACGCGCAAAGGTGACATGCACATTTTCAACAACATGGCGTACTGTGCTGATCAAGACGCCGTCGACGTCGTCGGTAGTGATATAACGGCGGGCGCCA
>JAMCRR010000120.1 GCA_023381565.1 Chloroflexota bacterium
ATTATCAAAACCTTACAGATAGCCGACCTCCAAACCGATATTGCCTTTAAAATAGAGCCGGCGCAATAGACGAAAGAACCCCCGCGCCAAAATCAAACCGCTCCCAGCGCCAGGCAGGCTTCGCGCGAGCGGTGTTTCGATTCAAATCAGGTTGAAACTGATTTTGCCGCTTGTTTTCACAGGCTGGTTTAAGGTATTGTTAAACTTGAGTAAAGGTTTTGATAATGACTTTCATATAATCGAGTGCTATAGTATGGTTAGAAAATAATCTAGCCTATCTAGTTTTTGAGAGGGAGTTTTATGGACCCAAAGTCTCGTCCACCTGAGCAGGGAAAACGGTTTACTCTACTTTCATCGACCAGGTGGATGCAGGCAACGTGGTGAAAGTGAGTATTTCGGGCGGCACCATTACCGGTACCTTCGCCAAGCCGGTCACCTGGCCGGTAGTCACGCCTACTCCTGCAACCACTTCACAGCCCGGCAGTTCCGGCAGCCTGGTTCAACTCACTGCCGCAGCTCCCCAAAGTTATACGGAGTTCCAGACCGTTTTCCCGGAGACGGTAGGCGATACTTCTTTATTGCCCCTCCTTGAAGCGCACGGAGTGACCATCAACGTGGCAGCCCCGCCCAGCCCAATATTGAGCGTTTTGCTGACCTATGGATTGCCAATCCTGCTCCTCATAGCGGTGTTGGTGTGGATGGGTCGCCAAACCTCGCAAAACTCCGGCTCGTCCTCTTCGATCTTCTCCTTCGGGCGCAGCAAGGCCCGCCGTTTCGACGAGGGCAAGCCTGAGATCACCTTCAAGGACGTCGCCGACGCCGAGGAAGCCAAGAATGATTTGATGGAGATTGTGGACTTTCTGCGCTACCCTTCGAAATATCACAGCCTGGGAGCGCGCATTCCGCGGGGAGTGCTATTGGTGGGGCCGCCCGGCACCGGCAAGACCCTGCTGGCTAAAGCGGTGGCTGGCGAGGCCGGCGTGCCCTTCTTCAACCTGAGCGCCTCTGAGTTCGTGGAGATGTTCGTAGGAGTTGGCGCCAGCCGCGTGCGCGACCTCTTCGAGAAAGCCAAGGCAGCCGCGCCCGCCATTGTCTTCATCGATGAGCTGGATGCGGTCGGCCGCCGGCGTGGAGCCGGGGTGGGCAACGTGAACGACGAGCGCGAGCAGACCCTCAACCAGCTCCTGGTAGAGATGGACGGCTTTGACGAACGCCAGGAGATCATCATCCTGGCCGCCACGAACCGGCCCGACGTCCTCGATCAGGCCTTGTTGCGGCCTGGCCGCTTTGATCGCCAGGTTGTCGTGGGCCTGCCTGACCGGCGCGGGCGGGAAGACATCCTTCGCATTCACACGCGCAAGCTGCACCTGGCGCACGACGTCGATCTGGCCCTGATCGCCACCACCAGCACTGGGCTGGCCGGCGCCGATCTGGCCAACCTGTGCAACGAAGCAGCCCTCAGCGCCGCCCGCCACAATCACGAAGAAGTGAACATGAGTGACTTCGAGGAATCCCTGGATCGTATCATCCTGGGGGTAGCCCGTCCTCTCTTGCTCGACGAGCACGAACGCCGCATCATCGCCTACCACGAAGCGGGGCACGCCCTGGTAGCCTGGCTCACCCCCGCCGCCGACCCGGTGCACAAGATCACCATCATCCCGCACGGTCGCGCCCTAGGCGTAACCGAACAATTGCCCGAAAAGGACCAGTACAACTATAGCCGCGAGTATCTGATGGCGCGGCTGTCCGTCATGCTGGGAGGGCGCACCGCTGAAGAGGTCGTCATCGGCGAGATTACCACCGGCGCAGAAAATGACTTGATTCAGGCCACCCGCCTGGCCCGTCTCATGGCCACGCGTTGGGGCATGAGCTCCTTGGGATTGATGGCTTTCCAAACTGACGAAGAGCACCCCTTCTTGGGGTTTGAGCTTTCTCAAGGGCGGGACTTCAGCGAAGAAACCGCTGCAAAAATCGATAAGTTCGTAAAGGATCTTTTGGACGAGCGGCACAAAATCGTTCAAGAATTGCTCACCGGCGCCAGAGAGAAATTGGATGACCTCGTCGAGGTTCTGCTCAAAGAAGAAACCGTTGACCAAAACGCCATCGAAGCCATCCTGGGACCGAAAGCCATTCCTGTTTCGACGGAGGAGATCCTTACTCAAGGATAATAAGATTACTTTCCTCCAGCATTCTTTCCGGTAAGCGGACTGAAGGAATAAAGGATGGCCATGACGAAAGAGTCTTCCATACCACTTGGACGGATTTTCAACATCCCGATCGGGTTAGACTATTCGTGGTTCCTGATCTTTATCATTTTCACGTGGGCTCTGGCGGTGAACTATTTCCCCAGCGCAATTCCGAATTGGACGACCCCGCAATACTGGTTAGCCGCAGCATTTACCACGTTTCTTTTCTTCATGGGAGTCTTGCTGCACGAGCTGGGCCACTCCTTCGTGGCCCTGCGCTATCACATTCCTGTCAAACGCATCCGCTTGCTGATTTTCGGTGGAGTGTCTGAGATCACTTCGGAACCGACCAGCGCTCTATCCGAATTCTGGATCGCTATTTCCGGCCCCCTGGTGAGTCTTGCCCTGGGGGTTGCATTTGAGCTTTTGTCTCTGGTATTGCCCGTCGGCTCGCCCGAAATGATCATCGCCAGGTACCTGGCCGATATCAACGTTCTGCTGGGAATATTCAATCTGATTCCCGGTTATCCCCTGGACGGCGGGCAGGTGCTGCGCTCCATCATTTGGGGGGTCACACACAATAACCGCCGGGCGAATTTGATCACTGCTTACGTGGGCCGCTTCATCGCTTACCTGCTCATCCTTTTGGGAGTCTGGCTGATGTTCCAGGGCAACCTGATCGATGGCCTGTGGATCGCTTTCATCGGCTGGTTTATGGAAAGCGCTGCCTCGACCCAGATACAGCAACAATCCATTCGCGATCTACTCGGCGGGCATACCGTGTCGCAAGCCATGACGGTCAATTACACCGTTCTGCCCCCGGATATCACTTTGCAGGAGCTGGCCGACGAGCACATCCTCGGAGAAGGCCGCCGGTTCTTCATCATCAAGGAAGGGGAGAATTTTACCGGGGTGCTCTCCCTGCGGGACGTCAAGAAGATTCCCAGGGAGGCATGGCCGGCTACGCTCACCCGGCAGGTGATGACCTCGGTCGAACAGGTGAACGTCGTCCATCCCGATACGGGCCTGTGGGACGCGCTGGAAAAAATGGATCAAAATGGGGTCAACCAGCTCCCGGTCACGACCAACCAGGGCCTTAGCGGCATCCTCAGCCGGGAAAACATCATCGGTTTCTTGCGCACTTTGCAAGAGATGCGCTAACTCCCCACGCCCCCGTATTCTGGGGGGATGCCCCCGTATTCTGGGGGGCCTCTATCTCAGTGGTGGTCTTCTGGCGACCTTTCCATCGGCTCGAGCTTATAGCCAATCCCGCGCACGGTAACGATGCGCTGCGGGTGGTTGGGGTTATCCTCGATTTTCTCTCTCAACCAGCGGATGTGAACGTAGACCACCTGGGGCTCTCCGATGAATTCCGCGCCCCAAACGCTCGCCAGGAGCTCATCCGAAGAGATCACACTGTTGGGCTTCATCGCCAACGTGTAGAGCAGGTCGAACTCTCGCGGCGTCAATTCCACGGGCTGGGCGTTGATCGTCACCGTGTGCGCCGCCGGGTCGATGACCAAATCGCCGACTTCAACCGGCAACGGCGCATTTGCCGGCAGGGGCTGGTGCTCCCAGCGGCGCAGCACAGCTTTAATGCGCGCCATGAGCACATCCAGCTCAAAAGGCTTGGAAATGTAATCATCCGCTCCCAGTTCCAGGCCTAAGACTTCGTCCAGCTCCCTGCGCCTGGCAGTGAGAAAAATGACCGGTGTGTCCAACTGTTCCTTGAAGAAATGCAGAGCTTCCAGGCCATCCATACCGGGCAGGCCGATGTCTAAAATGACCAGGTCCGGCGGCTCCCGGCGGGCAAAAACCAGGCCGTCTTCGGCGCTGGCCGCTTTGCTTACCCGGTAGCCGGCCTGCTCCAGGGTAAAGGCCAGGCTGCGCCTCATTAGCGCATCATCGTCGATTAAGAGGAGATGTTTAGACATGAATTACTTATTTAAGCTCAGGATAAGATCGAATTGATTATACTGTATGCCAGATGAAAGGGGAAATCCACTCTGAAAGTCAATGCTCTTTCGAGCCTTCGACCTTGCCAGCCTTTGCCTTGCCAAGGATGCTCCAATATTCCGCCGCATCTTGCCGGTTGCTGACGTCCAGCTTCTGCAGGATATTATGCACGTGGTGTTTAACCGTCCCCACTTCAACGAATAATTGATTGGCAATCTCCTGGTTCGTCAATCCCTGGTCGATGAGTTTTAGAATCTCGAATTCGCGTGGTGTAAGCTCGGCAGAATCATTCCCATTATCCAGGTGCCTGGGGTCCTTCGATCGAATATTCTCAGGGGCATCCCTTTTCCCCACATACGCATTCCGGATGGTCTCCAGCAAGGTCGAGGTCGTGTCATTGGGAAGGACATGACCACACACCCCCGGCGCAAGACAAGCAAGCGCCTCCTCCCCCGGTTTTCCTAGCCCGACGACCAGCATCCGCACCGCCGGGAATTCTTCTGCGATCCAGTGAGTGAGTTTCCCCGCCTCTCCCCTGGCCAGCCCGGCGCTGATCAACGCCACGTCGCACTGCGAAAGGAGGCTCGCCGCCTGTTCAGCCACCTGAACGGATCCGATCACTTCGATATCCGCTTCGCCCTGCAATAAAGCGGCGATCAGATCACTGACCAGAGGCACCTCATTTACGATCAGCACACGGATCATGGCCATCCACCAACCCAATTTCATTATAAGGATTTTCAGTCACAATTCAATTGGGTCATTCCCCGGCTCATCCCTCCCTCGCCTTGCGGATCAAGTCTTGTTTGAGATCCCATAATCCCTCGGTCAAAGACACGTGATAAGTATGGGGATTCATCAAGCGTTTGACGCCTGCATCCAGGCGATCCACGTCGGCCTGGCGCACCTGGCGGATCTCATCGATGCCGGGCAGGTCGTAGACCACCTTACCTTTCTTCACCACGTCGACCTGCAGCGGCTCGATCCCCGACAGATCCTTTGAGCGCAACAGGCGGTAACGTGCGTTATCCATAGGGTGGCGCAACAAGAGGTTCTCCACCGTGCGTGGATCCTCACTGTCCAGGCTGAGCAGGTCGGCGGTGGCTTTCTCGCGTTGATCGTAGAGGCGCCAGGCCAATTTATGGCCGGGATTGAGCGTTTTTTCGGGCGTCTCTGAGATCTTGATGGCCGGGACCCATTTTTCCTCGTTGCACACCGCTACCAGCTTATAGACGCCGTCCAGGGCCGAGGCCCCTTCGGAAGTGATCAGGCGCGTCCCTACCCCAAACGTCAAGCGGTGGATCAGTTTATCGGGGTCTACCCCATACCGGCTGGCTTCCTGCTGGATCTGGGTGATGATCTGCCAGATGACGTGCTCGTCGAGCTGGTTGGATAACACGATGCGCACCTCGGGAAAGCCGGCCTGATCCAACATCCGCGCGGCCTGAATACCCAGGTAAGCCAGGTCTCCTGAATCCAGGCGGATTCCTGACGGCTTATACCCCTTGGCGCGCAATTCTTCGAAAACTCGAATGGCATTTGGCACCCCGCTCTCCAGAGTATTGATCGTGTCCACCAGGAGCAGGCAATCATCCGGATACATCTCGGCGTAAGCGCGGAAGGCCTCCAGCTCACCCTCGCCCAAGGCCATGAACACCTGCACAAGGCTATGCGCATGAGTCCCTTTGGGGGGATACCCCAGTACCGCCGATATCCCCACGTTCGAGGTGAAAACCGCTCCGCCGATCAGCGCCGCTCTGGCTCCGGCATTGCCCGCCCCATCCTGGGCGCGGCGCAGGCCGAACTCCAACATGGGCTGCCCGTGGCCGACCCCATGCAGGCGCGCCGCGCGCGTCGCGATCAGGGTCTGGAAGTTCAAATGGTTGAGCAAGGCCGTCTCAAGCAGTTGAGCCACCGCCAACGGGCCTTGAACTACCGTGATGGGCACGTTCGGGTGTACCACCCGGCCCTCAGGGATGGCGCGTATCTCCAGGTCGGCGATGAAATCCACCGTTCTCAGCCATTCCAGGAAATCCTCCGCGAACACTTGCCCTCCGCCCGGCGATTTCAGGCTGCGCAGATAATCGATCTCCGCGTCGTGGAAACGAGCTTCTTGCATCCAATCCAGCAGCCATTCCAGGCCGGCATTGATGCAGTAACCGGCCTGATGCGCGCCGTAATCCGGATAGCTGCGGAAGTAATGGTCGAACTGCGCCACCTTTTGATGAATCCCTTGGCGGAAATAAAGCTGCGCCATGGTCAATTGGTAAAAGTCGGTGAAAAGAATCCCCTCTGCTAACTGCCGTTCAGCTTTTTTCATAAAACAGACACTCCCAGTCGATATTTGACGCTATGTTTCCCTTATTGTATACTCTTTGCCTGGGGTTGGGAGCACGATTCTTAACCGAAAACGGCGTGCCCGTCCCGGATGGCCTCGATTTCGACGGGCGCATGCGTGACGTGCGCCGCATCCAAATATTTCCAGGATCACCTCGTGCAGGCGCATCGCGCCCTCCGGGAAGGCCTTCCCATCCAGGGATATCTGGTCTGGTCGCTGGTGGACAATTTCGAATGGGCGCTGGGCTATCAGATGCGCTTCGGGCTGGTTTACGTGGACTTCCAGAGCTTATCGCGCACCGTCAAAGACAGCGGTCGCTGGTTCAGCCGGGTGATCCGCGAGAATGGGTTGCTGTTTTAGAGACTTGGATAAATTTGCTCGAAGCCGTAACCTTTCCCTCCCCAATCCGACTGACTCCATAATGGATTACCCTTACAAGGTTTAAGAAAAAGGAGTCAAAGATGAAAA
>JAMCRR010000201.1 GCA_023381565.1 Chloroflexota bacterium
TGCTCGCCTGGGGTGAATGACTCGTTTGGGGAGCGCGTGGACAGCCTGAGCAGCCCAATGGTTTCGCCCTGGTAGATCAAGGGCAGTTGAATTAGCTCGTCTCCAACCAATCCATAACTCGCGGCGGTCTTGAAGTCGCCCTCCCGTTTTAAGGAGATGGCGACATAAGGCAGTTTGAGCGCCTGGGCGACAGTCTCTACCACCGCTGGAAGGGTAGCCTCGGGCAACAGAAAACCTTCGAGCCGGCGGCTCAGCCCGGATAAAACTGCATAGGGATCATCTCGCTCCCCGTACATCAGGCGGTTGACGAGGCGCTGCAGCCCATCGCGCATCGGCTGGATCAGGATGGCTGCCAGACCGGTGGCGGCCAGCGAAACGAGCAAATTACTTCTGGCCTGGAACAGGACCCCCAGAGCGCCGACCACCAGGCCGTATAACCCGGCCACCCCGACCGTGAGGGCAGTATACACAAGCGTTCGGTTGATAATCAGGTTGATGTCGTACAGCCGATGGCGCAGGATAGCGACCATCGCCGCCACCGCGATACCCAGGATGCCCAAGTTCGTCACGACGATACTGAGCTCTAAGCCCCAACGGAAGCCCGGCCAGAGCCCGGCGAAGAGCGAGGTCAGGACGCTCAAGACCACGTATAACCCCAGTGCATACACCAGCCACTTGATCTGCTCCCGCTCGATGCCCGCCGAGCGGCGAGAGCGGACCAGCAAAGCCGCCAGCGAGCCGAATACCCCCACTGCCAGGAAGACCATGCCAATCGTCAGGAGAGGATCCAGGATTGGCGCTGCGCCAGGGATGCCGAATGGGTTCGCCCGGTCCAACCCCAGGCTTGCCAGCGGACCAGGGTAGAACATCACACCCAGGGTCGCCAGCGCTATCCCGAGCGCGGCAGACCAGGCCACGAACCGCCAGCGTGGAGAGGGGAGAAAGCCGTCTGGAAACACCAACGACACGAACGTTGCCGGCAGCAGGGTGGCTGGGATCCAGAGCCAGGAACCGAGCCAGTAAGCCAGCTCGAAGAGCGGGGAGGCCGGCGGGCTGACCATGGTCGCAGCCGCCGCCATGGCGATCAGGCCGTAGAGGACACTCACTGCCACAAAAATCCAGCCGATCGGGTTGCGAGGTCGGCGGGAAGCCACCAAAGCTCCAATGACTGCAAAGCCCGTGGTGATGAATGGGGTGATGGTCTGGTGTGTTATGATCGTCCGGTAGTCGCCGCTGATCATCGCCTGGCGGACAGCGATCCCAAGAGCGACGATGGCGCCCAATATAGAGACCGATGCGAACGTCCAGGCCAGGCTGCCGGCCGTTGTCCTACGGGCTGATTGCTCTATTGGTATGGTAGGCGATGTGCTTTCCATAATTGATATTATAGATCAAGATACTGTCAAATGCGTAGCGGTTTGTGCGCCTCAGCTCCGGGTTTCTCGACGTCAGGCCCGCTGCGTTTGGCCCGGCCGAAAAAGCTGTTCCATCTCAATCCCATAAAAACAGCCACAAAGGCGATGTTAAGTGCAAGGATCAGTCCGGCCAATTCCAACACCAGGTAGAGTGAGCTGCGTGGGATCGCGATGAGGCCCATCGCCGATACATTCAGCCCTAGCAAGAGAACCAGCACCGCACACGTTACGAGGATGCCCCCAACCTGCAGCCAGGTTCGCGCGTACAAACGCCCAATGATGGCCGTCATGAGCAGGGTGGAGACGATGACCACCGGCAGCTCCAGCCGAATCAGAAATCCGGGCAGCGCATCGTAGGTCATCACCTCCTCCAGGGTAATGACGGGCTCGAACATCAGGACAGATGCCCCGCCGAGGAGCGCAAACATCCCATCATACAGAGCGTTGTATTTCAGCCAAGTAGCGACCGAAGGCTGGGGAAATAAAGCGTCATAGGTCCATCCGATACACAATCCGCAAATCGCCCCGGCGACAAGCAGGGCCGGAAGAGAGAACCAGATGTCGCTGATGAGCAGACGATGAATGAACGCAAAGCAAAACGCCGAGACCGCGCCTGCAGCCACCCCCGCCAGAATAGAATGCAATCTTTTCATGGTGAGATACTCATGGTTGATATATTTATGGGAAGATACTCACAGTGAGTATCTTCTTATGCACTACTTCATACCGCCCTGTTCCCGGGCAGGCAGGGAATGCAGATACAACCAAAGCGCCTTCAACTCATCGTCAGTCATCTGGCCGAAGCTTTTCCATGGCATTTCCTCACTCAGCGTTTGCATAGACGGCGTAACGCCTGTTCGTAAAGTATGGATGAAACCTTCTTCAGACCAGGCGGCCAGCTCGCCGCCGGGGGTCAGGTTCGGTGAAGGCACTTCCTGTCCAGGAGGTCCAAAAGGCGCGCCATTCAGGTTGGCTCCGTGGCACTCGGTGCAAATATGCGCCAGATATTCTCCATACGCAATGTTCACACCCGGTTGAGGCGCAGCTGGGGCCTGGCCGGCATGGTCGATCCAATCGGCTGCGAAAGGCGGGAACATGCCTACCCCAATCATCATCCGGCCCAACAGCTCGACACGTCTCTCCGGCATCGGATTGTCCACCGGGGACAGGCTCTTGACATAGGCGATCACTGCGCCCAGGTCTTCGTCACTCAAATAGTGGAAAGCCTTCGAAGGCATGATAAATAAAGCACTCCCGTCGGGCCTTACGCCATGCCGGATGGCACGCACCCAGTCCTCGTCGCTGAAGGTTGCTCCAACGCCGCCTGCACCGGCCGTCAGGTTGGGCGTGGGGATGGTAAGCATGCCCGGCACAGTAAAATAGACCTGACCGCCCAGAATGATCCCAACCCATTTCAGTATTTTCTTGAACATGATTTCACCTCCTTCTCGTCAGGCATGGTCGTTTGGCTCATGTAGATCGCGGGTAATTTGATTGGCGTACAGTTTGCCATCTGCCAGGGCGGCCTGTGCCTCAACCAGGACGGCAGAAGCAGACCCGATCACCGCCAGGAGCAGAAGGATCCCTTTTCCAGTCGCGGGTGTATTGCCCAGGAATGGAACATTGTGTCCTGGCCCCAAGGCGAAGACAAATCCAGCCAGGGCGGTCGCCAGTGCGGCTTGCCGCGTGCGGCCAATCAGCCAACCAGCAAACCCGCCAGTCAAGGCCGCAGGCAACAACAAATCGCGGATAAAAATGATGACTGCACCTTGTAGACTGATGTTCAGGATCCCGGCCGTCGTGAATACCGGCGGGCGAAGCTGGGCAAGAATGACTGCCGGTGCCAGGGTGAGGCTGACCAGCGCCGCCCAGGCCAGGATTATCCACGGCCTCTTCGGCAGGCTGGGCAGGAGCTCGCAGTAAGCCCACCCGACTGACAGCCCTCCCAGGGCGGCGATCACCAGCCCTACTGGCAGTATGAACCAGATCGGTTTGATCCACAGGTGGTGGATCACCAGGAAGACCAGTAAACCGGCGATGCCGGCCAGTACACCCGAAAACAAGCATGCTTTGGGTTGGCTCATCTCAATCTCAGGGATTGGTGGATGTTTCCAGTTCGGGTAGGACGCGGGCCGGGGTTTGAACTTGCGTTGCCAGGGGCCAGGCGGCGCGTGCCAGGGCCAGGCCCAGGGCGAAATCTACCAGGGCAAGGACCGGGTGAAGAGCCGAAACGACTGGCGCCTGGAAGCGTAAGAAGATGATCACATCCGCCTGCAAGGCGTATATAACGAACAAGAGCCAGGTCAACCGCTTCAGCCGCCCTGGCAGGCGGGCAGGATACTGGCTGGCGAGCATCAGCAGCAACGGGACGGCCAGGAAGTGTCCCAGGCTGATGTGGTTGTTCCAGCCCATCTGCAGTGCGACTACCACCATACCGGCCAGGAAGACCTGCACCGCCACGCCAATCAAAAATAGACAGGCCGCAAACAGGTAAGCATAGCGAGAAATTTTCTGCATTTCTTTATCCTTCCTTCTTTAGAATTTAAACGCGGCGTGTTGTTTAGCGTTCCTCCGGGTGAGGTGCTTTTTTCAGCGCGCTCGAACACCCTCCTGGCGCTTCGACTCTCTACCAAAGCTACCTCCTCAACAGGAGGGTAATACCGATCAGGAGCGGCGCAACAAAGTGGAGCCAGGGATAGTAGATATTCCGCGGCCGGGCAATGGGCAGGATGACCAACCAGCCCAGGTTCCAAATGATAGTGGCCCAGCCCACCCATCCCGGCAAGAGCCCGGAGCGGAGGATGGAGGCTCCAAAAACGGCCTGTCCCAGAAAGGCAAGAACGACAAAAGCCACGATGGGAGCGTAAGCCCAATCCTGCCGGTTGAGGGAAAAGGTCTCAGCAGCGATCACCAGGACAGTCCCGATTAGATAGATCGTCATGCCTGAAGTTGACAAAATACTGTCCCCTGCCGCATCAAGGAGCCTCTCCAGCAGCGCCAATCCAAGAACAGCGACAAGGAAAGCCGCCATGACGAGCCCTCTTTCCAAGAACAGATAGCCTTCGGACTGCACAGCCGGCCATTTAAAGATAGCCCTACCGGTGTAGAGCAAGCCGCCAGGAAGAAAGATGATGCTGCTGAGGATCAACAGCCAGGCAGCCGCTACTTGTTCGGAGATTAAGCTATTTGCAACCATTTCGATTCCTCTTTTTTATTAGAGAGTTCAGGGTTCATTTGCCCATTCCGTTCCCGAAGAACATCTGCATGGTCAGGAGCAGCCCCAACATGCAAAAGGCGGCAACTCCAAAATAAAAAGTGGCGATGTTGGGGTCAGTAGCGGCAGGCAGCGCTAATCCGATCGGGAGGAGCCAGGTGATCAACCAGGCCCACTTTTCACCCTGGCGGAATGGGAGCAGGATCACGACGAGGGCGTAGAGGTTAAAGACGGCAAAACCGGTGAACAGGACAGGCTCATCCAGGAAGAAGATCAAGGCGAAGTGGTTCAGCGCCATGAGCGCAGCTAAGACAACCAGGATGAGCCATCCAATCTTGAAGAGAGAGCTTTGGGCAAGTGCGGTTTTTGTTGACATGGCAACCTCCTTATTCATAGGGGAAAAAGAAGCCGGCGGTGGCGGCAAGCAGCAGGATGCCTGCCCAACGTGGGTAGACGCCCGCAAGAATGGTTGCGATTCCGGTCAGGAGTAAGCCCAGGGTGAGCGCAATCCCAGGCAAAAAAGCTGCCAGGTTTTCACCAGGTGCCTGGTCGAGTGAAGGGTAAAGTAGGGCGGGTGCAACCATGAAAACTTTATCGATCAAAATTTACAGGAAACAGCAACAAAGCCGTATGGATACCACCCAGGTTGAAGGGCGGCTTTTCCCAATGATCGCCATAATCTTCCGAAAACCAGACATCGCCGTTGCTCAACCCGGCGTACAGGTGCCCTGGGGCGGATCGATCGGTGACCAGGGCATACGGCATGGAATTGAGGGGTTGGGGCAAGGCGCCGGTGAGTTTTTCCCAGGGCGCTCCACCAACCGAGCGGAAGATGTGAGCCTGGGCGTTATCCTTGCTGTGAGCTTTTAATGGACCAGGGGAGGCTGAAATGTACCAGACCTCCGGTTGAGCCGGGTCGGCGGCGACGGCCCAACAGTAGCGCCGGTCCAGCCCACCTTTCGGTTGGCGCCAGGTCCGCCCACCATCCCGGCTGTATGCCGGGCCAGTCCCACCGCCTTCATATACCCAATCGCCGTTCGTCGCGTGAAATGTGAGCGTATGGCAATCGCGCACTGCCCCAGGACGGTGGTCGCTCCAGGTTCTCCCGCCATCCTGGCTGCGGACCACAGCCCCAGCTTCAATTCCAGCGATGAGCACATTCGGATCTGCCGGGGAAAGCGCAATTCCCTGGACATAAGCCGTGAAGGGCGGCTCAGCCGGGGAGAACCAGAACCAGCGCGAGCGGATACGGTGGAACCCTTCCAAATCAGTCCAATTCTCACCGCCATCCGTGGACATGAAGATCGATGCTGGGCTTTTCATCCCGGCAAATACCATCCCCGGCTCAGTCGCGTTTCTCCCCGGGAAGGCACTTACGACGATACTCTTCACGATCCGCCCAGCAAGCCCCGCCGGATGCCAGGACCGGCCGGCGTCCTGAGAACGCCACACCCCATCACCTTGCGTGCCTGCATAAAGGATATGGGAGTGGCGCGGGTCAGCGGCCAGGCAGCGTATATCCCGGCCAACCATCGGAAATTCAACTTGCCAGGCTCCATTTGCTTCGCAATTAGCCCGGGCCAAGCCGTTTCCCGTAATACTGATCAACAAGTTCGCATTCATAGACATCACTTTACACAACAACCAGTACCATTGTCATGGGATTGGAATACCAATTCATCCAAATATTTACTACTAATTTTGATGGGATTTGGTGAAATCGAGATGCTGTTAGAATTTTAAGAGGTCACACCTTGACGGTATCCTATTCAATGGTAAACTTTGACCCATGCAGCAATCCGTATCTTCTTTGCCGGCTCCGCGCCCTACCTGCCGTAAGCCACATCCGGCTTCCGGCCGTTAGAGCTTTGGCAGGCAGCTTTTTTTCTGATCCATAGCCCTCTGGACTGAAGCCAGAGGGTTTTTTATTTATAAATGGGAGGCTCTCATGCGCATGTCCAAATTATTCAGCCAGACCCTGCGGGACGCCCCATCTGAAGCGGAAATCGCCAGCCACCAACTGCTGCTGCGCGCCGGTTTTATCCGCCAGGTGGCGGCCGGCGTATTCAGCTACCTGCCGCTGGCGCGCCGCAGCCTGAGCAAGATCGAAGCCATTCTGCGCCAGGAGATGGAAGCCATCGGCGGCCAGGAGATCAGTATGCCCGTGGTGCAGCCGGCGGAGATATGGAAAGAGAGCGGGCGCTGGCAGTCTATTTTTGATTGGCGTGGCGGTGCAGGTCTTCCTGGCCGGTATGGTGGTAGT
>JAMCRR010000032.1 GCA_023381565.1 Chloroflexota bacterium
GGCATGGGCGAAGTGAGGGACGGTGAACGCGATCACCAGGACGATGACGCGAGAAATGAGGGTTGGGAGATTGAGGTTAAACAGCATAATATTTTTGTAGAATTCCCATCATTATACTGGTCTATAGGATGGATGAGAAGACTAAAACAGAAATGCGCATCTAACTCGAGTGGTATAATTTTCTTGTGTTGCCCGACATTAATTTAGAAGATGTCGTCCGTCTGCGTAAACCACATCCCTGTGGAGGGTACACCTGGAAAGTGGTGCGGATGGGCGCCGACATTGGCCTGGAATGCCTGACCTGCGGCAGGCGTGTGCTCCTGTCGCGGCGTGAACTGGCCCGCAGACTGAAAACGATCGTTCCACGAGGTGTGGATGGACCATCGACAGCCTGACCAAGCTCACGTGCTTTTTCTTTTTTCGGATACCGGTGCGGGCCACCGCAGCGCAGCCGAAGCAATCATTGAAGCGCTTGAACTTGAATTCCCCAATCGGGTAACTACCGAGATGGTGGATATATTTAAGGAATACGCCCCGCCTCCGCTGGACATGGCTCCGGAGATGTATCCTCCCATGTCGCGGCATACGGATATGTGGAGATTCGGATACGATTTGCTCAACGGACGCCGGCGCACACGGGCGCTGACGGATTTCTTATGGCCGTACTACCGGCGCGCTTCTCGCCGCTTGATCGAAGAACATCCTTGCGACCTGATCGTCTCCGTACATCCTTTAGCGAATGGTCCCATTTTGCGAGCTTTTGGGCCAAACCGACCACCGTTCATCACCGTGGTGACCGATTTGGTCTCAACTCATGCTTTTTGGTACCACCGCATGGTGGACCTTGTTCTGGTGCCTACCGAGGAAGCCCGTCTGCGCGGCATAGAAGATGGTGTCGATCCGGAAAGAATCCGCGTGGTGGGGTTGCCGGTGGCGCAGCGCTTTTGCCAGCCCCTTGGGTCTCGCAGCGAGCTGCGCAGCAAACTGGGCTGGCCTGAAGATCTGCCTGTGGTCTTGCTCGTGGGAGGCGGCGAAGGGATGGGCCCGCTGGATAAAACAGCCTATGCAATCGACACTGCCGGGTTGAAAGCTGCCCTGGTTGTTGTCACCGGCCGTAACCGTAAGATGAAGAGCGAGATGGAAGCGCACTGCTGGTCGATGCCGGCCTACATCTACGGGTTCGTGCGCGAAATGCCCGAGTTCATGCGCGCCGCCGACATCCTGGTTACTAAAGCCGGTCCCGGCACGATCAGCGAGTCCTTCATTGCCGGGTTGCCCATCGTGTTGTACAGCCGCGTCCCGGGCCAGGAGGAAGGCAACGTCACTTATGTGGTGAACGAGGGGGCCGGCGTATGGGCGCCCCAACCGGAACAGGTCGTCGCCGCCCTCCGGGATTGGCTGAGGCACCCTTCGCACCGCGAGCGTGCCGCGGCTGCCTGCAAACGTCTGGCCAGACCTAACTCAGCATTCGACATTGCTCGTATCCTCGGTGAGACGCTCAACCTGCCCAAAACTAATCCAGAATCCTCTTCTCCTGAACTCGGATTATAATCAACTCAGCATGCCAATCCTCGATGCTCGAACCGTGGAGTTTTTCAGCCGCAGCCCGGAACAAACTCGCCGGGTTGGAATGCGTTTGGGCGCGCTGCTCCAGTGCGGCGACCTGATCTGCCTGCAGGGTGAGCTGGGTTCCGGCAAGACGACCCTGGTGCAGGGTATTGCGACCGGGTGGGGCTCCCTGGACCCGGTTTCCAGCCCGACCTTTATCCTGGTCAACAGCTACCGCCGTCCCGATGGGCAGATCCTCCACCACCTGGATGCCTACCGCATTCAATCCCCTCAAGAAGCTGAGGAGCTGGATTTGAGCCTGATGTTTGACCGCGGACCCCTGGTGATGGAATGGCCCGAGAGGATCGAGAGTGTCCTTCCGGACCAGCGCCTATGGGTCAACCTGAGATGGATGACGGACGAGCAGCGCGGCATGGCTTTTTTGGCCAATGGCCCGCGCCATCAAAAACTGCTCGACGAGTTCCGGCGCAAGGTTTTTGGAGGTTCTTGATGCTGCTGGCAGTGGATACGTCAACGCGCTGGGTGGGGTTGGCGCTGTATAACGGCGCTCAGGTGTTGAGCGAGATGGTTTGGGCGACCCACGACCACCACACGGTTGAGCTTGCCCCCGCGCTGGCTTCGCTGCTCGAGCGCTCGGAAGCCACCGCCGCGGATATCCAGGCGATTGGAGTAGCTCTGGGACCCGGATCATTTACCAGCCTGCGCATTGGACTGGGTTTTGTCAAGGGGATCGCCCTGGCGCGTCACATTCCGATCGTGGGCATCCCGACACTGGACGTGCTGGCCGCAGCCCAAACGGTGCGCGACCTGCCCCTGGCAGCCGTTCTGCAGGCAGGTCGAGGCAGGTTGGCGGTGGCGTGGTACCAGGCAGAAAAAGGCGCCTGGAAGGCAGCTGAGCCAGCGCGTGTGATGCAGGTGGACGACCTTGCCCAGCAGATCCACAAGCCTACCCTGGTTTGTGGGGAGCTGACGGCGGAAGAACGCCAGCAGCTGGCGCGCAAACGCAAGAACGGGATCCTGGCGACGCCGGCCCAATCGGTCAGGCGCCCCGCTTTCCTGGCCGAGCTGGCCTGGAAGCGCTGGCGGGCAGGCCGGGTGGACGATCCGGTTGCGGTTTCCCCGATCTACCTGCACATCGTAGAGGGTGTTCATGCGTGATTGAAGATCCAGTTGCCTCGGCGGTTGTCATTCGCACCATGCGCCTGGCAGACGTAGAAGCCGTGCATGCGATCGACGCGCTTTCCTTCAGCATGCCCTGGACGGAGAGATCTTACCGCTTCGAGATCACCGAAAACCATAGCGCTTCTTTGTGGGTGGCTGAGCACCGGCTCTCTGAAACCGAAGCCAGGATTGTGGGAATGATCGCCACCTGGTTAATATTGGATGAAGCCCACATTGGCACGATTGCCGTGCACCCCGATTTCCGTAAGCATGGGATCGGCAGGCGCTTGCTGGCGCACTGCCTGTATGAGATGATCTCGAAAGGCGCCACGGAAGCCATGCTGGAAGTGCGCCGGAGCAACGTGGAAGCGCAGCGCCTGTACGCTCGCTTTGGCTTTGAGATCGTTGGTTTCAGGCCGCGCTATTACCGCGACAATGGCGAAGACGCGCTGCTCATGAATCTTAAAATGCTGGACAAAGATGCCCTGAAACGATTGGACCAACCCTGATCGAGGGTATTGACAGACGGAGCGCGGATTAAACACAGGTATCAGGAGGTAGCCATGGATGCTGAGGAAGTCCTGAAACAGGTTGCTGGTGAAGTCGCGGTGTGCACAAAATGCGCCCTGCACAATTCTCGCAAGAAAGCCGTCCCCGGAGAAGGACCAATCCATGCGGAGATCCTTTTCGTGGGCGAAGGTCCAGGGTTTTATGAAAATGAGCAGGGGCGGCCCTTCGTCGGCGCGGCAGGCCAATTCTTGGATGAACTCCTCAGCAGTATTCACTTGAAGCGCTCTGATGTATTTATCACGAACGTGGTAAAATGCCGACCACCAGGGAACAGAGACCCGCTCCCCGACGAGGTGTCTACCTGCACCTCCAGCTACTTGCAGCGTCAAATTGAGGCTATTAACCCCAAGATGGTGGTCACCCTGGGGCGTTACTCGATGGGCTTATTCTTGAAAGATGCTAAGATCAGCCAGGTGCATGGCAGGATGTACCAGGTGGATGGACGCATGGTCGTTCCGATGTTCCATCCGGCGGCAGCTCTGCACCAACCGGCGCTGAAAGATTCAGTGGTGGCTGATTTTGGGCGCCTTCCCGGTTGGATTGCGCAAATGAGGCGGGAAGAGGAGGCGAAAAAGCCTGCTCCAGAGGAACCCACTCCCGAAACACCTGCAGAGGATCACGACGAACCTACACAATTGAGCTTGTTCTGAGTTCCGTATATCAACCAAAGAATTTGGGGTATTGCTTACCCCGGTCATTCAATAAAGGACGCTTATGAAAACCGTACAGCACACTTTGATGCAACGCTTGAGCGACCACACAGCCAGGGTTGCAGTGGTGGGGCTCGGCTATGTTGGCCTGCCGTTGGCGGTAGTCTTTGCCGAGGCCGGATTTACCGTCAGTGGGATCGAGCCCAACGCACAGAAGGTGGATGCCCTGCGCCAGGGGAAGAGCTACATTCTGGATGTGTCCGACGAAACGGTAGCTCGCCTGGTCGAGAGCGGCCGCCTGCAGCCGACAACAGATTTCGCCGCTCTACAGCATGCCGATGCGGTCAGCATCTGCGTGCCGACCCCCTTGCGCAAAACCGGAGACCCGGACTTATCTTTCATCGTATCCGCCAGCGAGTCATTGGCGCCTTACGTTCATCCGGGAATGGTCGTGGTGCTCGAATCGACCACCTACCCGGGGACCACCCGCGAGCTGATCTTGCCGCGCTTGATCGAGGTCAGCGGGTTGCGGGTGGGAGAGGATTTCTTCCTGGCTTTCTCTCCCGAGCGGGTCGACCCCGGACGGAAAGACTGGACCACGGTTAACACCCCCAAGGTCGTGGGGGGAATCACCCCGGCTTGCGGGGAGGTGGCAGCTGCGTGGTACCAACAGGGGTTGAAAACGGTCGTCCCGGTATCTTCTGCAGAGGTCGCCGAAATGACCAAACTGCTGGAAAATACCTTCCGAATGATCAATATCGGTATGGTCAACGAGCTGGCGATCATGTGCGACCGGCTGAGCGTAGACGTCTGGGAGGTGATCGAAGCGGCAGCCACCAAGCCTTTCGGCTTTATGAAGTTCACCCCCGGGCCCGGGTTGGGCGGTCACTGCATCCCCATCGACCCGTTATACCTCTCCTGGAAGCTGCGTTCTATGAACTATACTGCCCGGTTCATCGAGCTGGCATCTGAGATCAACACCAATATGCCGCGCTACGTCGTCAGCAAGGTGCAAGATGCGCTCAACGAGCGCTGCAAAGCGCTGAAAGGCAGCCGGGTGCTCGTTTTGGGCGCGGCCTACAAACCCGACATCGACGACCTGCGCGAATCTCCTGCATTGGATGTGATGCGCTTGCTGCAGCAAAAGGGTGCTGAGGTGAGCTATCACGACCCGTACATAGAACATATCACCCATGACGGTTGGGAGATGACCTCTGTCTCAGATCTGATGCAAGCTGTACGCGAAGCAGATTGCGTGGTTGTGGTGACCAATCACAAAACCTATGATTACCCGGCAATCCTGGAGGCAGCCGACCTGCTGGTCGATACCCGCAATGCGCTGGGATTGCAGGGAAAGATTAATCCAAAAGTGGTCAGGCTCTAAATGGCGCATTATCTTGTCAGTGGGGCAGCAGGTTTTATTGGCTCGCGCGTGATCGGCATGCTGCTGGAGGATGGGCATAGCGTGTTGGGCGTCGATAATCTGTGCGACGCCTACGATGTGCGCATGAAAGAGTACCGGTTGAAGCAGCTACTCTCCCTTCCTGGGTTTGAATTTAAACGCCTGGATATTTCGAATCGCACCGAAGTGGCTGCGTTGGGAGACGGCAAGGGAATCTGGGATGCCGTCATCAACCTGGCGGCGCGGGCCGGCGTGCGTTCGAGCGTGGTCGACCCCTGGGTTTACGTCGATGCAAATATTTATGGCACACTCAACCTGCTGGATCTGTGCCGGCAGAGAGAGATTCCCAAGTTCATCCTCGCCTCCAGCTCTAGCCTGTATGGGGCCAATAATCCGATGCCCTATCAGGAAGATGCCAATACCGACCAGCCCCTGCAGCCGTACGCGGCCAGCAAGAAGGGGGCTGAAGTGATGTGCCACGCCTACCATTACCTGTACGGCCTCGACGTCACTATATTTCGCTACTTTACCGTCTACGGGCCTGCCGGTCGCCCGGATATGGTCATGTTCCGCTTCGCCCAGTGGATTGCCGAAGGCCGCACGGTGCGGGTGAACGGCGACGGCGAACAATCCCGTGGGTTTACCTACCTGGACGACATAGCACGAGGCACCATTTTGGGTCTGAAGCCTCTCGGTTTTGAGATTATCAACCTGGGCGGACACGAGGTGATCTCGATCAACCGCTTGATTACGATGTTGGAAAACCGCCTGGGCCGCAAAGCCCGGGTGGAGTATTTCCCGCTGCATCCCGCCGATGCGCTGGCTAACTGGGCGAATGTCGAGAAGGCTCGCGCCCTGCTCGGATGGGAACCACAGGTTTCGCTGGACGAAGGAGTGGATCGCCTGACCGATTGGTATCTTGCCGAACGGTCCTGGGCGAGCCAGGTAGAGACCGAATGAGGGCGATGGTCCAATCCCTGATCGCCTGGGGGGAAGACCGCCTGTTCCGCAGGGTGCTGCGCAACTCGAGCTACTTATTTGCCAGCAACGCCATTGGAGCGTTGATGAGTATCCTGACTGCCCGCCTGCTGGGGGTGGCCGGCTTCGGCGAACTGGGCATCATCATCGCTTTCGTCTCCAACGTCAACCGCCTGCTCTCCTTCCGCATGAGCGACGTGGTAGTGCGCTATATGGGGGAATACATGGCCCGCAAAGAAGTGGACCGGGCAGCCGCCCTGGTCAAAGCGGCTGGGTTGACCGAAGCGGCGACATCCCTCCTCGCTTATGTTGTCCTGATGCTCCTGGCGCCGCTGGGAGCGCGCTACATCGTCAAGGATCCGGCAGCGACGCCGCTCTTTCTGCTGTACGGCGTTTCGATCCTGGCCAATATCACCACGGAGACGGCGACCGGGGTGCTGCAGGTGGGGAACCACTTCCGCAGCCAGGCGCTAATCAACCTGGTGCAAGCCTGTCTGGTCACCGGTGTAATCACTGCGGCGTACGTCATGCACGGCGGGCTGGCCATGATTTTGTGGGCATATTTGATCGGCAAGATCGTTTTAGGCATCGGCCCGATTGTCGTGGCGATTTACCGGCTGCGAGGCATGTTGGGGCCGCGCTGGTGGCAGGCATCCTTCGATCTGCTCCCGCCCCGGCGCGAGCTGGTTCACTTTGCCCTGAGTACCAACTTCAGCGGGACGATCAACATGATCGTCCGCGACAGCGAAGTGCTGTGGGTCGGTTATTTCTTTACTTCCCTGCAGGCCGGATATTACAAGGCGGCTTTGATGATCATTAACCTGATCGTCATGCCCATCACGCCTTTCGTCAATACCACTTACCCCGAGATCAACCACGTGATCGTGACCCGCCAGTGGGGGAAGCTGCGTAAGCTGTTGAAGCAGGTAACCCTGGTGGCGGGAGCCTGGACGGGAGTGGTTGCTTTAGGGCTGGTGTTGATTGGCAAGCAGGCGATCTTCCTCCCCTGGTCATTCTTTGGACAGCCTCTGGTTTTGTTTGGCAGGGCTTTTTCACCTCTGAAAGCCTCTTATCTGCCTGCTTATCCGGCGCTGATGATCCTGCTCGTGGGGTTTGGGATCGCCAATGTCTTGTTCTGGAACCGGCCACTGCTGCTTTCCCTTGGGCTGCCCGGCTTTCCGCTCAAAGTGGCTCTGTGGGCCACGGTGGCCAAGGTGGCCCTGACTTTCTTGATCGTGCCGACCTACGGTTACATCGCCGAGGCGATTCTGCTGACAGCATACTTCGCAGTGACGGTGGGGTTGAATGTGTGGAAAGGCATGGGTGAGGTGCGCCGGGTGCGCGCGTTGGAACTGGTGGGGGTGACGGTATGAAAATCGCCTGCATAGCCGCAGCGCGCCTGCCGGCGACGACTGCCAACAGCATCCAGGTAATGAAAGTCGCCCATGCGCTGGCCCAACTCGGGCACGAGGTGCGGCTGTTCGTGCCGGCTGGTGAGGTTGGCGAGATCGCTGCATGGGAGGATCTGGCCCGCATCTACGGGCTTATAACCCGCTTCGAGATCCAATGGATCCCAACCAGACCGGCCTGGAAGCGCTACGATTTAGCCTGGAAGGCGTTGCAGCAAGCCGGGAGGTGGCATGCCGACCTGGTTTATACCTGGACTGCTCAGGCCGGGCTACCGGCGCTGGCGCGGCGTATGCCGGTGATCCTGGAGGTGCACGACCGGCCGAGCGGAAAAATCGGCCCGCTGCTGTTCGGGTGGTTCTTGCGCTGGCCCGGTCGCAAACGACTTCTGGTCATCACCCGGGCACTGCAGCGCATCCTGGAGCAGCGTTTCCACCATTCGTTTCTCCCCGGTCAGGTCGTGATTGCCCCCAACGGTGTGGATCTGGAGCGCTACGTCGATCTTCCCGATCCGCCGGCTGCGCGCCAGAAATTGGGCCTGCGAGAAGGGACAACGGCGGTCTATTCGGGCCATTTCTACTCGGGGAGAGGGGTTGCCCTGCTGTTTGCCCTGGCACTCAATTATCCGCAGGTCAATTTCCTGTGGGTGGGGGGCCGCCCGGAGGATGTGACCCGCATGCGCGAGCGGGTAGCCAGCGCGCGGTTGCAAAATGTGGATTTGACCGGTTTCATCGATCAGCCAGACCTGCCTCTCTACCAGGCCGCCGGAGAGATTTTACTGATGCCCTACGAAAGAGCAATCGCAGGCAGCAGTGGTGGAAACTCGGCCGATATTTGCAGCCCGATGAAGATGTTCGATTATCTGGCCGCCGGGAGAGCCATCCTGAGCAGTGATTTGCCCGTGCTGCACGAAGTGTTGAATGAAGCCAACGCGGTATTTTGCCCTCCCGAAGATATCTCCGCCTGGCAAGCTGCCCTGGGGAGACTGCTGGATAATCCGGATCTGCGGGCGCAATTAGGCTGCCAGGCGCGCCGGGATGCGTCGCGTTTTACCTGGCAATCCCGGGCGGCCAACAGCCTGGAAGGGTTTAAATAAATATGACCCTCGATTTGAACTCCAACCGTACCAAAGCCGTCCTCTTACTGATTCTCAGCCTGGCTGCCGGCGCGGGACTGCAGCGGCTCTCCGGGCAGGGTCAGTTCTGGATCGGGACTCTGGCATGCGCTCTGCTCCTGTTCCTCTCAGGGTTGCTCTGCCTGGCAGCCTGGGCCTGGGCGGGTCATGGCCGTGGCCTGGCCTGGATGATCCTGCTGGCATTTACCCTGCGTCTAGGGTTGGGTGTCAGCTTAGAATATATTCTGCCGGTGGCCGGGTACCACGAGGCTGCTCAAAAGGCGGGGTACATTGCTACCGACGCCTTCTCGCGCGACAATCAGGCCTGGCAGCTGGCGCAGTCCGGCAAGCCCTTGTGGGTTGCTTTCGGACCGGAGTACCCCTCCGACCAGTACGGCGGCATGTTATCGCTCAGCGCCCTGATTTACCGGGCATTGTCGCCCGATGTTCACCGTCCGTACTTGATCCTGATCCTGACGGCGGCTGCCGCGGCGCTCGGGCTGCCTTTCTTTTGGAAAGCCGTCCTGCCGCGCTGGGGTAAGGGCATCGCCCTGGCGGGAGGGTGGATTCTGGCACTCTATCCGGAAAGCGTGTTTTGGGGTGCAGGACAGATGCGCGAGCCGTTCCTGATCTCGCTGGTGGCGGTGACGTTTTGGGCTGCCCTGCAATTTCCTGTTAACCGCAAGGTCTCCCTCGCGGGCCTGGGATTGAGCTTACTCGGCCTGGTTTTTTTCTCTCCGCTCATTGCCGGGGCGATAGTAGGCGTACTGACTGTGTGGGGCTATATCGAAGCGTTGGCAGGCGTGAAGAGCCGATCGGTGCGCATGTTGGGTTGGGTGCTCTTGCTGGCAGGCGCGATCGCCGCGGCCTGGGTGGGTTGGGCCTGGCTGCAGCCGCGCGTGGCCTGGGATGCCGGCCTGACCGAAGATACTTCGGGGTTTATGCAAAAAATCATTCGCGGCCTGGGTCCCGGGTCGCAAATTCCAGTGGTGACCGCGTACGGCATGGCACGCCCGGTGCTTCCGGCCGCCGCTACCGATTGGAATGCGATCTTGCTCTGGCGGCTGCTCAACAGCTGGCGGGCGTTGGGCTGGTACGCCCTGGCTCCTTTACTGATTTATGGGACTGTGGCTGCCTGGAATATTCGCGATGCTGGCGAGCGGCGGCTGCTGGTCTGGCTGGCAGTAGCCCTGTGGGTCTGGACGGTGATCTCGTCGGCGCGCGGCGGCGGCGATGCCTCGGATAACCCCCGCTACCGGGTGATCTTGCTGCCCTGGTTCGCCTTGATAGCCGCCTGGGCGGGAAACTGGGCGTTGGCGCACCGCAAGCGCTGGCTGGTGCGTATCCTGGCGGTGGAAGGCATCTTCCTGCTCTTCTTCACCCAATGGTACCTCAGCCGGAATTACCGCTGGTTCCCCCATCTGGATATCTACCTGATGCTGGGCCTGGTTGCCGGTTTGGGCGCGCTGGTCATCGTGGGAGGCTGGCTGTGGGATTGGCGCGGTGCCAGGTCTGCCTTGACTCGCCCGAGGGAAGGGTTATAATTCAGCCGGTGAATTTACACGGGTAGAAGCTGGCAAAGCAAGCGTGTGCCCCGGCGATATGGGGCGCGCGAAATTGGAGTAAACCGTGAATCTCTCTATTGTTGTCCCGGTTTATAACGAAGCTGAAAATCTCCCCCTCCTGGTTGACGCCATCCATGCAGCACTGGACGACCTGCCCATTACCTGGGAAATGGTATTCGTTGACGACGGCAGCAAAGATGGCAGCCTGGAGGCTCTTGAAGAACTGGCGGAGAAGAACCTCGAACGCATGCGCGTGGTGGTCCTGCGGCGCAACTTTGGGCAAACCACCGCCATCGCGGCAGGTATCGACCATGCCCAGGGCGAGGTGATCGTTCTGTTGGATGCCGACATGCAGAACGATCCGGCGGATATCCCGGCTATGCTGGACAAAATCGACCAGGGATACGACGTGGTTAGCGGCTGGCGGCTGGATCGAAAGGATACCTTTCTAACCCGCACGCTGCCCTCGCGCATCGCCAATGGGCTGATCTCCTGGGTCACCGGTGTGCACCTTCACGATTACGGCTGCACGTTGAAGGCGTACCGGCGGGAGGTGATCACCGGGTTCCGCCTTTATGGCGAGATGCACCGATTTATCCCGGCTTATGCCAACTCGGTGGGCGCGAAGATCACCGAAATGCCCGTCCATCACCACCCTCGCAGGTACGGCAAAGCCAAATACGGGCTTGAGCGGACCTTGAAAGTCATCCTGGATCTGCTCACCGTGAAATACTTAATGACCTTTGCCAACAAGCCCATTTACCTGTTTGGCGGCGCAGGGTCGATCTTGATCTTGGGCAGCATGCTTACCCTGATCTATCTGGTGGTGCGCAGGCTGATCTACCCTGCCGACCCTGAAATGCACCTGATCCGGTCGCCGCTCCTGTTGATGGCGATGATGCTCTTCACTATGGGTTTCCAATCGATCTTGCTGGGGTTGATTGCCGAGCTGCTCGCACGCACCTATCACGAATCGCAGCATAAGCCGACTTACACCGTGCGGCGCGTGATCCACGCCGCCGCATTCACCCCAGGGGTCCAACCGGAGTACGCCCATCCGAGCGCGACCTCACCGGCGCCGCAGATCGAGCGATGACCGAACTTCCCAAGATAGAAACAGAATCCGCGACCGCGCCCAGCGCCAGGAGACCTTACCTGCGCTGGGCGGGAACCCTTTTAGCCCTGGGCTTGCTGGTTTATTTGCTGATCGAGCAAGGCTGGGCGGAGTTCTTCGCTGCCCTGCAGCGCATCCCTCCCATCTATTTTCTGGCAGCGGTGGGTACAATTTTTCTCTCCAGGCTGGCAGTTTGCGGCCGCTGGTATGCTTTGCTGCGCTCTGGTGGAGCCAGAGTGACGCCGCTGCAGGCGTCTCGGTTGGTCTTTGCCGGGTTGTTCGCCTCCAATTTCTTGCCTACCACCATCGGCGGCGATGTGGTGCGGCTCGCCGGGGCGATCCAGATGGGGTTAGATGCGGCGGTCAGTGCGGCTTCCCTGGTAGCCGACCGGATTATCGGAATGGTTGGCATGGCCTGTATGCTGCCTTTTGGCCTGCCGCGTCTGTTCACGCTCGCCACCTCAGAGATGGCGCCGCTGGTGGCTTCTACGCTTCCACTCTCCGCACGGTTCAAGCCTGCACTCGATAAGCTGCAGAGACTGGTGCAAACCCTGCTGCAGACCTTTACGCTGTGGATCAGGCAGCCTTGGGCGCTGGCGCAGGCCCTGCTATGGTCTTTCGGGCACATGGCTTGCCTTTTCGCCACGAACTGGCTGCTGCTGAAAGGGATGGGCGAGCCGGCTCCGTTTCTCGTCATCGGTGGGTTATGGAGCTTGAGTTATTTTGTTACTTTGCTGCCCATCTCGGTCAACGGGCTGGGTGTCCAGGAGGTCTCGATCACGTATCTCTTTTCGCATTTCGGCGGTGTTTCGGTGCCGGCGGCGCTGGCCCTGGCAGTCTTGATCCGCATGCTCTACCTGCTGGCCAGCTTGCCGGGGGCAGCCTTCCTGCCGGGTTTCATCGGCCCTAGAAAGAAGTCGGCATGAGAAATAGAGAAGCACATGTCATTGCGAGCGCACTCTGTGAAGCAATCCCCAATCAGGCGAGGGGGCTGCTCACCTGCAACGCTCCTGCGGATCGTTGTAGATGCGGGTTTCGTCGGGATGTACACCCTTCTCGCAGCGACACGCGAAATACTCTCCGCGACAGGTCAGCTGGAGCATCATAATGAGAGAAGAAGCTCTCCTCCGGGAAAATACTCACCAACAAGCCCCGGTTAATCTTGACCAGGTAGCTGTTGAATTACGCAATGTACTGTTGCTTATCTGCCTGGTGAGCTGCCTCGCTGGAGTGGATCTCCTTTATCAAGCTTACGGCTCCGGGACTATTCTGGGGCATTTCGGGCGCGGCCGCTTGCTGCGCATCGGGCCGCTGGGGCTGCTGGCAGTCCTGGCAGGAGCGAGCTGGTGGTCGTTGGGCCGCCAGGCGCTCGTGGACCGCTGGTTGCCGGGGGTGGTATTTCTGCGGAGGTGGACAGACAAGCTGGGTTGGGTCAATTGGATCTTGTTTGTGCTGCCGGCGCTGCTCTTCCTGGGATGGAGCTGGAGCGCCTACCTGCCCAGCCTCGACCTGGTGCTGCCGCGCTTCTGGCTGATCGGGGCGCTGGCTCTGGCGGGGGCGGTATTCTTGCAGTCTGCCGTCCGGAAGATTGGCTACGGTCCCGCTCTGGCGGTCACCCTGATGGCATACGCGGTCTTCTACCTGCTGGCGCAATATATCCCCCAGGTCAGTGCGTCCCCGCTTTCGTTAGGGTGGTCTGAAGCCAGCCGCTATTATTACGCTTCCCTGTTTTTTTCGAAGAGCCTGTACGGTGTGCAGTTTCCCCTGCCCTTTCTGCATCCATCGCGCTACCTGCTGCAGTCGATCCCCTTTATCATTCCCAGCCTCCCGTTGTGGTTTCACCGCCTGTGGCAGGTGCTGCTGTGGGTGGGGTTGGTCGGAGCGGGCGCCGCACTGCTCACCCACCGGCTGGCAATCCAGAATCGGTTGAGGCGTTGGGTTTTTGCCGCCTGGGCGTTCCTGTTCTTCTTCCAGGGACCGGTTTACTATCACCTGATAGTCTGCGTGATACCGGTGCTGTGGGGCTTTGACCGGCGCCACTTCGGCCGTTCGCTGGTTCTCGTGCTGCTCGGCTCGCTCTGGGCGGGCATCAGCCGGGTGAACTGGCTCCCCGTGCCGGGGATGCTGGCTGCAGCGTTTTATTTTATGGAAGAGCCGGTGGCCGCTAAGCCTTTGTGGCGCTACCTGCTGCCGCCTGCGGCCTGGGGTTTTCTGGGCACGGCCGCAGCCTACGCCGCTCAAACCGGCTATGCCGCGCTTTCCGGCAACCCATCCTATGTATTCGGCACCAGTTTCACCTCAGCGTTGCTCTGGTACCGGCTGCTGCCCAGCGCCACGTATCCCCTGGGGGTGCTCCCGGCGGCGGGAATCGCCGCGTTGCCTTCCCTGGTTTATCTGGCGCTGAAGGTCGGCAGAAATATCACCGCCTGGCACCCCATCCGCTGGCTGGCCTTGGCCGCTGAATTGGGGGTGCTGCTTGCCGGCGGAATCGTGGTCAGCGTGAAAATTGGCGGCGGCTCGAATTTGCACAACCTGGATGCCTTTCTATTCCTGCTGGCTGTAATCGGCGGGTACATCTTTTTCGACCGATTCGTCCCGGAGGCAGCTGCCCGCCCGGTCAGTCTCTCCCTCTCCTGGCTGGCAGTGGGGGCGCTGCTGATCTCCCCGGTGCTGTTCGCCATCCAACCAGCCGGGCCGGTATCTTTCCCCAATTCTGTGGAAGGCTATCACCAGATTGCCCAATTGCAGCAGCTCGTAGACAGTGTGAAAGGGCAGCATGGGGAGGTGCTGTTCATCGGACAGCGCCAGCTGGTCATTTTCCATTTGATCTCCGGGGTGAGCATGGTGCCGGATTATGAGAAGGTTGATCTGATGGAGATGGCTATGGCAAATAACCAGCCTTACCTGCAGGCTTTTCGCAGCGATCTGGACAGCCACCGCTTCTCGTTGATCGTCACCGAGCCGCTGAGCGATAACCTGCAGACCGCCGAACACGTCTTCGGGGAGGAGAACAACGCCTGGGTGGAGCAAGTCGTCCAGCCCATTCTGAAAGATTACTCTCGCCGGGCGCTCATCAGCTCCTCGATCGAAGTATTAGCTCCCAAATAATCCGCGGTTTTCTTTCCTATGCTCTGGCTGCGTAGTTCCAATCCCCTCGATTTAAGCCTCTATCTCCTGCTGATGTGTGCGTGGGCTGCCGGTGGGTGGCTGATCGCCGGCGCTGCATTCAAGCTGCGTTCGGGCGAGCGCCTGGTTGCGGGGCTGGCCCTGGGTTGGGTGCTGTGGATCACCCTGGCCAACCTTCTGGCGCCTCTCCTGGGGCTGCCCGGCGCCTCCTGGGGTGCTGCGCTGCTCCTGCTGGCAGCCGGGCTGGGGCTGCTTTTCTGGCCACGGCCGGGTTCCCCGGGTGGATTGAGGCGGCTTGGGCAGCTTGCCCATGAGGATTTCAGCAGCTGGCCCCAGCTGGCTGCCCTCCTGGTTCTAACCGCCTTCTTTGCCCAGCTTGAGCGCAGCCAACCGCTGTTCGACGATTACCTGCACTTGCCGCTGGTCTCGACCATGGCTGCCGGAAATATCCCGCCGCATTTTTACCTCAACCCCTCCCTGGATTTCGCCTATCACTATGCCCTGCAGGTGTGGGCTGCCAGCCTGGTGCGCCTGGCGGGGTTCTTCCCCTGGGGCGCCTGGCACCTGAGCAAGGCCTTCGCCATTGCCCTGACGCTCTCGCTGGGCTGGCTATGGGCGCGCCGCCTGACGAACAAAGTGGTGGGCGCTGCCCTGGGGAGCTTTTTATTCGTCTTCGGGGGAGGCACCCGCTACCTGCTCCTGCTGCTGCCCGGCTCGATCCTCAACCGGCTCTCGGCGCATGTGCAGCTGATCAACACCGGGCTGGATACGGCGCCCAACCTGGCAGCAGCCCTGATACGCCCCTGGGTAATCGACGGTGGCGGACCGATTCCCTTTCCCTTCGCCTACCACAACGGCGTCTTCACGCCGGTCATGTTCATCCTGGGTAGCACCGGAGCGCTGCCGTTTGCCACCATCTTGCTCCTGTTGCTGCTTTGTGGGCGGTCGCGTTTAAGCTGGACCGGTGCTATCGCTTCGGGTCTGGTGCTGGCTAACCTGGCCTTCAGCGCCGAGCATCTTTTCGCCCTGCTCTGGGCAGGCGTGGCTTTAGCTCTGGCGATTTATGTCCTCCGCAGACGCCTCAGCCGTGCTCGTCCCGGATGGGCAGAAATTCTTCCCTGGCTGGCTGCTCTGGCACTGAGTGCCCTGCTCAGCCTGGTGCAGGGAGGTTTCATTACAGTGGCTGCGCAAAGCCTGCTGGCCTCACTCGAGGGGGTTGCTGCGCACAGCGGGAATCTGTACGGATTTGCCCTGCGCTGGCCTCCCGCCTTGTACTCGGCACACCTGGGGATCTTGAGCCTGGTGGATCCATATCAGCTCGTCGTGTTGTTATTTGAGATCGGCCCGGCGTTGCTCCTGGCGCCGCTGGCGACCTATTTCGCCTGGCGCAGCCTGAAGAGGGGCGCCTGGTTGACTGCCGGTTTGGGGGTGGCGGCCTTGCTCTCCATCCTCTTCCCCATGTTTGTGGCGTACGGGGTAGACCGCTCGACGACGCGCTTCCCGGGGACGGCGCTGTGGTTGTGGCTGGTGCTGGCGCTGCCGCTGGTCTTGCGCATCTACCGCAAAGGGAACCGCCTGGCGCAGGCCGGCCTTGCAGCTGGCTATGGCGCCGTGGTCTTTGCAGGGGTCGTCTTGTTTGCAGTGCAGGTTGTAGCCATCCCAGCGCCGCAGATCTCCACCTACCTCGATCGGGAAGATGCGGTGATGAGCGCGCAGTACTGGAACCGCCTGCCCGCTGGGGCGCAGGTGTTTGACCCCGTTCCCTCGAGGGCGGTAGCGGTGTTCGGCCGCATATCAACCGCCAACCAGTCCATCTATGTGCCGCTCGAGGCCTGGCAAAAGCTGGCTGCTGACCCCGACCCAGCCGCCTTGCAGCGCTATGGCTTCTCTTACGTGTACACGAGCCAGGGCTGGCTGGATGGCTTATCCCCGGAGCTGCGAGAGGCTTTCCGGCAGGGGTGTGTCTCGGTCGTACAGCAGGTGGGGAGTGGGGCGGAAGCGCGCGTGCTACTGGATATTCGGAATTGCCGTTGATGTCACACCCGGCTGCATAGCAGCTATTTACCGCGGCTAGAAAATATCGCCCGAAAATCTATTACCTCTTGCCGACCGGCGAATCTTCGGTTATAATTCAACACCTGAATATTGGATATATCCATGGATTCCCAACCAGATAGCTCTCGCGATCTTGTGCTCCTGGAACAGATTGAGCAGAATCCTGATGCCACGCAAGCCTCTTTGGCTACGCATCTGGGGGTCGCCGTTGGAACAGTGAACTGGCACCTCAAGCGTTTGATCGCTAAAGGGTACGTCAAAGTCCGCCGGGCTGAACGGCGCAAACTGCGCTATATCATCACTCCCGAAGGTGTGGCGCTGCGCACCCACCTGACGCTGGATTACATCCAGACCTCCTTCAAGTTGTACCGGGCAGTACGCCAGCAGGTCAACGAGCTGCTCAAGCAGGCGCGCAAAGCAGGTTATTCACAGGTGTACCTGCAAGGCGAGGGAGACGTGGCCGACGTATGCCGGTTGACCTGCCTGGAGCAGGGATTTGACATTTGTAACGACGGAATGGACGATCTTCCCATACTCGAAGTGCGCGGTATGCAAGTATTTCTGCATTTAAACTAATGGACACCACAACAGCCACCCAACCTGAACTTCCTGTCACCATCCTGCGCCCGGCAAAGGGCTGGTCGGCGATTAACCTGGGCGACCTGTGGCGCTACCGCGAGTTGGTGTACTTTCTGTCCTGGCGCGATGTGAAGGTGCGCTATAAGCAGGCCGCACTGGGGGTCGCCTGGGCGGTAATCCAACCGCTGGTTACGGTGCTGGTCTTCACCTTCATTTTCGGCAATAAAGCCAACCTGCCCGTCCCAGGCCCCATCGGATATTACCCCTTGCTGACCATGTCAGGCCTGCTGCCTTGGCAGCTTTTCGCCGGAGCGCTCACCCGCTCGAGCAACAGCCTGGTGCACAACTCAAATCTGCTTACAAAGGTGTATTTCCCCAGGTTGATCCTCCCGTTTTCGTCGGTGATGGCGGGCCTGGTTGACTTCGGCGTCTCGTTCGTGATCCTGCTGGGGATGATGCTGTATTACGGTAAATGGCCTACCTGGACGATCCTATGGCTGATCCCGCTCACGCTTTTGACCGTGCTGGCTTCACTGGCAGTCGGTCTGTGGCTCTCGGCGCTGAACGTCAACTACCGCGATGTGCAACAGGCGATGCCTTTCCTGGTCACCACCTGGATGTACGCTTCGCCGGTGGCTTACGCCGGGGACCTGATCACCGGACGTTTCAGCCAGATCGTTTATGCCCTGAATCCGATGGCCGGAATTATCCAGGGGTACCGCTGGGCGCTCTTTGGCGGGGACCCCCCGGGGATGCTCTTCCTGATCTCGCTGGGTGTGGTTGCTTTGCTATTTGTGACAGGGCTGTACTACTTCAAGCGCATGGAACGCACGTTTGCGGATATGGTGTAGGCGAAATGTCTGACCTGGCGATACGCGTTGAGAACCTTGGCAAGCAGTACCGGATTGGGGCGCCGGTCGAACGCTACCATACGCTGCGTGACAGCCTGACCGGAGCCATGACTGCTGCAAAGACACGCCTGCGCTCGGCGTTTTCAACCAATGGGTCTGGAAGATCGCAGGATGGGGCGGATACCATCTGGGCTTTGAAGGATGTGTCCTTCGAGGTGAAGCAGGGCCAGGTGCTGGGCATCATCGGGCGGAATGGAGCCGGGAAGAGCACGCTGCTCAAATTGCTGGCGCGTGTGACCGATCCGACCGAAGGGTCGGCGGAAATCCGCGGCAGGGTAGGCTCGCTGCTGGAGGTAGGCACTGGTTTCCACCCCGAGCTGACCGGACGAGAGAACATTTATCTCAACGGCGCCATTCTGGGGATGAAGCGGGCGGAGATCGAACGCAAATTCGACGAGATCGTGGCCTTCTCGGAGGTCGAGCAGTTTCTCGACACACCGGTGAAACGTTACTCGAACGGGATGTACCTGCGCCTGGCGTTTGCCGTGGCTGCCCACCTGGAGCCGGAGATCCTCGTCGTGGATGAAGTGCTTGCGGTGGGCGACGCTGAGTTTCAGCGTAAGTGCCTGGGCAAAATGAGCGACGTGGCCCGTGAGGGGCGCACGGTGCTCTTCGTCAGCCACAATATGTCGGCCATCTTGAGGTTGACGGATGAATCTTTGCTGATCGATAAAGGTCATCTGGTTTTGCGGGCGCCGTCACCGCGAGCGGTGGATGAATATATGGCGCGAGGGTTCTCGCAGCTCGGCGAGCGTACCTGGACGGCAAACGAAATACCGGCGGATGCCGCGCCTTTTCGCCCTCTGGCGCTGCGCCTTCGCAACGCCCAGGGCAAGGTAGTCGACACGATCCGCTCGGTCGAGCCGGCGAGCATCGAGATTGAATACTGCCTGGATGCGCCGTTGACCGGGCTGCGGGTCGGGTTCCATTTGATCAACTCACGCGGCGAGCATGCGTTTACCTCATTCGACGTGGATGACCCGAGCCAGTTCGAGCAGATGGGCATGCGCCCCGCGGGGCGCTATGTGAGCCGGTGCAGCCTGCCGGTTGATTTCCTGAACGAAGGGCGCTTCATCGTCTGGATGAACGCCAGCTCTTACCGCATCCGGCGCTATTTTCAAGATGAGCAGGCCTTGACGTTTACGGTCGATGCCACCGGCGCTCCCGGCATGCACTGGCCGGAGCCGCGCCTGGGACCGGTTCGTCCGCGACTCGAATGGAAGGTTGAGGCAGTTCCATGAACTTTTCGGGCAAACAGGCCTTGAAAGAAGTATTGGGTGAGATCCCGCTGACGGCCGAAGTTTACTGGTTGGTGCGCCAGAGAGGGAAACCCATCAGCCGCTTTTCTTTAAAGCGCCTGCATGCGGCGCTTCCGGAAGCGACTGCTCAGGCGGCGGCCTTCGCCCAGGCTGCTCCGGCGGGCAAGCGCGTTTTTATCTTTGCCACGATGCATTACTGGATCGAACACGCCACCGTGCTGGGTCTGGCGCTCGCCGGCCACGGCCACCGGGTGACCCTCGGGTATTTGCCTTACGGCGATTGGTTCAAGCCAATTTCGCGCTTCGACCTTCGTCGCCAGAACATTTACGCCAAGCGCGTCCTGGCCAAAGCTGCGCCGCTTGTGCAAATCGCCTCGCTCCTGGATGTGCATCCCGCCTCCAGGCAGCTGCCGCGCGAGCTGGCTACCGCCGTCGAGCAGGTCTCCGCTTACGATACGCAATATACACTGCAGGTCGAGACTTTCGATCCCGCGAATGAAGTTTACCGCCTGCGGCAGGAACGCAATCGCAACGCGGCACAGGCTGCCCTGGCCTGGCTGCAGGTCAACCGCCCCGAGCGGGTGATCATCCCAAACGGGACAATCCAGGAGATGGGTGTCGTCTACCGGGTTGCCCGGTTTCTGGGTATCCCAACGGTTACTTACGAATTCGGAGACCAGCACCAGCGCATCTGGCTGGCCCAGAATGCCGAGGTCATGCGTCAGGAAACAGACGGGTTGTGGCGCGCCTTTCAGGATCGCCCGCTGACCCAGGAGCAGATGGACCGCCTGCGTTCGCTGTTCACCGCTCGCCAGAAAGCCGTCAGCTGGGAAAACTTTACCCGCCGCTGGCAGGGAATCCCGGCTCAAGGGGGCGAGCAGGCTCGCCGGGAATTGGGACTGGACCTGCGCCCGGTAGTGTTGCTGGCGACAAATGTGCTCGGCGACAGCCTGACGCTCGGACGGCAAATTTTCAGCCAGAACATGGCCGAATGGATCTCGCGTACGGTTCAGTATTTCTCCGGATGCCCGAACGTGCAACTCGTGGTGCGCGTCCACCCGGGCGAAGTGCTTACACACGGGCAGTCCATGATGGATGTGGTCCATCAAGTGCTGCCACACCTCCCCGAGCACATTCGTGTGATCGGTCCGCGTGAGAAGGTGAACACCTACGACCTGATTGACGTGGCAGACCTGGGGTTGGTCTATACCACCACGGTCGGGCTCGAAATGGCGATGAATGGGCTGCCCGTCATCGTCAGCGGGCAGACCCACTACCGCGGGCGTGGCTTCACCCTGGATCCCGTTTCGTGGGTGGGCTATTTTAAGCTCCTCGGGCAGGTAATGGCTGAACCGGCAGCCCACCGGCTGACCCAACAGCAGGTGGAGCGCGCCTGGCAGTACGCTTATCGTTTCTTCTTCGACTTCCCTCGCCCCTTCCCCTGGCATCTGGTCCACCTGTGGGATGATTACAATTCTCGCCCCATGTCTGCCGTGCTCGGTCCGCAGGGCCAGGAGGAATATGATGCAACCTTCCGCTATCTCACCGGTGAGCCTGTCGACTGGCAGGCGGTTGCCGGGTAAGCGATACCTGGGAATAGCACATCCATGAGCGATACCGAGATCAAACAACAGGTGCGACAGTTTTACGACGAGATTGGCTGGCAGAAGGTGAGCGAGGACCAGTTCCAGAACGCCAGCCACGAAGATCTGCGCCCTGTCTCGCGGGAGTATATCCACCGCTGCCACCTGCGTGTCGGGCGCTACTTGAAGCCCTCCGGCCGCTTCCTACTGGACGCTGGTTCTGGCCCGGTCCAGTACCCGGAATACCTGACCTACTCGCAGGGCTATTCCTACCGGGTATGCGTCGATCTCTCCATCGTAGCCCTCCGGCAAGCCCAGCAACGCCTCGGGGAGAGAGGCCTGTGCGTGGTTGCCGACGTGGCCCACCTGCCATTTAAACCGGATGGTTTCGAGGGTGTCGTTTCCCTGCATACCCTGCACCACCTGCAGGCCCAAGAGCAGGGATTGGCGTACCGCGAGCTGCACCGGGTGCTGGCGCCCGGGTGCACGGCCGTGGTGGTGAACGGCTGGAGCGAAGCGCCGCTGATGCGCCGGACAAAATGGCTCGTTCGTTTCATGGAAAAATTGGCGGCAATGCGGCGCAGCCGCCGCGAGCAGGGCTCTGCAAGCACCCTCGGGCCGGCGGCACCCATCGAGCAGAGGCATTCCGAACCAGATCAGCCGTACGGGACGTACGTGCAGAAGATCGGCGCCCGCTGGCTGCGCAGCGAATTAGACGGCGTGATGGATTACCGCATCCGCGTATGGCGCAGCGCCAGTACGCGCTTTCTGCGCGCCGTGATCCACGAGCGCCTGGGAGGCAGGCTGTGGTTGCGCCTGCTCTTCCGTCTCGAAGAATTGTTCCCCCGCTGGTTCGGAGAGAACGGCCAATACCCGCTTGTCATTATCAATAAACCTGCAAAATAAGCATTCTTCACAGGAGTATCACTATGGATTGGAGCGACAGGGTCGTGTTAATCACGGGGGGGAACCGGCTCGTCGGCAAAAAATTTATCGAGGTCATGCTGCGCGATTTTCATCCCGCCAAGATCATTGTCTACAGCCGCGATGAGCTCAAGCAGCACGAGATGCGCATGAGCGGTTTCAACGATCCCTGCCTGCGCTATTTCATCGGCGACGTGCGCGACCAACAGCGTCTGCGCCGCGCCTTGCATGGGGTGCATATCGTCATCCACACCGCAGCCCTGAAGCAGGTGCCGGCGTGTGAATACAACCCCATGGAGGCGATCAAGACCAATATCCTCGGTTCTGGCAACGTAATCGATGCCGCTCTGGATGCCGGGGTAGAGAAAGTAATGGCCCTCAGTACCGATAAGGCTGTCAACCCGGTCAACCTCTACGGCGCTACCAAGCTGGCCGCCGAGAAGCTCTTCATCCAGAGCAACACCTACGCCGCGGGGACTTCGACCCGCTTCAGCTGCGTGCGTTACGGCAACGTGATGGGCAGCCGGGGCAGCGTCATCCCGGTCTTTATCAAACAACGCCAGGAAGGTAAGATCACCATAACGGATAAGCGCATGACTCGCTTCTGGATCTCGCTCGAGCAAGGGGTGCGCTTCGTCATCCGCTGTGTTGAGCAGATGCGCGGCGGAGAGGTCTTCATCCCCAAGATCCCCAGCATGAAGTTGATCGACCTGGCCAGGGCAGTCGCTCCCCAGGCGAAAGTCGAAGTGATCGGCATTCGGCCGGGAGAGAAGCTGCACGAGGTGCTCATCTCGGAAGACGAAGCTCGCTCAACGGTCGAGCTTCCGGATATGTACGTGGTCCAGCCCTCCGAAACCTTCTGGACGAAGCCCTTCGGATGGGAATGGAACGAAAAAGGCACACCGCTCTTGGACGGGTTTCGCTATGGAAGCAATACCAACACGCAGTGGCTGCAGGTCGACCAGCTGCGCGAGATCATTCAGCCGATGGAAGTCCTCTACGCGGCGGGGAAGATGGTGGACTGATGCGTCTCCTGGTGACCGGTGCCAGCGGGCTGCTCGGGCTGCACCTGAGCTGGGCGGCTGCCGGACGATACGAAGTAACGGGCGTGACGCATGCGAACTCGCTCAGGGACACGCCCTTTGAAATCATCAGCGCCGACCTTGCCCAGCCTGATGCGGTCGATCGCTTGCTCGAACAAACCGAACCGGAGGCCCTGGTCAACTGTGCTGCCCTGGCATACCCGGACCGCTGTGAAGACGACCCCGGGCGGTCTTACCGCCTGAACGCGGAATTTCCGGGTTGGCTGGCTGCGGCAGCCCGGCGGGCGGGGATCTATCTGATGCACATTTCGACCGACGCGGTTTTCGATGGCTACCGGGGAGGCTACCGCGAAGAAGATGCTCCTCACCCGCGTAACACCTACGCCCGCCACAAATTAGTCGGCGAGCAGGCAGTGGCTTCCGCTTACCCGGATGCGCTGATCGCACGGGTGATCTTCTATGGCTGGAGCATCTCTGGCAAACGTAGCCTGGCGGAGTGGTTCCATAACAATCTCATTGCGGGCAACCCCATGCGCGGTTTCACCGACGCCATTTTCTGCCCGCTGGCGGCCGGAGACCTGGCCGGGCTGCTCCTGCAGATGCTGGAGTGCAGGCTGAGCGGGATCTACCACGTGGCCAGCGCCGAGAGCATCAGCAAATACGCGTTCGGGGTCGAGATTGCCCGGCGCTTTGGGCTGGATGAGACGCTCATCTCTCCCGCCTCGGTGGCCGACAGCGGATTGAAGGCTGCCCGCGCCGCTGATCTTGCCCTTTGTGTCGACAAGCTCACTCAGGCATTGGGTGCGCCTATGCCCGACCAGAACCAGGGCCTTGATCGCTTCTATACCGAATACCAAAATGGCTGGAAGAAAACGATCGAAGGATTGAGGATTGCTGATTTCTGATTTTAGATTGTATGGCCTCAAATCAGAAATCAACAATCAGCAATCTTCGATATCAGGAGGTAGCATGGAAATTACTATCGGCTCCCACACCATCGGAGAAAACCATCCCACATATTTCATCGCCGATATATCTGCCAACCATGACGGCAGCCTGGAGCGCGCGCGCATGCTGATCCACCTGGCGAAAGAGGCCGGGGCAGACGCGGCGAAATTCCAGAACTTCCGCGCCCCAAAAATCGTCTCCGACTATGGTTTCAAAAACATGCGCGGGCAGGTCTCGCACCAGGCGAGCTGGAAGAAATCCGTCTTCGAAGTCTACGCCGACGCCTCCATCCCCTTTGAATGGACGCCGGAGCTGGGCGAAGAATGCAGCCAGGCAGGTATCGATTATTTCTCCTCCCCCTATGATTTCGAGGCAGTCGATATGCTCGAGCCTTACGTCCCAGCGTATAAGGTTGGCTCGGGTGAAATTACCTGGCCTGAAATGCTTGTGCGCATGGCCGAAAAGGGCAAGCCGGTGATCCTTTCTACCGGGGCCTCGGATATCGGCGAGGTGCAGCGCGCCGTGCATACGATCCTGCCGATCAACCCGCAGCTCGTGCTGCTGCAATGCAACACGAACTACACTGCCAGCCTCGAGAATTTCGATCACATTCACCTGCGCGTGTTGCAAGCCTACCAGGCGTTGTTCCCCGACGTGATCCTGGGTCTCTCGGACCACACCTCGGGGCACGCTACGGCGCTCGGGGCAGTGGCTTTGGGCGCCCACGTGATCGAGAAGCATTTTACCGACGACACCACCCGAGTTGGGCCGGACCATCCCTTCTCGATGACGCCGCAGACCTGGCGCGAGATGGTGGATCGCACGCGCGAGCTGGAGCGCGCCCTGGGCTCCGCCGATAAACAGGTAGCCGAGAACGAGCGCCAGACGGTCATCGTCCAGCGCCGCTGCGTGCGGGCAAGCCGTGACATACGTGCTGGAGAAGCGATCACCCGCGAAATGCTGGACGTGCTGCGTCCGGCTACCCCGGGTGCGATCCTGCCGTACGAGATCGATCAAGTCTTGGGCAAGACCGCCCGAGATGAAATCCCCGGCGGGAAAGAAATCCGCTGGACCATGCTGAGCGAATAGTGCGCATTATCTATTTTTCTCACCTGGATACGCCGCACGACCTGCGCTTCCTGGAAGCGTTGGCCCAAACCCCGTACCGCGTTTTCGCTCTCACCCTCACGCGGGGGGGTGGCCGTCCACGCCAAAACATCTCCTTGCCTGAGGGGATCGAACGGCTGGAATGGTCAGGAGATAGGAAATTGGCGAGAGGGGAGAGCGATGCGAATCTGCTGGATGAGCTGAGAACGTTGGTTGACCATGTAAAACCCGATTTGATTCACGCCGGCCCGATCCAGAGTGCCGCATTTCTGGCGGCACAAGCCGGTTTCCGGCCACTGGTGAGCATGTCGTGGGGTTCGGATCTGCTTGTGGATGCCGATCGTAGCGCCGATCTGCTGCGGATCACTCGCTACACTCTGGAGCGCAGCGATGTGCTGCTGGGCGACTGCCAGGCGGTGAAGCAAAAAGCGGTTTCGCTCGGGTTCCCTGCCGAACGCGTGGTGCTCTTCCCCTGGGGAGTGGACCTGGAGCGCTTCTCTCCCGGAGACGAGAAAGCCTTGCGCCTCTTCCTCGGAGGGGAGGCATCGTTTGTCTTACTCAGCCTGCGAGCCTGGGAGCCGCTCTACGGTGTTGACATTATTGCACGCGCCTTTGTCAGGGCAGCTCAGCAGAGGCCGGACTTGCGCCTGGTGTTGATGGGGGGCGGATCTCAAGAGGGTTTGCTGCGCAGCCTCCTCGAAGCAGGAGGCGTGATCGACCGGGTGATTTTTCCAGGGCAGGTGAGCCAGGCGGAGCTGCCTGCCTATTACCGAGCGGCAGATCTGTACGTGAGTGCATCGCATAGCGACGGCAGCTCGGTCTCCTTGCTGGAGGCGCTGGCCTGCGGCCTGCCGGCGCTGGTCTCGGATATCCCCGGGAACCGCGAGTGGATTTCGCCGGAGGAGCAGGGCTGGCTCTTCCCCGATGGGAACGCCGAAGCTTTGGCAGCCGCCATCTTGCGCACGGCCGGCGAGCGGGAGCGGTTGCCGGAATATAGCCTTAAGGCGCGCCAGTTGGCCGTGAAGCGCGCCGATTGGACTGTTAATTTCAAGACACTCCTGAAAGGATATGATCTGGCAGTGAATGGTTAACGGTAACCGTATACGGTATACTGTTCACCGTTTACTGCTCACTACCCACTGCTCACTATGAACTCCGTTATCGCCATCGTCCAGGCCCGCATGGGCTCCACCCGCCTCCCCGGGAAAGTTTTGCAGGAAATTGCCGGAAAATCCATGCTGTTCCGTGTCGTCGAGCGCGCCCGGCTGGCGCAGACCCTGTCACAGGTGGTCGTCGCCACAACGATCGAGCCGGCGGACGATCCTATCGCTGCATTCTGCCGGGAGAACCTCATTCCGTTCTATCGCGGCAGCCTGAACGACGTGCTGGACCGCTATTACCAGGCGGCGCGCGTCTTCCAGGCGGAGGTTATCGTCCGGCTGACCGCGGACTGCCCGCTGATCGACCCGGGCGTAATCGACCACACCGTACGGGAATTTTTGCGCGCAGGGGTCGATTTTGCCGCCAACCGCCTGCCGCCGCCCCTGGGCAGGACCTACCCCATCGGGCTGGATACCGAAGTATGCAGATTTACTGCCCTCGAGCGCGCCTGGAAAGAGGCCCAACTGCCCTATGAGCGCGAGCACGTCATGCCTTATTTGTATTCGCAGCCGGGGAGATTCCGCATCTTGCGCGTGGATCACTCGCCCGATTATGGGTCGCTGCGCTGGACGGTGGACACCCCCCAGGACCTGGCGCTGGTTCGGCAGATATACGCCCGTTTCCCCGGGCGGGATGATTTTTCCTGGCTGGAAGTCCTGGATTTGATCCGGGCAGACCCTGCGCTGGCTACCATGAATATGGACGTACCCGCAAAAGATTACCGCGAGAGCGAGAATGGATAATCATTCCCGGGCATCTGCCCCTGAAGTGCAAACCTCTTTACCCGAGACTGCCTGCTCTCTGTGCGGCTCGACGGAGCACGATGAGTTTGCTCGCCTGGAGTGGAAAGGTATCCCTCTGCTCTATTACATGTGCCGCCGCTGTGGTCTGGTTTTCCAATCGGCGGAGGACGCAAAATATCGAGAAGAGGGGTTTTACGCCGAGGAATACCGAAAGCTGTACCAGGGCAGCGAGCAGCCGGCTGCCAAAGATCTGGCCGTTCAATCCGGGCGGGCGGCAGCTCTGGCGGAGTTCTTACGAGGCTGCAGTGTGACCCAGGTGCACCACGCCCTGGATGTAGGCTGCTCTGCGGGAATCTGGCTGGAAAAGCTGCAGCAGGAGTTTGGCTGCCGCCCAGAAGGCGTGGAGCCGGGGACCGCTTATCGGGTTTATGCCCAAAACCGCGGCTTGAAGGTCTTTTCTCGCCTGGAAGAGGCGCTGGCTGACGAGGGTGACCTGTATGACTTGATCAGCCTGGCGCATGTTCTGGAGCATCTGCCCGACCCGGTGCGTACACTGGGCGATCTCAGGCGGAGGCTCACCCCTCAGGGCAGGCTGCTCGTCGAGGTGCCGAACCTCTATGCCCACGACAGCTTCGAGCCAGGGCACCTGACGTGCTTCAGCCGCCAGATACTCGTCGAGACCGTGCGCCGCGCCGGTTATGAGGTGGTGCATCTTCACGTGCACGGGAGGCCGCGCTCGCGATTGCTTCCATTGTATGTTACCTTGCTGGCCAGCCCGCGCCAGAATGCAGCACCTGTGCCGTCTTTGCGCCCCGAGGCGGGAGTCCGGCTGAAGCGCCGGGCAGGCATGCTTTACCGCCGGGCCGCCGAGCGATTCTTGCCGGGACTGGCATGGATGAATTTACCCCAATCCTAGTGTTCGTAAGGGAGAGGGACTACCGGAAAACAGGTTCTTGCACATGTCTTATCTGACCGTCTTCACTGCGCCTAAACCCTTCACAGACTCGCACATCTGTCTGATCCAGGAGAATGCGATTCGCTCCTGGAAGCAGATCGGGTCGGAAGTCGACGTGATCCTGGTGGGAGACGAACCGGGGATTGCCGAAGCGGCCGCGCGCTTGGGGGTGCGCCACTTACCACAAGTGAGGCGCAACTCAAGCGGCACGCCGCTGGTAAGCTCGATCTTCGAGCTTGCCCTGCAAGCCAGTGATGCGCCGTTGCTCGCCTACGTTAATGCTGACGTAGTCCTGTTTCCCGACCTGCTGCACAACGCCCGTCTGGCGGCAGCGGCAACTCCGGCTTTCCTGCTCATCGGGCAGCGCTGGGACCTGGACGTACGCGAGCCGCTGGATTTTTCCGGCGATTGGGAGAGCCGCCTGCGCGAGAGAATTGCCGCAGCCGGCCGCCTCCACCCTCCGGCAGGGAGTGATTATTTCGTTTATCCCCGCACGATCTTCCAGAACCTCCCGCAGTTTGCCATCGGGCGCCCGGGGTGGGATAACTGGATGATTTTCAAGGCGCGCCGGGAGGGTTGGGCTGTGGTCGATGCGACCGGCTCGATCACCGTCGTTCACCAGGACCATGATTACCGGCACCTGCCCGGTGGGAGGCCGCCCTACCACCTGCCGGAAGCCGCGGAAAACCTGCGCCTGATCGGCGGGCGCCAGGCGATCTTCACCCTGGCAGACGCTAATTTTCGCCTGGATGCCGGACGGCTGCGCCCGAGGCGAGGCCGCTGGAAGAGCTTCTGGCGCGAAGTAGAAATTTACCCTCAGGTACACCTGCATTCCTTTGGCCTGGGGGAGCTTTTCTATTCTATCTTTCACCCGGTCATTACGTTTGGAAAGGCGCGCGGCTGGCTGATGTACCAGTTCAGAAAGCTGTTTAGAACCCATGAGAAACCCGATGCCCACTAACCACTGGTTGGAGGCGTAGCAATGCCCCGCATTGGCATGAACCCTGCCCGCGGCCAGGTCACGGATTACCGGCCTTCGAGAGTGACCCTGGCGGTTTTGACCTACCTGCCGAATGACGCCGGTTATTTCCAGGAGCGCTTCGACGTGACTCGCCTTTGCCTGGAAAGCCTGATTGCCAATACAACTCCACCCTCCGACTTGCTCGTTTTCGACAACGGCAGCTCAGCGCCTTTGGTCGACTTCCTGCGCAGCCTGCGCGACCAGGGACTGATCCGCTATCTGCTGCTCTCCTCGCAGAATATCGGCAAGATCGGGGCATTGCAGATGATCTTCCGGGCTGCCCCAGGTGAAATCGTGGCATACACCGACGACGACGTCTATTTCCTCCCCGGCTGGCTCGATGCGCACCTGCAGCTGATCGATACCTACCCGAGAGTGGGCATGGTGACAGGGTTTTACATCCGCACGCGCATGGGCGATTATGTCCGGTCGACGCTTGAATTTACCCGGCAGCCCGGCGTAGAGACGGAGCGCGGCCTGCTGATCCCCAAAGCCTGGGAAGAGGAATATAGGGTGAACAGCGGCCGGACCCCAGAAAGCTACGCGAGCGAGGTGGCAAACCTGGAAGATGTAGCCCTCCGCTATCGCGGCGTAGAAGCCCTGGCATCGGCGCACCATTTCCAATTTGTCGCCCCCAGAGAGATATTTTTGCAGGCGCTGCCAAAAGGTTGGTCGGGCAAGCTCATGGGGCAGCTTATGGAGGTGGAAAAAACCATCGACGAAGCGGGGTACTTGCGCCTGTGCACTCGCCAGCAAACCGTTCACCTGTTGGGGAATCGCCTCAATCCGGAGATGGTTCAAAGAGCGCAAGAGTTGGGCATGGAAAATTTGAAGAAAGCGAAGCCGGAGGGTGCAAAACCGGGAGGGGTGTGGGCGCCCGTACTGAAATATTCATGGCTGCGCCGCATCGCACAGGGGATATACAACCGTCTCCACGAGGTCCTGAATGGCTAAGGTTTTTGTGGAATCGGAGCAACCACAGGTGCAACCGAGGCGTATAGACAGGTTACGTTTTGGATTACAATTGGACGGCGAAAGCCTCCTGTGAGGAATAAATCGATGATGACACCCAACCGTAGCAAACCACAGGCAAACAATACTCATTGGATCCGCCAGCGCATACAGGCCTCGTGGAGACGGTTGTATATCCCCTG
>JAMCRR010000056.1 GCA_023381565.1 Chloroflexota bacterium
CCAGGGCAAAGAAAAGGCAGCGCGTCGTTTCGGGGTCCTCGATCGAGAAGGTGGGGTCAAAATCGATGCTGGTTTGAGAGACATCGTCGTAAATGCCCGAGGTGAAGTGGTTTTTCGGTTCTGGTTTGGCCATTTCATCAAAGATGCCTTTCACCATGGCCGGGGTGAACTCTTTGGAGCCGAGTCCATAGCGCCCGCCGATGACGTGAGGGGCGCGGGTGAAGGGAGCAATGCCCTGGGACAGGCCTTCGTTGATGGCCGCGACCACGTCGAGGTAGAGCGGCTCGCCGGCCGCGCCGGGCTCTTTGGTGCGGTCGAGGACGGCGACGGTGCGCACGGTGGCCGGCAAGGCTTTGACGAGGTGCTCCACCGAGAAGGGTTGGTACAGGTGCACGGTAACCACGCCGACTTTTTCGCCCCGGGCGTTCAGATACTTAGCGGTCTCTTCGGCGGCTTCAGCTCCGGAGCCCATGACCACAATGACCCGCTCGGCATCGGGAGCGCCGGCATAATCGAACAGGTGATAGGCGCGGCCGGTCAGGATCGCAAACTTGTCCATTGCTTTCTGGACGATGGCCGGGCAAGCCGTATAAAATGGGGTAACCGTCTCGCGACCCTGGAAGTACACGTCGGGATTCTGGGCTGTGCCGCGCACCACCGGATGATCGGGCGAGAGGGCGCGGGCACGGTGCGCCCGGACCAGGTCGTCATCGATCATCGCCCGCAGATCGGATTCTTCGAGAATTTCGATCTTGTTGACCTCGTGCGAGGTGCGGAAGCCATCGAAGAAATGCACGAAGGGGACACGCGATTCCAGCGTGGCGGCCTGGGCGATGAGGGCCATATCCTGCGCTTCTTGCACTGAGCGGGAAGCCAGCAGGGCAAACCCGGTGCTGCGGGTGGCCATAACGTCGGAATGATCACCGAAGATCGAAAGGGCCTGGGCTGCCAGCGACCGCGCGGTGACGTGGAACACGGTCGAGGTCAGCTCGCCGGCGATCTTGAACATATTGGGGATCATCAAGAGCAAGCCCTGGGATGCGGTGAAGGTGGTCGTCAGAGCGCCGGTCTGCAGAGCGCCATGCACCGCCCCGGCTGCACCCCCTTCAGACTGCATTTCCACCACCAGGGGTACCGTCCCCCACAAGTTGCGGCTCTTCTGCGCCGACCAGGCGTCGGAAAACTCTCCCATGGGAGAAGAAGGCGTGATCGGGAAAATCGCGATCACCTCATTAAGCCGGTAAGCGACGTTCGCGACGGCTTCGTTCGCATCCAGCGTTACCATTTGACGCGTCATCTTTGGTTACTCCGTTCAAATATGATCAGGAAGCAGGGAAAAACCCTGCATAAAGACATTTTATACATCCAACCCTAAAGTCTAATGCCTAACGGTGAATTAACATAGTTATTTAGATCACAATATTCTTAGTGACCTGTCATATTTCGGACAAAAGTTGTAGGGATTCCAGGTGAGGGCGGGCCAGGAGCAGGCCTGCCAGCGTCTTACCGTCGCGGATCTCGCCCCGAGCCGCCATGGCGTAGACCTGCTGCAGGGGGATGCGCTCGACAGTGATGTCTTCGTCATCGTCGCCACGCAAGGGTGAGGCGTATAGCTCCGTCGCCAGGTAGAAGTGCATGAACTCAGTCGAGTAGCCGGGTGCCAGGAAGCACTCGCCGATTTTTTGCAGCTTGCCGGCGGCCATGCCCGTCTCTTCGCGGATTTCGCGCCGCGCGCAGGCCTCCGGCGCCTCGCCCGGCTCGAGCGTGCCGGCGGGCAGCTCGAGCAGCTCGCCGCGCGCCGCGGCGCGGTACTGGCGCGCGAAGCACAGGTTGCCCTGCGGGTCGATGGGGATGAGGGTGATCGCCCCCGGGTGGTGGATGACGTCGTAGCCGGCGATCTGCCCATCCGGCAGGCGCAGGCGGTCTTTATACAGGCCGAACACCCGGCCCTGGAAGATCAGCTCGCTGTCTAAATATTCGATTGGCATTTGAAAATCCTGTTTTGGGGGTATTGTAGCACCGCTATCCAATATAAGCCCGGAGGATGGCGATGTTGAAATAATAGGAAAGGACGATAACAGCCGCATAATAGAACCACACCCACGGTTCGTTGATCGGATAAATGATGAGCCCGAGAATGAAAAATGGCCACATGATCAAGGATAAAAGAATGGCGAAAATTGCCTTACGGCGATACCAGGGGTAAGATCCGTGGAGGAGTGCAGGTGAAAGCCTGGCAGCAAGAAGATCTCTTCCTTGGGCGAAGATTTCTTGATTTAGAAATCTGCAGACCATTGTCACGTACTGGGGGCATTTCCTTGAATAAATCAGGATATTCTTTCCAGCAGGGTCAGCCTGGTAATGACTGATTTGCTCCCAGCGGATCAACAGCTGCCCGCGGGTTATGCCCTCGTCCGCCAGGGTGGATATAACCGGCTGGATTGCGTGACTGGCAATCCAGAATGTAATGGATGCGCCGGCCAGAAAACAGCATATCGGGAGAGCCAGGCCGATACTTCCATAGTAAATGAGAGAAATGGCGGGGTCGACCCATGGGGGAGGCGCGTTCCAGCCTCTTAGTGCTGCTGCGAAGCACAAAGCTGCGACGAGCAGGCGAAGGACGTCGTTGGTCATCGAAAGGGCTGTAATCAAGCTCTCTTTTTGCAGGTCGAGACCGGCATGATCTTGCCAGACCAGGAGAGCCCTGGGATCGGTCCGGGGAGACCGAAGTCTCTTCATTTCATTCCAGGTCTTTATCGCCCCGGATAACAGCGCGGCAAGGGCCAGTATCGTGAGCGTGACAATTGCGTTCATTTTATTGGAGATAAGGATATGCTGTTGGCTGAGCGCCGGTGCTTAATATTTAATGGATCTGCTCCCATCTGTTATACAATCATTTCGCCTGCAAGCCAAGAAAAGAGGATCGTCTACCTCTACATCTTGTTCACCGACGGAGAGGTTTTACCGGTTACGACGCTCAGCTCCGCAAAGCCTCACCCCCACCCTCTCCCTGCTCCGCAGGGCGAGGGAGTTCCCGTCTGGCGTTCTGCTCCCAACCCGAGCCATATGCTCATATAAAAACCGCGGAGCGATCAGTGAGCCGTATCCACGGGGACTGCAGGTACGTGAACATCATTACCCTTCCCCATGTGATGATACAATAAATGCACATCTCGTAAGTAGCCGTCGTCATTATACAATCATCTTTCCTGAGGTGACTCATGCTCTCCTTCCTGCTCCCCGTCCTGGTGCTGATCTTATTCCTGGTCGCCGTGCTGCTCTTTCGCACAGCCATGTACTCCTCCTCATCCGAGCCGGTGGAACCCGCCGAGCTGGTGGATATCGACGATTGGACGGCAGCCGAGCATCTGAGCAGAGCCATCCGCTGCCAGACGATCTCGCACCAGGACCCGGAGCTGTTTGACCGCCAGGCGTTCCTGAGCCTGCACAAAGAGCTGGAGAGCATGTACCCGCGCTTGCACCGCCTGCTCAAGCTCGAGAAGGTCAACCAGTACAGCCTGCTTTACACCTGGCCGGGTAGCAACCCGGAGCTTAAGCCGATCTTGCTGATGAGTCACCTGGACGTGGTGCCGGTGGAAGCCGGCAGCGAAAAAGATTGGGAACACCCGCCGTTTTCGGGCGAGATCGCCGAGGGCTTTGTGTGGGGGCGCGGGGCTTTGGACATTAAATGCGGGGTCACCAGCATTCTGGAAGCAGTGGAATGCCTGGTGCAGGGAAATTTCCAGCCGGAACGCACGATCTACCTGGCTTTTGGGCACGACGAGGAGGTCAGCGGAATGGACGGCGCCGGCTCGATCGCTAAACTGCTGCAGGAGCGCGGCGTTGAGCTGGAAACGGTGGTCGACGAAGGCGGCGCGCTGGTCACCGATGTGGTCCCCTGGGTAGATCGCCCGGTAGCCATGGTGGGTGTGGGGGAGAAAGGTTATCTCAGCCTGGCGCTGGCAGTGGACAGCCCAGGCGGGCATTCCGCGGCGCCCCCGGTAATCACAGCGATCGGACGTCTCTCCGGCGCCATCCACCGCCTGGAGACCCAACAGATGCCGGACCACCTGGGCACGATCAAAGCCATGTACCACCCACTGGCTGATGAGCTCCCGATGGGAGTGAAGATGGTTTTCGCCAACCTGTGGCTGTTCGGCGGGTGGCTGCGCAGCAGGTTAGAAGCCATGCCGCGCACGGCGGCACTGATCCGCACCACGACCGCCCCCACGATGATCTCTGCGGGAGTCAAAGATAATATCCTGCCCAGGCAGGCACGCGCCGTGGTCAATTTTCGCGTCCTGCCGGAAGATACAATCCAGGACGTGGTCGATCACGTGAAGCGTGTCATCGGCGATCCGGAGGTGCGCGTGGAGTCCCTCTACGAAACCGCCATCGATCCCAGCCCGGAACAGGCAGGCGAGTCCGTCGACCCGGTCGTGCGCACCGGCCGCGCAGCCTCCCCGGTTTCCGATCCCTTGGGGCCGGGCTACGCTCTGCTGGACACGACCATTCGCCAGGTGTTCCCGGATGCCGCAGTGGCGCCCACGCTGACCACCGGGGCTACCGACGCACGCTATTATGTCCCGCTATGCGCCCAGGTCTTCCGCTTCATGCCCATCCGTATGACCCCGGTGGACCAGCTGCGACCTCACGGCGTCAACGAGCGTATCTCGATCAAGAACATCGGCGATCTGGCGCGTTTCTTCGCCCGCTGGATCCAGATATCGGCGGGATAAGCCACGGATCAACGCAGATGAACGCTGATAGGTTTACTGAAAATATAAAAGGTTTAACGCAAAGGCGCTAAGGCGAGGAGTCGCGAAGATAAAAATGAAAAAGTGTATTCAGACCTTGACAACTTGCGTGAAAACCGACAAGAATTCTCTGCGCCTTTGAATCTTTGCAGCTTTGCGTTAAATGCTTTCCCTTTTTGCAGTAGAGTCACTGATAGGAGAGGATGAACGCAGAGGGTGCGGATAATACCTTTATTTACCGGCAGATTGCCGAGGAAATTCGCAGCGAGATCCTGGAAGGCCGCCTGCAACCCGGCGACCGGCTGCCCTCCATCCGTGAGCTGACCCGCCGCTGGAACTGCACAGCGGGTACGGCCCAACGCGCCTACCAGGAGCTGCGGCAGCAGGGGCTGGTCGCCAGCCCGGCGGGCAAGGGCACACACGTCTCGGGTCAGATCGACGTGCCCGGGAGGCGCGCTCAGGCCACGCTGCGCCACGCCAGCCTGGTGCACCGCGCCGAGGCTTTCCTGCTGGAAGCGCTGACTGCCGGTTACGACCTGGGGGAAATCCAGCAATCGATCGATATTGCCATGGACCGCTGGCGAGTGCTGCACGAGGATTCTGCGCCCCGACCGGACGAGTTAACCATCCGCTTTTCCGGCAGCCACGATATGGCGGTCATCTGGCTGGCGGGGCACCTCCAGGAAGTCATCCCCGGGGTGCACCTGCAGCTGAGCTTCACCGGCAGCCTGGGCGGGCTGATGGCGCTGGCCGAAGGCAAAGCCGACCTGGCCGGGTGTCACCTGTGGGACGTGGAGACTCACACCTATAACGACCCTTTCATCCGCAGGCTCTTTCCCGGGAAGCGCATGGCAATGATCCGGCTGGCCACCCGCCGCATCGGGTTGATCGTTGCCCCGGGCAATCCGCTGGGGATCACCCGGATTGAGGATCTGGGGCAGCCGGGAGTGCGCTTCGTTAACCGGCAGGCAGGCTCGGGGACGCGCGTCTGGTTGGATGCCACACTGGCCGCGCGCGGCATATCCTCTGAGAAAATCGAGGGATACGCGCTTGAGAAAGCCACCCATTTCGAAGTGGCGCGCGAGATTGCAGAAGGCCGGGCAGACGCCGGGCTGGGGCTGGAATCGTCCGCCACTGCTTTTGGGCTGGGCTTCACCTTATTGGTGGAAGAGCCTTACGAGCTGGTGGCGCGAGACGAGGCAACCGGCAGGCCGCCCCTGGCAGCCCTGATAGCATGGCTGGCCAGAGAAGCGAGCCGGCGAAGCCTGGCGGTGATTAAAGGGTATGATTTTTCCCAGGCGGGGGAAACCCGTTTTATCCCCTGAGCGATAAAGCCTGTCGCGCTTTGCGGGCTACGCAAAACGAATCTTCGGATCGGGCTCCCGGATCAGGCAGACCGGTTTTCGGCCCTGCGCACTCCCAGCACGATCAAACCGCCCAGCAGACCACCCAGGAATCCAGACAGGAGGTGCGTGGCAACCGGATAGGCAAGCCCTGAGCCGAGGGCGCCAAAATGAATGCCCGCTGCCAGGCTGAGAACGGCCTGCACCAACGGTTGGAGAGTGTTAGCGACTGCTCCCAGGACGACCAGGAAGGGCAGGCTCCCCGCCCAGCGAGGCAGCCGGGCGAAGGCCAGATCGACGACCAGACCGGGCAGAAGATAGGTCAGCCAGGTAAACGGGTCGTTGAGGGGAGCCCAGATAGGCAGCGCCGAGGTGACAGCCGCCCCTATAGAGACGATGCTGCCAGAGTAGCGCGAGCGGGATAGCCCTCGCCCGATCAGCAAGAGGGCCATCCATTCGATGCCGTGCCTGCCGGGCAGATGCAGGGGCAGGCGCAGGAATTGGTGCAGCGCAACTGCCAGCGCTCCCAGGCCGGCTAAAAGAAGAACTTCCCACCAACTCTCCAGCGCTTTACTGCGAAAGCTGCTTAATGATTTCTTTTGCGAGAACTCGCCATTCAGATTGCCCATGCTCATTTACCTCCTCTACCAATAAGATTGCCTTACCATCTTTCAAAATGGGGCGCGTCCAATCCCCCAGGGCGATGGGCTGCTGAAGAGGGATTTGCCGCCCGTCCAGGGTACGCAGCTCGTCGATACCGGTTTGCGCCAGCATCT
>JAMCRR010000062.1 GCA_023381565.1 Chloroflexota bacterium
TCGTGTGGTAATCGTCCAGGATCAGGACGAAGCGTACCGGCTGCGCTGCCATCTGGTTGATTACATTTGCCAGGCGGTTCTCATGAATGCCTGCTGGCGCGTTTTGGAAGCGAAGGAGAAGAACCCGGGCAATTCGAGGTCCCAACAACGATCGCTGTGGACAGGCAGGGGCGTATCTACGTCAGCGATTTCAAGGGCATCCAGGTTTTTGCTACAGACGGGCGTTACCTCGGGCAATTCAACGTGCAGGGCTTCGCCTTCGGCATGGATTTCACCGACCAGGGCGCATTGTGGGTGGTCACCAACAAGCCGTTGGTGGTACAGTTCAAAATCGTTAAGTAGACCTTCTATCCAAAGAATTGCTATAATCATGATGGTATGGAGACTACCCGGCTGCTGCAGACCAAGCTGTCCATTCCGCCGGTCCGGGCGGAACTGGTGCCGCGTCCCCGCTTGCTGGCGCGGCTGAATGAGGGATTAGCTGGCAAGCTCACCCTGATTTCAGCCCCGGCCGGATTTGGGAAAACCACCCTGCTGGCCTGTTGGACCAAGAGCTGCCGCTTGCCAGTTGCCTGGCTGTCTTTGGATGACAGTGATAACGAGCCCGTTCGCTTCATGGCTTACCTGGTCGCATCCCTGGAGAAAGCCGGTGGTCTGCAAGAAATAAAGGAGCAACCGGAGGTCTACCCGCCTCATGAAGGGTCAGGCGCAGCAAGCATTCATGAGAACCGCCTGGCAAATGTAATCAACCAGATGGCAGCGCAGCCGGTACGCTTCGTCCTGATCCTGGACGATTACCACACGATTACCAACCAGCTTAATCACAAAACGATCCGCTATCTGATCGAGCACCTGCCGCCGCAGATGCACCTGGTGATCGCCTCCAGAGCCGACCCGCCTCTGCCGTTGGCGCGCTTGCGCGGCCAGGGCCAGTTAAACGAGCTGCGCTCGATCGATTTGCGCTTTACCAGTGAAGAGGCGGCTGACTTTATGCAAAAATTGCTGGGAAAGGAGCTCGCATTTGGCGATCTATCGTCTCTGGAGAACAAGACGGAGGGATGGGCCGCCGGGCTTCAAATGGCGGCTTTAGCCCTGCAATCGCCCTCCCTCGACCAACCCCAAAAGCTGTCTGATTTCATTCGCGACTTTACGGGAAGCAACCGCTTCGTCCTCGATTATTTGGTGGAAGAGGTGCTCGAACGGCAGCCGGCAGACATCCAGGATTTCTTGCTGCAAACTTCGATCCTCGAGCGCATGTCCGCCCCGCTGTGCGAGGAAATTGTTGGAACGTTGAAACGTTCAAACGTTGAAACGTTAAAACCTTCCAACGAAATCTTGGAATATCTGGATCGCGCCAACCTGTTTATCATTCCCCTGGACGACCATCGTGAATGGTTCCGCTACCACCGGCTGTTCGCCGATTTGCTGCGCCGGCGGTTACAGTACGCTCATCGCAGCCTGGTACCCGAGCTTCACCGGCGGGCCAGCCATTGGTTCGAACGAAACGGGTTCCTGGAAGAGGCGGTCGAACATGCCTTCCTGGCAAAGGACATGCCACGCGCTGCCGACCTGGTAGAAAATGCCGCCGAAGCGATGATGATGCTCAGCCAGGTGACAACGCTACGCAACTGGCTGGACAGGCTCCCGGATGAGCAAATCGCCACGCGGCCAAGCCTGTGTGTGTATCACGCCTGGGCGCTTTTCGTAAACAACCAATCTTTAGAAACAGTCGAGGCGCGCCTTGCGTTAGTCGACTCAAAAGCCGAACCTCTATCCAGTAAAGCCGCACCGCTTAAAGCTTTTATCGCCGCTTTCAGGGGGGCGCTACGCCAGGCAGCCAGCTTATCCAGGCAGGCGCTGGAACAACTGCCTGAAGAGGACCACTTTCTGCGCGGCATGGCGTATCTCATCCTCGCAACCAGCGAGTTGTCCGAAGGGGACCCGCAGGCTGGCTACCGGGCTCTGGATCAGGCTGCCCAAATCAGCAGGCAGACCGGCAATATCCTGGTGTCTGTCATGGTGCTGGTCAGCCTGGCAGATAACTGCCGCAAACAGGGCCAGTTGCGCAGGGCGGAAATGCTCTACCGGCAGGCGCTGGACCTGGCGGTTGACACGAAAGGAAAGCGGCTTCCAATTGCCGGTAGGGCGCTGCTGGGGCTGGGCGACCTGATGTACGAGTGGAACCGGCTGGAGGAAGCCGAGCAATATCTGGTAGAAGGGGTCGGGCTGCTCAGGGAGTGGGGAACACTTCCACTTTACACCGGATTCATCAACCTGGCGCGCGTGAAGCACGCCCGGGGCGACTATCCAGGCGCGATCCTGATCCTCGAACGGGCCCGGCAGCAGACCGTCGAAACAGAAACAACCCAGATTGATGATTGGGTGGTAGCCTTGACCCAGGCCAGCTATTGGATTGCCGAACGGAAATTTGAGCGGGTCGAACAGTGGGCTGAAAATCGCGGGCTGTTGAAGGAGATCGATGTGAGCGGCCTTAGCGAAGGCGAGACTTATGCCTACGCGCATATGCGTAAGTACGAACTGATCGTCCTGGCCCGGCTGCGCCTCGCCCAGGGGCGTATGGAGGAGGCGCTCAGCGTGTTGGATACCCTCCTGCCCCAGGTTGAAAGAATTGAACGGTTGGGATTGGTGATCGAAATCCTGGCGCTAAAAGCTATTGCGTTCCACCAACAAGGTATGCCCCAATCCGCCCTGGCGGCGCTGAATAAAGCGCTCTCGATGGCGGAACCAGAAGACTATATGCGGTTATTCCTCGACTCAGGCGCAGCGATGCGAGACCTTTTGTCCGCTGCCGCTCAAGGCGGTATTCATCCGGGTTATGCAAGCAGGCTTTTGGCAAATTTCGAGCAAGAGAGAGCGGCGGAGGAAAGCCGCCAGGCCGGGCGACCAGCTCGCGGCGCGCCTGTTGGAATAGAATTGGTTGAGTCCTTAAGCGAAAGAGAGCTGGAAGTCTTATTCCTGCTGAGAAGCCGCCTGACGGTCCCGGAGATCGCCGAAGAACTGTGCGTTGCCGAGAGCACGGTACGCAGTCATGTTAAAAGTATTTACAGCAAACTAACCGTCCACCGGCGGACAGACGCAATCCAGCGCGCCGAGGAATTGGGTATGCTGCCGAAGATGCAGCCATGACCAACCCCATCATCCCACCGGAAGATGCCTGCATTGACGAAATGGGGAACCGGTAGAAACAGCCTTCCAAATGGATTTTCCCCCCATCCGGTGGAAATTTAATTTTACGATCCCCATTATCAATCCCCCAAATTGGGGATGACAAATCCCCTATCACAAGGGTATCTTTAGCATGCATTCGGATCACAAAAGGATACGCTGCGCTCATTTTTTTACGGTCGATACAGACATGGCACCAGAACAAAGTGTGATTTACCAGATTATTGTAAAAGGGGAGCTGGATCCAAGCTGGTCGGACTGGCTCAGCGGATTTACGCCGGTTGCCGCCAGCACGGAAGATGGAAGCTGCATCACGATCCTGTCCGGCCCGATCCCCGATCAGGCTGCGCTGCGCGGGACCCTGACCAGGATCTGGGACTTGAACCTCGAAGTGGTTGCCCTTTTCCGAAATGACGAAGCAGCCGGGCTACCATCCTCCGTCAATGCCTGAAGTACGATGGGAGGCAAGAAATGACCCATAAATACATTGTCCCGCTTTCCGAACCGCAAGCCACCCTGGCTGCAGTAGGCGGTAAGGGAGCTTCACTGGCCAAGTTATCCGCTGCCGGCCTGCCGGTTCCCAACGGATTTAACGTAACGACGGACGCGTACTGGAAATTTGTGAGCGAAAATAACCTGCAAGTGGTCATCCGGCAAGCCCTGGCAGCCATAGACCCATCACAGCCCGCCAGCCTCGAAGCGGCCTCGAGCAGCATTCGAGAAGGATTCCTGGCTGCCCAGATCCCGCCAGATATCGCCAACGAGGTGGTCAACGCCTATGCCGAACTGCCGGGGCAGAATCCGGCAGTCGCCGTACGCTCGTCTGCCACCGCTGAAGACCTGCCAGAAGCTTCCTTCGCCGGCCAACAGGAAACTTACCTGAACGTCAACGGGCCGGCAGCCGTACTGGAAGCGACCCAAAAATGCTGGGCATCGCTGTGGACAGCGCGCGCCATCGGTTACCGGGCGCGCCAGGGCATCGACCCCGACCAGGTCGCCCTGGGGGTGGTCGTGCAGCTACTGGTGCCGGCAGAGGCGGCCGGGATCTTGTTCACCGCCAACCCGGTCAATGGAAATCACGACCAGGTGGTGATCAACGCCGCCTGGGGACTCGGCGAAGCTGTTGTTGGGGGCATGGTTACCCCAGACACGCTCATCGTGGACAAAGCCAACGGGCATATCCTCGAGCATAAAATTGCCGATAAACAGGTGATGACCGTGCGGGTGAACGGCGGCACGCAAGAGCAGCCCGTCCCAGAAAGCCTGAAGCAGGTGCTGGTATTGGATCACGAGGCCGCCGCTGAATTAAGCCAATATGCAATCCAGATCGAAAACCTCTACGACCGGCCGATGGACATCGAATGGGCGCTGGCTGACGGGAAACTGTATATCGTGCAGGCACGCCCAATCACCGCAATGCCAGCTCCGCAGGCGCCCGAGGCTATTGAATGGCATCTGCCCGACCCCAAGGGCCAGTATATACGCGCCAGCATTGTCGAACTGCTGCCCGATCCTCTAAGCCCGCTGTTTTCCACTTTGGGAATGGGAGCCATCGAAGAGGGTATCGACACCCTTATGCAAGACTTATTCAACATGCCAGCGGGGGTTTTGAAGGATTTCATGTTGACCATCGACGGTTACGCTTATCAAAGGATGAGCTTCACGCGCTACCAATGGTGGATGATGCTCAGCCGCATGGGGCCCCGGATTCCGCGCATGCTACGTGAGGGCGTCTCCTATTGGCAGAATGTCACCCACCCGCGTTATGTCGAGGCCGCCGCCCGCTGGGGCGAGCAGAGTATCGCCAGACTGACACCAGGTGAGCTCCTGGCCGGGATCGACGAGCTGATGGATGCATTTGCCCATCACCTGGCATCCTTGATGGCTTCCACGATGGGCCCTTCGGCCGGCAGTGAAGGGTTGTTCACAAAAGTATATGAAAAAACGGCGCTACGCCCCAGCGACCCATCCGCCCCAACCTTTCTGATGGGTTTTGACAGCATTCCGATTAAGGCGGAAAAAGCCCTGTACGACCTGGCCCAATGGTGTAAAGGACGAGAAGCGTTGGCTACCCACCTGATCAACGCCCGCACGGAAGAAATCGCCTCACAACTGGATCGAGCTGAGCCGCCGGAGGATGTCTCGGTAGAAGACTGGCTTGAATGGCAGACACGTTTTCGAGAATACCTGAACCACTACGGGTATTCGATCTATGATATGGACTTCTCAAAACCTCTGCCTATGGACGATCCCGGTCCTTTGCTTGAAAACCTCAAGCTGTTCATCTCGGGCGAAGGGAAAAACCCGTACGAGCGCCAGCAAGCTTACGCCCAGCGGCGTGAGGAAGCAGTCGCCAGCACGCGTGCCCGCCTGAGAGGGATCAAGCGCTGGGCTTTTGAAAAGGCCTTGAAATGGGCCCAATCCCAGGCGCCCCTGCGTGAGGACGGGATTGCCGAGATCGGCCTGGCATATCCGGCACTGCGCCGGATGCTGAGGGAATTGGGAAGCCGGTTTGTGGAGGCTGGCGCCATCGAACAGCCCGACGATATCTACTGGCTGGAGGCTGCCGAGGTCAAAAGTGCAGTTGTTTCCCTCGAACGTGGCGAATCCCTTGAGCGTAAAGCCGGAACAATCCAGGAACGAAAGGCGCTCTGGCAAATGCGCAAGCGCCTCTCGCCACCCCCACAACTACCTCCGGGTAAGAAATTAATGGGCGTTGATGTTGAAGGGATACTGGCAATGAGTTCTGACAGCCCACAAGGCAATACCATCCGGGGCGTGGCTGCCAGTCCCGGGCAGGTGACAGGCATCGCCTGCGTGCTGCATGGCCCCGATGATTTCGACCAGATGCAGGCGGGCGGCATTTTAGTGGCTTCCATCACCACGCCGGCCTGGACGCCGTTATTTGCGCTGGCATCCGGCATCGTAACCGACATCGGCGGTCCGCTCAGTCACGGTTCCATTGTGGCGCGTGAATACGGCATCCCGGCGGTCCTGGGCACTGGCGTGGCGACCCGCTACATCCACAGCGGCCAGCGCGTTACGGTGGATGGGAATAGCGGAGTGGTTACCCTTCAATAACAGGTAAAACAGGTGGTTCCGACCGGTGGAGAAATGCAATGAATTCCACCCATCGCAAGAATATCTATATCCTGGCCTTCACCCTGGTGGTGGTCATGCTGGGTTTTGGGCTGGTTATCCCCATCATGCCCTTCTACATCGAAAACCTGGGGGCCGGCGGGACTGAATTGGGCTTGCTGGTCGCCAGCTACGCGGTGATGCGCCTGATCTTCGGCCCGCTGTGGGGCAGCCTCTCCGACCGCATCGGGCGCAAACCGGTGTTGATGATCGGGATGTTGGGCTACGCCATCACCATGTTTTGGTTCGGGCTGGCTACCCAATTGTGGATGCTGTTCGTCGCCCGCAGCCTTTCCGGCATTTTGTCATCGGCCACTTCTCCGACCACCATGGCATATATCAGCGACAGCACCTCGGAACAAGAGCGCGGGCGCGGGATGGGCATCCTGGGGGCAGCCGTTGGCCTGGGGACCGTGGTTGGACCGGGCCTGGGAGGCTGGCTGGCCGGCGACTCAGCCACCCAGGCCTCCCTTTCCTTCCCTTTCTTCATCGCCGGCGGTATGGCTCTGATTGCTTTGCTGCTTA
>JAMCRR010000016.1 GCA_023381565.1 Chloroflexota bacterium
CAGATCGTCCAGGCAGCCGCCGCGGAGGGGGGCAGCCTGGTGGAGATTTTACGCCGGGTTTTCGTCCGCATGCTTGCAGCCGTGGAAACAGACCCTGCGCTGCGATCGGCAATGGAGATCAGCCTGTTCAAGACGGAAAGAAGCGCGGATTTGATCGCTTCTCAGCAGCAGCTCATTGAAAACAGCCGGGCGCTGTTGGCCGGCATCTCCGAGACCTTGCGCCAGGGCGCTGCCGCCGGCGATCTGCGCCGGGACCTGGATCCAGTCGAAATGGCGCGCGCCTTCCTGGCCTTCCAGAATGGGATCATCTACCTGTGGCTGCAAGACCCGCAGGCATTCTCGCTCAAAAACAGCGCCCCGGCCATGGCGGAGATCTACCTGCAGGGGATCAGCCCGCGCCCAGGAGGGGAGGTTGGATGACACTCTTTTTTTAAGCTCTATATATACAATTTAGAATGTATGTATATCAACTATAGAGTGACCAAGATAAAACCAGACGTTATTTCGCAAATGGAGAATAAAATGAAAACCAATGCTTTTTCCAAATCTCTCGTTATTTTCGTGGCTCTGACCCTGGCCGGGGTGGGGATGATCGTCCTTGCCCAATCGTCGACAGATGCCGCCGTGAGGCAGGTCCTGCCGCTGGTGGGCAGCGTGCTCTTCGGCTCGGGGCTGACCTACTTCCTGGTGGAAGCCGCACAATTCAGCCGCCAAAAATAGCGCGACCCGCTGGACTGCCTGGAGGCTGGGAAAGAACTCTGACTGCGCCCGCTGTGTAAATTTACACAGCGGGCGCCGCTGCATACGCGCAGAGGCTCGACGGCTGGGAGCATGCACAACGATCATCTTTGCCGGGAATATAGGATACCTGGACGTCCGGGTGTTCCCTGACGCTTCGGTGGCTGGGGAGACCATCGTTGCGGCGATGAATTTCCTGGCTTACGTCGATGCCCTGATCATCGATCTGCGCCAATGCCTGGGTGGAGAGCCCAACCCGGTCGCACTGGCGATCAGCTATCTATTCGACAGCGAGCCGGTGCACCTGAACAGCCTGTATCTGCGCTCAGACGATCGCACCCAGCAGTTTTGGACCCCGGCGTACGTCCCGGGAAAGCGGCTGGTCGAAATCCCGGTTTACTTGTTAATCAGCCGGGCCACTTTCTCAGGCAGGAGGAATTTGCCTACGATTTGAAGGCTCTGAAGCGCTCCACGCTAATCGGAGAGACTACCCGCGGCGGGGCGCACCCGGGGGTCACCGTACCGGCTGCACCCGCATTTCGAGATCTTCATTCCCGACGGGTAAACGATCGACCCGGTAACCGGCACGGATTGGGAGGGGAGTGGAGTTGCCCCTGATATCGCCGTCCCATCCGCTGAGGCCTTCACGGTCGCCAACAAGCTGGCGCTGCAGTCCGTCATCGAGACATTGGGGGCGATGCCATCCAAACCACACCAGCAGCTGCTGCAAGAAGCGCGTGCGGCAATAGGGGATTTACACCCAGACACGACCCCTTGACATACTGCAGGGTAGGGGCGAAGTTGAATTGCGCCCCTACCATCAGCAATCTCTACTCCTCAATCTCCAATCGGATATTTCCCGTACCTGCGTGCCAGCCGGAACAGCGCCACCACATTGGCGGCAGGCACGTCGGGCTGCAGGTGGTTGGCCGGCGCCAGCACGTAGCCTCCGCCCGGCCCCAGCTCGCGGATGCGCTGACGGACCTCCGCCTCCACGCGGGCTTCATCTCCCTGCAGGGCTTCCTTAATATCAATGGCACCCCAGAAGCACAGCCGGTCCCCATAGGTTTGCTTGATTTTGGCCATGTCGACCGAGGGCATCGGCTCGAGGCAGTGGAAGATATTCACGCCCAGGTCGATCAGCCTGCCCAGGAACGGCTCCATATTGCCATCGGAGTGGAAGAGGATCTTGCACTGCGGCGCCAGGGCCTGCACCAGCTCGATCATGCGCCGCCAGAGAGGTGCGAAAAAGCGGTCGAACATGCGCGGCGAGATAATCGGGCGCAGGGCAGCATAATCATCTCCTGGCAACTCGAGGATGTCCAGGTAAGGGCCAGCCGCATTCAGGTAGATCTCTGTGCCGCGCAGCAAGACCTCGCCCACCTTCTGGATCAGAGCCTGGGCGAACTCCTCGTTGCCGGCCAGGTCGATCAGAAACGTATCCGTGCGGCGCAGGGTGCAGCAGCGCTCGAAGGGGCCGAATGAATCGAAAGCCCGGCCCACCACGGCATGGCTTCCGGTTTCGTGCAGCTCCTTTGCCCGGCTGGCGGCCTCCTCCAGGCGCATCAGTTTTTCGACCTGCGGCCAGGGGTAGCTCTCCAGGTCTTCGAGGCTGGCATTCTCCAGGGGGTGGTCCGCGGCGGTTAAATAAATCCCGCTCGGGTCGTAGCGGATGCCCCAGCTGTCTCTACCGCCACCGGCCTCTGGCCCGCCCAGGTCGGTGAAGCCGCATTCCACGTGGCGCACGTCGATATCGAGGGCTTCGAGCACCCGGTCGTCGTAATAGTTCACCGTATGCCCCTTGCGCACCCGGAAAGGCGGCAGCGGGTCTCCCAGCTTGAGCAGCTTCACCAGATCGAAATACAACGGGTCGGTGATCCCGTGGGCGCTGCCCCATACCGCCGTCGGGACGTAATCGGGCTCACTGTGGTTGACTGCAGTCAATACACGCTCCCTGTGATCCATAATATATCTACCCTCCTTACACTACTGTCCAGCCGCCGTCGACCGTGAGCACGGCGCCGGTGATGAATTTCGCCTGGTCAGAGGCCAGGAAGAGCGCCGCGTGAGCCACGTCCTCCGGCTGGCCAAAATCGCCGGTCAAAGGCTGCAGCCTGGGCAGCCGGCTGCGGATAGCCGGGTTGGTTTGGGCTCGCTGGCTCATAGGCGTGCGGATCAGCCCCGGGCAGAGTACATTGGCGCGCACGCGATCTCTGGCATAATAAGCGGCGATGGCGCGCGTCAGGCTGATGATTCCGCCTTTGCTGGCCGCATAGGCGTGGGTGGCGAAGTCCTCATCCCCGCCGACCAGCCCCAACACGGAAGACAGGTTCACGATCGACCCGCCGCCCATGCGGATCATCTCCGGCAAGGCGTACTTGCAGGTCAGGAACTGGCTTTTCAGATTGACCGCCAGCACCCGGTCCCAGGCATCCTCGCTGCAATCGGCAGTGGGGCCGTCTCCCCAGCGCCGCCCGCTGGCCCCGGCCACGTTGAACAGGATATCCAGCCTGCCCAGGCCCGAAACGCAGCCCAGCACTGCGGCCTCGACCTCGTCAGCCTGGGTCAGCTCGGCAGGCAAGCCGAGCCCTCGCCCGCCTGCGTCTTCGATCAGGCGCAGGGTTTCCTGCAGGACCGGCCGGTCGACGTCGACCACGGCGACAGCGGCGCCTTGCGCGGCAAAGAGCAGCGCCGATTCCCGGCCGATGCCGCCCGCCGCGCCTGTGATCAAAGCGACTTTACCTTCTAAGACCCGCTCCATCATGTTCAACCTCTCCCGATGCTAATCATTCATCATCCGTCCTTGATTTTCATTCCCTCTTTGTGTTCCTCGTCTTCTTTGCGGCGCCATTTTTCCCTTTACCACAAAGGACACCAAGGGCACATAGTTTTTAATACATTTCTTCGTGTTCTTTGTGCCCTTGGTAGTTAATCTGTATATCCCACATTCTGCGCCGCCCACAATGCCGAGCCGAGCACGCCGGCGTTCAAGTCCAACTCCGCCGGGACAACCTCCACTTTCTCTACCGGCATAATGGTAACGCGCTCGCGGATCGTGCGGCGCACCGGTTCCAGCAGCAGGTCTCCGGCGGCCGCTACACCGCCAGCAATCACCACCTTGCGCGGCCCGACAGAGACCAGCACGTTGGCGACACCCACCCCCAGGTAAGTGCCTGCCTGGTCGTAGATATCCTTAGCCACGGCGTCTCCCTGCCGGGCGGCTTTGCAGATCAGCTCCGGAGTGATCTTGTTCAGATCGTAATCGACCAGCTTCCCGATGCTGGTCGTCAGACCCTGGATGACGGCTTTGATGCCCATGGCGGCGATTGCCGGGCCTGAGGCGAAGACCTCCAGGCAGCCACGGTTGCCGCACCCGCAGACAGGCCCGTTGATGTCGATCGTCTGGTGTCCCAGCTCGCCGGCCGTACCGCCAATCCCCAGGTGGAGCTTGCCGTTGATCACCAGACCGCCGCCGATACCGGTGCCGACCGCAAAACAGGCCATGGTATCGACCCCGCGCCCGGCGCCAAACTTCCACTCGCCCAGAGTGATGGCGCGCACATCGTTCAGCAGGAAGACCGGCAGCCCCACCTGGGCAGAGATGGTCGCCGCCAGGGGCACGTCAGGCCAGGTCGTCGGCAGGTTGGGCAGGAATAAGACCAGGCCCTGCTTCAGGTCGAGCACTCCGGGGACGCCGATACCGACCGCCTCCACCCGGCCTGCTTTTGCGGGGGTGTCACTTGTGGCCGCCCGGATCAGCTCTGCCATGCGGCCCATCACCGCCTCGGGTCCTTCACGTGCCAGGGTGGGCGCCGTCCGGGAGGCCAGAACACTCCCCGTTTCGACGTCGACGATACCCACGCGCAGGTTCGTACCCCCCAGATCCACACCGGCAAAGATTTTCATGAGATTGCTCCTGGATGGTGATTTTGACAGGCTGCTTGAATTATATATCTTCTCTCGTTCCGGCGGTCTCCTTCAGTCTCAGCCTGCGCCGCAACCCAACGCTCTCCCCCGGACGCTGGTTTTCGCCGAATGCCCGAACCGCCTCATACCTGACCTGGACCAACAAATTTGCAGGCGGCTCAACCCAACCCACATCTCCAGGAATGCTGCGCGATCGCTGATGTTCACGGGGAGAAGGGCAATCCGCCGATTCGTTGCCTCGCCGATTCGTCGATTCGCCTGAATCGAAAAGAGTCAATGCGCCTAAAAGCAACCCATCCTCGACTAAATCGCATATAATAAAAACCGGTATTTAACCAGTGGGGAAAAGATCGTGCAGGAGATTTTCTATGACGGATGATTTATCAGGGATGGTTTCTTTTCAAGGCGTGGTGAGTGAGGTCCCCGCGTACCTGGCCCGGCCGCAAACAAGCGAGCCGCGCCCGGCGGTGATCGTGATCCACGAGATCTACGGGTTGGTCGACCACACCAAAGACGTAGCCAACCGCTTTGCCCGCGAGGGCTATGTGGCCCTGGCTCCAAGCCTCTTTGCCAGGCCCGAACTGGCCAAAGACATGGCGCCCGGTAACGTGGCGGTAGCCATGCAGACCATGGCCGCGCTTCCTCCGGAGAAGCGCTCTGACCCGGAGGCCATGCAGCAGGCTCTGGGGAGCTTGCCTCCCGAAAAAAGAGCCCAGATCCAGCAAACGATGCGCCTGACTTCGGGAGGAATACCCAAAGAGTCGCTGACCCAGGACCTGGTCAAAGGGGTGGAATACCTGAGAGCGCAGGACTTCGTCCGCTCGGACAAGATTGCCTCGGTGGGTTTCTGCTTTGGCGGCGGGATGTCGATCAACCTTGCCTGCCACACTCCCCTGGCGGCTTGCGTAATCTTCTATGGAGAAAACCCCTCTCCGGTCGAGCTGGTCGAGAACATTGCCGGTCCGGTCCTGGGGATCTACGGGGCAGACGATCTCCGCATCAACCAGAACCTGGATAAGCTGGTAGCAGCCATGGTGCGTTATAAGAAAGATTTCGAGATGCGCATTTATCCGGGTGCGGCGCACGCATTTTTCAACGACACCAACCCGAGGACCTACCGTGAAGGGCCAGCGCGCGAAGCCTGGGAGCGCGTCCTGCGCTTTTACCGGCGCACGCTGCAAGAAACATCATAATCGGGTTCAGGAACGGCGCCATTTTCCATCGGGGCGGCCTTTTGTAGCCGCATAGGGTCATTTTCGTAGCCGCGGCCCTTGTGGCCGCCCCACCCATCCGCCCACAAGGGGTGGGACCACCAATAGACAACATTATTTAACAATATTTAACATTATTATGCATTTACTACCATAATATGTGAATTTACCTTGACATGTGCCTACGAATGATGTATATTGGGTTAAATTTAACAAACCAGCGGGGATAGATATTTTATCGTCAGATTAGAGACCTTGCCGCTACGGAACAGGAGAGACCGAATGACCCTTCCAACGACTCAATTGAACAGCAAAACCATCACACCCAGGCAGTTAGCCAAGGCTATCGATCATTCTCTGCTAAAACCCGAGCTGACCGAAACCGATGTCGTCGCCGGCTGCGAGCTGGCCAAAAAATACGACGTCGCTTCGGTGTGCGTCAAACCCTGCCACGTGAGGCTGGCGACCAAGCTTCTCGCCGGCTCAGACGTCAAAGTAGGCACGGTCATCGGCTTCCCGCACGGCAGCTCGACGACCGCCATCAAAGTGGCTGAAGCCCGCCAGGCTCTGGAGGATGGAGCCGTCGAGCTGGATATGGTGATCAACATCGGCGAAATGCGCTCCGGGCACCGCGATTACGTGCGCGATGAGATCCGGGCTGTGGTGGATGTGGCTCACGCCGCCGGTGCGATTGTCAAGGTGATCTTCGAGAACGCCTACCTGACCGACGAGGAAAAAGTCGCCGCCTGCCGCTTATCCGAAGCAGCCGGCGCCGATTTCGTCAAAACCTCCACCGGGTTTGCCCCCACCGGAGCGACCCTGGAGGACCTCCAGCTCATGCGCCGCAGCGTCAGCCCGCACGTCCAGGTGAAGGCGGCGCACGGCGTGCGCACCCTGGAAAAGACCCTGCAGGTGATCGATGCCGGGGTAACGCGCATCGGCGCCACCGCCACCGCCACCATCCTGGACGATTTCGCCAAACTCTACCAAGAGAAAAAACAATAAAATAGATCACCGCAGAGACGCAGAGAACGCGGAGTTACAGTTTTATTAAAAATTCTCTGTGCATTCTGCGTCTCCGCGGTAAACTAATTATCGAATACCCGAACCCAGGAGGCAACCGTGAGCGAAATCAAAGTTGGCATCGCCGGAACCGGTTTTATTGGCCCTGCGCACCTGGAAGGACTGCGCCGCAACAACATCCAGGTGGTGGGTCTGGCGGAGGCAAATCTCGAGCTGGCCCAGAAGAAAGCTGCCGAGCTCGGCATCCCCAAAGCTTTCTCCTCCCTGGAAGCCATGCTGGCCGACCCGGAGATCAGCGTAGTTCACCTGGCCACACCCAACCATCTGCACTATCCCCAGGCGAAAGCCGCCCTGCTGGCCGGCAAGCATGTGGTATGTGAGAAACCGCTGGCCATGAACACGCGCGAATCCGCCGAGCTGGTCAGGCTGGCCGCCGAGAAGCGCCTGGTCAACGCCATCAACTTCAACCTGCGCTTCTACCCCATTTCTCAGCAGGCGCGCAGCATGGTGCAGGCCGGCGAGCTGGGCCAGGTCTTTATCATCCAGGGATCGTATCTACAGGACTGGCTGCAGCTGCCTACGGATTGGAACTGGCGGTTAGAACCCGAGCTGGGCGGCACGCTGCGTGCCGTCGCCGACATCGGCTCGCACTGGCTGGACCTGACGACCTTCATCACCGGGCTGCGCCTGGAAGCCGTCCTGGCGGATTTCAAGACCTTCCATCCCATTCGCAAGAAACCCTCCCGGCCGGTGGAAACCTACACCGGCAAGCTGCTCACCCCGGCAGATTACGTCGACCAGCCGATCAAGACCGAGGATTACGCCTCCATTTTGCTGCGCTACGAGGACGGGGCGCATGGCGTGCTCACGGTGTCGCAGGTGAGCGCCGGGCGCAAGAACCGGCTATATTACGAGATCGACGGCTCAAAAGCCGCCATCGCCTTCGACTCCGAGCACAACAACGATCTGTGGATCGGGCACCGCGATCGCCCCAATGAGACGCTGCTCAAAGATCCTTCCCTGCTTTCTCCCGAGGCACGCCTCGTGACCTCGTATCCGGGCGGGCACAATGAGGGCTTCCCCGATACCTTCAAGCAGCTCGCCGCCAGGGTGTACGCCTACATCCGGGAGGGCGATTTTAGCCGCAAGCCCGATTTCCCCACCTTTGCCGACGGGCATTATGAGCTGCAGCTCTGCGAGGCCATCGAGCAGAGCGCCAGAGAAGAGCGCTGGGTAAAGATAAATTAAGGAGGAACCGATGAAACTGGGCCTGTTTACGTCCGCTTTTCCTACCCTTTCCCTGCAGGAGACAGCCGCCTGGGCCGCGCAGAACAGCTTCGAGACGCTCGAGATCGCCTGCTGGCCCAGGGAGAAAGCTGAGCGCCGCTATGCCGGCGTGGCGCACATCGATGTCGCCGATCTCACGGTAGCGAAGGCTAAAGAACTCCGCGACATGCTTGCCGGCTACGATCTGGGCATATCCGCGCTGGGCTACTACCCGAACCCGCTCCACCCCGATCTGGCGCACCGCAACCGCGTCATCGGGCACCTGAAGCAGGTGATGCTGGCTGCCGAAATGCTGGAAGTGCCCATCGTCGGCACATTCATCGGCAAGGACAAGAATAAGACCGTGCCTGAGAACCTGGAAGAATACGCCAAAGTCTGGCCGCCGATCGTCAAATTTGCCAAAGAGCATGGGATAAAGATCGCCATCGAGAACTGCCCGATGCTCTTCTCGTACGACGAATGGCCAGGCGGTAATAACCTGGCCAGCACTCCCTACATCTGGCGCAAAATGTGGGAGGTCATCCCCGACGAACACTTCGGGCTGAACCTGGACCCATCACACCTTGTCTTGCAGATGATCGATTACGAGCGCGTCGTGCGCGAATTCAAAGAGCGCATCTTCCACGTCCACGCCAAGGACTTGAAGATCGACCGCGAGGGCCTGTACCAGCACGGCGTGCTCTCGCAGGGCATGGGCTGGCAGGTGCCGCGCTTGCCGGGCCTGGGCGATATGCAGTGGGATAAATTTTTCGCCGCGCTGTATGCGGCCGGCTACGATGGGGTGGTCAGCATCGAGCATGAGGACCGCAGCTTCGAGAAGAGCATCGACCTGGTCCAGCGGGGGTTCTTGCTCTCGCGGGATGTGCTGAGGCCATACATAAAGTAGGGGCGCAATTCCATTGCGCCCCTGCCGTAAATTTAGGGTACCGGCGCGTACGGCCGCATCATCTCGTTGTCTTCGTGGTCGACGATATGGCAGTGCCAGACGTAGCCCGGGCCAGTGGTCGGGTCGAAGCCGTAGGCATTCGTGCCGGGCGATACGGCGTCGAGGGCAGTATCCTGGGGTGCGAACCTAACCGCAATCCGGCTGACCTGTCCGGGAAGCATCTTGACGGTATCTTTCCAGCCGGTTTCTTCGGGGTTGGGTGGCATAACTCCACCCTGGAGGAAGGGAGTCACATCAGGGTTGCCGCCCAGCTTCCCGCCGGAGCGCGGGTCGCTGGCGTCGTAAGGCAGCGGCGGCCCATAGGTGGGGATGAAGACCCCCGTCGGATAGATCACGTCTCCCCAGGTGGCAGTGGGGCCTGTCATCCCGATCACACCCGGGAAAGTCCCCCCGGGGAAGAGCGAGTCGTAGAGCGCCCGGTATTGCTTGGTCTGGAAGTTCTGCCGGTTGAGCACCTGGAACTGCACCAGGTGCAGGTGGATGGGGTGTCCGTCCATGGTCATGTTGACGATCTCCCACACCTCGGTCGCGCCCACCTGTGGCAGCTCGGTCAGGAAATTACCGTGGCCGTCATCGACTGCGCCTTCATCTACAGGATCTTCCGTGCCGCCGCGCAAGCCGTCCCAGCGGGTATTGTTGACCAGGACCTCCACCGGTCCTGCGGGACCTTCGACCTCCACCAGGATGAGCTGGCGAGTGACATCCGGGGTTACGCCCGCGGCCAGGGCGCCGGCAGCCGGGTCAGCCAGCCGGATGATATTGGGCATCTTGCCGGGGCCGCGCAGGGTTGCGCCGGGCGCAGCCGGGTTGAAGCTGTTATCCGTCCCATTTAGGGGCAGGTTCACCCGGAACTGCATGACCTGCCCGGCTGTCTGCGGATCGGCCGGCGCGCCCATGGGATAAGGCGCCTTGGCATCATTGACCAGGGTGAGCGTCTGTCCGGCGAAGGCTGAAAAATCTACGATTACGTCGAAGCGCTCGCCGGGACCCATCACCAGCAGGTTTTTGGAGCCTTTGATACGCGCCGGGACATCCAGCAGCCCGCCGTCGTTCCCGATCACCCAGATTTCGGGACCGGGCGTCTTCGCGGCCAGGTTCATGAGCTTCAACCCCAGGAAGCGAGAATTGCAGCCGTCCAGCAGGCGCAGGCGGTAGCGGCGCGGCTCTACGTTAAGATAGGGCCAGCTCTTGCCGTTGACCACCATCACGTCGCCGAAAAACTCGGGGATCCAGTAGGGATGGATCAGCGGCTGAGCCGGGGCGCCGTTCAGCCCTGCCGGGTAGCCGTCGGGGAAGAGCCACTGCCCGTTGGCGTCGAACTGGCGGTCCTGGATGGCGATCTCGCGCTCGTAAGCCCCGGCGGGCAGGCCCAGGGGGTTATTGGGCAAACCGGTGTCGAACTCGTCGCGCAGCACGTAGAAGGCGGCCATGCCGGCGTACACGTTAAGGCGGGTAGCGCCCAGGGTGTGGTCGTGGAACCACAGCGTGGTGGCTTCTTGCTCGTTGAGGTAGCGGTAGACGGCTGAATTCGTCAGCCCGGGGACGTCCGAGTCATAGCCGCCGCCGTGGATGCCGTCCGGGGTAAACCACTGGTCGGGCCCGCCGTCGAAGCGGGAGGACACCTCGGCCCCGTGCAGGTGAGCGACGATGGGGGGCGGACCGCCGTAGGGGGTGGGGTTCCCGATCATCTGCCCGGCAGAATTCATAACCATCATGGGATTACCCGTGGGCATGGCCCAGTGCAGGCTCTCATCAAAGGTCAGGTATTGTTGGACGATCGAGCCGGTGACCGGTAAATTGTTGACGTAGGTCACATCTGTGGCTATGCCCCGCTGCGCCTCAATGGAGATGCCCGGATAGATGGGAAGAGTGTCGCCGACGTTGTACGCCCATACATAGGTGCCGGCATTGAAGGGCGCGGGCAGTGCGCTGTAGAAGCTGGCCGGCAAAACTTTTTGCTGGATCTCGTGGGCACTCACTGTGATGTTGGTGCCGGTTACGCGAGGAGCATTAACTTGACCGGGTTCAACCCCCTCAGAGTCTCCAAATATTGGAAGCGCTTCGACGAACTTGGGGATGCCCTTACCCGCCAATGGGGTTTGCGCGATCTGGAAGCTGGCACGAGCGAGGCGCGGTGGAAACTTCAACTGCGAGGCCAGACCAGCCGCGGCCAGCGTGGCGCTCAGTTTTAGGAACTCTCTCCTGGTGGTTGCCATCACTAACTCCTTCCTGTTAGATCTGTGCATTTACCAAAAAACCCAATTCATTTACGATAAATACTCCAAACTGCTCCAGCAACTTACCAGCAATTTCCGAGAGCGATCGGTTGGCTTTGACCTCCTTTCACCAGCGCAGACTTTACGACTTACCCAACCGGATGGAAGCTGGTCTTTACGTCCATCGAAAGGTAATGAACCTGACGTGCCGAAGAATTAAAGGGCATTAATTCAGAGAAGCATTCACACGAGGCAGGCGTTTGCATGGGCAGACGCACAACCTGTTAATATGATATTAATGAAAAATTCATCTAAAACAATTTGGATAAATTTGAGTTTATTGGGAAGTTGCCAATTATTCTGGTTCCACACAAACCCTCACCCCCACCCTCTCCCTGACAAGCATCAGGGCGAGGGAGTCCCCTCCTCCACCACGCGCACGTCCATCCCCCGCTCGCGCAGCGCAGCGATCATTTCTTGGGGCGCGCCCGGGTCGGTCACGATCACATCCACATCTTCAAGCGGCATGACCTGCACCAAAGAACGTATCCCAAACTTAGTCGAATCCACCAGCATGATCACCCGATCGGTATTCTGCTTCATGACGCTCTTCAGACGGGTATACAGAGGGGTAGGGTCGGTGAATCCATCCCGTAAGGTCAGCCCCTGGGCGCCGAAGAACGCCTTCTTGACCCGGAACTTGGAGAAGAAATCTTCGGCCTGCGGCCCGGTGAAAGCCCAGGTATCGATCAAAATCCCCCCACTGCAGATCAGGGTCAGGTTCCCAACCGCCGGAGCCAGCATCATCGAAGTCAGCAGCCCATTGGTCAAGATGGTCAGGCCGGACTGACTCAAGAAAGGCGCCATGTTGCTGGCGGTCGAACCGGCCTCGATGGTGATGTTATCGCCGTCCTCCACCAGGTGGGTGGCGGCGTAACGACCGATGGCGAGCTTTTTATGGCGCTGTGGGTCCAATGCGGGGTCGTAGAGCCGCGACTGCGGGGGGGGAAGGGACTCGACGTCGTCCTTGATGGCCACAGCCCCGCCGCGGATGCGCTGCAGCCTGCCGCGGGTTTCGAGCTCTTCCAGGTCGCGCAGGATTGTCATGTACGATACGCCGAATTCCTGGCTGAGATCTCGGACGGTAACGAGGTGCTCCTGTCGGATTATTTCAATGATGCGAGAATGGCGTTTTTCCCTGATCATGAAAGCACTTATCGATGGAACTTGAGCCGGTTGGGAAGGATTGTGATTACACCAATTATCCACATATTATAACATAATCTGGTCAAATCCAACCCGCCACATAGGTTTTCTTGACAATATATAACAAGAGGTGTATATTGCTTTCTATTCATCCCTTGAGCGCGTTCGTCTGCTCGCAAATTACAATTGATTGCCGTTTCAATTTCTGTTAAGCAGTATGTGTCGTTTAAGACAAGACCCCAGATCCCTGGGAAGATGGCTTGACGGGCAGAGAGGAGGTGATAGAGAGGCCCAATCCTAACCGCCTGTGGAAGTGGCCAAAGTCACGTTTATCCCGAGTTCGGCCACAAGTTACAAAACAAGTTAGCCCGGTAAATCATTCGATTGATCAAACGAAGGAGAAATTGAGAATGAAACACCTTAAAATCCTAATGGTCCTGGCGATGGTTGCCACACTGGTGGCCGCCTGCGCGCCGGCTGCCACTCCTACGGCAGCCCCAACCACTGCGCCAACCACAGCCCCGGCGCAGCCAACCACCCCGCCGGCAGTTGCCCCAACCACGGCCGCGGCCCAGCCGACGACCCCGCCGGCCGCCACCGGCAAGAAGTTCACCATCGGCATCTCTAACTCGTTCATCAGTAGTGAGTACCGCACCCAGATGATCCAGGAGCTCAAGGACGTCAACGCCGAATATATGGCTGCCGGGATCACCAACGACCTGGTGATCGAGAGCGCCGATACCGATGTCCCCGGGCAGATCCAGCAGCTCCAGAACCTGATGAACAAGGGCGTGGACGCCATCCTGGTTAACCCAGGCGACATCAGCGGTTTGAACGCCACCCTCGAGGAAGCTGTCTCTAAGGGCATCATCGTGATCTCCGTCGACCAGGCCCTAAACGCCCAAGGCGTCTACGACGTAGGCATCGACCAGTACCTGTGGGCCAAGACCTCCGCTGAGTGGCTGGCCCAGAAGCTGAACGGCACGGGCAACATCGTCGAGATCGAAGGCGTCCCCGGACATCCCGCCAACGTCCTGCGCATGAGCGCCGTGGACGACGTGCTCAAGAATTACCCCAACATCAAAGTGCTGGGCAAGCAAACCGGCAACTGGGATGAGGCCACCGGCCAGCAGGTCATGTCCAACTTCCTGTCGGCTTTCCCGAACCTGGACGGCTACTGGACGCAGGATGGTATGGCCATCGGCGCCATGCAGGCTGTTTTGGCTGCTAACCCCGCCAAATTCCCCGTGGGTGTAGGCGAAGGCCGCTGCCAGTTCCTGCAGCTCTGGAACCAGCGCCTGCAGCAGGACCCCAACTATGAGACGATCGCCGTCGCCAACCCGCCGGGTGTGTCTCCGACCGGTCTGCGCATCGCCGTCAACATGCTGGAAGGCAAGAAAGTCGACACCACCAAACTTGGCGGTCCGAGCGGCACCCAGTTCGTCATCCCCATCCCTGTGATCGTCACCAAGGATAACTTCCAGCAGGTCTTTACCACCGACTGCGCCAACAAACCCGCCTCATATCTGTTGGACGGCATTATGACCGACGCCGAGGTTCAGCAGTTCTTCCTGAAATAATCTATGAGCGTGTCGCTTTCCGCCCGAAACGTGGTCAAACGCTATGGCGGCGTGGTGGCCCTCTCCGACGCCAACCTGGACGTTCACTCAGGAGAAGTGGTGGCGCTGATCGGAGCGAACGGAAGCGGCAAAAGCACGTTAAGCAAGATCATCAACGGAGTAGTTGTCCTCGATGGAGGGCAACTACTCCTCGACGATAAGCCCGTCCATTTTTCTTCCCCTCAGACCGCCAAACAAATGGGCATCGCTACGGTCTTCCAGGAGCTCAGCCTGATCCCCCAGATGACCGTTTCCGAAAATATCTGGCTCACGCGCGAGCCGCTGCGCGGCGGTCTGGTCGATCATAAAAATGTGCGCCTTCGTACCGAAGAACTGGTCGCCCTCTTTGAAGGCACGCACAAGTTCAGCCTGCACCCCGACAGCACGGTTGACGCGCTGCCTCCGGATGAGAAACAGATCATCGAGGTCCTAAAAGCTCTCAGCTCTGACCCGCGACTGATTATCCTGGATGAAGCGACCGCCAGCCTGGACAGCCGCCAGGTGCAGCGCCTTTTCGAGCTGGTGGCAAGCTGGAAACAGCAAGGCAAGGCGGTGGTCTTCGTTTCACACCGCATGGAAGAGATCTTCCGCATCGCCGATCGTTTCTCCGTGCTGCGCAACGGCAAAACCGTGGGCGCGGGCCTGATGAAGGAGATCACCGAAAGAGAGCTGGTGGGGCTGATGGTCGAGAAAGCCACAGCGACCAGCGTAGTGCAGCGCCAGCGCCAGGTTTTGAAGAAAAATGGCGATCAGAAAATCCGCCTGGAGGTCCACGACCTGCGCACGGACCTGCTCAAAGGCGTCGACCTGCAGCTCCGTGATGGAGAGCTGTTGGGCATCGGCGGGCTGAAAGGTCAGGGGCAGCGCGATCTGCTGCTGGCCTTGTTTGGCGACCTGCCTTACACCGGCTCTGTAGTTGTATCGGGAGAGGCTGTCCATTTCAAGCTCCCCCGGCAGGCAATCGAAAAAGGCATCGCCCTGGTCCCCGGAGAGCGCGCCAAAGAAGGGTTGCTGTACATCCGCTCCATTCTGGAGAACCTGATGCTGCCCTCCTGGGCTAAATTCGGCATCCCCCTGCACATTGGCAAAGCGCGGCAGGCAGCCTCCGAGGTTTCAAACGAGCTGCAGTTGATCATGGCCGGGCTGGAAGAGCCGGTGAGCAGCCTCTCGGGCGGCAATGCCCAAAAAGTGGTTATCGGCAAATGGCTGTTGCGCAACCCCAAGCTCTTGCTCCTAGACGACCCAACCAAGGGCGTGGATGTGGGGACTAAAGCAGAATTTTACAGGCTGTTAGCGCGCCTGTGTGATAATGGGACAGCGATATTGTTTTACAGCAGTGATGATGAAGAGCTGCTGGGGTTGTGCGACCGCGTGCTGGTGATGCACGACGGCGTCATCCGTTCCGAGCTGTCCGGTGAAAGCCTGACCAAATCCAATCTGATTGCCGCCAGCCTGGGCGCTTCGAATGCTTCTTTACACGAAGATCCATCCAGTGCAGCAGGGCACACCTATGAGCGGCGAGACGCAGATGAATCATCTACAGCTGCCCCGGGACCGGCAGGCGCCGGGGAAACCGACCCGCCAAGCGAGAGTATGGAATGAATAATGTGTTGAACCGGATGCGGTGGCAGTATTTTACATTGAGGAACCCTTACCTGTTCTCCTTGCTGCTGCTGGTCCTGGCGATGCTGGTTAATTTATTTTTTCAGCCCGACCTTCTCTCGCGCGGCAGCCTGAACAGCAACATGCGGGTCTTTCTACCGCTGGTCCTGGTGACTGCCGGGCAGGCAGTCGTCATCCTGGGCGGCGGCATCGACATTTCCGTCGGCTCGATTGTTTCGATTGTCAACGCCATATTGGCCACGCAGCTTGGCTCCAACGCATCCCCTGAAAAAATCGCCTTGATGCTGGGCGCTGTGCTTCTGGTGGGCATGGCCGCCGGAGCGATCAACGGTTTCTTCATCTCTTATTTGCGCCTGCAGCCGATCATCACCACCTACGCCACCAGCTTTCTCTATGCCGGGGTGGCGCTTTTTATCCTGCCTTCGCCCGGCGGGGCGGTGCCCAACGGCATTTCAAGCTTTTACCGGGAGACCACTCCCTTGGGTTTGCCGCTGACCCTGTACGTCATCCCGCTTATCTTGATCGCCTGGTATCTGCTGCGGCAAACGCGCTACGGGGGCTACCTCTATGCGGTAGGCGGGAAAGCTGACGCCGCTTACGAGACGGCCGTTCCCGTTAACGCCGTCCAGTTTAGCACCTACGTCATCTCGGGCCTGATGGCTGCCTTCGGCGGGATCGCCATCACTCTGCTGACCGGCTCGGGGAGCGCCACCATCGGCGCAGACATTACCCTGACCTCCATCACCGCCGTGGTGATTGGCGGCACAGCCTTGCGCGGTGGCGTGGGCGGAGTGGCCGGCGCGGTGCTCGGGGCCATTACGCTTGGACTGTTCAAGAACATTATTTCGTTTGCCAACGTCAACTTGTGGTGGCAGACATTCGTCAACGCTGCCATCATCGTTGTGGCCCTGGCTGCGCCGGGAGCGATCAACCTGCTGCGCAGGACAATCGGGTCGCGAACGAGGCAGCATCCGACGACCGGACAGGAGAGGCAGGCATGAAGAGGCTCACTGCTTTTCTCCCCAAAAAGATCGCCATCTCTCCACCGGTGGCGGCTGTCATCCTGGCGGTGGTCCTGTTCCTGCTGAGCGGCCTGCTGCCTAACGGCTATGGCAGCAACGTCAGCATCGCCATTGCTCAGGCGACCAATATCACCCGCCTGTCCGTATTTCTGGGCGTGATCGCCGCCGGGCAAACGCTGGTCATTATCAGCGGCGGGGAAGGCATCGACTTATCCGTCGGCGCGGTGGTGACGCTTTCGGCCATCATCGCTTACGTGATCATCAACGGGCAGGATGGCATGCTGCTCCCGGGGCTGCTGGCCGCCCTGGCAGTCGGCGCGGCCATCGGCCTGCTCAACGGCATAGGGGTGGCTTACTTGCGCATCGCCCCGCTCGTCATGACGCTGGGCATGTCAGGGGTTGTCACCGGGTTGATCCTGGTGGCGCAGCACGGCAACGTCAGCGGAGCGGTCTCTCCGCTCATGACGCGTGTGATCGCCCGGCCGTGGTTCTTCGGTATACCGGGCGCAATTATCATCTGGATTCTCTTTGGGCTGCTCATGTGGTTGCTCATCGAGCGCACCACCTTCGGCAAGAACCTGTTTGCCATCGGTAGCAACCGCACCACCGCCCGGTTATCCGGCGTCCACGTGACCGGCATGGTGGTGGCTACCTACGCGCTGGCGGGCTTGCTTTCGGGCCTGGGCGGCTTCCTGGTGCTGGGAAACACCGGCGTGGTCTTTATCGCCATGGGGAATTCCTTTCTCTTCCCCTCCATCGCCGCCGTGGCCGTGGGCGGGACGCTGCTATCGGGCGGTAAGGGCAGCTATTTCGGCACCATGGCCGGGGCGCTCGTGTTGACCCTGATCACCAGCCTGCTCACCACCATGCAGATGCCCGATTCGGTGCGCCAGATGGTGCTGGGCGGAACGCTGCTCGTCTTGATCTCGATCTATGGGCGCCAGCGCGGCTTCAGACAGTAAGAACATTAACTAAAGATAAATTTCGCCACAGATAAACTCAGATAAAAGACAAGACTAAACCGCGTCTGATAAATAACTCATCGGACTAATTGAAATCAAGTTCATCTGTGTTCGACTGTGGCTAATAGATCTGCAGATGTTTTTCTTAGGAGGAACTATGCACAAGATTACCATGCTCGGCGCGGGGTTGATCGGCAGCTTCTACACGATGACTCTTCAGGGGCACCGCGCCAAAGACCACGTGCAGGTCATCTGCGCCAAAGACCTCGAGGATGCCCGCAAGTTTGCCCAAAAGTGGGACATCCCCAAATACACCACCAGCATTGATGAAGCCATCGCCGACCCCGAGACCGACGTGGTGGTGGTGGGGCTGCCCAACTACCTGCACAAAGAAGCCGTCTTGAAGGCTGCTGCGGCTAAAAAGACCGTGTTCTGCACCAAGCCGCTCGGTCGGAATGCCGCCGAAGCCAAAGAGATGCTTGATGCAGTCGAGAAGGCGGGCGTCTACTGCGGCTACCTGGAAGACCTGGTTTACACCCCGAAGACCCTTAAGGCCCTGGAAGCCGCCAAGAACGGCGCCCTGGGCAAGATCCTCTGGGTGCGTTCACGCGAGACCCACCCCGGCCCGCACAGCGACTGGTTTTGGGATAAGGCCCAATCCGGCGGCGGCGCCATCGTGGACATGGGCTGCCACTGCATCGAGATTGCCCGCAGCTTCATCGGCAAAGACCTCCGCCCGGTGGAGGTGATGTGCTGGGCCGATACCCAGGTGCATCCCATCGAAGCTGAAGACAGCGCCATCGGCCTGGTGCGCTACGAGAACGGCGCCATCGGCCAGTTCGAGGTGAGCTGGACCTTCCGCGGCGGCATGGACCTGCGCGACGAGGTCTCGGGCACCGAAGGAACGATCTGGCTGAACCACTGGCTGCGCACGGGCTTCGAGATGTTCACCTCGGTGGGGCAGGGCGGCTACGTCGCCGAGAAAGCCGAAGGGGACACCGGCTGGCTCTTCCCGGTGGGGGATGAGGTCGGCTCGCTGGGCTACACCGGCATGTTTGCCGACATGCTCGACTCGCTGGATGCCGGCAAGCCTCCCGTGGAATCCTTCTACGACGGCTACGTGGTGAACGCCATCGTCGACGCGGCCTACCGCTCGGCAGCGAGCAAACGCTGGGAGCCGGTAAAGCTGGATGCCTGGCGCGGGCGCGAAGGCGTGGAGAGTGTGTCGCACGTGGTGGAATACGACGCCGACCACATCCTGATCAAGGAAGAAAAGATGCCCGACGGCAAGACCAAGCTGATCCTGAAGAACCGCAAGACCGGCAAGATCGAGCAGAAGTTTTTAGACTAAAAGATTCACCGCGTCTCTGTGGTAGAACGCTTTTCATAGCCAAGGAGGAGTACTATGCCAAAAATTCGCATCGGCCTGATGGGCGCAGGCTTTATCGGGAATATCCACGCCGAATCGCTGAAGCAGATCCCCGAGGTGGAGGTCGTGGCAGTAGCCTCCAGCAAGCTCGAGACCGCGCAGAAATTCGCCCAGGCGCACGCCATTCCGCACGCCTTCGGCGATTACCACCAAATGGTGGCCCGCGACGACGTCGACGCGGTGGTGGTGGGCATCCCCAACTACCTGCACGTGGATGCGGTGGTCTCGGCGGCCAAAGCCGGCAAGCACATCCTGTGCGAGAAACCCTTCGCCAAGACTATCGAAGACGCCAACCAGATGCTGGCTGCGGTGCGCGAGAGCAATGTGAAGCTCGTCTACGGCGAGATGCTGTGCTTTGCCCCCAAGTACGTGCGCGCCAAACGCCTGGTCGAAGAAGGCGCCCTGGGCAAGCCCTTCCTGGTGAAGCATCACGAGGAGCATTTCGGGCCGCACATGCCCTGGTTCTGGGACGTCGAGCGCTCGGGCGGCGGCGTCTTGCTCGACATGGGCTGCCACTCCATCGAATTCGCACGCTGGATCCTGGGTAAGCCCGCCGTGAAGAGCGTCACCGCTGAGATGGGCACCTTCGTGCACAAGGATAAGACGCGCGGCGAGGATCATTCGATTTGCATGGTCGAATTCGAGGGCGGGGCGCTGGCCGTGCTGGAGAACAGCTGGGCCAAGACGGGCGGCATCGACGACCGCTGCGAGATCTACGGCAGCCAGGGCAATACCGCCTGCGACCTGATCCACGGCAACGCCCTGATCACGCACAGCCAGGCCGGCTACGGCTACGCTGTGGAGAAAGCCGAGACCACGAAGGGCTGGACGTTCACCGGCTTCGAAGAAAATTGGAATTACGGCTTCCCGCAGGAGATGCAGCACTTTGTGAACGTGATCCAGGGGAAAGAAGCCCCGATCGAGACCGGGGAAGACGGTCTGGAAGTGCTCAAGGTGATCTACGCCGGGTACCAATCCGCCGGCGAGGGACGGCGCATCGATTGGCCCTACAAACCGCCGAAGGTGGATAAGCCGATTGATTTGTGGCTGAATGCGATGAAGTAGGGTGCGTTCGCCCTTGAACGCACCATCGGTAGGGTGCGTTCGCTTTGCGGTTTGTGCACCTCCGAGCCGCCAAAGGCGGCGAGTGAGGTTGAACGCACCATCGGTAGGGTGCATTCGCTCTTGAACGCACCATCAGTAGGGTGCGTTCGCTTTGCGGTTTGTGCACCTCCGAGCCGCCAAAGGCGGCGAGTGAGGTTGAACGCACCAATCCCCTTTTCATCGTGGAATCACCCTATGCCCGAATATCGCCGCTGCTTCCTCCCAGGTGGTACGTATTTTTTCACCGTTGTCACTTATTCCCGCAAGCCCATTTTTACCTATCCGGAGGCCAGGGATTTGCTCCATTCCGTCTGGGAATTTGTCCGAGAAAAACACCCCTTCACTACCGGAGCAATCTGCCTTTTACCTGACCACATCCATTGCATCTGGACCCTTACGCCCGGAGATGCTGATTATTCAACGCGCTGGAAAGAGATCAAACGCATCTTCACGCACAAATATTTAGACCAGATTGGGAAAGGAGGATATCGAAATGCATCCCGGCAGAAGCGGGAGGAGGCCGCCATCTGGCAGCGCCGCTTCTGGGAGCATACCCTGCGGGATGAGCAGGACTTCCATCGACACATGGATTACATTCACTACAACCCGGTCAAACATGGGCTTGTGCAGAGAGTTCGCGATTGGCCATGGTCCAGTTTCCATCGTTATGTCAGACAAGAATATTACGATCTTGACTGGGGTGAGGGAATTGAGGCAATAGAGCAAAATTTAGGAGAGGAAAACCCTTAACTGCGGTGCGTTCAAAAGCGAACGCACCCTACATACTGCGGATGCCCGCATCCAGCTCATAGAGGAGTTTGTCCAACCGGCTGTTTCCCGCCTGGCGAGCAGGCATCTGCAGCAAGACCTGGCGCACTTCAGGGGTGACGTGTTCGATCGCCCAGCGAATCTCGCCATCGCCGACGCTTGGATCGCCGGCGTGGTCGAGCTCGAGCGCCAGTGCGGCATAGGCCGCCGGGCCGACAATGTGCCTGGTTTGCTGGACATCCGCCAGAGGATGCGTATAGGCGCTGGCTGCTGCCAGGCCTGCGGCGCGCGCGGCCGCCTCGGCAGCCGGGCTTCCAATCTCGCGCGCAGCGCGATTCGCTTCAATGGCCAGGGAGCGCAGCCGGGCGGTGCGATTTCCCCCGCCGGCAAACACCCGGATGCCTTCAATCGCCGCACGGGGCCGGGCATCTGAACCGGCATGCTTCTCGTACACCGGCAGCGCCCTTTCAGCGCAGTCCGCAGTCCAGCTCCCCAGGGCCCTGAGCGACTCCAGGGTCAGCGTGAAATACCTGGATTCACGGCTCATTATTCACCTATGCCTGGTGTTGACGGCTGAGAAAGCGGACTTACTTTGCGCTGCCCCAGTTTCAAAAGTCGCAAACCGACCAGGAAATACCACGCCAGCGAAAGCAATCCGCCACCGGCGTAGGTAACGCCGGTGAGCACGCTTACAACGGCGGTTGTCGGTCCGGTGGTGGCGTATCCGGCGAAGAACCCGCTTGCCGCCAGGAGGCCTAATCCCAGGATGCCCACCCAGGCCGTCGCTTTGCCGAACATTTTATTTCGCAGCATGACGGTCGAAAGGATCAAGCCGGCCAGCGGGATCAGCGGCAGCATGCGCGCCCCCTCAGTGACTGCGACCATTGCCTGCCCTGCAGACAGGAGAGTGGAGCGCTGGGCTTCGCTGGTTGCTGCCGCATATTCACGGCTGAGATAAAGCATAGCCCAGGCTGTGTTTGTAGCCAGAAAGAATGCTATCCCGACAAAGGCAAATGCTGTCGCGATCGTCGCCCAGGCCTGGTCGGACTGTTTGAGGATCGCATACAGAGCAAGCGACAAGGGGCACCAGAGAAGCGAGATCATCACGTCCGCCAGACCTAGGAAGAAGAGCCCGGTGAGCGCTTTCGCCTGGAATAACGCGAACCATTCGAGCACGGTGGCAGGCGGCGCAGCGACGCGATAGGCGGGGATGTATATGCCCATTGTGACGAAATACATTCCCGCACAAAGGAGGGCTGCGGCTCCGCCAATTTTGTACAGGCCGTTCCATCGAAATCCTGCAATCTCTGCTTTAGATGTAAACATGGGCTGGTACCTCCTTGGGAGCGTGCTTGACAGGAGAAAGTACCTCTGGCTAGATCTACAAAGCTTAGCGCAAAGAGCCTGCTAAAACAAACCCCCTGAGCTCCTTACGAAAGCTAACGTCTGGTTTGGTCAGCCGTTTACGTTCTGATAGAGCGAAATCCAGTTGCCGTCCGGATCCGCTATGTAAGCGTAGCGATTGCCCGCCGTACTCACAGACGGATCCTTGAGGATTGCGACGCCGGCGAGGCGCAGCTCGCCTACCGCGGCATCCACGTTGTCGGTCTTGATGCCAAGCTCGAAAGGATGGCCGGGCGTGGCAGGCGGCATCCCGTGCGATCGGAGGCCAGCCGGTGAACTGACTGCAATGGTTGCGCCGCCGACATTGAATTCAATGTGCTCCGGTTCGCCATCCTTTGGAAATCTGTAGGTCTCTGCTAACCCCAGCACGCGGCCGTAGAAATCCGCCGCTCGTCGTATGTCTGCCGAATAGATGGTTACCAATGCTTTCAAGAAGGTTGCCATATCATTTCCTTTCATGCCTGCCCGTTCCGGTCGATAGGCTCGCTCTTCGAAAACGAGCTCTAGATGAAGATTCGCCCTTCGTGCGGCGCGACGGTTTGCGTTTGCGAAGCATGGCGGGTTGAAAATGTATTTCAACGTATAAGAGCCGAGATTAAAAATAATGATCGGTAGCGTCTACCTCCGGCGCTTGCCTGAGAGAAAAGCAACTACGATCCGGGCGTGCCTTTCTCGCCTTCCTAAGGCTTGTCTCGGTGGTACAAAAAGGTGGAGTAGGATTTAGCGCATGGGCACGACCTCGGTTCAGGGATATCTGCCTGCATTATAGCACTTATGTTCTATTAATGCAACTTTTTTTAAGGTTGTCCGCCAATACGGGATAAGTAAAAAACACCCCGACCAGGTCCGCGGCCGGCGGCGGTTGAAGAAATCCGACCTGCAAACAGACGAAACCACAAAGGGCACAAAGCCCACAAAGGAAGATGACAACGATGGGTTTCCTTCGTGTTTCCTTGTGTCCTTTGTGGTTAATCGGTTTTTTGCAGCACGTTCATCCGCTGATCCGCTTCACCCCCAGGCCTGGCTTCCCTGTATATTTTTATCATCACCCGCATTCTTTCAACCTCATCCCCACGCTCTACCCGGCGCCCCGCGAACTGAGACCCTGAGCGTCCCGGGCGGAGACCGCCAAAGCAGGGCGTGCCCACGGGGAGCATTAATGCGTGCACGGTGTCGCAAACGGGGTGCCATCCAGAGAGATATTTGCCCGAGTGTAAACCGGCCAAAAAGTGACGTCGAATGCCAGGCCCAAAGCATTCCCAAACACTTCCGGCTCCACAAATTCACCGCGAGCGATTTGCGTTTCCCGACAGGCGGCCAGCGCGCTTTTCCACTTGAAGTGAAAGCCAACACCGATGGCAAGATAGACCAGGGCGAAGATCAAGAGAATGAGGAAGACACTGGAAGCAAAGTTGCGAATGGAAAAATTGCGCAGCGCCATTTCCGCGGTCCTTTCATCTCCGCCCAACGGCCGGCGTTGGCGCAGCGCTGCGGCGGGGTGGGCGAGGGCAGTGCTCGGGAGCATTCCGCTGCGGCCGCACTTGCCCCAGGAGAGCAGCAGAGGGGATCGCACACCCGAGAGCAAGGGCGGTGGGTGATCCGCCGCGTCAGGTGCACACTATGTTAGGCCGCATTATCGGGCCACGTAGGGGAGAGATCGAAAATAGTATCTGCATTCTTTCCATCCATCCAATGGATTTTCCCATCGATTGGAACAGCTTGGTGGAGTTGCATCAAGACGGACTCGTAAGGTTTTTGCGCCCAGGGGTTGTGATAAAGATGTAAATCTGCTCGAGGAATATTAAATGTGGATAATCGTGTCACCATTAGCACTGCACTAATTCTAGTGTATTGTGGCCCATTAGGTCCAACCCAAACGCCATTCGGTTTTCTGTGCAATCTTGGTTCGGATGCCTCTGAGTTGTCAGAAATATTGATTAAGTATTCCTCTTGTCCATAGAGAGCTTGCAAGATATCAATCGTATCTACATACTCTAGCGCATTTACCGCGATTACATATGGCATATCAAGTTCGCCATATTTTTTCCCTTTTTCAATAATGGAATCACGAATTGGAGTCCAATTGTCAACCATTCTAATACCTGTACTTCTCGAACCGATGGGTCTAACACCTCTATTTCCCCTAAGCTTGAACTTAGGTATGGGTTGAATTTCAATATGCCATCCGCCATGGTCAAAATACCAACGAGGCAAGTTTTGCAAGTCGTCCAGTTTGTAGATTCTAGCTATCTCGTCATATTCAAGAAAGCCGAGTTCGCGATTGATATAATTTGCTAATTTTCTTGCCGGCGGTGGTGATTCGGGAGAACCACGGACAGACAAAGAAAGAAAATAATCGGGCGATTCCACGAGTCTATTCAATACTTCATACACGGTATTTTCTCGGGCTCGTGCAGCCGTTTCATTGACCGTTTCGCCCGTTGCTACTGTTGCCTCGAGATAGAATTTTTGACTTGCTTGTGGTTCAACTAAGAAATCAGGGGATTTGGTAGTCTTGTCCAGAGACGGATGCAGTTCCAGCTTACAGCCTAGCCGCAGAAGCAGTTCATGCAAGAATAATTCTAAAAAGGCGCCTTGATGTTGAAAATTATTGGAAGACCTGAATCGACTCCTAAATTCAGACTTTTCAGTACTTGGATAGCGCTCAAACCAAACTTCGAGCAGATCTCGAATTCTAACAAATTCTTCTCTAGAAGTTCGATTTAGGAATACAAAGTTGGGTTCCGTATAGCTCGCTGCTTCACTTCCGACATCTTGAGTCTCATCGAATAATTTCATATCTTTGCGATCTCTTCAAACTAGTGCGGCCTAACCCACCGGCTTCACATGCAAGGGGGGGGTTGCTCTGACTTCTCGGAGTGTGAATTATCATTTCTGGCATGCCAACATGATCTTGGGCCTCCGATTTGCCATGTCAGCGTGCAAGCCGTTGTTAGGCGCCTTGCCTCTTATAAAATTCATTTACTGCGTTTATATAGCACGTTATGTAAGTATCAATGCAATCTTGCAGATCCATCAAATGTTGATCTATTATTTCAGAAAGCAGCTCAAATTGGCCTGAAGATGAAGGTTTTAGTTCTTCTCCCCCGCCAGCCAAAAGAAAGCCACGTGAACTAAGATTAATAGTCCCAACAGGTACATATTCATAGTGGGATATGCGATCTCTGATGGATTTATTACTTCCTTCGGAGGTAACAAAAGAAAATTTAGCCAAGTAAGATGAATGTACTTCGCAAAGCTTTTCAGCAACAATTTCCGGTTTTTGTGACTTAAGAAAGACTGAAAAACGATGGTATGAATGGAAGTCGTTTTTAAAGAATGCAGCAAGTGCCCTTACTAGATAATCAAGACAACGACGAACAGCAAGTATAAACGCCTGATATTCAAAATCCCATCTTAGCGTATTTCCTAAACCCAAAGTGCTGTTGCCAAGTGCTTTCTTATAATTATGGTTTTGAAGTTCATCTAAAACTTGCTTTTCAATTTCAATGAGATTATCACGGTGATAATAGGCACACGCCAAAGCATTCTGTGTACTCCCAAGAATTCCATTTATGTGTTTATGATACCAATACTCAAGCTTTTTGTTGGTGCGCCATTGAATAATGAATACTGGAGGAGGGTCAGTTGTTACAAATTTGTGAAATGATAGAAACGATCGCCTAGCTGATTCGGGCAATCTATAACCAACAATTTGGTCTATCGCATGTATACATCGCTGTACATCGGGATTAATGAAGACTTCCCATAGTTGTTGAAAATGTTCAGAGTTACTTTGATTTTCCATATGCTTAGATTTGGGGCGCCTAACAGTTTGTGTTACCTGCTGGCAGGCGGATTCCGCCTGGACTTGGTATTGGGCCACTCCTTTCCTTGGTGTGTCCCACCCTGCATAAAAGTCATCTGATCGTAACCTCGATTGACCAACTTCCCTTAGCCTCGATTACCAATACCAATGCTCCATTACTTATCGGCAAACTGCTTGCGACAATGACGGTTCCAGAGTAAGGAGCGATATCATTTACTAGAAGGTCTCTATCGTTCCCGTAGCCCCAGATGACAAAATTGCTTATCGCTTGGCTGGCATCCACCTTAAGCAGATCGGGTCTGCCCATCCCTTTCATGTATATCACGTCATCCCCTTTACCGTCGAATGTGCCAGGGATGTCAACCCTGCGTATTTGTTCAAATGGGAGAACCTGGATTTCCCATTGCCCTCTACTTTCGATCTGAAAGCGAGCGGTCTGTTCATCGCTGTCGAGATCCAGAGGGCATGTACCTTCGTACTTACCAATTGTGTTCACTAACAGGTCTATCTTTTCCCCATCAGCTCTGTAATTCCATACAACAAAATTGCTGCTTCCGTTATATTTGATATGGGCGAGTGCAGGGCCATCCCATTTTTGTATGTCGACAACCGCATCGCCTGTGTCAGACAGAATAATCGGCGCTGGTGTAGGCGTAAAGGTTGCCGTCGGGCGAGGAGTATATGTTGGCCTCGGAGTGTAAGTCGGTTTCGGTGTATTGGTAGGAGCGGGCGTAATTGTCGGTAGAGATGTGTTAGTTGGAGCGGATGTATCAGTAGAGGCAGAAGTAGGTATTGCTATTGGAGTAACCGCTGGACTACAAGCGAACAGTACAATTACCAGTAAAATTGCAAATGTTTTTGCTGTCTTAGGAAGTGCGAATAAACAGCGCATCGTCAAACTCCCTCCTGTGTATGTCTACGGTTGCAATTGTCCCACCGAACTGCCCACTTACCGCTTATAACAACAACTCTGTGGTTTATTAATTTATCTTTATACGGGATCAATCAATATTATATACCGAAGCCGGCAAGCCCCACCGTAAAAAAGGCTCCTTGACCAGGTCCGCGGCCGGCTGCGGTTGAAGAAATCCAACCTGCAAAAAGGCGAAACCACAAAGGGCACAAAGCCCACAAAGGAATATGACAAAGATGGGCTTCCTTCGTGTTTCCTTGTGTCCTTTGTGGTTAATCGGTTTTTTGCAGTGCCTTCATCCGCTGAGCCGCTTCGCATCCTTTGACCCCCAGGCCTGGCTTCTTTGTATATTTATGCGATCGTCCGCGTCTTTCCGCGCTTGCGCCAGCCCTGACTTTGGATCTTTGTTCCAGCCAATCTCAAATTTCTTGAATCCCGGGCGGACCTGAGCTCACTCTTGCCTGACGATATCGACCGAAATCTCCACTGCCGGTATCGTGCCTCGGTTCTCAAGCCAGTGTAGTGTGTTCCGATCCTCGGGCCAGCCCACTCCCGGCCCATAGTCTGTAGCGACTCCATTTCGATGGTCGGTGATCGTTCCTTGCAGGATGTAGACGATTCCGGGCCTGTCTTTATGGTCGTGAAGCGGGCCGAAGACGCCTCCAGGCTCGATGGTCACCATACGCATGCGAAATTTGCGCCCGGCCATGCCCTCGATCTCGAGGCCGAGGTCAACCGTGGCAAGTAACTTCACCGAAACACCTTTCGTCTCAGGCGCCGCCTGTGCGTTGCTCATCGCGCTCTCCTCTCTGTACTTCCAGGGCCTAACTGGTGGATATAACGCAGCTTTGCGGTATTTTTTTTAGATACGGGACTCATAATATTATATACCGAAGCCGGCAGGCTTCCACCCCAAAAAACACCCTGACCCGCCCCGCGACCGGCTGCGTTTGAAGATATCCGACCCGCCGGACTGAGAGATCGTATCTATATTCGATTGGCGTTTTGTCTCTTTGGGTGAACGGGGGTGAAACGGATCAGCGGATGTTTCCAGGTCCAGCATCCGTTTCTCCGTTGGATATCTGGTGACGCACACGATCACCCACAATCCTCTTTATGATTTATTTAAATCCATCCGCGTTCTTCCGCGCTCGCGCCAGCCCCGATACAAGACTTTGGCGGGCCGATTGTAGATGCCTTCATACACCGTCCGGCGTGCCCGCCACTCACCCAGGGCTGGTGTCAGGATCCGCTCCTACTCCTTTACGGATGGAGACAGCCAATCCACGGCGTTCCAACGGGTGCACAGCGGAAAGCTATTGGGTGAGAGATACCACCGCCCAATTCTCTTTGTAGCTTCCCCCGCGTTCGACGTTGAACCCCTGCATGATGTTTTCCCATTCAGCCTGGTCTAAATAACCAAAGGGGGGGCCACCTCCGGTAAGGTAAGCCTTACCAGATAATTTGAGGATGCGCTTGATTTCGTCCACAGCCAGTGGTCGATAATACTTCATTGCACACAACAAGCCATTGGCAAAGACGAAATCGATCGACCGGTCTTTTATAAATCCCAACTCGGAGGCGGACGACGCGCAGGCTTCGATGTTGCGGCGACCACTCCTGTCTATCTTTTTCTGAATGGATTGGATCGCGTTTTTACCCAAATCGACGGCGTAGACCTTTCCTTCTGGGCCAACCAAATCAGATAGCTCAAAGGCATCATACCCCCACCCACAACCCAGGTCGACCACGACCTGTCCCTTTTTGATGTATGGCTTAACCCGTTGAAGGGCTGGGTCCATCAGCCGGAAGATAGGACTGAGAAATTTCGGTCCTCTCTTTGAGAACCACCAATGGGAGGTGCGCGCCTCTTCCTGTCTTCTTACCGTTTCTTCTTCCCCGGGCTCAACTGCCTCCACGTCCATATTTACCTCCCTTGCATGGGTACATGCGAATCTTGCCCCCCTACGATAGAGCAAATCAACAATTGGCCTCACCCGAAGATCTATAAACGATAAATTGCGATGGGAGTATAGGGGATTCAAATATATTATAGCAATTAATATCGCGCGCGGATCCTTCCAGTTTCTTTACGCCAGTAAGAAACGAAGCATCATCTATATTCCCTCTAAGAATTTTCGACTGAAACCGGGTTATATGTTGAGCCCGCTAATGTTCTCCAGGCCCTTCAATCAACGTACCCAGGAGGCCGGTGGAACGTGAAGGGAACTGCCCACCACCCACTGCCAACTGTTCTACTCCCCGATGATCTGCCTCTCGGGGTCCACTTCCCGGCGCAAGATGTCCAGCTCCTCCTTGGTAGGCGCAGGGGTCTCCGGCAGGGGGCCGGCGAAGAGCAGCTCGAAGCCGGTGCTGGCAGCCACCTCGGCCTTCGACACCCCGGGGTGCAGGCTCTCCACACGCATGCGCAGGCTTTGCGGGTCGAAGCCCATCACAGCCAGGGTGCTGATCACCTTGTACGGCCCGGTGCCCGGCGGCAGCCCGGCCGCTTCGCGCGCACCGGGGCCCGTAAGATAGCCGGGGGAGGTGATGAAATCCACGTGTGGGACGAAACGGCGCCGGTCGTGAACCATCACGGAGAGCGTCTTCCAGCACAGCGAGGCCAGGTCGTTGGCACCACCGCTACCGGGCAGGCGCACCTGGGGGTGGTGATAGTCGTCGCCGATCATGGTCGAGTTGAGGTTGCCGTACCTGT
>JAMCRR010000141.1 GCA_023381565.1 Chloroflexota bacterium
CGTCTCGCCAGAGCACGCTGACGGGTAATGCCGCCCACCAGGCCTGTCTCAACTTACAGAGTTTGCTGCGACCCGTCGCCGGCGAACTACTGGACGTCCATCCCGAACAGGTGGAATTCCATGGCCTGCTCGTCTCAGCCGCAGGGAAAGAAATCCCCATCCAGACGTTGTTCGCAGAAGCCAGAACGATGGGCATCAGCTTGAAGATCGCCGGAAGCTTCCAGGCCCCCATGTCAACTGCGCTTGACCCATCCGGCAAGTCGGAGAGGCCGATCAACCAATTCGGATATGCGACCTATATGGCCGAAGTCGAGGTCGACACGGTTACAGGGGAAGTCCGAGTCTTGCGGATCGAAGCCTTTCACGATGCAGGCACCATCCTCAATCGGGTTGGGGCAACCGCACAGGTCGAAGGCGGTGCCGTAATGGGAATGGGATTTACCCTGAGTGAGGAATATCTCACCCGCGAAGGCCTTCCGGTCAACACCGGCTTCACTAATTACATCATCCCCAGTCTCGCCGATATGCCTGAAATCCGGGTCCATTTCCTAGATCTCCCATCGCCAATCGGCGCGCTGGGTCTCAAGGGGCTGGCAGAGATCCCGACATCTTCGGTTGCTCCGGCCATCACGAACGCCATCTACGATGCGGTCGGCGCCCGGGTCACCCACATTCCAGCCACGCCGGAACGTGTTTTCATTGCGATACAAGAATCGGATGGAAGTAAGAAATGGTCAAACCCCTCGTAATTGGCCTCGATCTTGGCACAACTTTGTGTAAAGCTGTGGCGTTCGAAATGGATGGGGCGCTACGCGCCCAATCGCAGCAAATTACACACACCTTCAGGCCAGCCGATGGTTGGGCCGAACAAGACCCCAAGGAATGGATCGCATCCATTTTTCGAGTATTGGCCGATCTGTCGGCTCAATTAGGTGAAGAAACCGGGGGAATCTTGGCCATAGGAGTTTCTTGCCACGGCCCTAGCTTGATTCTCACCGACGAACACTTCTCACCATTAGGCCGCTGCCCGATCTGGCAAGATCAGCGAGCGACTCACTTGTGCGGAGAGCTACTTGAAAAAGTTGGTGCCGGGTGGGTCGGGTTAGGCATGCCAGAATCATCCTTTGGTGTGCAGCTCTACTGGGCGCTCCAAAACCATCCCGACCGGTTATGGGCAGCGAAGCATATTTTCGATACAAAAGGTTTTCTCCTCGCCTCGCTGACAGGCAGGGCAGTCGATGAATATAGCAGCAGCCCGGGGAGTAGGGATTGGAACCAGGAGTTCTTCGAGGCGCTGGGGGTAGACGTCCGCAAGTTGCCCAGCAGTATCGATTCAACCTCCGTTGCGGGCGAGCTGCAGCGCGATATTTGCGAACGCACCGGGCTCCCGCGCGGATTACCCGTCATTGCCGGATTGAATGATGGCGCCGCCGCGGCCCTGGGCGCCGGCCTGGTGCAGTTAGGCCAGGGCATCGTCAGTTTGAGTACAAACGGAGTGATGCGCACTACCATCTCGCAGCGGCTGCCGGGCGCTACGCTGGTCGCGAAATCTATGTTTTGCTATTCCTACGTGGAAGGTATGTACGTGACCGGAGGCACAACCAAGTGCGGCGGCGATAGTGTCCGGTGGTTTATTGAAAACTTCCTGACAGGGTATCCGGTGGAAGAAAAAGCTCTCTTCGATTTGATTACCGAAGAGGCGGCCAAGAGCCCTGTCGGCGCTAAAGGCGTCTTTTTTATGCCTTACCTGGTGGGGATGGGATCCCCGAACTCACAGAGTGGCTCAAGGGGCACCTTCTTGAACCTGGGTCGTCATCATACTCGAAGCGACCTGGCCCGTGCCTTGTTCGAAGGGGTAGCCTTCGCTTTGCGAGATATCGCTGAGACATTTAGCGAGATGGGGTTGGGGTGGGAGAATCTGCGCTTCACGGGAGGTGGCAGCAAGAACCCGCTTTGGCGCCAGATCGTTTCAGACGTTTTGGGAAGAGAATTATGCGGCGTTCGGTCAGATAGCGCATTAGGTGCTGCAATCCTGGCCGCCGTCGGTGCTGGCCATTTTTCTTCCCCCCGTGAAGCAACTACAGCCATGGTCCACCGCACATTTCAGGTTTCACCTATAAGCGCTAACATCGCCTATTACGACCATTTGTACGGTCAGTTTAGCAAGGTCAGACGGCTGTTGAAAAGTTTCAACGAGCAACCAGGGGACGGCAACAATGTGGTTTAACCAATATTTCTTGCCATCGGATTTACACCAGGCACTGCAACTGCTCGAGAAGTACGGCACAGGCGCTCGTTTGATCGCCGGAGGAACAGACCTCATCCTGGCTCTGGAAGAGAAGAAAATACCGCCTGTAGAAGTGGTCGTGGATATTACCCGGATTGCAGATTTGCAGAAAATCTCCATAACTAACGACCGGGTTGAGATTGGAACCTGTGTCACGCTCGCTAACCTGATCCGGTCAGAAACGATACAACAGTCTGTGCCACTACTGGTTGACGCTGCCCGGCAGGTCGCCGGGCCTCAGGTGCGCAATCTTGCCACACTGGGTGGCAACGTTGCCAATGCATCTCCCGCGGCCGATATGGTTCCTGCTCTCCTGGCGTATGATGCGAGGGTGCGGATCGCCCAACGGGATGGTGAATTGCGCAATGTGCGCTTAGACCACTTCCTCAAAGGTTATCGCCAGGTAGATTTGGCGCCAGGTGAAATCGTATACTCATTCTATATTGATGTTCCCTAGCCCTTGACGTGCAGGGTGTTCCGTAAAGTGCAACCGCGACGAGCAATGACCATTGCGATCCTCAATCTGGCCATGATATTGCAGACGGAATCTGGGGTGATTCGGGAAATGCGAGTTGCCATGGGCGCAGTCGCACCGACGGCCGTGCGGCTTGGAAGTGTGGAGCGAGCCTTGATAGGTAAACCGGTGCAAACAGCAATGAGCCCAGAAGTATACGCCGGGATCGAAGATGATGTTAAACCAATCGACGATTTTCGCGCCTCGCGTCATTACCGGCTCCGGGTCGCACGCGATCTCCTCCAGGAGCAAGTGCTTGCCATCCTGGGGTTAGCGGAAGCCTAGAAAGGTCATACTATGCTAGTGCAGTTCACTGCCAACAACCAACCCATTAAAATCGATGTAGATCCGGACGCGATTCTGGCCGATGTTCTACGTGACCGGCTGGGATTGAAAGGCACAAAAATCAGTTGCCGTGAAGGTGAATGCGGCGCCTGTACCGTCTGGCTGGATGGGCAGCCGGTGAATTCATGCCTGATACCGGTCGCAAAAGTGGAAGGCCGAACGATCGTCACGATTGAAGGGCTAGGGAACATCGAAAGCCCACACCCGGTTCAGGAGCGGATCGCCGAATATGGCGGCTCTCAATGCGGTTTCTGTTCTCCCGGCTTCGTGATGTCAGCGGCCGCATTGCTGCGAGATCATCCGAGCGCGGGCCGTGCGGAGATCGTCGAGGGGTTATCCGGCAACCTCTGCCGTTGTACAGGCTATGTAAAGATTATTGCCGCGGTTGAATCGCTCGTGGATCGCGATTCAGGCGAGTGAGATCAATTGGAATGTATATTCGATCAAACGCGATTTCCCCTTCGTTTCCCCGATAATACTTGTTCCAATAATGGGGATTGCGCTGCATTGCCTGACTCACCACATCCATCAAATGCGATGGTCGGGCACTCCCGTGATGCTCCAACCATTCTTGCTCCATGCGCGCCAGGACAAAAACCGCCTCGCGAAACGCAAACGTCAAAGCCGGCCCGACTTTGAGGATAGCGAAGTGATCCTCTACCAGTTGCCGTAAATGTTCCGGTCTCTGGTAATCGGTGGAATGCGCCTCGGGCACAATCCCCGGAATTTGCTCGATAAACCTGGAGAGTCCCGTCGCTTTTTCCCGGTCATATTCAACCAGGCGGTTTTCGCTGAATTCAACCCCGGGTTGTACCACCAGTGCAGCAACGCGCTCCCACGCGGATTGAAGAGCGTGGCGGGCAAACGCCTGGTGGAACAGGTCGATCGTCTCAGTCGCATCTTCCAGGCGGGTGATTTGCAGCAAATTCTCACTCCCTTGCCCGCCGCCTGGGATGGGCACCTCGGTGCCTATGACATACACGGGTGGGGAGAGATTGGGCGCATCTAGGCTTGCTTCTTCTGCAAGGGAACAAAGTTGGGCAGCTCGCTCGGCTGAAACCGTTTTGGGGAGTGGAAGATTCGCCTCGTCATCCAGGCACGCCATGCTGGCGTCTAAATGGATCTTCCTGTATCCGGCTCTGATATAACCCTGGACCATTCGAGCCGACTTGGCCATCGCCTGGGCGGCTGGCTCGTCTTTCCAGGCGAAAGGTCCCAGGTGATCGCCCCCTAAAAGAATGCTTTGGCTGGGGAAATTCATCCTGGCGGCAATCCCTTGAATTAATTCCTCAAAACCGGCCGGGGTCAAGCCAGTGTACGCAAGCAGATCCATTTATCCCTTATGTTAGGTTTTTCGTTTATTCTAGGAATAAGAGAGGGGATTTCAAGAATCCTTAGATCAACTATAGCTACCTAATTTGCTAATGAGACCATTTGGGTGTAAAGACTATCAGGTGCATTCCAATTAAGTTTCCAGATGAACAATAATCTGGAAACCAATTCTCCAAAAGGCGAACTTGGGGAACGGGAATGTAAGTTTACAAAAAGCGCTCAGGAATCACACGGAAAAACTATAGTCTCACATTATCCACTGGGCTGGCTTTCCGATGGGCGCGCTCGATATCCATCTCGGCAATCTGGGCATAATGCCGGACCATATCCAGCGAGCTGTGACCTAACAATGCTTGCAAAGTGAACACATCCCCGCCTGAACGGAGATAGGTAATCGCAAACGTATGTCGAAATTTATGCGGATGAGCTTCTTTGACGCCGGCTTTCTCGGCCAGCCGTACGATCAAATGGCGCAGACTGTTAGGGTTGAAGGAACGATTGCCACGGTTCAAAAATATTGGCGCCTCTGGATCGTCGCGATCTTCTCGCTCCGCCAGGTATCGCCACACTACCCGGCGTGTGCTCTTGCCGATAAACACAGTTCTGCCCTTGCTGCCCTTTGCCCCGCCTTCGTCGCCATGCTTGACGGTTACCCTGCCAGTCCGCATGTCCACCTCGCCGATTTTTAGGTGGCAAAGCTCGGAGGCGCGCAAGCCGGTATCCAGCAAGAAAAGGATGATCGCCTCATCACGTTTGGCAGTCGGCCGGCGGGTAACAAACCTGTGCCGGTTGCCCGGATTGGTTTCCCGTGCGTAAGCGCAGGCCTTGATCAGGGCCGCAATATCTTCCTTGGAAAAGGCCGCCACCGGCGCGGTCTTATATTTGGGTCCTGGGACGTCGGCCATTGGATTGGCAATCTTGAATTCGGTGGCTGCCCAGCCGAAGAACGCCTTGAAGGTAACCCAATGGTTGCGCAGAGTCTTTGGAGAGAGTTTGGAAGACGATGGGTCGCCGCTGGTTTTGGCCCTGCCAAAACGATGGGTGACATAATCGGTGCGTAAGTACGCCACGTAGTCGCGGACATCAGCCGGCGAAACCGCTTTAATGGGCTTGTCGCCCATCTTTTCCAGCCATTTATTCAACACCCACTCATACGAATCGACCGTTCGAGGCTGTAAGCCTTCGGCATTCTTATACTTAACAAAGCCATCGATGCAAAGGGAAATTAAAAGGTTTGAGGGACTGCGATTCATCGAAAAATCCTCCTCGCGAAGCATGCCTGCGGCGAAAAGTGATTTTTCGTAACCGAAGACCCTCAGGCCTATCAAAAAACCGTAGCCCCAGGGACTACGGTTCTCGTTAGTAGCGGGGAGTGGATTCGAACCACTGACCTCCGGGTTATGAGTCAAAATCCTGAATCCGTGCCATTTGTGCGGCGGGCTCTGCAATTCAGCCGACCTGACGAACGCTGGTCCACGCTTGCCGGGCACGCTGCGGTAGCTAATCGATATTCGTATAGTATCTGTTTTACGTGGGTTCGTCAAGTACTTTTTCTCGCTTTTCTTCATTCCTCTTTCCAATTCAATATATTCAAATCAATTTTTTCATGGGGGATGCGTCCTCCCTGATTCAATAATGGTGCAACACACTATTAGTTTTTGATTCCCCAGTCATGGGTGTTCCACAATCTCAATAAGCCTGCATAAGGTAAGGGCTAATCCTTTTCCCCTGCCCGTCTATTTGCGCACCTGTTTGCCGGCTAAATTTATAAGGTTCGGAGTGCCATTCAAGATGCCAGGAAAAGACTTAGATTATTCTATTGCTCAAGATAAAAAGAACCCCGTTGAACTTCGAGGCTACGTTTGGAAAGTCATTATGGATCCAACCAGGGTCGATGATGATCCGGGAATGTTCTTTGGGAGGTTGTTTCGAATGATCGATATACGCCTCAACCGGGACGAGAAATCAACCTGGCCGGAAGGAATCGTGTTTGAACACATTATCTCAGGATGCCGCCTTTCTTATATAGATGGCTTGTTGATGGATCTGACAAATTCCAAAGTCATTCAGAAAAAGCCAAGAATCCGTGATCGCAGCCGGAGGCCAGATTGCAGAAACCAAGCTAAAGGTGAAAGTATGGCGCGAAAACAAAATCATATTTCATCAACCAGTCAGATGCGTCGATTTGTGTTGATTCGAGTGGAGGATCTCACCGGAGTTTCAGGGACTGGTGAGGTAGCAGAAGGAACTGTATTTAGCAGT
>JAMCRR010000150.1 GCA_023381565.1 Chloroflexota bacterium
TGATTGCGTCCAGTTCCAGAGCGTGGCGCAATCGGTAGATAGAGTTTTTGAACTGTAGCTTGAGCTGGCTGGGCGAGCTGTCTGGCCAGAAAATTGCCCCGATAGCCTCTTTGGTCATTCCCTCAGAGTTGGCCAGCAGCAAGAAAAAAAGATCGCGGGCTGCCTGGGCCTGCCAGGCAGAAGTGGGAACGGGTTTTCCATCGACCAGGACCTGCACCCGCCCCAGAGCACGGATGGTTAAGCGCGGTTGGGCAAAAGGCACCACAGAGACTTGCCGTCGCAAATGGCGCCGTAGGGCTACAATTTCTGCTTCGAAACGGTTGATCTGATTCAATAGCTGTCCGGTCTGGTGGTTGAGATCAGACTGTTTTAGAGCTTGCTCCAGCAAGGACTTGACCTCACGACCGGCAACCACTAAGGTGTGATTATTCTCCAAAGCGTCGGCGAGTTTAAAGGCTTGTTCCAAAGCGCGAAAAGCGTTTAGTTCGTCTCCGTCGGCGTAATAGGAATAAGCCAGGTAGAGGCAGGAACGCGCTTTTTCGGCTTTTTGTCCACTTAGACCGAAACCATCGACGGCTGCCAGAAAATTCTCAATAGCTTTATGCCTGTTGTTATCTGCCAGGGCTAACCTTCCGGCCTGTACCTTGCACAGACTTTCTTCGTACGTCGAATCACTTTCTTTGGCAAGTTGAAGGGCTTTCGCTAGAAGCTCTTTGGCTTTTATGCCTTCGCCGCGCTGACGTGCCGGCATTATCTCTGCTTGAGTTGTGTAAAAATTCAAGAAACGGTCATCAGTGAACTGAGAGATCTCATTCGCACGTCGATAGGCATCGCTGGCTGCATCCGGAGCTTCGAGATCTTGATAAAGATCCCCAATACTGGATAAGGTGAAGGACTGTAAACGTTTATATTCGCTTTGATTCGCTGATGCCAGCGCTTTCTCGAGCGAATTGATGGCATGGGTGTAATCACCCAGTTCGTGGTACAACACGCCCAAATTATTCAAAACAGAGGCCTGGCGAGTAAGATTACCAGTTTTTTGCCAGTGTTTTAGGGCCTGTTCGAAATAGTGGCGAGCCTGTTGATAGTTTCCTAAGGTATAGAGAATTCCTCCCAGATCGTTACTAACAAGTGCTACACTTTCGGCGTCTCCTAAGCTGTCATAAATTCCAACAGAATTTTTTAGATACTCAATTGCGTTACCCGATTGACCTAACTGCCGCAGGCACAATCCCCTCAAGCGCAGTCCTTCTGCGTATAACGGACGAAGCTTTTCTGCTTCTTTTGATAATTGGACGACTTCGTCAATATCTTTTAATGATTCTTGATAATTACCAAGGAAACGGTATGCATTCGAACGGCGCAATAATGTAATTGCTAACGAGGGTAAATCTCGATTGTCTCTTAATGCTTTTTCACTATGGTTCAGTAACGTTAATCCTCTTTCAACTTCTCCGTGCATCAGGGCAACTGTGCCTCTAAGAGAAAGTAGCACAGGACGTGAACCTATTTCATCAGAAGGTAGCGCGTCTATCCAATTCTTTAAGGCCTCTAATCGCCCATCTTCTATTAAGGGCTGGCCGGCCCTCTCGACGATCTCGATCAAGTCGACGGTGTTTCCCAGGCGCTGGTAGAGGGAGTGCGCTTTTTCCCATTCACCCCGCCGGCCATAAACGTCGGCGAGGGATTGAAGGATGCGCTTTTCCTCTTCCGGGCTCTCTTTAGCCAGGCGAGACTGAAGGAAATCGCGGAACAGGTGGTGATAGCGAATCCACAGCCCTTTATCGCCGACGGGCATGATGAACAGGTTCCCGCGCAATACGGCTTCGATCAAATCCCCCCAGCTTTCGCCGGTCGGATATTGGGCGGGGCCCAGCACGGCTTCGCACAGCTCTTCGTCGAACTCTTCCAGCAAGGAAGTACGCAGGAGAAAATCGCGGATGACCGGTGATTGTTGATCCAGCACTTGCTGGGCAAGGTAGTCGTAGAGGCCCACCGCAGAGACGCGGGCCACCCGCATGCGGTCGGTCATGCCCTGCCACATGGTCTGCGTGGAGAGCAACAGGCCGGTGATCCAGCCCTCGGATTCGCGCGCCATCTCTTCGGCAGCATTCTCGCTTACCGGCACGTGGTAATTCTGTTGGAGCAATGCGCGGATCTCTTCGGCTTTAAAAGCCAACTCATCGAAGCCCAGACCGCCAACCTGAGAACGCGCCACCATGAGGGCCAGATCGGGGATCGTCAGCAGGGTACGCGAAGCAATCACGACGTGGCAGTTGTCGTCAGCGTCCTGGAGAAAACGGCTCAGGAAATTGTTAATCTCCTCCTGGTCACCCAGGAAATGATAGTCGTCCAGGATGATCAAGAAATGCTGGTTGATACAATCGTAAGCCTCATTGACGAGGGTAGTGACCAAACGGTCCATGTCGATGTCGGCTTCCGAAAGGTTTTGCAGGGCAATATTGGATTGTTTTCCAAATTCGGGGAAGACCTGGTTTATCGAAGAGATTAGATGCGCAATAAACCTTTTGAACTCTCTATCCAGCGGATCCAGGGCATACCAGCACACGGGCATGTTGGACTGATGAGCCATGTCCACCAGCAACGAGGTTTTTCCGGACCCGGCAGGGGCGGTAAGGATGGTGAGCTTGTTATCCAGCAATTCTCCCAATAAATCGAGCAGACGTTGCCTGGTTAGCAAGTCTGGGCGACGACGGGGTAGAATAATCTTGGTGCGTGTTACCGGAATACTCATTCAGGTGGCCTTCAATAAGGAAACTTCCCTACCCGGTTTTTTCTGGCCTCGCTGGCAGACCAGACTTGAAGAATGCCTGAGCTTACCAACCAAATACCTTCTGATCTTCTTTCGGATCCGGTTTATAACCTGCCGATATTACCGGTAGTGATATTGAATGGGGGGTTTAATTCACCGGTTATTATTATAACCCTTGAATTGTCATGACACAAATTCTTTTTATAACAAGGATTCATGTTTAATATCACATAGCCAAATGAATTTATCACAATCTTGCTGACCCCGCCAGATTGATGAGGATAGTATACACGCTCTCCTAATTAATGTAAAAGGAAAATCGGGGGTTAATTTCCTGATCGGGCCCCCATTTGGGTACTTGACTTTTTATTAAAGCGAGCTAAAATAGTCTTCAGACTTCTGAAGTCTGAAGAGTTTGCCTGCCCACGACAAGACCATAAGTTTTTGACCTCCTTGTAAGCAGAAGTTTACAAGCCCGACCATGACTATTTCTAGAAGTTCTCAATCCACAAAACTTCACGACGATACCCTGAGGGCGATCCTCAATTACATCCGCGCAAAGAGGTTAGGAAAGGGGGACCGTCTACCTTCTCAGGAAGAGTTCGCCGAGCAGCTCAACATCAGCCGGGCGACCCTGCGTGAAACCCTGGCGAGCCTGGCGTCTGATGGGATCATTCGCCAGGTGCACGGGATTGGCACTTTTGTTGCCGAGGATTTATCCGTGGTGCATTCGAACGCCGAGCTCAACTTGAGCATCACGGAGATGATCCGCAACCAGGGGATGGAGCCGGGCACCAGCGAAGTGAAGATTTCCACCAAGCGCATTCCTTTCGAGAGCAGGGTGGGGGACAGCGAAGAAGTTCCAACGGATGTGATTTGCCTGCGCAGAGTGCGCACGGCGGATGGGTCGCCCTTCGCTTACACGGTGGCGTATTTACCGCTTAAAACTAAAGGTCTGGTGGTCGACGAAAGAGCTTATACGGGCTCACTCTACGTTTACTTGCAGGAGCGTTGCGGCGAGTTCATTGCGGAGGCGCATTCAGTGATCGAAGCACAGATTGCGGACGAGGAAGTCAGCCAGAAATTGGGCATCTCTCCAGGAATGCCCATCCTGGTCATGCGCCAGCGCCACTACAACCGGAGCGGCAAATTGTTAATTCAATCTGTGGATTACTTCGAACAGAACCGGCTCCAGCTCAGAATCCAACGATCCCGCTTGGGGTTAGATTAATCAATCAGGTTGGTACCATGCGAACAGTATCTTGGAAAAACGGAAAAATCGTCCTCATCGATCAAACACGCTTACCGAACAGCTTTGAATTGATCGAAACAGACGACCTCAATCGAGTTGCAACCGCCATCCGCCGCCTGGAAGTGCGCGGCGCACCGGCTATTGGCGTCACCGCAGCCTACGCGATGGCCCTGGCAGCCAGGCAATCGCAAGCCAGAGAGCCACGAGCTGTTTCTGCGGACTTACAGAAGGCTCGCGATCTGCTGGCGGCGCCCCGCCCTACGGCAACAAATTTATTTTGGGCGCTCGATCACATGCTGGCTTTTGCGGGGGAGCGCCTAGAAAATGGCTCGGATGGCCTCGCCGAAGCCATGTTGGCCGAGGCGCAGAAGATGGCAGATGAGGACGTGGCCATCAACCAGCGGCTGGCAGAAATTGGCTCCGAGCTCATCCCGGATGGAGCGCGCGTGCTTACCCATTGCAACTGCGGCCCTCTGTGCGCGGTCGATCTGGGGACGGCGATGGCCCCCGTGATTTATGCGCATAGCCAAGGGAAAAAGGTGCACGTCTACACCGACGAGACCCGCCCCAGATTACAGGGCGCCAAGCTGAATGCCTGGGAGTTGGCTCAGGCGGGCGTACCGTACACGCTCATTACAGATAACACGGCTGCCTGGGTGATGAGCCAGCACAAAGTCGATCTGGTGATGATCGGCGTGGATCGGGTGGCCGCTAACGGGGACACGGCTGCCAAGATCGGTGTTTATGGCGTAGCCGTCCTGGCGCATTACCATCATATTCCCTTTTACGCGATCTCGCCTACCTCGACCATCGACATGAATATTCCTGGCGGTAGCCAAATTCCCATTGAAGAACGCGACCCGGACGAAGTCCGCAAGGTAAACGATACCTGGATCACTATGCCGGATGCGAATGTGGTCAATTACGCTTTCGATGTCACCCCTCATGAGCTGATCACGGCCATCGTCACCGAATTTGGGATCGCCCGCCCGCCCTATCGACCCGCCTTTGAATCCATGCTGCGCGCATAAGAGGGAAGGAAAGTATGCCGACCAAAACCGGATTTATTACAGGCACCGGCTTCTACACTTTACCCGGGATTACGGAGGTTCGTTCACAGGAGGTAGATACGCCCTACGGCAAGGTCTACGTGGAAACGGGCAACCTGGGGGAGCAAGAGATCGTCTTCATCCCGCGGCATGGGAAGAAGCATACCATTTCGCCCCAGCAGATCAATTACCGGGGGAATCTCTACGCCATGAAGATGTTAGGGGTTGAGCGCATTCTGGCCACCAGCGTGTCCGGCTCATTGGTGCCGGCCTGGAGCCCCGGGACGCTGATCCTGATCGATCAATTCATCAATTTTACCTACGGCCGGGCGGATTCTTTCTATCCCATGGATGGGAAGCTGGCCCACGTAGCCGTTACCGACCCTTACTGCCCTACCTTGCACAAGACGTTGGTCAACTGCGCCGACGAGTTGCATATCACCCTGCAGAGAGGCGCAACTTACGCCTGCCTGAACGGCCCTCGCTTCGAAAGCCGCGCAGAGATCGAGATGGTGCGCCGCCTGGGAGGGCAACTGGTTGGCCAGACCAATTATCCCGAATGCGTGCTTGCCAGGGAACTGGCCATTTGCTACGCGACGATCGGGGTTGTCAGCAATTATGCTGCCGGAATGCAGTCCAACCTGACTGCAAAGGAGGTCTCTGAAAACGTCAAGAAAATTGGCCCGACCATTTCAACGCTGTTCTCGACCCTGATCAGCGCCTATCCGGAGCAGGGGGATTGCTCCTGCCTCCACGCCCTGGATGAGGCTGAATTATAGGGGCTGCGAGAGAAGAGTTCCCATCGACCATTCTTAAGGAGATCGAAGGAGGTAGAAAATGAAAGGCTCTATTTTGCCCAAGATTGTCAGCGTCGTCGTGCTGTTGTCCATTCTGCTTGCGGCCTGCCAACCGGCTGCGCCGGCCGCCCCCACCACTGCGCCGGCGCAACCGACCGCGGCGGCCCCTACCAGCTCAGCGAACGTGAGCTTCGTCTACGTTTCGCCAAACCCGATCGGGGTCAACGAATTTCTCAAGCTGGGGCAGGTTGGCCTGGAGGCTTCCGGCAAGAAATGGAACGCTCAGACCAAAGTGATCGAAAGCACCGATCCCACTTCGCGCCAGGAGAACGTCCAGGCGGCGGTAAACAGCGGGGCCACCATTGTGATCGTGTTTGGCTTCGAGTTCAACGACATCATCGCCTCGATTGCACCCCAATCGCCGAACACGCAATTCCTCATCGTGGACCAGTGCATCGATAACCCGCCCGCCAACGTGCACTGCGCCACTTCCCTGGAATATGAAGCGGCCTTCCTGCTTGGCGTCGAAGCGGCTATGTTGACCAAGACGGGCCACGTTGGAGCCATCGGCGCCCAGGATATTCCTTTCCTCCACCGGTACACAGACGGCTTCGCTCAGGGAGCCAAGTACATCAATCCCGATATCCAGGTAGACGTGCGCTGGATTGGCGGCGATAATCCCTTCTCCGCCCCGGTGCGCGCCAAGGAACAGGCGCTGGCGATGAGCAGCAGCGACGTGGATCAGATCCTGGCAGCCGGGGCAGGCAGCAACCTGGGAATCTTCGAGGCGGCCAAAGAGAAGGGCTTCCAGGCCTA
>JAMCRR010000191.1 GCA_023381565.1 Chloroflexota bacterium
GGAAATATTTCGCCGCGGCGAATGTCTTCTGGACGGTAAGCATATTGGGGTCCGTCAGGCCGACCTCGCCACCGACCACTACCGGGATGCCCGTTCCGTGCTCGGCGATGATCACCTGGTTGGGGACGCTGGTCAGGTACTTGACGAAGTCGATGGCTTCTGGAGAGGCATTCTTGCCGAGCGCAAAGCCGTTACCGCCGCCGATCACGTCGGAGACATCTCCAGCACCGCCCTCAACGGCCGGGAAGTTGAATAAGCCCAGGTCTGCTCCCACACCCACCTGGTCAGCGCTGTTGGCTGCCTCAACAGAAGGCGCCCATTGGCCAGAAAGCTCCATGGCAGCCTTTTTGTTGCCAAAGGTGGCCTGCATTTCATCGTGGGTAGCGCCCAGGTAACCTTCCTGGAAGGGCTCGAGCGCAATCAACTCCTGGAGTTTCTTGCCGGCATCGACGAAGGGCGCATCGGTGAAGGAACCTGTGCGAGAAGCCGCCGCCTCAAAAGCCGCCTGCCCGCCGATGCGGGTGGCGAGATATGACCAGATGTGCATGCCCGGCCATTTATCTCCCTCGCCTAACGAGATGGGCGTGATACCGGCCGCCTTCAGCGCCTTGACATCGTCCAGAAATTCGGTCCAGGTGGTGGGTGGTGTATCAATGCCGGCTTTTGCAAAGAGGGCTTTGTTGTACCACCAACCGACCATGCCCATATCCCAGGGCACGCCGTAATTCTTACCCTGGTAGCTGTACACACCGAGTGCGCCGGGTGCGAATGTATTCCGCCACGCGCCGCCATCGGCATCCAGATCTGCAGTGATATCTTTTAGCAGCCCGGCGTCGATCTGTTGGTTCATTACGCCGCCGCCCCAGCTCTGGAAGATATCCGGGGGTTCGCCAGATTGCATTACGGTAGTGAGCTTGGTCTTGAAAGCCTCGTTCTCCAACACTGTGATCTCGATCTTCACGTTCGGGTGGGTGGCCATGTAATCATCAGCCATCTTTTGCCAGTCCGTCAAACCGGGGTCTTTGGTTGAGATGTGCCACCAGGTAATGGTGACCTTCTCAGCAGGCGCACTGGTTGGTGCAGGCGCTTGCGCAGCGGGAGGAGCTTGTGTAGCTGATGGCGGCTGGATCGCGGCAGGTTGGGTGGCCGGCGCGGCGCATGCAGTCAACGCGAATACGGCAATCATCATGATGCTCAGAGTCATGTAAATCTTGCGGGACATTTCCCCTCCTTTTGAGTTTTGAGTAGGGTATACTAGCGACGTGCGAAGGAATACTTCGCACAAATGGGCAGGTCTTCCTTCTATCTGTCTAGGGTCGAAGAGGAGACCTGCAACTTATTTTAGAATAATCCAGTTTTCACCTCCTTCTGAGTCAAGGTTTAGCTAAAACCTAAATCCGTTGAGCCATTACGCGAACTTGTGTGTTCTCTGTGAATGTCTGACATGAACTGCGTACCACAAGCTGTGTCCTCATTTTGTAGGTCGTCTCATCGAGAGGCACATCGTTGATCAATTTGATGAGCATTTGTGTGCCCACAAAACCCATCTCAGAAATGAACTGGTCAACGGTAGTTAATCCCATATATTTTGACTCCAAGATATTGTCGAACCCAACCACCGACAAATCCTCCGGGATACGCAGCCCTATTTCTTGGGCGACCTGATAGACTCCCATGGCGGATTGATCGTTTGAGGCGAAGATAGCCGTCGGAGGGTTCTCCATGGCTAACAATTCTTGGGCGCATTTTGCGCCGGTTTCGGTGGTGTAATCCCCGGTGGCGATCAATTTCTCGTCAACCGGTATCCCGGCTTTCTGGAGGGCATCGCGATACCCCATCAGGCGTCGGTTGGAGCTTTCTAGCTCGGCGCGACCACTGATAAAACCGATCCGTCTGTGCTTTAAGGATAGAAGGTATTCCATTGCATCCACGGCGCCCTGATAATTTGTGGCATGGACGGCAGGATAATCGGGATTGCTCATCACCGGGTCGATTGAAACGATCGGTGCATCAGTCGAATATTGACATGCGACCGGAGCGACGATGATCACACCGTCCGTTATTGAATTGTTGAGGAGGGAAACGTATTTTTGTTCGTGAGATTCCCTGCCGCTTTTCTTTACATCGCCCGTTGTATAGACCAGCAGATCGAACTCAGACTCTGCGATTGCCCGGTTCACGCCTTTCATGACTTCAATGGCAAATGGGTAGGCAATATCGGGCATGATCAGCCCGACCAAATTCTTCTTGGAACTCCGCATACTTCTCGCAGCAAGGTTAGTCGTGTATCCTAAATCTTCAATCACCGAAAGGATACGATCCTGGGTCTCGATAGCGACATCCACTTTTTTATTTAATACGCGCGAGACTGTAGAAACCGATACCCCTGCAGCCTTCGCAACATCCTGGATGGTCACCGCGTGTTTCTTATTCCGCATATTCAATTCCTGTAAAGATGATATAATTTCGGTATCATTACCGGTATCAATGCCGGTATCGTTACCGATATTATTGCACATGCCAGGACAAAAGTCAACTACTTTTTAGAATCTAATCTGGAATTCATCCTGTTATTGAGATAACCATCTTTTCCAGGAGAAACCCATGAACAGCACAATCAGGGAAAAAAGCGCAGCGGATGTCACCCTCACCTTCCGGAACGCCGATCAGACCCCGATCATCGCACAGGAAATTACCCTCGCTCAAACGAAACACAAATTCCTATTCGGTGTCTCTGGTTTTGATCTTATCCCTCTGTCAAATAATGAATACAGCGGAAAGGAGAAGGAACAGGCGGAAGAACGCGCCAGCCATCTGCTGGCGCTTTTCAATGCCGTAACCCTCCCATTTTATTGGGCTAGGTTCGAACCCCTCCGCGGAAAACCCCTGACGGGGCAGTTAATACAAGCTTCCCAATGGTGTGTTGACCATCATTTGACAGTGAAAGGTCATCCCCTCTGCTGGCATACTCTGACTGCGGATTGGCTTCTTTCGTTGAGCAACACCGAAATCCTCCAGGAGCAGACAAAGCGCATCCGGCGCGAAGTGTCTGACTTTCGCGGGCTGATCGGTTTGTGGGATGTGATTAATGAAGCCGTTATCATGCCGATTTTCGATAAATATGATAACGGCATCACCCGCCTTTGCAAAGAATTGGGGCGTATCAAGACAATCAAAGCCATGTTCGACGCCGCACGGGAAGAAAATCCTGGAGCAATATTGGTGCTCAATGACTTCGATGTCTCCCCGGCTTATGATATTTTGATTGAAGGTTGCCTTGAAGCAGGTATCAAGATTGACGTAATCGGCATCCAATCCCACATGCATCAGGGCTATTGGGGCAGGGAGAAAACCCTGAAGATCCTGGATCAATTCAGCAGGTTCAATCTGCCGATCCATTTCTCAGAAACCACACTCGTCTCCGGGCGCCTGATGCCCCCGGAAATCGTGGATTTGAACGATTACCAGGTGGAGGATTGGCCAACCACACCCGAAGGAGAAGAACGTCAAGCCAGGGAAGCTATCCAGCATTACAAAACTCTCTTCGCTCATCCGCTGGTAGAGGGCATCACCTGGTGGGATCTTGCGGATGGGGGCTGGATCAATGCGCCTGGGGGATTGATCCGGAAAGATGGCTCCACTAAACTGGCTTACAATGAACTCTTGAAACTTGTGAAGGGAGAATGGTGGGTATCTCCCACCAAATTGACCACAGACAGCGAGGGCCAGATTCAATTTTCGGGATATCTGGGAGAGTATGAAGTGACCCTTGGGAAAGAGAGAAGGCAGCTCAATCTCAATGAGGCAGGGGCGTCGCGCCAGCAAGTTTATTTTTAATACGCACATTGATGCTCTGTAGCGGCGTATCACGGCAAAGCTGGAGCGAATATAATAGATAATCAGGTTATGGATAACGAACAACGAAAACACCTTTATCAGGGAATATTTTCTCGGTCAGCCGCCACCTATGGGCAGGTTGGGCCGGCTTATTTTTCACTTTTTGGGCGGCGCCTGGTTGAGTTCGCCCGGATCCCGCCAGGCGCGAAGGTGCTGGACGTTGCCTGTGGACGGGGAGCCGTACTGTTCCCCGTGGCTGAGACAATAGGGCCTTCGGGCGAGGTGATCGGGGTAGATTTTTTTTCGGCGTCAATGGTGGCTGAAACAACGCGAGAGATCGTAGAGCGTGGAATTCCCAATGCAAGCGTGATGCAGATGGATGCAGAGCACATCCAGTTCCCCGATGAACGCTTCGATTTCGTTCTTTGCAGCTTCTCCCTCTTTTTCTTTCCCCAGCTGAAGCAGGCCCTCGCAGAAATGCGCCGGGTTCTGGTCCCAGGTGGGCAGTTGGCCGTAGCTACCTGGGGAAAGGACGATGAACGTTGGGAGTGGCTGGGTAAGCTGAGCGAGAAGCATTTGTCCCCTGAGCCAAAAGAAGTGACTGAAACACGACGGGGTCCGGATTTAGGAACCCCAGCCGGTGTAAAGAATACCCTTCAGGCTAGCGGATTTCGCTTCCTGCGCGCTGAAATCCAAACGGAGGAGATTGCGTATCGTAGTGAAGCAGAATGGTGGTCTGTTAGCTGGTCACACGGAGGCCGTCAAGCACTAGAAGAGATAGAACGGAAGGCAGGTCCCAGCGGCCTGGAGAGCTATAAGGCGGAGGCTTTCAAGCGGCTGCAAGCCTTCAAGACACCGAATGGCTTTCCTGAGCGGCTCGAAGTTGTGCTTTCCACCGGACAAAAAGCAAATAGCGGTTCTTTACGCGACGCGCAATAAACAGATCAAATGGAGAGCTTTGAAATACTTAACAACCTCGTAAGGAAGGGTTCACCATAGAACGGCTGCGGCGCAACTCGGGGCGCTGGTAGCGAGTAGCGAACAGGGCGACTACCAGAATTTGGTGGAATGTACAAGGATAACGGCGTGTGAATTCGAGCCGTTGATTTAAGAGAGTCGCCTGCACACTCCCAAGGACGGTATCTTGATCCATATCGAAGGACCGCATTTCAAGGATGAGCAAGGACGCACGCTGATGCTGCGCGGTGTGAACCTGGGGGGGAGTAGCAAGGTCCCGGCACGCCCCGATGGATCGACATACGTGGGTGAGGGTTTTTTCGAACACCGCAGCGTCTCATTCGTCGGTCGTCCGTTTCCATTGTACGAGGCAGACGAACACTTCCGCCGGCTGCGTCGCTGGGGGTTGACCTGCCTGCGGCTGGTGGTGACCTGGGAAAGCATTGAGCACGCCGGACCAGGCGTCTACGATGAGGAATATCTGGATTACATCCACGCGCTGGTGGTCAAAGCTGGAGAGTACGGTATGATGCTGTTCATCGACCCGCACCAGGATGTGTGGAGCCGCTTTTCAGGAGGGGATGGCGCACCGGGATGGACACTGGAGGCAGTTGGGTTCGATCTGGCCCATTTTCGCAAAACCGGTGCGGCAATCGTGCACTCCACTCACGGCGACCCATTCCCACGCATGATCTGGCCCACTAACGGCGCCAAACTGGCCGCCGCCACGATGTTCACCCTCTTTTTCGCCGGAAATGATTTCGCTCCCAAAACCAGGATCGACGACGAACCTGTTCAGGACTTCTTACAGCGACATTATATCCAATCCACGCAGAAGCTGGCCGAGCGACTGGTGGGCCTTGACCAGGTCCTTGGCTACGACACGCTCAACGAACCGGAAGCCGGGTATATCGGGTGGAAAGACCTGGATCTTCCCGGGGGTACGATCCTTTTGGGCGAGTGCCCCAGCCCGTACCAGTCCATGCTGTTGGGTGAAGGCATCCCCCAAGAGGTGGGCGTGTGGGAGATGAAGACTTTGTCGATCAAACGCGTGGGTACCCACCTGATCAATGCGGAAAAGCAGCGCGCCTGGCAAGATGGTTACGGGTGCATCTGGCGCGAACATGGCGTTTGGGAGCTTGACGCCGAAGGCCAGCCGCGCCTGTTATGTCCGGATTACTTTGCCCGTGTGAACGGTCGCGTGGTGAGCTTCGCGAATGACTACTACCCACCCTTCGCCGAGAAATTTACCGCAGCGATTCGTACAGTGGATCCGCGGGCGATGATTTTCACCGAGGGTGAATCGGGCGGATGGCTACCGGTATGGAAACCGGAGACGCGCCAGAACCTGGTCTATGCCCCGCATTGGTACGACGGTTTTGTGCTGGTGAAAAAGAGTTACACCCCGCTGCTGGCGATCGACAGTCGTACAACCAAGCCGGTCTGGCTGCCGTGGAATATCCGTCACTCGTTCGCGGACCAATTGGCCTTTCTCAAGCGCGGCGCTTCTGAACGCCTGGGGAACGTCCCGGTGGTTCTGGGGGAGTTTGGGATACCCTTTGATCTGAATGACAAAATCGGCTACCGCAGGGGAGATTTCCGCAGGCAGGAGGCTGCGCTTGACCGGTCCTTCCAGGCCCTGGAAACCAATTTGCTGCACGCCACCTTGTGGAACTACACCTCCGATGTCAAGATCGGGTGACTTTGTCCTTAATTCATCGGTTTAAAAAGTCCCTTTTTCAACGATCAAAAAGTCCAGTACGATTCTTTAAGGTTCGCTGGTCACCTCC
>JAMCRR010000057.1 GCA_023381565.1 Chloroflexota bacterium
GGTGCTTTCGGCCAGCCCTAATCCACTGCCCCTTTGTTGATAACCATCGCGCTGACCCACGCGATAGAATTTTTCGAAGAGTCGCGGTTGGTCGAGGGGCGCGATACCGATGCCGTTATCACGAACCAGGAACAACACCCCGAACGGCCTCGATTGAACTTCCACGGTCACATTCCCACCCAGGGAGGTGTATTTGATCCCATTCTCAACCAGGTTATACAGCGCCTGCTGCAGCAGCGCCTGGTCTGCCTCAATCGAGGGGTATGGCTGAGGCGGGTAGACCGCTTTTAGCTGGATGTTCTTCTGAGCGGCTTGCAGTTGAAGCGAATTAACAACCCGATCGGCAATTTCCACCACCGGCACAATTTCTACCTGCAAGCCCACTCCGGCTTCGATGCGCCCCAGGTCGAGCAGGTTGTTGACCAGGCGGGACATGCTCTCGACGCCGGATATGATCTTGCGCACGTATCCCCGCTGCTGCTCGTTGAGCTCCCCTACCATCTGGAGCATGGTGGCATAGCCACGCATCAGCGTCAGCGGGGAGCGCAAATCGTGGCTGACTGTAGCGACAAAATCCGATTTCAGAGAGTCGACTTCTTTGAAATGGGTAATGTCGTGCAGGATACAAACTTTCCCGACCGGCTGCCCTTCAGCAGCAACCGACGAAACCGTCACATAATAAACTCGCCCGTTGGCAAAGTTCAATTCTCTGGAAAGCGGCTCTTCGCTGGATACGCGCAGCATTTCCATCAGGTCGCGCTGATTGATGAGCTGGTTGATCAGCACCCCCTTCACTGTCGTGTTCCCCAGCTCAAAAAGATGGGTCGCCGCGGGATTCGTCAGTAAGATGCGGTCCTGGTGATCGGTGACAAGCACCGGGTCGGGCGTGGCCGAAAGCACCGCTTCCAGCCGCTGGCGGCCAATCTCCGCCGAAGCGAACAGCCGGGCATTCGCCGCGGCGAGAGCCGCCTCTCCGGCCAGGGTAGCCACAAAGCGAACTTCCTCTTCGGTGAACGAACGTGGACGGTCGTAGGCTACCCACAACGTGCCGTAATACTGTGTTTCGTGGCGCAGCGCGAATGCCATCAGTGCAGCCGGGCGGGCCGCCACAGACGGGAAATTCAGCCCCTTCCCTCGGGTCAGGTTGGATAAGACCAGTTTCGGGTGCGAGTGGCACAAAGCCAAAATCTGGTCATCCAGGTAGGCATATTGTTCATTCGCCGGGCCAATTCCAAACCGGTTGGGCAGATCCGTTTGCAGATCGGGGTCTTCCTGCTCAACCAACGCCACCCGGGCCGCACTCACCTCACCGTTCAAAGTCGCTTCGAGGATAGGCTTAACCGCATCCTGCATTTCCAGGCTGGAAGCGACCCCCTGGCTGACCAGAAGCAGGCGATTTAGCTCTTCCAGGCGAGCTTTCAAGCTCAGGCGCATCTGCTCGAAAGCCTGGCGCAGGCGGCCGACCTCGTCCACCCCTTGCGCCGGCAGCGGGTGGTCAAGCTGCCCTTGAGAGATCCTCCCGGCCTCGCCTGCCAGAGTGAGCAGGGAACCGGTAACTACACGCAATCCCAGTCGTAAGGAGAAAAACGCCAGGATGGCGATGAAAATGATCATGATCAACAAGGGAACCGCAATGTCCAGAGCCATCTGTTGTGCCCGTTGGGCGGGGACGGCCAGAACGATGGCCCACGATCTGCCAGGGGTTGGTTGGTAATAGACCAGGTTACGCGTCCCGTCAGGAGCCGTCTCGTCAAAAAACGAAGCATCGGTAGAAGTCTTGCCGTGATAGGTGCTCATCAACCACGCCGATATCGGGTAGTAGAGCACACGCCCGCTTTCATCCAGGATCATCCCATTTTCGCCCAGATCTTTCATCCCTTCGAATGCCTGGATGATGGGTTTTGTAAACGGGTTGGTCGCCAGGTCTGTCCTCCCCAGGATCACCCCCTGGATATTCCCACTGGCATCCTTGACGGCAGCAATGAAAGTGATGCGAGCGGTGATTTCTCCCTTCCCAGGCGGGACGGTGTATGTTTGGACAGACACACCCTTGAGAGCAAGCTGGATGCCGGCAACTTCCTCGGCGCTGGGCGTGAGCCGGCTGAATTCCGCTTCGGGATAACCCGCTACTGGTTGCCCCTGATGATCGAAGATAAACAGCTGGCGGAAATAGGGCACCGAGGTCAGGTCTTCATGAAGAAGGGTGGGGAGCTGGCTGACAGGAGAATTAAATAATCGCTGGTCGGCGGCCTGCTGGAAAATCAGGTTCTGTCCCGATTCCAAGAAAAACGGGATGCTGTCGGAAGCCATCTGGGCAGTGCTGGAAAGCCGGTCCTCCAGCATGCGGCGAGCGGCATTGCCTGCCACTACCCAATCCCCCACCATCAGGGTGAGCAGCAAGACCAGGACAAGCGGTCCTGTTCCGTAGAAAAAGCGCAGCTGCAGGCTGGTTTCGACCGGAGAGGGCTGCAGTGGCGTTTGAATCCCCCATCGACGTGGAAATGCCAACGAGATCAGTTGAGCGACGATCCCTCCCAGGAGCAGCTCTCCACCCACAGCATAGACGGCTGATCCCAGGTGTGTCAATGCGTAATCTACACGCACCACGAGCGATGCGCCAGAGGTTTCAAAGGACCTGCTCACCAGGAACAAGGGCGCATATAACACGGTGAGCAGAATGGCAGCGACCACCGGCTGCCGCAGCAGGCGATAGATAGGTGTCCGGTATCGCTGCCGGATTGCCGCGCTGAAAAGCAGGGCGAGAGCAGCCATCTCGAGAGAGGTATACAGGCTGTGCGTATCGGTATAGCCAGAAACCAAACCCGCAAAACCCGCCAGAACCACCGCCGGCAGCATACCCAAGAAACCGCTTGCCAGCATCCAAGGGAATGCGATAAAGAACATCAGCAGCGGGCCACGCGGCTCCTCCGGTCTGCCTGGAGGGGGAAGCGCGCCGGTTGCCGGCAGGCGAATGCCGATAAAGAGGCTGGCGATCAACGCCGCCAGAAAAAATCCCCCTAAGATCAGCCATTCTTTACGCGTCGGCTGCGGGTATTTCTCCCAAAACTGATGCACCCCCCAAACCACTGCCGCCAGAAGGGCCAACCACCCCGCCCAGGCCATCCAATCGGTGGGCAGACCCAGGTAGTATGGTGGTCCAACTAAAGTGAAGAAATCAGGCATGCAGTGGCTCAGTGGGACAGGATAACTTGATTATAGCATCACACTGTGCCTGCGCAAGCCGAGCGACGACCCCTGCCGTAAACGCCGCGATAATTTTCCGGGAGCAGCGCGGCCATCTTGCACATGATCCAATCTGCTTTCCGTTGGCGAATCTCTTTGGGTGAAAGGTTGGTTTCATCCACAGGCGGTAGGAAAAATGATTCCCCAATTCTCATGCTCAATCGAGGTTTCTCCGCATGGATGGCTCTTTCGAAGAAATCATCGGTAGTGCCAACCACCCCCACAGGAACAATCGGCACGCCGGTTCTCTCAAGGACATATACAATTCCGGATTTCGCTGGGTTCATCCCAGGTGTATGCGAGCGCGTCCCTTCTGGAGCTACCAACAAGGGCCGCCCAATGCGCAGCGCGGCGAGCACCCTGCCCATCGCCGTGCGGTCGACTTCTCCCCTATGGATGGGGATGGCACCGTATAGCCGGGCCAGGGTCGATTGACCCGGGCGGTTCCATATATCCACAGCGCCCAATATTTCTGGCTGGGTCGGCCAAAATGCCACGATCAATGGCGGGTCAAAGATCGAAACGTGGTTAAACACCACCACATACGCGCCACGGGTCGGGATGTTTTGAGCGCCTTCAATTTCTACTTTCCCGAGCAGGTGGAATAAACCGCGGAAAATCGGTGTGAGTAGCTTACGGCACAATTGGTTTTGTAAAGGGATCTGGTAAAGTCTCTTCATTCGGTAAGCGCCCTGGCTTTCTCAAATACCTGATCGATGGTCAGCCCATCGGAGTCGATCGTGATGGCATCCTCAGCTTTGCGCAGGGGAGCGACCTCCCGGTTCGAGTCGATCTGGTCTCGCCGGCGCAAACCCTCCAGGATTTGCTCGTATGATTCAGGCTCGCCGCGTGCCAGCAACTCTTCGTACCTGCGGCGCGCTCGTTCGGAGGCTGAAGCCGTCAGAAAGATCTTCAAGTCCGCCTCGGGCAAAACTACCGTTCCGATATCCCTGCCGACCATGACGACCTTGCCGCGGCTGCCGATGCGGCGCTGCTGCTGGGTCATCGCCAGCCGCACTCCCCGGTAGGCAGAGACCTGCGACACATTCGCGTCGATCTCAACCTTGCGGATCGGCCAGGTAACATCTTCACCATCGACCAGAACATCGTAATCGCGACCATCCCCGAGCGATGGAGGCAGAACGTCGATCTGAATCCTTTCTGCCAGCGCGGTGATCGCGGTTTCGTCGTCCAGGTTCAGGCCCTGCTGGATAGCCGCCCAGGTGACCGCCCGGTACATGATCCCTGTATCAAAAAACAGATAGCCGAGATACTCTGCCAGCTTGCATCCCAGGGTAGATTTTCCCGAAGCTGCGGGTCCGTCGATTGCGATGATGCGGGGAAGAGTCATGTTAGTAGATTCCGATCGATTGATTCAGGGAGTTGCCCCAGTCCCGATGGTGGCGTTAGAGCCCAAGAATAGGTCGGTGCGCGCCCAGAGGATCAGCGAGGTAGAAGTTACAGGAGCCTGGCGGTAGGCAAGCCACTCAAGCTGGCTAATAATCGAGAGCTGCGACCAGTCGGGAGACTGTTCCCAAACGAACGATTCGCCCCGATACGAGGCGGATAGGGCGGGTTCTTCTTCTTTAGGGGTAATCACAATCGGGGGTTTGCTGGAGCCAAGCCCCAGGTTGTTTACGAAGGTGGCATTGGGCATGTTGCGTAAAGCCCAGCGCAGGGCCGGAGATTGGATACTATCGACCACAACTTCCACAGCATTGGGCGCCCCAGTTTTCCATTCGGACAGGTTGCCGATTGTTTCAAGCAACAGCTGCTCCTGAGCGATTGCCGGCCCATTCGACCATAAATGCGCCGGAGCAACGAGCCGCAGGTTGGCCGTGCTGGTCGCCGAGCTGACCAGATAGACCATCAGCGCCAGAACCCCGGCGTTGAATAAGCCGTTTCCGGCAACGGAAGATGACCATCCCCAGGAAACCAACACCGCGATCAGCACCAAAAGCACTAATCCTGCAGCAGCCGCGCCAAGGCGAAAATCCAATGTGGATACCCCGGTTTGCCAGGTTGCCAGAATGCCCGTAAAGTTCAACCCGACGAAAATAATAAACGCCAGTGATACCCCGGTAAACAGCCAGGTGGCGGTGGAGAAAGCCTCTTCTCCAATCAGGTGACGGTGCAGCTCCCGAGCTGCCAGAGCCCACAGCGGGAGGATGGCCCAGGCAAGATCTTCGACCTGCCGAGAAGGATAGGCTATCGCCAGCAACAGGGCAACTGCGAACCACACGAATAAAGCTCGATCGACCCGGTCTCCATCACGGAAACCCCGGATAGCGCCCCAGATGCCCAGAAATAACGCCAAAGGTTGCAGCGCCAGAAGAGCCGCCGGCAGGCGCAGCACAGGCGCTCCTGCCAGAATTCCCCAGCCCTGCAGATAGGTTGCGAGCGAAGAAGCGAATGCGCTGATCCCACGCGGCACAGTAAAGAACAGTGTCCCTGCGATCAGCAACGATCCGAGTAGATAGTAGCTTGCCAGGCGGTATGGGTGCTCGGGTAGGGTATCCGGAATAGTACCTTTCTCCGCCATATCTTCATCAACCCCTGGCAGACCTCCACCCAACCGGCGGATGAGCAGCAAAGTAATACCGATCCCCAGTATGCCCGGCCACAGCTGCGGACCACCCAACAACGCTAATCCCGCCAGAACCCCTGCTGCCGCGGGACGGTGCCTCATCCAGGCGCCCAAAGCCAAAAGGGTGAAGCTCAAACCCAGCACCGGACTGCCGACCTGCCGGGAGATCGAAACCATTCCTGGGTCCAGTGCCAACGCAAATGCCAGCAGCAGGGCAGGTCCTCGGCCTAACCAGCGATCGAACAGCCAGGGAGCAAATACCAGCGCGCTTCCGGCGACGGCCGGCAAGAAGCGCGCCAGGAAGGTGCTGCTTCCCATCATAAAGAAGATCGCACCTGTGATCACCTCATATCCTGGAAAAGGACCCAGGATCGGCGAGCCGAACCGTGAAATCCCCAACGACTGCAGCGCCAGAGTGGCTTCCGCATCGTTTAGCGGGGTGCTGCCCAGAAACAACAGGCGCAGGCTCAATGCGATCAGAAACGCCAGAATATACAACAAGCTTTCCAACGTGAATTTACGAAAATCGATCATGGCTGTGCCCCCACTGCCGGATTCTGCACGTTTACGGTCAGGTCCAACGCCGGAACTTCATAAATTGTCACCGACCCAGATTGGTAGCCCACCGGTAAATTCTGCTGGAATTTGGTCTCGCTAACATGGTAAGCAGCATGTTCCGCCGGACCGACGACCACATAGCGCACCTGATATTTCTGCAGGATGCTAAGCGCCTGGGCCCAATCGGCGGTCTGATAAAGCGTCTGCAGGTCTGCGGGACGGTTACCTATCTGGCTCACACCGCCGCGCCACTGAAGTTCGTGTCCTTCCCAGCCCAGGATATCCGGGTAGCCGGTGCGGGTGGCCATCAAAGCCGTTTGCGGCTGGTAGCTTTGCCCTTCGGCTTCGGCGATCACCCCCCTCGGATGCTGCAGGAGCCATTGGATGGCGCCGTACTCATCCGGGCTGCTCTGCTGCAGGTAAGCATTGCCGTCGAGAGTTAATTGAGCCGGGTGAAAACCATCGGTCGTGAGATACAGGCTGAAAACGGGGTAGGCCAGAGCCATCAGCAGCAACGCTCCCAGTCCCACCCGGAAAACCAGGCCCCAGACCCGCTTCCACGCTTCCAGCATGCAGGCCACGGCGAATGCCGCTCCAATTCCCCACAGAAGCCACGCCTGGTAGTAGAACTTGAAGACGGTGTTCATGCGTGTGCCGAAGACGTCGCGCAGGTAGTAGAACTCAGGAATTAAAACCAGCAAAGCGCCAAACAGAACCATCAATAGCCAGAAGCCGTGCGCCAGCTTTTCTTCGGCCGGGTTCTCTTCTTCTTCTTCTTCTTCCTTAGCCTCTGGGAGTGGATCGTCAAACTCAAGCGGATCGCTGCCCGAAGATCCCGCCACACCCACGCTTTCGGCTACCATCTCATACTCAACCACGCTGCGATTCCTGACCTGCCGCAAAAGCAATCCAACCGTAAGCGCCACGAGCGCTGCCAGAGAGAGCCATGCCCCAGGAGCGGTCAGTCGCCCGGCGAGGAACTGGCCGTCTGGCAGCACCCGACCGACCAGTGAAGTGCCAATGACCGCCCAGATCGATGCGCCGGTTGCCCCAAGGTTATCCATGAACAGTGTCCCAAGCCCAGGCAAATCGCTGATCCCGATCGCGTATAAATACGAAGAAGCCCACAGGACGACAATCGCTGCCAGAGAAATCCCCGCGCCCAGCAATAAAGTTGAACGGCCTCCATATTTCCACTGCCGGTAAATCAGGTAGGCAAACAAGGGCAGCACGAGCGGCGCAAACATGACCCAGAACTGAGTGCCGCGGGTGAAATAGAGAACACTGGGTAGAGGACCACCGGCCTGGGAGGAAAAGCCGATATAGAATGGCAGGTATAGAACTGCCCCGCTCACCCCCAGGAGAAGAGCCAGGCCGAGGAAATCGCCCAGCCGTTCCCAGCCCCAGCCCTCCGAGCGCAGGCGCTGCAAGGTATAGGCTCCGGCTACCAACCCAACGTAAATGGGGAAATCCCATGTATTCAGGAAAGCCATCCCCCCTAAAGCCACCGCCGAGAGCAGAAAGAAGGATTTTCCAAAGGGGATGCGCAGCCCCCACACCTGGAACCCATCTCCAAATCCTCGCAGGTAGACATTCAATGCCAGCCCCATCATGACCATCGCAAACGGAATCGCTAATACGTGGGGGTGCAGGTCTGCCAGCAGGTAGGAGAAGAAGGGGAACTCGTCGATAATCTCTTTACTCACCCCGGCGTAATTGAAATCCTGCAATACACGTGAAGCGCGCCACCAAATCAGCCCGGCGCGGTGCGGCATCCATTCAAAAGGTGGGGAAGGCGGCTGATTCAACTCGAGGATGTTCAGCCAGCTCCAGAAGCCTGACTGCAAAACACCGCTGGCGCTCTGGTACCAGAACAGTCCCTTGGCATAGAGTACCTCCAGGAAGCCCTCGAGATTGCTGACGATGAGGACAAAGAACGGCCCCAGGATTGGCAGGCCAAGAGGCGTTTTTACAGGGTCCGCATCCGGGTGAGACGCTCTCCGCAACGCCAGCAGGTTATACACCAGGCCGTAGGCGCCGGAGGCGGTCAGGCCGAAGAGCAAGGCGATCGCCAGGTTGAACCCCACAGCCGAGATGACCCCGGAGAGCCGGATGATCATCGACACCAGGACGTAACCGAAATAGTAGTACGAGATGGCATAGCCGGAAAGCCATGGATCGCTGGGAGGAAATGACGGCGACTGCAGGATGGCGTTGATAAAAGCCAGCTCCATTGGCTTTTCGGTGCTGTAAATATCCGGGTTAGTCGCCCGAACGACGGTCCAGGCCGCGAAAGCAACGAAAAAAACCGCCTCCACCGCCAACACGTAGCGTTTTCGAGAGCGTATCCAGGCGACCATCTCTCGCCACCTGCCGCCGCTGATCGCCCAGCCGCTCACGACAGCCAGAAGGATGAGCGCCAGCAGCACCCCCCCCGTATTATTTTGCAGGACCCCCAAAGAGGCCAACAGCCAGAATAGGTATCCCCACACCAGCCAGCCCAGCGCCCGCGACAGGGCATAGCCCCGCTCTGGGAGTGCGGGCAAGAGCCGGTACGCGATGGGGAAAGCCAGCCAGCCCACCAGCGTAATCAAGAGATACCAGGAGAGAAATTCCAGCATGCTACTTCAGCTCAAACTTTCCTTCTGCATCCGGCTCGAACGGATGCAAGGCAGTGACCGCATCCAAATTTAATGGCCCGTAAATGTGGGGGAATTTTGGACCTCCCGGCAAGCCTTCATAACGGACTTCATTGGTAACCTTCTCCGGGTCAATCTCCAGGAAAAGCAGCCCGGTCTGACCCAGGAAATAGTTTTTTACCGTTCCCGCTACCTGTTCTAAAGTGGAACAGTGGATGAAACCCTCGCTCTCCAGCGTATCGCCGCAGTAGGTCCCCTCCTTTTGGGCTTTCTCCCACATATCGCTTCGGGAAATATGATAGATCATAGGTTACTTCTGGGCAACCGAGGGAACAATCGCCCCGGGGATGACCTCATAGATGGATGTATCGCCCTGGTGATAGACTTCCTTCCAAAGGACGCCATTATACTTCGGAAATTTTGCCAGGCCGACCGGGGAGTAGTAGATCTCTTCTAACTGTCCCACGATGATATATTTTACATTATATGTGCGCAGGAATTCCATCGCCGCCGATGGATCGGTTGTATCGTAAAAAGATTGGATCGCGGCGATGCGGTCGGTGACCCATGTCGAAGGGAGCAAGGCCCGCTGCTGCTCCTCATGCCAGGCCCAACCCACCACGCCCGGCAAGCCGGTATAAATCGTGAAGCGGTTCCCCCAGCGATACTCAGGCGTGTTAGCCTCCACAATCACCGGTGACCCTTTTACGTGTTCCTGCATCCATTGGATCGCCCAATAATCCTGGTTCAAATTCATCGTCTTGGCCTGCCCCCCGGCAGGTCCATCCGTGTACTGCGAGTACAGCATGTAGGTCATGCCGTTCAGGGTGTGCGGGGCGTTGGGCGCCATGCGGTCGCGGATCTTCTCCATCCCGGCAGTCACCGGGAAGAGTGCTGCCCCAACTACCAGGCAGGTCAAAGCTGCCTGCCAGGAGATCCGTAAGGTGGGCCTGTGACGCCACACGGCAGCCGCCAGCCATCCCAACCCACCTGCCGCCGAAATCGCCATCATCGTCCAGGCCTGATAATAGAATTTGAAAACGGTATTCATGCGACCGATGTCGCCCTTTAGAACGATAAGCTCCACAGTCAGGGTGAGCACCAGAGCGGTTCCCGTAAGGAAGAGCACGAAGCGTTTGATATCGGATTGCCCCGGCCTGAGGATCAGCACGCCTGCCCAGGCAGCCATCGGCAGGACAAGCCAGGCAATCTGCACCCCGCGCAGCAGCAGCCAGACGACGGCTGCCAGCAGTACGATGGCTGCTCCCCAAATGACCGGCCAGTATGGCCGCAGCTTCCCCAGGGAAGACAGAGGTGTGGCAGCCATCCACTCGCGCGTCTCCCAGGCCATCCAGGAGGCAATCACGAACAGGAACAGCCCCCACATCGTCAAATAAGACCAGAAGGGGGTGTGGTCGCCGGTCCAGGGGATTAAGCTGTTATACGCCTGCCCATACCAGCGAAAGAACGGCTGGTAGAAGAGCAGCGACAGGCCCACCAGCAGGAGGACGCTTCCAACAACCAGGGCCGCTCTGCGGACGACGGCCGGTAGGTCTTTCGGTCCGCCCTGCGCCATTCGCCGGTAGCGCCAGAGCGTGTAGCCCAGCGCCACACAGGCGATGGTCACGTAGGTCGGGAAATCCCAGGTATTGGTCGGATAAAGCGCCCCGATAGCTACCGCCCCCATGAAAAAGCTGGCGACCAAACTCACACGAGAGTTGCGCCCATCCGGCTCGCCCCAGCGCGCTCTGCCCATGACGATCGAGAGCGACCACGCCAGGGCAAACAACGTGACCGGCAGGGCCATCAGGTGAGGGTGCAAGTCGGCGTAGAGGAAGGTAAACATAGGAAACTCGGTAATTTCATTACCGAGCTCCGGGATGACCCGGCTGGGGATCCAGTACCAGTCTGAGGGATAATACGGCAAAGGCGTCCCTGTCAAGAACTTCGGTAGCCCCTCCAGCGCCCAGATCCAATGCTGCAGCACTGACACGTTCTGGATATTGCCTCCTGGGGCCGCCAGCATCTGCCAGCCATTCCAGATCATGCGCACCGTCCCCAGGTTGCCCAGGACGAGCAGACCCATCACAGCGGCAAAACCGATCTGGAACTGCCTTTGACCGAACAAATCCAGCAGTCTGCGGAACCATCCCCTCCGGGCAGGCTGCCCATCATCTTTGCCATCGGACGGCAGCTCGTGCATGTGATGCCCCGCCATCAAATTCCATCCCAGGGAGAATGTCCCCAACGCTACCAGGCTGAAGAGCGTGGGTAAGATCAGGTTATACGCCACCGCCGGGATGATACCCAGCCATTTGACGACTACCCCTACAATAACATAGCCGTAATAGTAGTAGTTGATGTAACCGCCGGCATACCAGGGATCGTAAGGTGGAAAGACTGTGCTCTTTAGCACCGCATTGAGGAAAGAAAAATCCATGGGTTTCTCGCCACCCTTGGAGGGGTGCCACAGGTCAGGGTTGCCGTAGCGGATCATCAGATCGATGAGGAAAAAAACCAGGGCGATCAGCTCGACCGCCAGGAAGTAGGTCCGCTTCTCCTTCCATTCGCGGCGCAAATCCTCCCGCTGGCGATAGGCCAGCACGCCCCCCACAATGGCAATCAATACCACCGCGATGCTGATGTTGATGCGCGTGAAACGGATGTAAAATGAACCGCCCAGCCAGACAATATATGCCAGCAGCAGCATTCCCGCCATGCGGCTCAGCGGATAACCCCGGTCAGCCAGACCGGGCAGCGCCAAACGGACAATCGGGTAAGCCAGCAAACCCAGCAAAGCAATCGTCAAGTACCAGAGCACAACACCGACCGCCTGAAACTGGTTCCACAATGCGCCAGTCGAGAACAACGCCGACCAGGTGCCGCCGGCTTGCTGGATGGCGCTTTCCACAGTCGTCATCATCAGTTCCTTGACATTGGCGTAATCGATGGGTGGAAGGCCCCGGATGATGTGGGAGGTATCGACTGCGCTCAGGAGATCGCGCACCTGCCTAGGATCGTAGCTGGAAGTCTTCTCAAAAATAAACACCTTGGGGTGGTCGTAGACCGTGAAAGCTTCCTCCGCCGATTGGTCGTTGATCTGCAAGGGGCCGATATTGGGATACGATTGGAACACGGCCACCAGCTTAAAGCCCAGCTTGCCCTGGTACATGCCGGGTTCTGCGTTGCGGTAACACGAGAGGATATCCTGGTTCACCGGGCAGCCCAGAAGATCGCGGTAGAACGCTGTTGAAAGCGGATAGCGTTGGGGTACCCGGGTGATGGTAGCCCACTGGCGGTTCGAGCTGATGAAAATGTAGTCCGCCTGATCCAGAGTCTTCAGAAAACGGTTCAGTTTATCCTGGCTGGGGTTCTGATATGCAGTGGGGTCGTCTTCCCAGTACATCTCCAGGTTCAAGTCTCCGCGCCAGATAGTATTGTAAGGATCGTAGGGGTTAAACCCACCCTGGTATTGGGTCGGCAGCGCCAAATCCCATTCGGTCTCGTAAGCCGGGGCTGCGCCATACAAGGCAACCGCTCCCTGTCCAGCTGCGAGGGATACGTTTACGACGTAGCTGTTTCCTTTAACAATCTGGATGGGTTTGTTCAACCGGACCTGGTAACCGCTGCCGCGTGGATCGGTCCAATTGCTGCTCACCACATCGGGTTGAAAATCGCTCTGCACAGATCCGGATGCGGTATTCAGTTGGGGGTCGGGATAACCCGCCACTGTCACCTGCAGCGTCTTCGTCCCCGGGGCACCGCTCAAATCGACGGCGTGAGGCAGCTGGATCGACTGCAGTGTACCGCTATGATCGGCGGTGAAAGCCACGCTTTGATGAGCACCCTGTTGGATGGTTTGCACAATGGGCGGCAGAGATTGGTATAGGGTGGTGTCGGATGTTGCCAGATATAAAGTCACCGGTCCATACAGTGCCAGAGGGGTGGTATTCTGCAGCGCATTGATGCGCAGGTAATACGTAATCTGCGGATTTACGGGCAGGGGCTGGTCCAGGCTCACCACCGCATCCTGCCCTAAAGGATCGCCAGAGGGAGGTGTGAAATCGGAGCTGACCGAGCCTGCGGCAATCGTGGTTGCGAAAGCAGGATCGGAAGCGATCGATAGCGCCAGCGTTTGCTGGCCGGCATCCGTCTGGGTAGCTACCACATTGGCCAATTCGATCTGGGTCAGGGTAGCACTAGTTTCAGGCTTGAATGCGATCACGTAAGACTGCCCAATACTAACCGTCGCGCCGGAATGCACAGGGAGAGGCTCGTTGATCTGCCCTTGTGGGGTTTGAAGCTGGAGCTCGATTGGCCCGGGCACATTTTGATAGATCCATTGGCTGGCTGCCAGCCTGGTTTCGGTGCGGGTGTAGATGCGGGTGAAAGCGAACGCCCAGGCGAATGTTCCCCCGACGACGATCACCCCGGCGAGTATCCCTGCTGTGCGCAGCCATTTTCCAGGGATTTGCCGGACGCGGCCGATCACCACCTGCTGCACATGCGCGCCGTTATCCCACAAGCGGATAATTCCCCAGGCGGCAAATAGACCCAGGGTGGGATAGATCAGCATGAAATAGCGCATCGTGCTGACCCACTGCAGTGACTCGTAGGCAAAAAAGGCTCCCGTCCAGGCCCAAAGCATTAAATGCTTCTGCCACTCCCCCTTCAGGATGCGCCAGCCCATCCACAAGAAGCTCAACCAGGCGGCAATCCCCAGGGGTAAGCCCAATCCCCACTCGACCATATTTTGAAACGCAAACCAGACCGGACGCCCGACCCACTGCAACGCCGGGGGCATATCCACCAACCCCATGGATTGGGTGCGCAGCTCTTCAAGGTTGCCGATCCATTGCGGGTTGAGCTTAACGTTGAAAAATCCTGGTCCAACGAAAGCATAGGGCTGGGCAATCCGGAAAGCAACCAGGCTGACGATTGCCGCAATTCCGAGTAGAATTGCTCCGGGGAGCCACTGCGTTTTCTGTTGCTCCCGGGGCATGCGCGCCAGCCGGACCAGAACGGCCATCGGCAGGATGACCGCCAGGAAAACTGCGCTGATCTTCGATCCGGTCGCCAATCCCAGGCCAATCCCAAACCAGAGGAAGGGAGCCAGCGCTCGCCAGCTTTGAGCGAACCGGGTGGGTTGCGCTGTATTATCAAATTGACCATCATCAGAGGAATTTGCAGGGTTGGTCGAGGCAAGCGGAAAGAGAGGCCCGTCCCGGCAGAGGATTTCAACGGCAAAGTAGGTCGCGATAAAAGCGAAAATATCGGCAAAATTATCAACGATGAAGAAATGGGAGAGCTGGATGGGGAGAACTGCAAAAGCCGAGAACGCAGCGGCCAGCAGCGCCACCCTCCGGTCATACAGCCGGCGGGCGATCAGATAAATCAGCAGCACCACCAGCAAATCCGAAATCCCTGAGAATGCACGCCCGACCAGAAAGACCTGGTCGTACCCCGTCTGCCCGATCCATCCAGACACGTACCTCACCAGGATAACGGGTAAATCACCATAGACGAAGAAGGAAAAACCGCGGTTATACGGGTTAAGGGAAGAGGTGGCCGTGTTGAAATATTCGGCAAGGCTTTTCACCGGAGCAATCCCGGTTTCTACCAAGGTCAGGAAACGCTCGTCGGGATGGACGTGGGTATTATCGTCCCAATTGAGGCCGATGAAGCGGAAATACGCTCCCAGAATGATGATGACCACCAGCAGGAAATCCACCATCCATACCCAGGAACGTCGGGTCTGATGGGTGGGTGTTTTTACTAGATCTCGAGTTTCAATTTGCATAATTCATAACTGGCGGCGGTTTTAAGATCTGCGGTGCTCTCCCCTTCATTGGCTCGACGTAGGAGAAACCAAATACATTAGGAAATCCTTCGTTGGAGTGCGCGATTGATACGTTGATAAGCTTCCCTGCGGATATACCGAACGAAGGGTATCCAATCCCTGGGTATCTTGCGGGTTGAGGATGAAAAGCTTGGCGCCTGCGATTTGCCGGGTGGCGGAGATTTGGTCCGGCCAGATGGCATAATCTTTGGTCGGATAGCCGGCGTTGATCCCCACCAGGCGCGTATCCACCCAATATGGGAAGCCGACTACCCAGGCGGAATCCGCGGTGCCCACGGAACCGGCAAAGCCCCGAATCACCTGCCCGATTTCAGTTGTATTCCAGCTGGACTGCTGGTAAACCCGCTCATACTGATTGAAAACCAGGTCGTAATTCTGGCTGGCTGACCAGGCGACCAGGACCAGGATCACCCCCGATACCAGACCCATCCCGGCATCCCTGGGTAGCCGCTCTTTGATCCCGCTCAGAAGGGCGTCCAGACCGATCCCCACGAGCAGGAAAACCGGCACAATCGCGCCTGCCGTGCGGTTCAATGAGGGGTTTTCAGCCGGGAACGCCAGCGAGAGGATCGACGGCATCATCAATAATGGGATGGACAAGAGCAGGAAAGGATCGGTCCAATTGCGCTGACGCAAATAGCGAATGACGACCAGGGCGATGCCCAGGAAGAAAAGCGCCGCCGAGACTACATCCAGCGCGGGACGGAAAGTCACCGAATGGACCCAGATCTCCCCATCAGACCAGAAGAACATGGTTACCGCATTCCACAAGTTTTGCAGGAAGATCAACCCGGCCGGACCCGGCAACGGGCGTTCCACACTTCCCAGCCGGCTGAAGGCGCGGAATGCAAATAATTGAGGGTTGTCGATTGCGTAGCGGAAGAGAGGCAGGAATACGACGAAAGAAACCAAGGCTATAATGCCCAGGCCGTAAATTGCCTGCAGGCGAGCGCCTCTCGATTGGCGATGGAGCAGATAGAGCGCCACCCCGGCAACGACCACAAAGGGGGTGATGCGAAAGGAGGTATACCCTTGCAAACCGAGCCCCAGGGCAATCCCTGCCAGGATGAAATCATTGCGCCTGGCAGTGCGCAGACCGCGGATTAAATAATACAGCGTGGGGGCAACAAACAGCGGATACAGCGTAAAGCGCAGGCCAATTCTGGAGAAAATATTCGGCCAATAGGCGATTCCCGCGAAAAGCACCGCAATCAATCCAACCCGTTTGTTGCCGATTTCCTTGCCGAGCAAGTAAATATAGGGTAGGGTGAGCAGCCCGCCTAATACAGTGCCTATTTTCAAACTGAGGAAGGTCAGCCCGGTGTGGAACAGCAAAATAATTCCGGCAGTGAGGTAAAACTGGATGGCTTCGCGTCCGGTGTTGCGTGGGAAAAAGACCGAGGTCTGGCCGTTTAAAACATCCGAAACGTCGAGGAGCTTTTCGGCGTGGTCACTGACCATCTCTGGAGGCACCTGCACGAGCTGGTAGGTGCGGAAAAAGACCACCAGGGCAATCACCATGGCCACCAGCAAGGTCCAGCGCGAGAAGTGGATTTCCCATTGGGACCGGGATATTTTGCCCCACAGGCGGCGGATCCAGGAGCCGCCGGAGACTGCCGGCACCCAGAGGATGCGCAGGAAATATCCCAGGGTCAATCCCCAAATAATGAGATTGAAGAGGTTGAACTTGCCGCCGGCAAAAACCAGATAAGTCAACCCTGCCAGCAGCGCTCCGATCAGCCAGCTTTCCGGCCGGACTGCAGGCCAGGCAGACAACCGTTCGTCTTCGCGAAGTGGAGGGATTGCCCACTCCCCCTCCAGAGCACCCCAAACGACCAGGCCGGCGGCAATCAGGTAAAAGGTAATCCCAACAGAGAGGCTGCGCCAGGATGGCTCCAGAGAGAGCTGGGCGATCAATGCTGCAACCAGCGCCAGCGAAGAATGCCATGGAAAATTGATTTCACGCGCGGCAGCAGCAGCCGGCAGGCTCAGGAATTCAGGCAGTGCGGCTTCAGACGCCTCCAGAGCGGGAGACACAGCTGCACTTTCGGTATCGGGAAAGCTTAGCTTGCCGGAGCGCCAAAAAGTCAATTTTTCTTTAACATAGTCTAAAACGGTGGGTTCATCCATTCGACTATACGAAGCCTGTGCGCAGAGCGCGTAAATTTCTTTTCTGGGTGCTGTTGAGTCTATAACCAACACGCAAACAGGCCTATCATAATATAAGCCTGTTAGGTATGCAAGCGGTTTACTAGGTTTAAATGAAGTTCATTCCCGGCTGGCGTACAAATATCCCAGATAGGCATGAACTGGGTTCTGGCTGGTGCGAACGCGGTATCCCTTGCCGGTCAGAAAATCGACCAGGTCGCGGTGCGTATGCTGCGATACATTATCATGATATTCCATTACAATCCGCCGGATGCGCTCCAGGGTGCCATCCTCGGCATTTAACAAAATGGGGTATTCGGCTCCTTCGCAATCCAATTTCATTAGATCAACCTGCTTCCCGTCCAGGTGGGAAAGTACATCGGCGAGGGATATGCACGCCACGTTACGGTGCCCGTTCGAGGGCAGGACTTGCTCTGGCGAGAGGGTTTGCAACTGCAGCGGTTCTACATTAGATAGATCCAGAGCCAGGGTTCCTGTATAGCTCCAAACCGCCTCGGTGGAGACGCGTACATTCGTAGCCTGATTTTGCTCGATATTCTGGCATAACAAGGTGTGAGATTCCGTAAACGGTTCGAATGCATAAACCATGCTGCGCGGATAGCCGTGAGCGGCACACAAGGTAAACTCGCCGATGCCCGCGCCGATGTCCAGGATAGTCCACCCATCCTGCAAAACCGTGCCGTGCTTCTCATATAGTCGATCGATGAAAGCTTCTTTTACGCTCCACACATCCATCTTGCCCCGCACATTGAGCTTCAAACCGCCCCCGCGCAGGGTGATGGCTTGCACCTGAAGCTGCGAAACTCCCAGAAAAAGCAGGAGCACCGACCACCATTCACGGATGCCCGTCAACAGCTCGATGATGGAGACGAAATAGTAGGTATATTTACGCATGAAATCTCACACTCGCCGGGCGATATAGAATGAGCAGACGCCTTGATCTGAAAGAGGCTGATCCATAAACCTGCGCGTTAACCGGTAAGGAAGCCAAAGATTGGGCTTGTTCTTAAGGAGGACCCACTGCCCTGTCAGCTTCTTGGCGACCAAAGAAGGCAAGCCAAAGTAATGCCCTGTCTCCAGAACGTGCAGTGCCTCGGGAGGAAAGTAATCCCAGGTCTTCTCGATGCAGAAACCCGCCTGCTTCAAGCGCTGCTCCCATACTTCCGGGGAATCCAGATGCACGTGGCGCGCGATCCGGTTAAACCAGCGTTCGTAAGCCTGCGCTCCTTTCTCCCAACCAGCCTTGCGCGCCACGCCTGACCCCCAAAGACTCTCTGTGAATCGATGGTTCGGCACGCAGAATACGAGTTTGCCACCCGGCCGGACCACGCGGCCCAGGTCGCAAAGCACGGCCTCCACCCCTGGAATGTGCTCCAAGACCGAGTTGCTGAAAGCACTGCTGAACCAGCCCTCCGGAAAGGGGATGCGAGCGCCCTCGGAACGCACCAGCAGTTTGTAGATATCCCTGCGGCGGGCTTCTTTCAACGGCTCGCTCCATGGATCGAGACCAACGTCAATGGGGAATTGGAAAGCTACCGAAGCAAAATGCCCATCCCCACACCCAAGGTCCAGGATCGGCTCCGGCAGGTCGATCCCCTGGTAGAAGCTGTCTTCAACCGCCCGGAGCATCGCCCGGAAATATGGCAAATCGCGGAGATGCCTCCACAAGATCTCATCGGGGCCTGCCGTGGTCATCGCTTACCAATCAGATCCAGAAAAAGCTGTTCGTATTCAATGGCAATGTTCTCGGGAGAGAAGCGCTGGGTGACTTCCGCACCGTTCCCACGGTACCGGTCGCGCTCGCACAATACCGCGTTCAAAGCGTACGCCAGAGCATCTGGGCTGCGGGGCGGGACCAGTTTTCCCATCCCCGTGAGCAGTACCGGCTGGCGCACGCCGGGTATATCGGAAGCCACTACCGGAGTTCCCCGGCTCATTGCTTCGACCTGTACCATCCCAAAAGATTCGGTGCCGTTCGTGCTCGGCAATACCGTCACGTCGCATACCTGGTAAAAGGCTGCCAGCTCAACCGGAGTCACCACACCCAGAAAGCTCCAATGCGCACCCAGGTTCTTGATCTTCGGAGCCAGCATCTGAGCGTACTGCTCTTCTCCAAGCACGTTTTGGTATTGCCCGACGAACAAGACCCTGGCCTGGGGATTTTCTTTAATCACAGCCGGGATCGCCTCAATCAGGTACTCCACCCCCTTTTCGGCAGCCAACCGGGCGACCATGCCAATAATTTTCTCCCCAGGATGGATATTAAACTTCCGGCGAAAAACCTCGAGATCTGCCTCCGTCACTTTAGGGAGGGTCACCGGAGGCGGGATTACGTGGACTTTATCCAGATAATTCCGCAAGAAATAAGAATTTTCGGCATAATCGCGCGTGTTGGTCACGATTACCTCAGCGGAGCGCGCCGTTATATGGTTCGCCAGGTGAGATACCTGGTTGGCAACGGCATGGATCGCTCCCTTAGGCAGGCGCAGGTCGCAGTGGTAGGTCATTACCACGTGTTTTCCCAGCCCGCGGCTGATCAATGCAATTGGGGCGGCATCTAGCTGCGGAACGTGCAAATTCACCACATCTGCGCGGCGGATGTATTTCCACGCTTCCAGAGGCATGGTGGGCATCAGCACACCCTTGCTGACGCGCATCAACACCCACGGGCGGATGATCTCGACACCATCTCGCAGCTCGCGGGCAGGAAGCTGCGGATCAAAACGTGAGGTCAGCACAGTCACGTGGTGTTTGCGCCCTGCCAGCGCTTTCGCCAGTCGTTCGGAATAGATGGTCAGCCCGGAGTAATGCGGGCGATAATACGTAAGAGCAATCAGGATGTGCATAAGATCGGTTAACCCCGGCTGGGCCGGTTCATTCCTCTTCAAGTCGCAGGATGGCCATGAACGCCTCCTGGGGGATCTCAACGCTGCCTACCATTTTCATGCGTTTCTTGCCGCGTTTTTGCTTTTCGAGCAGTTTCTTCTTCCGGGTAATATCGCCGCCATAGCATTTCGCCAGCACGTCTTTGCGCACAGCTTTGACAGTTGCCCGCGAAATTACTCTGCCGGCTGCCGAAGCCTGGATGGGTACATCGAAGAGCTGCCTGGGGATAATGCTTTTTAATTTGGTGACCAGCGCCTGCCCTTTATGATATGCGTCTTGCCGATGCACGATAGCAGCCAGCGCGTCCACCGATTCGCCGTTCACCAGAACTTCAAGCTTCACCAGGTCGTCCCTACGGTATTCGGCAAACTGATAATCCATTGAGGCATATCCGCGCGTACGAGATTTCAGCTCATCGAAAAAGTCCACGATGATCTCTGAAAGCGGGATATCGAATGAAAGCTGGACGCGGTTAGGAGCTGGGAAATCCTGCTCCCGGAAAATGCCCCGCCGCCGGGTGGCCAGATCCATGATCGTGCCGTAATACTCGGTTGGGCTGATGATCTGAATCTTCATCCATGGCTCGCGCACCTCTAGGATTTCCGCCTCATCCGGCAGCTTGGCCGGTGAAGATATTTGCAGCGTCTCTCCGCTGCGTACGAGCACCTCATATTCGACCGACGGAGCAGTGACCACGATGTCCAGGTCGTACTCTCGCTCCAGCCTCTCTTGAATGATCTCCATGTGGAACAAACCGAGAAAGCCGCAGCGGAAGCCGAAGTTCAGCGCCTGGGAGGTTTCGGGAGAGTAAACCAGTGAAGCATCATTCAGCTGGAGCTTTTCCAGGGCATCTTTGAGGTTCCCGTAATCTTCTCCTTCGACCGGATAAACTCCCGCAAATACCATCGGCTTAACCTTGCGGTAGCCGGGGAGCGGAGCTTCAGCAGGTTGGGCAGCGTGGGTGAAGGTATCGCCCACCCGGCATTCCGAGACGGTCTTCAGGCCGGTGGCGACGTAGCCTACGTCTCCTGCAGTTAAGATCTCCATCGGGTGCATATCTGGGGCAAAGACGCCGATCTCGACAGGTTTGAGATCCACGCCGGCAGCCATCAACCGCAGTGTATCGGATAAATGGATGGACCCCGCGAAGACGCGCAGGTAAGCCACCACGCCTTTATAGGCGTCGTAGTGCGAATCAAAGATCAACGCCTGCAGAGGAGCATCATCCTCTCCAATTGGAGGAGGCACATCACAGACGATCGATTCCAACACCTGATCGACATTGGTGCCATCTTTAGCTGAGATTCGGATGATCTTCTCGGGTGAGGTTCCCAGCAAACTGCTGATATCCTGCGCCACCTCATCTGGGCGGGCAGAAATCAGATCGATCTTATTGATGACCGGGACAATGACCAGGTCGGCATCCAAAGCCATATAGAGATTTGCCAGAGTCTGGGCTTCAATGCCCTGGGTGGCATCCACCACCAGGAGTGCGCCCTCACAAGCCAGCAAAGCGCGGCTTACTTCATAATTGAAATCTACATGCCCGGGTGTATCGATCAGGTTGAGCTCGTAAACACGCCCATTCTTGGCCGTATAGCTCATCCTGACGGCTGAGGCTTTGATCGTAACCCCCTTTTCGCGCTCCAGGTCCATCGTATCAAGCACCTGCTCGGTCATTTCCCGGTCAGAGATCGTGCCGGTCATCTGGAGCATTCGGTCGGCCAGGGTCGATTTCCCGTGGTCAACATGCGCAATAATACAAAAATTTCGGATCGAATCGCTCATCAGCGAGCTGAAGTATACCCTATATTTACCCCACCGTATCCATTTTGTCGCCGGCGGCAAATAGGACCTCGATCCGCTCGGCCAACCGGGGATCCGTCAGCCCCGGGTAAGCCAGGTGAGCCAGGAACTCAATGTTGCCTTTCGGGCCGCGCAGCGGGGAGCGCATGATTCCCAGGACTCCCCATCCGGTTTGCCGGGCATATTCTGTGATCTCAGTCACCACCCGCCGGTGGACTTCCGGGTTCCGGATGACCCCCTCCCCATGGTTTACTTCCTCGCGCCCGGCTTCGAACTGCGGCTTGATCAAAACCACCGCCTCTCCTCCGGCTGGATCCAACCAGCCCTGAACCACCGGAAGCAAGAGCTTCAGTGAGATAAAAGAGGCGTCGATGGTGATAAAAGACACCGGCTCGGGTATCCCGTGCAGGTGGCGGGCATTCGTGCGCTCCATGCACACGACGCGCGGGTCGTTGCGCAGTTTCCAATCCAGGACGCCATACCCCACGTCGATGGCATAAACGCGGCGCGCTCCGGCCTGGAGCAAGCAGTCCGTGAAGCCGCCGGTCGATGCGCCCACGTCTGCGCAGGTTCGACCCTCGACAACGCAGTGGAACTGATTCAGGGCTGCTTCCAATTTTTCTCCACCGCGTGAGACGAAACGCGGGCGGCTCTCAAGCTCCACGGCGGCTAGCCGGTTAACCCGCCTGGCTGGGGTGAGCTCTGGCTGCCCATCTACCCGCACCTGCCCTGCCATGACTAAACGCTGCGCCTGCGCCCGGCTCTGTGCGAGGCCTAGCTCGGTCAGCAGGACATCTAACCTTACTTTTTCTGGCATCGTGTTTATTCTACCTGAAATTTATCCGAATCTATTATAATAATAGACGTGACAACGCCTTTAACCATCCTGGCTGCCCGGGGAGCTACATCATTGAAAGTATTACGCGCCCTGCTCAAAACGATGCGCCCGCGCCAATGGATAAAGAATAGTGTAGTCCTTGCGGGTGTGGTCTTTGATCAACAATTGAGCATCAGCCACCCCACGCCTCTTCTCAGGTCTCTCGCGGGGCTGGTTCTATTCTGCCTGCTCTCCAGCACGGTTTATATCATCAATGACCTGGTCGATATCGATGCCGACCGGGCTCATCCCCAGAAACGAAACCGCCCGCTGGCGTCGGGCACCTTGCCAGTGCCGGTGGCTGTGGCCGCGGCTGCAATCTTCCTGGTGGTTACTTTTCCAATTGCGTATTGGCTTTCACCGGGTTTCGCCGCCATCTGCGCCGGTTACTTCATCCTGAACCTGCTCTATTCATTCTGGATCAAGCACATCCCCATCCTGGATGTGCTCAGCCTGGCAGCCGGGTTTGTCTTGCGCGTTGCAGGCGGTGTATTGGTGATTACCGTTGCCAGGTTTTCTCCCTGGTTATATGTCGTGACCACCTTGCTCGCCCTATATCTCGGTTTTGGCAAGCGCCGCGCCGAGCTTGCCCTGTTGGCCGATGGAGCCACCTCTCACCGCCGCGTCCTGGATGGCTATACCATTCCCTTGCTCGACCAATTCCTTACCATCGTATCCAGCACAACGATCATCGCTTACAGCCTGTATACATTCACCGCTCCCAACCTGCCCACAAACCACGTCATGATGCTGACCATCCCATTTGCCTTGTATGGAATCTTCCGCTATCTTTACCTGGTGCAAATCAAAAAGGGCGGTGGAGCCCCAGAGGATATGCTGCTTTCAGACCGGCCTCTGCAGATTTCCATTCTTTTGTGGGGCCTGACGGTCTTTCTCATCTTCTACATTTTTCATTTCCCGGATTGACATGCCAGCAATTTATGCCACTGCCCCAGGGAAGGCCATCCTATTTGGGGAACACGCAGTAGTTTACGGGTATCCAGCAATTGCAGTACCTGTTCTTCAGGTGCAAGCCAAAGTAGTGGCTTTGCCCAACCTGAGTGGTCCGAAGGGTGAAATCACTCTCGATGCCCCCGATATCGGGCTGCACGCCGACCTGGAGAAGCTGCCGGGTAACCATCCCCTGGCACTCGCCGTCCACCAGACTCTGGCTACCATGGGCGTCGAACGATCCCCTGCCGTAATCTTGCGCATCACCTCGACCATCCCGGTTGCCGCAGGTCTCGGCTCAGGCGCGGCCGTTTCGGTCGCCCTCATCCGGGCACTATCCAGCTTCCTGGGGAAACCCCTTAACGACAGCCAGGTTTGCGCGGCAGCTTTCGAGGTCGAAAAAACCTACCACGGCAACCCATCCGGCATCGACAACACCGTGGTCACCTACGCCCAGCCGGTGTATTTCGTGCGGGGCCAACCACCCTGCCCGATGAGAGTTGCTCGCCCGTTCACCCTGATCATTGGTGATACCGGCGTGCCGAGCCCAACAGTTGCCGCCGTAACAGATGTGAGAGATCGCTGGCTGGCCGAGCGAGAACGCTACGAAGCACTATTTTCCGAGATCGGTAAGCTCGCTAACCGAGCGCGCCCCACGATCGAAGAAGGCCAGCTTGAAGAGCTAGGCGCCCTGATGGACGAGAACCAGGCGAAATTAGAGCAACTCGGGGTTTCTTCTCCCGAGTTGGATCGATTGATACAGGCTGCGCGCCAGGGGGGTGCTCAGGGGGCAAAGCTATCTGGGGCAGGCATAGGCGGGAATATGATCGCTCTGGCGCCTGCGGAAAAATCAGCCCAGGTCGAGGCAGCGCTACAAATGGCCGGCGCAGTGCGCACGATCGTCAGTGTGGTACATTCCGTCGAGAAGCATGAACCAGACTAATCCCAAGAATCTTGGTATAATCGATTGATATAATCTACATTTAGTTCATTTTTGGAGAAGACACCTCTGATATTTCTCAAACTTGGCGGCTCATTAATAACTGATAAAACCCATCCCAGCACCTATCGTCCGGAGGTGCTGCGGCGCCTGGCGTCCGAAATCGCGCTTGTCTGGGAACAAAATCCACACCAGCGCTTGATCCTAGGCCATGGGTCGGGATCCTACGGGCATACTGCCGCCGACAGGCATGGCACAGTCCACGGCGTCCAGACACCCACCCAGTGGGCTGGGTTTGCCGAGGTATGGGCGCAAGCCCGTGAGCTGAACCAGATTGTCATCCAAACCCTGCTGAGCAGCGGTTTGCCGGTGATGGCCTTCCCACCCTCTGCCGGCATGATGGCCGAGGACGGCCTGCCGGTGGAGTGGGATCTATCACCCCTGCGGGCTGCCCTGGCAGCGCATCTGCTGCCAGTCGTACAAGGAGATGTCGTCTTCGATCTCAAGCGAGGGGGAACGGTCGTGTCCACCGAAGATGTATTTACTTACCTGGCGCGCCGCCTGAACCCGCAGCGTATCCTGCTGGCTGGAATTGAAAAATATGTCTGGGGAGATTATCCCGACCGAACTCAGCCCATTCCGGAGATCAAACCAGATTACCTGGAGCCGGCGTTAGCCTCCCTGAGAGGCGCAGAGGCGATCGATGTTACCGGCGGTATGTCGGAGAAAGTGCATAGAATGCTTGCCCTTGTGCGGACGATCCCCGACCTGGAAGTTGTCATCTTTTCAGGAGAAGAGCCCGGGTTGGTGCGAGATGCGCTGCTGGGCGCTTCCCCGGGAACAGTCATTCATAACCAGGATTGGGGAGAGATGTTATGATTTCGAATCGAGCACAGCTCGAAGAGATTGAAGACCGATCCCTGGCTCCTTATGGGATTCGCAGCAAAGATTCCAAAGGAAGAAAGTATCCTGAGGATGAGCCCGAGTACCGTACCGCGTTTCAGCGCGATCGCGACCGCATCCTGCACACCACTGCTTTCCGTCGATTGGAGTATAAGACCCAGGTATTCATCAACTATGAGGGGGATTATTACCGCACACGGCTGACCCATACCCTGGAGGTCACCCAAATCGGGAGGACGGTGGCGCGGGCCTTGGGCGCAAACGAGGACCTGGTCGAAGCGATCTGCCTGGGACACGACCTGGGGCATCCTCCGTTCGGGCATTCTGGGGAGGCAATTTTGGCCCGCCTGATGAAAGACAGCGACGGTTTCAACCATAATAAACAGTCTTTCCGCATTATCACCTCCCTCGAAAACCGTTTCCCCGACTTTCCCGGCCTGAACCTGAGTTGGGAAGTTCTGGAGGGGATTGTCAAGCATGAGACGGAGTACGACCAGGCCGATGCAGCTGGTTTCAACCCTGAGCTGCGTGGGCACCTCGAAGCGCAGATCACCAATGCCGCCGACGAGCTGGCTTACACCGCTCACGACCTGGATGATGGATTGCGTTCGGGAATGATTACTGCGGCGATGCTGGAGGGCATTTCCCTGTGGGAGATCGTCATCAAAAGCGTGGGATGGCACTTGCCTGATCTGGATGACCTTGCCCGCCACCGCATTATCCGGCGCCTGATCGGCCTGGAGGTCAACGACCTGGTGACATCTACCGACCAGCGCATCCGTGAAAGCGGCGTCCGCTCCCCGGAGAAACTTCAACGCCTGCCCTACAACGTGGTCGGCTTCAGCGAAGATATGCACCGCTGGAACCGCGAGTTGAAGGATTTCCTCTACAACAACCTTTACCGTCACTACCACGTAGTCCGCATGGCTGTAAAAGCAGAACGTATCGTCACCAACCTGTTCCAGGCTTATCGAGCTGAACCCAGCATGCTACCGAAGCACGTCCAGGCAAATGTGCAGGCATACGGCCTCGATCGCACGATCTGCGATTACATCGCTGGAATGACGGACCGGTATGCCATAGAAGAACATGAAAAGCTCTTCGATCCAGGAACTTTGCCTTAATAACCTTTAAGTTGTAAGTAAGCAATATAGTAGTGATAAGATAGTACCATTCAGAAAATCATGGAGAGGATCCACCACGATGCGTTGCGATGCTACCATGATAAGAGTACTGCTAATACAAATGGAGTATATCGACTGATGGAGCTGTTTTATGAATGAAGGATCTTATCTGACTGCCGAGGGAGCTGCCCGGCTGCGCGAGGAACTTGATTACCTGAAAGGCCCTGCGCGCGACCAACTGGCGCAGCGCCTGCGTGCAGCTATCCAGCAAGGAGACCTATCTGAGAATGCCGATTATATTTCCGCAAAAGAAGAGCAAGGTTTCCTGGAAGGGCGCATCCTAGAGCTTGAAACTGTGCTTCGTAATGCGATTATTATCGAAGAGAATGCCGTTACCAGCGACGAAATCAGCGTAGGAGCGCACGTCACCATCCAGGAAGACGATTTCCCGGAGGAAACCTATCACCTGGTTGGGTCGAAGGAAGCTAATCCACGCAATGGGAAGATATCTCACGAATCACCCATCGGCCGAGCGCTGATCGGGCATCACGTCGGCGAAACGATCGTCGTCGTAACTCCCGGCGGAGAAGTGCATCTCAAGATTTTAAAAATTGAGTGACTGAAACCCATCAATTTCCTATCGGACCGATAAAATAACCCCGCAGCGAACCTGCGGGGTTATTGATTTAATTAAACGCGACGGTCAGGCGGGTTGGGTGACCTTAGGCCAGACGGCCAGCTCGAGGGTCAGTCTCTCAAAGAAGCTGCTGGTTGGCATGGCCCCCTGCCCGTAGTTCATATCCACAATCCGGGCTTCGAGCTGAAGGGTTGCCGTCTCCAGCAGGATTTTCTTGCCCGGCTCGGTGAGCATAGGCTCGCCTTTCGATTCGAGCCTCTGCCGGATGGTCGGATCATCGAAAGCGTGTGAGCTCATCAATACTTTGGTAACCGTTTGGATGTCGTTCTTGTCGAAAAGCCAGACCTCAAACGCCGTCACCTTTTTCGGGTCACCCACTCCGATGGTATCCGAGATGCCCACCCCACACTCGCCTAAGAACTCGCCGGATGGCGAATCGATGCTAAAAGAATCATCATACAGGTCATCCCCGCTCATGTAAGTGGTCATGAACTGAGCTACTGGTGGATCCTGAGCTTGTTGTGAGACCACTGCCGGCTCGAATTTCTTCCCTTCCGAGGGGATAGCCGGGGGTTCCGAGACGGAAGGGGTGGGAATGCGGTTGCGCAGCACAAACATATACACCAGCGCTGCGCCAACCACCAGGGTAAGCACAAACAATAACCCCAAAATCAACGGGAGGGACGATTTCAATCCTCCCCCTCCGCCGGTTGGGGTCGCCGTAGGCTGTACCTCCGAGATGGCAGCCTCACCCTGGACCACGGCAGTGAACGCAGAAATATCCGCCATGGACAACCCTTGTGGGTTTTCTTGGATGGCGGTCATGATCTCGGGGGCATTCGGCCCTAGCTCGTTCCAACGCGCCTGTGCCAGTGCTTTATCCTGGTTTTTAGTGTAGGAATCGATGACCATGCGCAGATAATCTTGCTGCAGGTCAGGGCGCAGCAAGGCAGGAGACGCATCTACCCATCTCACCGGGAATAACCCCCACCCCAGGACGGTCAGTCCCAGGATCAGCCCGACGACCAGGCCAATTCCAGCGGTAACGAGCGGTTTATTTAACTGCTCACGGATCGTTTCCATATTTCTGCTCCTGCGGTTATTGTTATGTTACGCTGTACGCTATTGCCCGGTGTGAGCGAGAATTTGAATAATCCAGGTTAACAGGGAAAAAATTGTATCACGCCGGTTAGTTGCAAGATTTATGCCGTTTCCGTGGTAATTTCTCCAAGTACCTGCTCCTGCAGATAAGTCTCCTGGCAGGAAAGGCACTGGGCTTCGCGTTTATTGGTCGCCACCAACAACCCACCGCATTTCGGGCAGGCAACCCGCAGTGGGCGCTTCCAGGAGGTGAACTGGCAGGTCGGGTAATTGGCGCATGCATAGAAAACACGCCCCTTGCGCGTTTTCCGTTCAACAAGGTCTCCGCCGTCTTGTGGGCAGGCAACCCCGATTTTTTCCAGCCAGGCTTCGGTGTGCCGGCATTCTGGGAAGTTACTGCAGCTGATAAATTTGCCGTACCTTCCATAGCGGATCACCAGATCGTGCCCGCATTCAGGGCAG
>JAMCRR010000093.1 GCA_023381565.1 Chloroflexota bacterium
GAATTGCTTGGGGGGGGACGTTTACGCCAAGATCGGTTACGGTAAAGCCGTGGCAGCGCAGCACGGTGCTGAAGATGTTCTTGCCGATATCGTGAATGTCGCCTTGCACGGTGCCCAACAGGATGTGCCCGCTCTCGTTCCCGCTCAGGCGTTGCACCAGGATGGGCTCGACCAGCTCCATGATCTCGCGGAAGATTTCCCCCGCCATCATCAGTCCGGCCAGATAATATTTTCCGGCTTCGTACTGCATCCCCACCAAACGCATGCCCTCCTGGGCATCTTCCAGGATCTGCAAGGGGTCCCCCCCGGCGGCCAGCCATTGCTGCACCTGATCGAGCACGGAAGCTTCTTCCAAATCGACCAGGCCCTGGATCAGGAGCCGGCGTTTATCGGATACGTTCATCTCGCGTTCCATAAGTTTGTTCGAATCCTACCCGGGTATATAAACGCAAATGCTGATTGGTGCAAACGAACCAACCCCAACTGACCGGTTTGTCCCTGAAATCGTAGAAGGTGTGTTCCAGCACCATCCCGGGAGTGTGTAAAGGCACTTGCAAGATCCCCGCTTCCTCTTCGTTGAGCACCGTGGCTTCCAGAGACAGCTCACCGCTCTTGATCAAAGGGTTGCCCGAGCCGCGGAACAGCCCTTTCAAGTCCGTGACTTGAAACTCCGATTCGACCACCGGGCGAGTTGGATCGTAGATCAGATAACCGCGATGGTAGAAAGCAGGCTGATCTTCCACCGTCAGCAGGCGCCGGATGTAGATGGCCCGAACGCCGGGTTTTATCTGTAGTTTGCGCGAAACGCGCTCGTCTGCCGGGAGAAAACGCGCTTCGATGAGCTTGACGACAGTGGTGCCCTCACTATTGAAAAGCTCTTTTAAATCTTGCAGGTAAAAAGCTGCATTCGATAACTGCACTTCCTTTACGAAAGTCCCCCGCCCGTGGGCAGTAGAGATGATGCCTTGCGCAGCCAGCAAATTGATCGCCCGCCGCACCGTCATGGGGCTGACGTTGTAGGTATCCACCAGCATGGCTTCGGAGGGGAGCTTTTGCCCGGGCTGGAAGATGCCGGCCAGGATCTGCTGGCGCAAAATATCGGCCAACTGGGTATAAACGGGCTGGTCCGAATCCCGTTGGATCTCCATAGGAAAGGGGGCGGGGCTCCCGCCTTTGGGCGAAGTGAGAGTGCTCATGTCTGGATGTTAGAAATATTGTAACAAACCCCTCCTTAAAATGCAACAAAGTTGCACAGTGAAGCTTGACAAAACCCTATTCTTGCCGTATACTTCCCTATGGTACTTTGTATCTTTCCTGTGGTAATTCCCAATAGTGGTAGCATAACAAAAGAGCGCAAGCCTCATTGATCCTGGGGAGGAATACGTCGTGCATCTGCTCTTGATTACCGGGTTTTTGGGCTCTGGCAAGACCACCTTGGCGACCCGGCTGGCCAAAGCTGCTACCGCGCGCTGGCAGCGCGTTGCCATCCTGCTCAACGAGATCGGCGAGATCGGTATCGACAACCAGCTCATGCGCCAGCTCGACCTCAACGTGTGGGAACTGTTGGGCGGCTGCATCTGCTGCACCCTCAGCGGGGATCTGGTGACCACCCTGCAACAATTGGACGCGGATTACCACCCAAACCTGGTGCTCGTCGAGCCTTCCGGCGCCGCCGATCCTTCTGGCGTGCTCAAAGCCCTGCCCTATTACCGGGGCGCGCCCCTGGAAAGCGTGCGCACGCTCTCTATCCTGGATGCCTTACGCCTGCAATTATTATACGAAGTGATGACCCCGCTGATCACCGCCCACATCCAGCAGGCGGACCTGATCCTGGTCTCCAAGTGCGATCTGGCTTCCCCAGATGAGATTGTCTTTGCCCGCCAAATTGCTCAAGAAATCAATCCCCAGGCTCTCCTGTTCGATTCTGATTCGCAAGAATTGACCCCAGAGCTGGCCTACGCGATGCTGCCATGGCTGAGCTGATCCTGGAGCCTTATGCGGTTTCCCAACGCTGGCGGTTGCCGGACGCCGACGGCCGTTGGGAGGGATTCCTGGCAGAATATTTGGAAACGCTGGCCCGGCGCTGCGCCGAGAAGCAGCCCTATATCATCGGGCACATCAAAGCCCTGGCGCTCTTCCTCCACAATGGCTACGCTCAGGCCAGCGTCGTCGGCTCAGATTTGCCAGCGCAAGTAAAGGGGAATGTGCCACCCGGCTGTACGGAGCTGACGCTCTCCCTTAATGTGATCGTGTACGGATTGGAATACGACCTGATCGAACGCTTGACGTGTGAGACGGCCATCCACCTGGCAGAAAGGTGGAAAGGGGAGGTGAAGATCGAGGCGACGGATTCAGGGCCACAACCGCCAACTGGCCGACATTTGCATCCCAGTCATTTTCATCCGGAGGATAAACATGAGTGACGCATTGATAACCGCAATCTCGGAGTTGGAAGAAGCCCAGGTGGTCGATCTGGTGCAGGAGCGCCTGGCCGCCGGAGCCGATCCGCAAGCCATCCTGACCGCCTGCCGAGACGGGATGGCCCAGGTCGGTAAGCGTTACGAAGCCGGCGAGTATTACGTCTCGGAGCTGATCATGGCCGGGGAGCTGTTCAAGCAAGCCAATGCTCTGTTGGCGCCCCACTTTGCCGTCGGCGACGGCGCTACCAAGGGCAAGGTGGTAGTGGGCACGGTCAAGGGCGACATCCACGACATCGGCAAGGACCTGGTGGTGGGCATGCTCAAGGCTGGGGGGTTTGAGGTGATCGACCTGGGGGTGGACGTGCCGGTGGAGGCGTTCGTCCAGGCGGTGAAGGAGAGTGGAGCTAAAGTGGTGGGGCTGTCGGGGCTGATCACACTCTCGTTCGACTCGATGAAGGAAACGGTGGCGGCCCTGGAAGCGGCGGGCTTGCGCTCGCAAGTGAAGGTGATGGTGGGGGGCGGGTCGCTGACGGAGAAAGTGCGCGAGTACGTGGGGGCGGACGCGCTGGGGAGCGACGCTCAGGCGGCCGTCAGTCTGGCCAACCAGTGGTTATAAGGAAGGTACTAAAATGGACGAAATGAATCCGCGTGAACGAATCGATGCCGCGATTACCCTCCAACCGGTGGACCGCGCGCCCATCATCCCCTTGATGGACATTGTCTCGCCGCGCCTTCAAGGCGTCAAATTAGCCCACGTTGTCAAGGATCTTGACCTGGCTCGCGATGTGATGATCAAGACCTTTGAAGATCTTGGCGGGTGGGACGCAACTTTCTTCCCCGGTGGGTTGGTTACCGATGTGGGTTGGGGCATCTTCGCTATGGCTTCGAAGCTGCCCGGATACGAGCTGGACGAGGATGACCTGTGGCAGTTGGACGAAAAAGAGATCATGAAGGTCGAAGACCACGACTTCATCCAAAAGAATGGCTGGAACGCCTACCTGGCCTACGCGTATCCGCGCGTCGGTGCGCCCTGCCCGCCCGACCGGTTCATCCCCCGCCTTATCGAAATGGCGGCGCAGGGCGTGAAAGATACTCAGGTGTGGGAGGCGAAGGGTATTTCCGTATTTGCCGGCCTGGGGCCACAACCTCCCTTCGAAGCCGTCTCATTCACCCGCTCTTTGAAGGAAACCGTTGGGGACGTCTACCGCCGGCCGGAGGTGTTGGAAGCCACTCTGGACACTATCCTGGCCGAGACGGTGCCCATGTCTATCGGAACCTTTCAAGATCTCAAGAAAGCCACCCAATGGGGCAACCGGGTGGCCTTCCTGGGCGCTACCCGCGCGCCGTTCCTCTCGCCGCCCAACTTCGAGCGGTTTTTCTGGAAATACATCAAAAGCGCGGTCAACCAGTTGCTCGAAGCGGGCATCACCCCCATGTTGCATTTCGATTCGAATTGGGATCGCTACCTCGAATGCTTCCTGGAGCTTCCCAGGGCCCAGGTGATCCTGGAGCTGGACGGCACCACGGATATCTTCAAGGCCAAGCAAGTCCTCAAAGGCCACATGTGCCTGATGGGAGACGTCCCGGCCAGCCTGCTCAAGCTGGGCGCTCCCGAGGAAGTGACCGCTTACGTGAAAAAGCTGATCGACGTGGTGGGGGAGGGGAGCGGCTTTATCCTCAGCACCGGTTGTGACTGCCCGGTGGACGCCAAACCGGAAAACGTCAAAGCCATGATCGACACCGGCAAGGGCTATTATCCGCACCACAAAGTATTCTAGACATCACCAGGAGGTCTCTGCTTCGCCCGAAGCAGAGACCTCTCCATCCAGAGAGAACGACCATGCTCATCATCGGTGAAAAAATCAACGGCACCCTGAAGAAAACTGCGGCGGCCATCGCGGCGCGCGACGCTGCCTTCATTCAAGACCTGGCGCAGCGCCAGGCTGCCGCCGGGGCGGATTACCTGGACGTCAACGCCGGAACGGCCTCGGCCGGCGAGCCGGAAGACCTGGCCTGGCTGATCGACTGCGTGCAAGCGGTGGTGGAGGTTCCGCTGTGCCTGGACAGCGCTAACCTCGCTGCGATCAAAGTGGGACTGGAACGGGTCAAGTACATGCCCCTGGTCAATTCGATCAGCGGGGAGGCCCGGCGGCTGGAGGGGGTGTTACCCCTGGTCGCTGAGCGCGGCTGCCCGGTGATCGCCCTGTTGCTGGACGACCAGGGCATCCCGGCGGATGTCGAGCGGCGTTTGGCCATCGCCGGGCGCATCCTGGACTGCACCCGCCAGGCGGGGGTGCCGGACGAGCGCATTTACGTGGATCCGCTGGCGATGGCGCTGAGCACCAGGACCGAGGGAGCCTTGATCGCGCTGGAAACCATGCGCTCTATCCACGCGGATCACACAGGGGTGCATTTCTGCTGCGGCTTGAGCAATGTGTCCTTTGGCCTGCCGGTGCGCCGCCTGGTCAACCAGGCGTTCCTGGCCCAGGCGCTGGCCGCCGGGCTGGACGCAGCCATCATCGATCCCCTGGACCAGGGCCTGATCAACATGTTGTACGCCACCGAGCTGGTGCTGGGCCGCGACCACTTTTGCCGCAATTACACCAAAGCCTTCCGCTCTGGCAAGTTATTTCTGGCTTAAGGTGGGCGAGCTGAAATACAGGCCGGAGACGTGATGCGGGTCGGCCTGTTCCAGGGATAAGCGCACGGTGACGTTATCGTCCTGCTCGAATTTGGCGGTATAAACGATCAGGACGTTGCTGCCGATCTCGGTCACGCTGTCGACCTGGCGCGAAACGTACTTGCCCAGCTTCCCAACGATATTGGGGAGGAAGCTGCTGGTAAAAGTCGCTTCCGGGATGCCCTTCAACATCTGGTCGTTGAAATCGCGCGAGAAAGTGGCGTAGTCGCCCGAATTCATCCCCTGGAAGAGGTTATCCGCGATCGGTTCCGAATAGGCCAACACCGCATCCCGGTCGCTGCCCTCCAGCGTCTTTGCGTTGGTGCAGCCGCTTAGAAAAACGGGGGTCAACAGGGCTGCCATCAGGCAGGCGATTAGCATAGAGGACGTAAGATTCCGTTTTTGTTTCATTCTCTTAACCTTCGATATTCAACGAATTGGTCTGGCTCTCATGGCTTTGAGCAACCAGCCGTATCACCTTTTGACCCGGCGAGAAGAAAAGCGCCAATGCGACCACGGCGTATCCCAACGAGCCGATGATCCCCACCGGGAGCGGCCCCAGCAGCGGGTTGGGCGTACCGATCGTGCCCAGGACGGCCAGAGCGGCGATTCCGTTGATGGCCGCGTGGCCGATCACCGCCGGCCAGACGCTGCCGGCGCGCAGCGTCAACCAGGCCAGGAAGGTCCCAAAGCAGAAGGTGACCCACAGGAACAACAACGGCCCCACCCAGGGATGCCCAGGGTAATTGAAGCCGTATTCGTAGCCCATAAAAATTACCGGCCAGTGCCACACGCCCCAGACCGCGCCCATAATGAGCATGGCCTTTCGCCAACCCAGGGGCAGCAGCCTGGGCAAGAGGTAAGCCCGCCAGCCGAACTCCTCGCCAAAAGTAGCCAGGCTGTTGGCGATGGGGGAGATGGCTATTCCCAGCAGCAATTGGAGGCCCACCACTGCCCAGGGTGACAATTGGGCCAGGGCTGGCGAGCTGAGCGTGGACTGCTGTACCCGCGACAGAGTGGGGTCGAAATAGCCCGGAAACAGCAGGAAGAATGCGGCCGCGCCGGCCACGGTCATCAGCGCCGGCAGCACCCAGCCCATCAGCCAGTATGGCCAACCCTGGCGGAAGCGCGGGCGCAGGCCCACGTCTTTCCAACCCTCGCGGGTCAGCAGGCGGGTGAGGATATTGGCAAGGGCCGGCGCCCACATGTAAGGGACGGCCAACAAGATCAGAGCCAGGGTAATCCCCGGCCCAACCTGCGGGCTGTTCGCCAGCCCCCCGGTCAGATAGATGACCAGGCCGGTCAGCCAGGCGATGCCAAAGGCCAGGCTGAGAAAGAGCACGATTCTGCGCATATCGATTTTGGTTTCCATAAGAATTAG